>CAZQXK010000135.1:0-2809 GCA_964597345.1 uncultured Thermodesulfobacteriota bacterium | reverse complement strand
GTGTCGGTCTTTGCCGGGTGGCGCTAAGCCTGAAGCGGATGCATTCCGTCAGGGGGAAAAACTTCTCATGGGGGTGACTCTGTGTGCTCTGGCGATGTTTGCGGGGATGGAGCACCGACGTGGTCCCGAGTTTTACTGGGGCAAGGGGGGCAGCGGCGCCTTTTGGAGAACCGGGCCGCAATTGGCGCTCGCCTATCATGAACGGGATTTCTCGAAGTATTGCGCCTCGGGTGAGGATGGATTTCTGGTTTCGCAGCCCCTGTATCTTTCACAGGGACGTATCGGACAGGTGATGGTGGATCTGGAAGTCGTTCATCTGGAGAACCATGACCACGTGGCGATCTACTACGATCTTGGGTCCGGATTTGTCGCCGATCAGGCGGTATATCTCTTGATCGAGGAAGGGAGACGGGAATACGTCTTTCCTCTGCAGATAGATACGCGTTTGTTCCGCTTGCGCCTGGATCCCACCGCCCGTCCGAACACGTGCATCCGTGTGTATTCGGTCCGTATCGAAGGGTCAGGCAAAGCAACACCGGCCGGCTGAACAGGGCATCGTCCGAAGGACGTGGTTCCTTGCGGATGGCGGACGTCGGGTTCCGGAACAGCGCGGCCGAGACAACGCGCGGCAAGGCTGTCCGTTCGGGGCCCTTCGGAGCGGGCAACGGTTTGGTCAGGGAGCCCGTTTGCGGCGTCTGGCAGCCCGCTGGTACACCGTGTTGCCGGCGGGCCGGTGCAAAACGACGAGAGGCAAGGCGGGCGAATCCTGAGGAATGAGGCATCGATACAAGTATGCCGCAATGACGGAGGATGAATCCTCACGTCGATGGCGTGACCGCGGATCACGTTTCTCGACGGCCTGCTAGATGTCCTCCCGAATGCTGATTGCTTCGTTGGGGCATTTTCGAGCCGCCTCAAGGCATTTCTCCCGGAGGTTGTACGGAATCTCTTTCAAAATCACCGTGGCTTTCTTGCTCCCCTCCTGGAACCGGAATACCTCCGGGCATGCCTTGACACAGAGGCCCGCGGTTTGACACTTGATCTGGTCCACTTCGATATGCACGAGATTCTCCTTAATAGTGTAGACGATTCCGGATTGGACAGTGGGAATCCCCCCGGACGAAGCGCCCTGTAAACAAGCCGTTTCACGCGGTAGAGGCTGCGGCGAAACCGTGTGTCCGACCGGCTGATGAGCACCGGCGGGATGTGCGGCGACCCGCGCAGCGGATCACGCTTCTTGCCGAAATTTCGAATTATTTATAGCATAGACGGTGAACCATGACTACACGATCATGGAACAAGCGGATGGGGGCGACGAGTTTACTGGTATGAGCATGCTACCCTCAGGGAGGCCGAAGATGACCGATATGGATCGACCCGCTTTGGACGAGCTGGCTGAATCTTGTGGTATTGAACCGGAGTATGAAGACGTATGGGGCCAAGTGCGCCGAATCGAGCCCGGCATCCAGCGCGCCCTTCTGAGGGCTATGGGATTCGGAGTGGACAGGGAAGAAGAGGTGCTGCGGGAAAAGGATCGACTGCTGCGCGAGCGGTTCGCGGCCATTCTGCCTTCGATGCTTGCCGTTTCCAAGGATCGTCTTCCGGCCTTCTTGAAGTTCCGGCTGCCGCCTGATAAGGCGCCGGGCAGGGATATGCGTGCGGGCGTGACGTTGAGCGGGTGCGTGAACGGGCAAGTCCACATGGCCTTCACGGAAGATCAGATGGTTTTTCTCGAGTCGTTGGAGGAAAACGGATACTCCGTGGCGGTTTACGGAGTGCCGTTTCCAGGGGACCTCGAACTCGGGGACTACCAGGTCTGTCTCCGCATAGAAGAGGGCGGGATTCTGCAGGAAACCTTTATGGTTTTAGTGGTCTGCCCGCCCCGTGCTCATTTGCCCGCGTCCTTGGAGTCCGGAAGCAAGGCGGCCGGTTTGGATGTATCGTTATACAGTTTGCGTTCGGGACGAAATTGGGGAGTGGGAGATTTCACGGATCTGAAGAATCTTGTGGATTGGTGCCGGGATCGGATGGGCGCCCGCATGATCCGGATCAATCCCCTGCAGGCGATTCACAACCGTAGACCGTATAATGTGAGCCCCTATCTTCCCTTGAGTCCGCTCTATTACAACTACCTGTACCTGGACATGGAAGCCGTGCCCGAGTTCGAGTCCTGCCCCGAGGCCCGGGACTTGCTGCACCAGCCGGAAATCAAGGACCTTTTGGCGGATCTCCGAAATTCGGAGTTCGTGCAGTATGAGAAGGCGGCCGCACTCAAACGGCGGTTTCTGCATTTGCTCTTCAGGGAATTCCAATCTCTGCCTGAGGAGCATCCCAGATGCGCCGCTTTCCGGCAATACGTGGAAAGAGAAGGCGACGCCCTTCGTGACTTCGCTTTGTATCTGGCTCTGAGCGAGCATTTCGAGCAGGCGTCTCCGCCGCTCTGGGTGTGGCAGGATTGGCCCGAGCGGTTTCGGCATCCGGACTCGGAAGGGGCGCAGGCGTTTCTGATCGAGAACCCGAATCGCGTTGAATTTCATCAGTACGTGCAGTGGGAGCTGTCCCGGCAACTGGAGAACGTGGAAGTCCATGCTTTCGAGCGAGGCCTTTCCCTGGGGATTCTTCATGATCTGCCGCTGGCCATGGATCGGTGTGGTTGTGAATCCTGGGCATATCCCTGCTTTTACGTCTCCGGAGTTCGGGTGGGGGCGCCGCCGGATGATTTTTCACCCGAAGGGCAGGATTGGGGCTTTATGCCTTTCAACCGGGAGGTCTTGGAACAAGACGCCTACCGCCACCTGAGGCGGCAGTT
>CAZQXK010000134.1:0-2922 GCA_964597345.1 uncultured Thermodesulfobacteriota bacterium | reverse complement strand
ACCCGCAAACACAACTTTCGATACACGTCGCATGAATCCTCCTTTCGCGTTGGAACGGATCTGGGAATCAGGCCATCGAGGAAAGGGCCTGTTCGATCCGCCCCATCTGGGCGTCCGTTGTCAGACTCCGAATGAGACTCTGGAACTTGGGGTGTTCCACTCCGGAAAATATATACTGCCGCCGATAGGCCTTCCATACGACCTCCCGGATGGTTTGGACCTCCTCGACGGAAAACGATCCATCAGAAATCTTGAAAAAGTACTCGGCATCGAGCCGGCTTTGCTCCTGCAGGATCCCATCCACCGCCCCCACCAGCTCGATCACCTCATCCACGGCTTGGTCCCGCTCCTCGACCGAAAGCTTCCGGTCTTCTCTCGGCCATTCCAGCGCGTCCAGAAATGCGTGATGCGCTTCCTCCTTCCAATGGAACAAGAAGATATCCTTATACAGCTCGGACAATTGGTCGTCCGGCTCGATGCTCTGCTTGTAGTGCTCCTGGGTGAACAACTCGATTTCATAGATGAGCGCCATCACGGCCCAGGTGGACTTCTCCAGCACCGCCCCCGCCACTGCGCTGGAATCCCAGGGAAAGGCGTATCCGTCCGGCATGCCGGCCGGCATCATGGTCTCGATGCGGCGGAAAAGCTCCTGGTGTTTCAGTTCCTCGTCGCAGAAACGCACCAGGGCTTCCAGCGCCACCTGGTCCCCCAGCCAATGGTCCCGGCTGATCTCCAGGATTTTGGCGACAATAAAGCGTTCCACGAATCCGAACATGTTGGCGTAGGTGCGCCCCTGGATCCGGCTCAACCGCTTCTTGTCGCCTTCCTTCAGAAAATCCAGGGTATCCGCCTTGGAAAGACCGTCCGGAAGGAACTTCTTGGAAAAATCAAATGCCCGTCCCCTCAGTACATCCCGATCGATGTCCCAACGAATTCGTTTCGAGCCTTCGATGCATTGCGCATACAGCTCGGTGGGTACTCGGTACACCGCCGTGTCCATCTCCGTATTCTCCCTGGTGACCCGCTAAGAAACGGGATTACGAGTGAATGGAAAATCCATCCCCTTTCCCCACACCGAGAAGCGTATCGAGGACGCGCCGCCCAACCCCGGGATTTCGGGGACAGCGTGGTCTTCCTCAGGGCTCGAGGTGGACGGATACCGGGGCCGATTTCGTAATCGTATTGAACACGGGGGAGAACTTTTGCCCCATGGAGACCAATTCCTGCTTCTCCTGCTCCGAGATGTCCGCGTCGATCTTGAAATACACCCGGATGCCTTGGTAACCTACGGGAACCTCATCGGAGATCCCTAGAAAACCCCGCAGATCCAACTCACCTTCGTATCGGGATTCCACACCCTTGATCTGAATTCCCTTCGCAGAACCGTGGGCGACCAGACTGGTAGTCAGACAACCGGACAGGGCTACCAGCAAGTACTCCACCGGGTTGGCCCCCTCGTTGTTTCCAAGAAGAAGGGGCGGTTCGTCCAAGTCAAAGACCATGGGCGCCCGCGAAGTGTCTTCCTTGAGAGCTCCATAGAAGTCTTTCACCGTGGCCTGGTTGTGCGTGCCCCCAACCCATCGGTTGGTCGCACGAAATCTGAACTTGGCGATTTCGGGGCTCTTCCGGATGAGTTCAATGGTATCGAAGAGTTGGCCTACGTTCACCCCATTCACGATGTTCTTGTCCTTGGTTTCCATCTGGTATCCTCCGTCCGGGTTCAGGTACGTTTCATTTAAGACACGGCAAGTTTCCGCCATCAGGGCGGGCTCGCCTCTCCGACCCTTGGGGAATCTCCGACGGTTGGGGGTTCCCGGGGGCTCCATCGCTCTCAACTCGCCGCTGGAAACCCGGTTGCCAACCATTCCCCGCACGGGTTTTCGGGACGCTTAGGTTTTGAGCATAGGCGGCCGCCGCACGGAGGGATATGGGCTCTTTCCTGTATATGTACGGTAAATCTCGCTGAGGGCGCCTTAAGGGAACGCGACACGCCGCTGTGGATTCGGCCCGCGGGAGGAGTACCGGTTTTCGCGTATGAGAACTCTCGACGACAGCGCAGCTCCCGGTGTATAGAGGGCCCTGTGCAAGGGTATTCCCCAAGAAGGTGGAACGGGTGACACGGTTTTTGCCGCCTTACGGATCGAGGGAAAGGTATCCCATATGAACATCCGATCCGAATTCATCCGGGTCCGTTCGGCCAGCAAACTCCACTTCAGCGCCCCGGAATGCTATGCGGTCGCGATAATCCGAAGGAGTTTACTATGAGAGACCACATTTGCCCATGGTGGATGGCATACACATTCGACAACCGCCTGCGGTCTTTCTTTCATAAACCCGAAACGCTTTTTGGAGCGTATGTAACCGAAGGCATGACGGTCTTGGATGTGGGATGTGGAATGGGCTTTTTTTCCATCGGCCTGGCCCGGCTCGTCGGAAGTCGGGGAACTGTCGTAGCTGCGGATGTCCAGGATAAAATGTTGCATATATTGAGACGCCGTGCTGAAAGAGCCGGACTTTCGGACACAATCCGCACGGTTAGATGTGAGCCGAATCATCCGCTATTCGACACCACTTTTGATTTTATCCTGGCCTTCTGGATGGTACATGAAGTCCCTCGTGCGGACACGCTTTTTCGACAGCTTCGATTATGCCTGAAACCAAAGGGAGTGCTTTTTATTGCCGAACCAAGATTTCACGTGTCGCGGAAGCAATTCCAGGAGAGTCTCGTTGCAGCGCAAACATGCGGCTTGACGATCCTCGAAACTCCATCCATTCGGTTCAGCCGCTCGGCCGTCCTTCGCCGAACCTCACCGGCGTAAGGGATTCGAAAGGACTCTCCGAAGGACTCCCGGCCTTCGGTGGGAAACCCGCGGCCAACGCCGTGCGTCAGAATAAAGGACCATTCCCGGGTGAACGGCTTCA
>CAZQXK010000133.1:0-2955 GCA_964597345.1 uncultured Thermodesulfobacteriota bacterium | reverse complement strand
GGCGGCATCCCCCTGCCTGGCCCAGAGCGGCATCTGGAAAGGGGACCCGGTGCGGCCCAACGACAACTTCTACGTACAATCCTACGACATCGCGGACAATTCCGTGGTGGTCATTTACTCGCCCGACGCCGTGGACTTCGCCGCCTTTCTGGCGCCCGATTTCGAGTCCATGGGCGTGGACGCCGACGACCTGGGGGGCCAGGGCCATCACCTGAGCATGCAGTTCATCGACGAGGATACCGCCACGGCCACATTGACCCTGGCGGGCCAGGATCCCATCGACTTCCTTCTGGAGCGCACCTTCACGGGATTCGGCAAGGGCGAAAAGGGAGACCCGGGACCGCAGGGCCCACAGGGCGATCCCGGTCCTCAGGGTGATACGGGTCCCCAGGGCGATACAGGGCCTCAGGGCGCTACTGGACCCCAAGGGCCCCAGGGGCCTGCAGGTGTCCTAGACTTCTATACCGTCTCCCATTCCGAAAGTATATCGTCGAACGGCCTTAAAATGTGCACGGCATCCTGTAATCCCGGAGACAAAGCCGTCAGCGGAGGATGGAATATGGGATTCGCAACATTCACGATCCTGGTAAACCAGCCAGCTGCAGGTCTTTCAGGATGGTCGGTAACGGGTTTTAACACGGAAGCGTCAGCGCAAACGCTGAGTTGTTACGCCGTCTGCGCGGATTTGACTCCGTAGTTTCCTGCCGGCGACACCCTATTTAGGACCCTTTAGCGCGCGTGAGATCATAGAATCGCTCGCGCACCATCCCGCGGAGGCCCAAGCATGCTTGCGGCCTCCGCCGCTGCTTTCCTTCCGTGCCCGGGATGCCCGGTAGGCCGGTGGCGAAACCGCTTCTTCGGAGGGGGGGGTTCCACTTATCCCATCCGTGCACCTTCCACTTCCGCATGCCCGCCGGAACGGAAAACAGAGGGGTCTCCTCGCCTTCACGCCTGTTCCGTGCGGGGTCCCCCCGTTAGCAACCCTCCATGGATGCGCTGTGTAAGGGCTTGGACCCGCGCCTATTGAAAAGACGCTGCATTTTCACCGAATTCTACGCCATACTGATCCGGCTGGTGAAAAACGCCCTCTGCTTTCACGCCTTTGGCGTGACGCCGCATCCTTCATCATTGGGGCGTACTGCATGGTCGCCTCATTCCTCAGGATCCGCGCATCGGCCGTCGTATCTTGAGGGAAGCGGTCATGCTATGAAACGCGACTATCGGGATTATCTCGAAGACATTTTGACCGCCATGGAGGAAACGACCCTGTTCACTTCCGGCATGTCCTTCAAGGCGTCCGCTCGCGACCGTAAGACGATCAACGCCGTGCTTCGGAGTCTGGAGGTACTGGGGGAGGCGGCCAAACGCATTCCCGAGGAGTTGCGGGCCGAGGCGCCCGGTGCGCCCTGCCAGTACGTCGCAATGACGTAAGGATGAAGCGCAACACAGCAGATCGCGTTTTTCAACAGCCTGTTAGACCGGAAATCGAGCGGCTTGCGGCAACGCTCGAGGGAACGTGATTCGCCGGACGCACTTCCCACGGGTTTCCATCGCCTCCTGAGCACCACCGCGCCGAACCCAGACCCGGATCCGGACCCCCCAAAAAAAACTTGTGCATGTTTCCGCCCCTCCGTTACAATTCAACTAGGGAGTAGTTTGGCCTGAAGAGGAACCATGAAACCCTTACCAGGGTGTTAAGCATGGAATCGTCTTCAAGCCCCTCTGTACGCCGACCTTCCCGAAGGGACCCTTTCCCGGGGAATCCAGTCCGGCGCCCCGGTTAAAGCCGTTGTTCTCCGCCTCGCCCGACGCAGGGAGCACGAAACCGCTCTGAGCGTGTTCATTCCAGGTCGTTCACCCAACAGCCAAGAACATTCCAATGCATAGGGGGATGCAACATGAGAACGAGGACGAATCGTCGTTTTTTTCTCGTGTTTTGGGTCGCCTGCGCGGCGGGTATTGTATGGATGCTCTCGGGAGGCGTCGGGTCCGCGCAATACCATGGAATATGGAAAGACTCCATGGAGAGCCCGGGTCACAACTTCTACATACAGCACTATGCCGCCGGATCCACCGTGGTGGTGTATACGCCGGACGCAGTCACCTTTCACGCGTTTCTGGGCGCCCTCGAGGGAAATGCCTTCGAGGCGGATTCCTTAGGCCCCGGACAAACCCGGAAACTGATGCTCACCTTTCTTTCCGACGATGCCGGGGAGGCCGTGTTGCTGGACAATACCCAGGATCCGGCGGCGCAACTCCTGGATACGTCCATCCAGAAGGTATTCCCGGCCATTCGTACGGACCGGTCGGGTATCTGGAAGGATATGACGGGAAGTTTCAATCTGTACGTGCAGGACTATGCGGCGGGCTCCACGGTGGCGTTGTTCACCTTTGACGGAGCCTGGTTCGAGGCCTTCCTGGGAGCACCCACGGAACGACTGTTCGAAGCCCCGTGCCTCGGGCTCGGGAGCGAACAAATCCGCCTCGAGTTCCTGGATCAGAGCGAGGGTTCCATCTCCGTCTTCTCCGCCGGCCCGGCCTCCCTGGGCCCCTTGGCCAATTGGAACTTCGACTATTTCATACAGAAAGCATTCCCACCGCCCGCTCTGGATATCGATTTCGAGGCGGCGCCCCGATCCGGCCCGGCGCCGCTGGCGGTCCAGTTTACCGACACGTCCACCGTACCCGTTTCATCTCCCGCCTGGTGCTTCGGGGACGGGGAGACGAGCCTCGAAGAAAACCCGCTCCATACGTACGCGGAAGCGGGAGTCTATGACGTGAGCCGTTCCGTGGCGGCGGGACTCTTTCGCGACCTGACTCTTCGCATGGCCTACATCGAGGTGACCCCGGCGGCGACGGTTCAGATTCTGGGCGCGGTGACGTTTCTGGGCGTTCCCATGACCGGCGTCACCCTGACCTTCTCCGACGACGCCGGAACCGCCGAGACGGACGCCT
>CAZQXK010000132.1:0-3698 GCA_964597345.1 uncultured Thermodesulfobacteriota bacterium | reverse complement strand
GCGCGCCTTGCATCTCATCGTTTTTCGCCGGCCTGCCCGCATAGCTGTTTATCCATGGGCTATTCGGAGGGATTTGAGTGCTGTCTTCACTCCGGTGCATCCCGTCCGGCTGCCCCGGTCACACGTTTTCCACAGTCGTCCCGGCGGATACCCGATCCAGAACGATCACACAGAAGTCCCCGTCGTCCGCAACGGCGGCGAAAAGAAAAGTTCCACGGTGCGCCGGAAGCGCGGAAGGGCCGGTTGCGGGGAATTCCTCGACAAGACGGAAAAGTTGATTCACCGCCGTGGCGGCCCCGGCGAATTCCGAAGATTCCCCATGCGAATCCAGGGGTTCCCGGTTCCAGAGAGCCTTGAGACACCGGCGAAGTGATTGTGCGCGGACTTCCCGGGACCCGCCGAATGCGACCGCCGTATGAATGTCCTCGATGCTGAGGCCGCTTTGATCCAATACCCCGAGAACGAGGTTCCGAAAGGTCCGGGTGCTCTCGTCGGAATCCTCGAGCACGGATTCGGGAAGGTGAAACCCGCCGTGCGTCACCCATCGGGCCAAGACTCGGGAATCGAAGGGCCTTTCGGGAGAAGATCTCTCCAAAACGGCCAGCGCGGCTCCTTCGGTGCGGATGATCCCATCCATACCGTACAGGCGGCACCAGCGGGAGACCCATGCACTGTCGGGCGACTCCGTTCCTCCGGCCAGCATGACAGAGGGAAACACCCCGAGACTCATGGAATCCACGGTATGCATCAAGGCGTGGAGACCGGAAAGGATGCCTCCGGAACAGGTGGATGTGACCCCATGGAAGGACAAGTCGATGGACAGGTTGGAGGCGGCCGCATTGGAAATGGTCATCTGGAGCGCCCTGGGGTGCACTTTCCTGGGTCCCTTTTCCCACAGCACGGTCAGGAATTCTTCCAGACTGCCGATGCCCCCGAATGTGGTCCCCAAACAGCATCCCGTATCCGGAGCGCCGGCGGGGATCGCCCGTCCGCGATGTTCCAGGGCCCGCCGGGCCGCTACCACCGCAAGCGCCGTATTCCGATCCAATGCCTGGAGGGCCTGATCGTCCAGAACCTCCTTCAGAACGGTGTCTTCCACCCGACCCATCTCCATAGGGGTCTCCCGGGAGGGTTCCCGGGAAAGAGAACGGAGATGGGACGGTTCGGGGAATACGCGTCCTATGCCCGTGATCCATAGGGAAGGGGCGGGGTGGGGCCGGGACTGGTTGAAATCGGATGCGCCCTGGGTCACGTGACTGCGTCTCCCGCGTATTTGTGAAGCCGTTCGTTCAGGGGTTCCACACGATGTGGTGAAGCTATCCTTCGCGGAAATTCGGTACAAAGTCAAGATTTGTCTGGCGTCGTTCCGGACAAGCCGGTGGATGGGTTCGGTGGAGAGAGTTCTCGGTATGGGGCTTTTCGACATCTTCCCGGAGATTCGGAAGCCTCTCTTGACAGATACGGGTTTTTTTTACGAGAGTACCAGGCTGGAGGATCCCTTGGCGGAAGGTCTTTCAGGGTTCTTCTTCACGACGAGGGAGGGTATGCCCGCGCCGCCGGAAACAGGTGAAGGATGAGCACGGACGAAACACGTAAGGGAAAGAAGACGGAAGTCGATTCATTGTCTTGCGGGATCCCCACGCTTCTCCCCGGAAAAATCACGCTGAAGGTGGGATGGCTGCTGGACGGCGCGGATGGAAGCGTCCGCCGGGGCGCTCTGTTGGGCATCCGGGACGGGAGGCTCCATACCGTGGAGACTTTCCCGGGGAGGGCCCGCCCCGTGGAGGGTCCGGTGTTGGATGTTCCCGGAGCCACCCTGTTGCCGGGGCTCGTGGACGCGCATGTGCATCTGTTTATGTCCGGTACTCCGGATCCCGTGCAACGCGAAACTCAGCTATCGGCGGACCGGGATCGGGCCTGGGCGATCATTGACGGGAACATGGAGGCGCACTTGGCTCACGGTGTCACCGCGGTGCGGGACGGCGGGGATCGGGAGGCCCATGCCCTGAAATACAAGCTCCGGACCCCGGCCCATGGAACCGCGCCGGTGCGCATCGCCGCGGCAGGGTGCGCGTGGCGGGCCCCGGGCCGGTACGGGAAACTCATTGGCCGTCCTCCCCGGGCGGGAAAGACCCTGGCTCAATCCATCACAGTGGTTTCCCGGGCGGGCCGGGATCATGTGAAGATCGTTAATTCGGGGCTGAACAGCCTTCTCGAGTTCGGCAGGCGGACCGCTCCCCAGTTCACCGGGGAAGAACTCGCAGAGGCGGTGAAAGCGGCGCGTTCGTTGGGGCTGAAGACCATGGTCCATGCCAACGGGGAAATTCCCGTACGCCGGGCCCTGGAGGCCGGGTGCGATTCCATCGAGCACGGGTTTTTCATGGGGACGGACAATTTGAAACGAATGGCGGACCGTGGGATCGTCTGGGTCCCCACCGCGTGCACCATGAAAGCGTATTCCGAGCATCTGCCGGCGGAGAGTGTGGAGCGATCCGTCTGCCTGCGCAACCTGGAGTCCCAGGTGGAGCAGATGGTCCGGGCCCGGGAATTGGGAGTCCGGATGGCCGTGGGGACGGACAGCGGCAGCCTGGGGGTGCATCATGGGGAGGCCGTATTGGAGGAGATGACCCTGTTTCGGCAGGCGGGGTTTACCATGGGGGAGGTGGTGGCGTGCGCCGGGGGGACCGCCGCCGATCTTCTGGGTCTCGAGGGGGTCTTGGGCCGATTGGTTCCCGGAATGCCGGCCACGTTCGTGGTGACGGCGGGGGGGCCGGAGCGGCTGCCCGAGTCCCTGAGAAATCCCCTGTGCGTGGCGGTGGAGGGGCGGGTTTTGCGGCTTTCGGTTTAATCGCTTCGAAAGCCCGCAACATGGGCTTCTTTGAATTCTGGACAATCGTCCGGGTGGATGTGGATCCGGCCCTGGCCCGCAAGGAATCGCCAACCACCACCCATTTTTTCCATCTGGATCGGATCCTGGACCCGGCGCACAGGGAGCACGCACAATTTAGGGATCTGCTGGGAACGCTGACAGGAATTCGTATCTAAGAGGCTGCGGTAAAACGCGGTCGGCTTTCACGCCGAAGGTGTGAAAGCCGACCGCGTGGCTCGCATCTCATGGTTTTGTATCAGGCCGCCCGAAATATCCTTTATTACCGGCTGTTACGCGGGTCTTTGTCCGAGCGCCGGGCGTACGATATTTCCTGAAGTGCGTCAAGCAACCGGTTCGTCATCGCCGGCGTCACCGCCGCCGGCGCACTCCTCGCTGTTATTGAATTCGTCCAGCAGGTTCTTGATGTGCTCCACGTCCTCGTCCCAAACGAACACATCGTCACACAGGGCGATATCCGCCTCCGGGATGAGCAGGTCCACGGTCCATCCTTCTTCCACTTCGTAGGCGCCCAGACCTCCTCCGGAAGCCGCGACGTTCAGCTTGGCCGCAATAAGCTGCTTGATGAGGATCAGACGCTTGTCCCGTCTGACCGGAGCGTTCAAAAGATCCAGCAACGCATCGTTGGTATAATAAACGTCACCCAGGATGAGACCGTCGACAGTCCAGGCTTCGGGATGATTCTTCCAGAATCCCTGGGTTCGGGCGCACCATTCCAGCGCCGGGTCTCCGGGCTCTTCTTCGTACGGGATGTCTTCCGCCAATACGAAAGTTCCCGGGGAAAACATGAGGCCCAGGGCGATTACGACCG
>CAZQXK010000131.1:0-3786 GCA_964597345.1 uncultured Thermodesulfobacteriota bacterium | reverse complement strand
CCGTGACGGCAAAGCCCTCGCCCTTCAGCGTACGCGCAAATGCGAGCGACTGGTCTTCTTCCCCATGCACCAGGGCGATCCGCTTGATGCGCAGATTGGATTTTCGCAGAAAGCGGAGCAGTTCGTTTTTGTCTCCATGGGCGCTGAATCCGCCCAGCACCACCACCCGGGCTTTCAAGGGATAGGACTTGTTGAGAAACGTCACCGCGGGCGGAGACCCGGTCCGGCCGGATCTTTCGTACTTCAGGCCCAGCTCCAGAATACGGCGGCCCAACGTGTTTCGGGCCATATATCCCACGATCAGAATGGTGTTCCGCTCGTTATGGATCTTGTACCTGAGATGATGCAGGATGCGGCCCCCCTCGCACATGCCCGAAGCGGAGATCACGATATGCGGCTTCTGCTCCCGCATGAGGGCCATGGATTCGTCCACGGAGGACACGAAGCGCATTCCCTTGAAAAAGAAGGGGTTTTCCCCTTTCTCCAGGAAATCCGCGTGGGCGTCCCGGTCGTACACTTCCGGATGGCGGCCGAAAACCTCGGTCAGTTTCATGGCCAGGGGGCTGTCCAGATAAACCGGAATGCCGAGGGCCCTGTCTTCCTGATACAACTCGTGCAATATATAAATCAGTTCCTGGGTTCGGCCGAAGGCGAAAGAAGGTATGATCAACGATCCGCCGCGCGCGTGCGCATCCTCGATGACCTTCCGCAGGCTCGGCTTGAGATCCGCCACCGGTTCGTGAAGGCGATTTCCGTACGTACTCTCCAGGATCAACAGATCGATATCCCGATCTTCCTCGGCAAAATCCAGGGTGGGGTTTCTCAGTATGGGCTTGTCGAAACGGCCCAAGTCGCCCGTGTAGCCTACGGCGACGTTCCGCCCGTTCTCCCGCGCCTTGATGATGGTGACGGCGGATCCCAAGATGTGTCCCGCCTCGTACAGCGTACAGGTCACGTCTTTGCCGACGGTTACGGGATGGTTATACGGAATGCCCTCGAAAAAACTCAGCGAATGTTTCGCTTCCTCATAGCGGTACAGAGGATGGACGGCCTCCAGATGGTGCTTCTCCATAAGCTCCCGGACCACCTCCCGGCGGATCCGGTTTCCTTCTTCCTTCAGAGTCTTCTTGATCTTCTTCATCATCCCACCGGACACCTTCTTGGTCCGCGGA
Source organism: uncultured Thermodesulfobacteriota bacterium (assembly GCA_964597345.1). Classification (GTDB taxonomy): domain Bacteria; phylum Desulfobacterota; class Desulfarculia; order JACQYL01; family JACQYL01; genus CAZQXK01. The sequence continues at coordinate 2,614 of CAZQXK010000131.1, read as the reverse complement.
GACGCCTTCATCCCGTAAAGAAAGGAGCGAACGCGCTTGTAATTCAGATAATCCGCGTCCGATTCCTGGATCTTGGCGCTGTCCAAAAGCAGATATTCACACGAATCGGCCGTGGCGGACGTGCAGATCACCCGGCCGAAAAAGTCTTTCCGGGTCAGAATCGGAATGCGCCCGGAATGGTCGATATGGGCATGAGAAAGAATCAGGTTGGTCAGTATTCCGGGATCGAACGGAAGGACCCGGTTTTTCTCTTCGCTTTCTTTTCGGTGACCCTGAAAAATCCCGCAGTCCAGCAGAATTCGATTTTCTTCCGTGGTCAACAGGTGCATCGAACCGGTGACTTCTCCGGCCGCTCCGTAAAAGGTGACATTCATACGCATCTCCGCCCATGGCAGGCTGTTAAGACATCCGAACCGGGTTTCGTACCAGGCCGTTGGAAAACGCGATCTGCGTCGTTGAGCTTCATCCTTCGTCATTGCGGCTACTGGTTGTACGCCTCATTCCTCAGGATTCGCCCGCCGTGCATCTCATCGTTTTGCACCGGCCTGCCCGCAATACGGCTGATCAACGGGCCGGCAGGACCGGATTCGGCTTCACTCCGGTGCGTGTACGATACCAGATGATCCTCCCGCCGCCAATTTCAAAAAAAATCCTTTTCGGATTCGGCGCACCGGCGGACGGCGACCGGCGGGCCGAACACCGGAGGGCGCTTTGATCCCGGCCGTTTTTCTGGTATGCTTCCTCCATGAAGCCGCCGTTTCCCAGCCCGACCCCCGGCGCACCCGAGGAAGGAAGCGAAATCCGCATCTTCGTGGATGCCGACGGTTGCGCCGTGAAGGAAGAAGTGTATCGCACGGCCCGGCGCCACGGGATCCCGGTGGTCCTGGTGGCCAATTCCCGGATGCGCGCGCCGGACGAACCCCTCATCCGACGAGTCCTGGTATCCGACGGCCTGGACGCAGCGGACGACTGGATCGTTCATCACGCAACGGCTCGCAGTATCGTGGTGACGGGAGACATCCCTCTGGCGTCCCGTTGCCTGGAAAAGGGGGCCCGCGTTCTGGGACCCAAAGGCCGGGTGTTTACCGAAGATTCCATCGGCGACGCCCTGGCGAACCGCGAACTCCAGTCCCGGCTCCGGGATCTGGGAATCCAGACCGGCGGGCCGGCGCCCATGGGGAAACGGGACCGTTCCCGCTTTCTGCACGGCCTCGACGAACTCATCCACGCGCTGCGCAGGGAAACCGGGCGCTGACCGGCGGGGGCGGGTGGTCATGATCCAGGCGTGCTTCCGGCTGTTCGGCCTTCTCTGGGTAGGGGAATCCCTGGTGCGTTTTCTGAATCTGCCCATCCCCGGCAGCATTGTGGGGATGGTGCTGCTCACCGGGTGCCTGCGCCTCGGCATCGTGCGGGTGGAGGAGGTGACGCCGGCCGCGGACCCTCTGCTCGACAACCTGGCTTTCCTCTTCGTGCCCCCCGGCGTGGGACTCATGCTGCATTTCGACGTGCTTCGAAACGAATGGCCCGCCGTCACCGCCGCCTTTGTGTTGAGTTCCCTGGCCGTCCTGGCCGCCGTGGGACTGTTGCACCAGGCCCTGGAGAAGCGGGGGAGCACACCATGACCGCCTGGCTGGAAAATCCCGTCTTCGGCGTCACGGCCACCTTGGCCGCGTATTACGCCGCCTCGGCGCTGTACCGCCGATGGAAGACCCCCCTGCTGAATCCCGTTCTGCTTTCCATCGCAGTCCTGATCCTTTTCCTGAAGGCGGTGGGCATCGACTACGAAACCTACCACCGCGGGGGGCAGGTGATTTCCTTTTTCCTGGGACCCGCGGTGGTGGCCCTGGGAGTGCCTCTCTACCGGCAGTGGGAAGCCGTCAAGGCCCAGGGATGGTCCATTGCGGCGTCCATGACCGCGGGCTGTCTGGTGGGCATTATCAGCGCGGCGGCTACGGCCCTGCTGCTGGGAGCCTCGCTTCCTTCCGCCGCATCCCTGGCCCCCAAGTCCGTAACCACCCCCATGGCCATGGGCGTTTCCGAGGCCCTGGGCGGAATCCCCTCGCTCACGGCGGCCCTGGTCATCGCCGCCGGCGTGTTCGGGGCCGTGGCGGGACCGGCGTTTCTGCGTCTCCTGGGAGTCCGCAGTCCCACGGCGTTCGGCCTGGCCCTGGGAGCCGCCGCCCACGGCATCGGCACGGCCCGGGCCCTCGAGGAAGGCCCCCTTCCAGGCGCCTCGAGCGGGCTCGCCCTTTCCCTCAACGGCTTGGCCACCGCCCTGACCGCACCGTTCCTGTTCCGGTTCCTCGTCTTTCTCACCCAGCGTTGGGGAGGTTGAATCCGCCCTCCCTTTCCGATTCCGGGACTGTTGTGGTACACTATATCCATGAGACCGTTCAAAAACCGTATTGCGCATCGCGGTCTTCAACAGCCTGGTAAAGCCCCTTCCCCGAAACGGGAAGGCTTTTCGCGGACTCGGAAGTCTCATGCCATGGGGCGTAACAGCGCATTGAAAAACAGCATTTCGGGCAGGCTGTTCAAAAATGATGAGATGCAAGGCATGCGAATCCTGAGGAATGAGGCGTACAACCCGTACGCCGCAAGGACGAAGGATGAA
>CAZQXK010000130.1:0-3999 GCA_964597345.1 uncultured Thermodesulfobacteriota bacterium | reverse complement strand
CAACCATTTCTGTCTCAGAACTCTTTCTCTTGACTCCAGGGCTGGGCCATATACGGTCGGCAGGGTCGCATTCCTCCTGAATGGAACCCCCGCGGGCTGCTTGCGTTTTTCTGCGGGAGTATGATAGTCTTCCCGAAATCCGGCATGTACCGGACCGCTTTCCGCACATGGATGGAGAAGACGGAGCCCCTCGCGGGGCGTCCCGGGTATATCCGGCATCCGGGTTCCCGTAACCGATGGTTGGCAAATCGTTGAAAAACACCCTTTCGAGCAGGCTGGTCAAGAACAATGAGATGCAAGGCGCGCGAATCCCGAGGAATGAGGCGTACCTAAAGTACGCCGCAACGACGAAGGAAGAAGCGTCACGCCGTTGGCCTGACAGGAGGCCGCGTTTATCACCAGCCTGTTTTCACTCCCCGAATGCGAAAAGATGAGCGTGGAGGTTCCGGTATGAGCGTTGCGGGAAAAATGATCGCTTTTCTGGAGCGATCTTCCTGGATACGACAGATGTTCGAGGCGGGCAACCGTTTGAAGGCGGAAATCGGGGCCGAAAACGTGTTCGACTTCAGCTTGGGAAATCCGAACCTCGAACCGCCTCCACTGTTCCGTTCCGTGCTCGAATCCCTGGTGATTCAAGACACCGAAGGCGCCCATGCCTACATGCCCAACGCCGGATACGCGGCCACACGAGAAGCGGTGGCGGGCTATCTCCGGCAGATCCACGGGGCGCCCTTCGAAGGCAAGCATGTCATCATGACGTGCGGGGCCGCCGGCGCTCTGAACATCGCTTTGAAGGCGATTCTGAACCCCGGTGATGAAGTGCTTGTGTTCCGGCCGTTCTTCGTGGAATACACGTTTTACGTGGACAACCACGGGGGAACGGCGGTGACGATTCCTTCCCGGCGGGACTTTTCCATGGACATGGAGGCGCTGGAAACCTCCATCTCCAAGAAGACAGCGGCCGTGTTGATCAATTCCCCGAACAATCCCACGGGCAAGGTGTATTCCAAGTCGGAACTGGACGTCCTGGGAAGCCTGCTGGAGCGAAAAAGCCGGGAAACGGGTCGGACCCTCTATCTCGTATCCGATGAACCGTACCGCAAGATCGTCTACGACGGTTTGGAAGTGCCCAGTCCGTTCCAGTCCTATCGTCACAGCCTTCTGGCGACATCGTACAGCAAGGATTTGTCCCTGCCAGGGGAACGAATCGGGTATCTGGCCGTTCATCCGGAAGCGGAGGACGCATCCCTCGTGCTCGATGCGGCCATCCTGGCCAACCGGATTCTCGGATTTGTAAACGCTCCCGCCCTGATGCAGCGGGTCGTTCAGTATCTTCAGGGGGCCAGCGTGGACGTAACCGCCTACCAGAGGAAACGGGACACCCTCTGCGCGGGACTCTCCGAAGCCGGCTACACGTTTCATAAGCCCGAAGGGGCCTTTTACCTCTTTCCCCATTCACCCATCCCGGACGACGTGGTCTTCGTGAGGGAACTGCAAAAGCACAACATCCTGGCGGTGCCGGGAACAGGGTTTGGAGGACCGGGACATTTCAGACTGTCCTACTGCGTGGACGACGGGACCATCGAGCGTTCCCTGCCCCGTTTCAAGGAAGCCCTGAAACCGTACCGGTAATCCGGCAACACCGGTCTGCTTCATTTCAGACCGTTTCAAACCATACGGAGAAGATCCATGAATCGAAAGGACGAATTCTCCGAAAAGCGACTCACGTTGGATCGCGAGGATTTTGAAGCCGTCGAAAGCGAATCCGAATGGTCGGGACCCGTCCGGGAAGACGTACGCGGACAGCTCTACAAGTGGATTCTGGCCGCCGCCGCGGTGCTGATCCTGGTATTGGGAACGTTTTGGTTTTTGCTGCGCCCCATGTTTCAGCCGGACCGACTGAGGACGGAGCAGGTGAACGCCCCCTCCCTGTTGGAAGAACCTCCCATGACGCAGGAAAGAGTGGAAGCTCGGGCGGAGGAGAGAGCCGTTTCCACCCCGGAGAAGCCTCAGGAACCGACGCCTACCGTCAAGTACATCCCCATCCAGGAGAAGCCGGCTCCCCGCACCATCGCCCTGGAGACGGAAGCCCGGCGCATATCCACGGATCCGGATGCTGCCGCGCCCAAACAGGAGGCCTCGGAGACACCGGATTCAGTTCCACCGGTCCGGTCCGAGGAGCAAGCGGCGAGCTTGGGCATGGAAGCGGCCGCTCCCGCGCTTCCCGCCGCCGAGAAAACAGCCGTTCCGGATCCCCGGATTCAACCTGCAAAGGAGCCCGTTGCCGAAATCCCGGTGGTGGAAGCTCGTGTAGCCCCCAAAACCCCGGTGGAACCCGTGAAACCGGCAAAGGCGCCCCCCAAGCGAGAGGCCGCCCCGGCGCCGCAACCGAAGCCGAGTCCTCCGCAAACCGTCTGGTATGTGCAGATTGGAGCCTACAGCCAGGAAGCCGCCGCCCGTCGCATGCAGGGGCAGTTCGAGCGAGCCGGGTATCCCGCCCGTGTCATGGAGATCGGACCCGCCGGGAAAACGCTGCACGCCACCCGCGTGGGGCCCTACTCCAGTGAATCCCAGGCTCGGACAGCGGCGGAGACCATCAAGCAGCAGGGTCATCAGCCCTATGTGCTCTCCATTCAGGAGCAACCGTAGTGGGGTTCTTGACCTCCGATGCGAAAGCGGGCATGGAACGCTCGAGAAACGCGGATCCGTTCGTCATCCGCTTCCCCGTTCCGGGATACGGGAAGACGCCGCAGCCTGAACCGATCTTCGGTCACGAGCAGACGTTCTTCTGAACATTCGGATGCCGTGGTCTTGGTGGCGCTACCGCCCCGCGATTCCTATTAGGCTGGTGCAAAACGCGATCTACTGCGTTCCGCTTCATCCTTTCCGCCTGTGCGTCTCACGCAGACAGGCGTCATTGCGGCGTACTTCAGGTACGCCTCATTCCTCAGGATCCGCGCGCCTTGCATCGCATCGTTTGCACCAGCCTGGAGGCTATGGTATTCAGCAACGGGTTGCTAAGGACTCCACCGGCTCGGTGGAGGATCTTTTCCGGATCCTATGAATGATTTCGATCCCATGTTTCCGTTGAACTTAGCCCGCGCCCTCCCTTCAGGCGCCCCCGTGGCTGTGGCTTTCAGCGGAGGCGTGGACAGCGCCGTCACCGCGTTGCTTCTGAAAGAGGCCGGTTGCCGGGTCCATGCCGTGCATATGATCCTGAACGAAGCGAGTCGGGCTTCCGGCGGTTCGGCTCTTCCCGAGCTCCACCGTCTCGCCGAAGCCATCGGGGTTCCGCTGGAAGCCGTTTCCCTGAAAGACGCCTTCCACTCCTTCGTCGTGAAATATTACGAACGGGAAACCGCTTCGGGACGCACCCCCAATCCGTGCGTGGTCTGCAATCCCGCCATCAAGTTCGGCCTTCTGCTTTCCCATATCCGGGACACGGGATCCCGATATCTGGCCACCGGCCACTACGCGCGTGTCGGCGAAGATCCCATCCATTGCCGCCGGTTTTTGGCCAAGGGCGCGGACAGCGGGAAAGACCAATCGTATTTTCTTCACCGACTCTCCCAGGCCCAATTAAGCCAGGCACTCTTTCCCCTGGGCGCCCGCACCAAACGCGAGGTGCGGCGCATCGCTCTGGACCGGGGGATCCTTCACTTGGCCCAGGCGGAAAGCCGGGACTTCTGCTTGTTTCACCAAGAAGCAGGACGGGCCGTCATCGACCGGGCGAACATAACCCCCGGTCCCCTGGTGGATTCTGCGGGAAAGGCGCTGGGGACTCACAAGGGAATTCAGCACTACACCGTGGGTCAACGGAGAGGGCTGAATCTCCCCTCGACGGAACCCTACTACGTCCTTTCCATGGATGCCGAACACAATCGCGTAGTGGTGGGTAGAAAAGGGGATCTGTATCGCAGCGAGGCCCTGGTGTGCGGGATCCATTGGATTTCGGAGATCCCGAAACGAGACCCCTTCGGCTGTCACGTGCGAATCCGG
>CAZQXK010000129.1:0-4009 GCA_964597345.1 uncultured Thermodesulfobacteriota bacterium | reverse complement strand
AAGGAGCAAATCCATGGAGGAACACGTCAGACAGGCCCTGATGGATATCGTGGGCGCCGATAACTATACGGAACGTCTCATCGATATGGTCTCCTATTCCTATGATGCCTCCGAGCATCACCATCGGCCTTCTTGCGCGGTGTGGGCCGTTTCGGTGGACCAGGTATCCCGCATTCTCCTACTGGCCGATACGGAAAGGATCCCTGTGATTCCACGGGGTGCGGGTACCGGGCTGTCCGGCATGGCCGTGCCGGCGCGGGGCGGTATCGTGCTGGATCTCAACCGCATGAACCGGATCCTCCGGATCAGCATCGAGGACCGGTTGGCCGTGGTGGAACCGGGCGTGGTGTACGCCGATTTGGAACGCGCCCTGGCTCGACACGGCTTTTTCTTTCCTCCCGACCCGGCCAGCGGAAAGGTGGCCACGTTGGGCGGCAACGTGGCCACCAACGCCGGCGGCGTTAAGGGCGCCAAGTACGGCACCACCCGTGATTATGTTCTGGGGTTGCAAGTGGTGCTTCCCGACGGCCGCGTCATGCGCACGGGTTCACACACCATGAAGAGCGTTTCCGGGTACGACCTGACCCGTCTGTTCGTAGGTTCCGAGGGGACCCTGGGCGTCATCACGGAAATTATTCTCAAGATCAACCCCAAGCCTACGGCCACCAGTACGGCCCTGGCCACCTTCAACGATCTGGAGGATGCCGGGCGGGCCGTCGGTCAGATCATGCGCAGCGGCATCGTCCCCAGCGTGCTGGAAATCCTGGGTCGGGAAACCATCCTCGCCATCAACCAAAACACCGATCTTAACCTGCCTGAAGTGGATGCCATGCTGCTGGCCGAAACGGACGGCTACACCCGGGAAGAAACCGAATACCAGATCGCCAAAATCATGGACATTTTCCGAGCCAACCGTCCCCAGCAGGTTCAGAAGGCCCGAACGGAAGAAGAAGCGGCGAAGCTGTGGGAAGCCCGAAAATCGGCTTACGCCGTGTTGGCCCGCATCAAGACCCATTTTGTGCTCGAAGACGTCACCGTACCCATCGGACGTGTGGCGGCGCTGTTGAAGGGCGTGGCGGATATCGCCGCCCGCCGCGATATCCGGATCGCCACCTTCGGACATGCCGGAGACGGCAACCTGCACCCTCAGATTCTCTATGACGGATACGATCCCGTGGAGGTCAAAAAAATGGAGGCCGCCACGGCCGACCTTTTCAAACTGGCCATCGAGTTGGAGGGAACGCTTACCGGAGAACACGGTATCGGCCTGGCCAAAGCTCCGTTCATGACTCTGGAACACGATGCGGCGGCCATGGAAACCATGCGCAACATCAAGAAGCTTTTTGACCCCAACCATATTCTGAATCCCGGCAAAATGGCGCTGGAGGCACCGTGACGATGAGAGACAAGTACGACTTCGAAACCAAATTCCGGGACCAGATTCTGAAATGCTCCCGCTGCGGATTCTGCCAGGCGGTTTGTCCCGTATTCGGCGCCACCCTGCGTCCGGCCTGTAACGCCCGGGGGAAGATGCTGATCCTGAAGGAGGTAATGGACAATCGGATCGAACTCGATGACGAACTCATCGATACCCTGTTTCAATGCACCACCTGTGCGAACTGCCGGCTGAACTGCCCCTCGGGCGTCAATGTGCCCGAGATCATCAAGCAGGTACGCAAGGACATGGTACACATCGGTTCGTGCCACCCGGCCTTTACCGGAATGAACGAAGTGCTCCGGGAACATGACAACATATACGCCGAGGAGGAACCCGCGGACCTTGAACGGGAGCGCAACCGGAAGGCTCCATACGTCTTTTTCATCGGCTGCGTGGGGGCGTATCGGGAAGACGAGTCCACCCTGGCGACCCTGGATCTGCTGGACCGTCTGGAAGTGGATTATACGCTCATCGATGAAGTGTGCTGCAGCGGCGTGCTGGAGGACGTGGGATTCGAGATCAACCCGAGGCTGGTGCAAATCAACATCGAGCGCATTCTGGCCACCGGCGCCAAAACGGTTATAACCGGATGCCCGTACTGCTTCCGGACCTTCAACAGCCGGGAGCCGTATGCGGTCCTGAAGAAACAGGATGTCCGTATCGTACATCTCAGCCAGTTTCTGACCCAATTCACCCTGAACGTGACCACCGATAAGCGGGTCACCTACCATGATCCCTGTGATTTGGGGCGGCATTGCGGCATTTATGAAGAGCCGCGCGAAACCATTCGTAAAATCGCCCCGGATTTTGTGGAGATGCGCCACCACCATGCCGATGCGCTCTGTTGCGGCGCCGGCGGCGGGGTTCGAGGCGCTTTTGCCAAGAATTCCATCGCCATGGCGCGCAGGCGACTGGAAGAAGCGGATGAGATCGGGGCCGAAGTGGTCCTGACGGAATGCAACTCATGCGTTCACAATCTTGCCAACGCCAAGTTGCGAAAACAGAAGTTTCAGGTGTGCACAACCACCGAGTTTATCAACGGTCTTATGGAGGACCGGTGACGGGGGCATTTCGGCCTTGCCGTGTCCGGCGGCCGCGGAAATAATAGAGCGCGGGCCGGAGAACCGTCGCTCATAACACCGATTCATACACGGGAAAGGAACGCAGCCGATGGAAATTCAGGGATATCACATGCCGGACGAGTTGTATTACGAGGAGAACCATTTCTGGGTCAAACCCGAAGGGGATTTGCTTGTGATGGGGATGGATGACTTTGCCCAGAAATTGGCCGGTGAAATTGTCTACGTTCAACTGCCCGAGGAGGGCAAAGCGTTGAAGGCCGGAAAAAAATTCGCCAAGCTGGAGTCCGGCAAATGGTTGGGTAAGGTGTTCGCCCCCGTCAATGCCGAACTGACGGCGGTCAACGAAGCGTTGGAAACGAACCCGGGCCTGATCAACGAGGATTGTTACAACAAAGGCTGGATGTACAAACTGAAACCCCAGGCCATGGACGACTTGAAGAACCTGATCCATGGACCCGAGGCCGTTGAAAAATGGCTGTTGGCGGAAATCGAAAAATATGCCGGGGACGCGCCGAAATAACATGGCCAATACGGATTACACCATCGGACAGCTTCTCGGGATGGAGGCCTGCACCAACTGCCGCATCTGTGCCGATGTGTGTCCGGCGGTGGCGGCCGCGGGGCGCGGTGATATCTCCGCCGTCAACCGGATGAAAGGTCTCCGGAGCATCCTGCGAAGCCGCGGCGGTCTGCTTCGGAAGTTGTTCGGGAAGAAGATCTCCCAGGAGACGTGGGAAGCATTCAGCCGGAACACGTTTCAGTGCACCCTTTGCGGCAACTGCCAGGAAGTGTGTCCCGTGGGGATCCGACTGAGGGAGTTGTGGCTCTCCCTGCGCCAGGACCTGGTACATTCCCGTGTGTACCCTCAAGCCGTCGACATGATTCGGGACAACCTGGAAGCCAGTCACAACGTGTTTGCCGAAGATAATGAGGAACGGGCCGACTGGGTGGAGGATATGTCCGATGCGCCCGATCACGGTTTTCTGAAAGACCGTGCCGAAGTGGTCTACTTCACGGGCTGCGTGGCGGCCTATTTCCCCCTGGCCCAAAAAATTCCCCTGGCCCTGGCCGACATATTGACCGCGGCTGAGGTGGATTTCACCCTCATGGGGCAAGAGGAGTGGTGCTGCGGATTTCCGTTGATCGGCGCCGGCTTGAAAGACCTTTTCCATACCTTTCGGGACCACAACCTGGAGGCCGTTCGCGAAAAGGGTGCGCGGGAAGTGATATTCGCCTGCCCTTCCTGTTACCAGATGTGGCGCGAGCATTATCCCCTGGGTGATCTCAGAATCTCCCATGCTTCCCAGTTTCTGCTGCGAAAGCTGCGCCGGGGGGACATTCCCCTGAAGCCCCTGGAAATGACCGTCACCTATCACGATCCCTGTGATCTGGGCCGGGGCGCCCGAATTTTTGATGAACCCCGCGAGGCCATTCGTTCCATTCCAGGCGTCACATTGGTGGAACTGCCCCGCAATCGCGAAAACTGCCT
>CAZQXK010000128.1:0-4679 GCA_964597345.1 uncultured Thermodesulfobacteriota bacterium | reverse complement strand
GCAGGCCCGCTTCCACGTGGGCCACGTCGATGAGCAGTTTCTTGGCCGTGACGCTGCACGCCAGGGTGGAGTTCACGTCGCCCACCACCACGGCCAGGTCCGGGCGGTGCGTTTCGCACAGGGTTTCGAAGGCGGTCATGATGCGGGCCGTTTGCACGGCATGGGACCCCGAACCGCTTTCCAGGAAATAATCCGGCGCGGGCAGTTCCAGGTCCTCGAAAAAGGCCTGGGACATGTCGTAGTCGTAATGCTGGCCCGTGTGCACGATGCGGCGCGCCGCCCCCGGATGGTTCCGGGACTCCCGGTACAGGGGCGCGATCTTCATGAAGTTGGGCCGCGCGCCCGCTATGAGAAACACGGTGAACATGATGCGAGCCTTTCAACAGGCTGTTGAAAAACGCGATCTGCTGTGTTGCGCTACATCCTTCGTCATTGCGACGTACGGGTTGTACGCCTCATTCCTCAGGATTCGCGCGCCTTGCATCTCATCGTTTTTGAACAGCCTGTCCGAAATGTTGTTTTTCAACGGGCTGTCAGCCTGTTGCCGCCGTGTCGGGGCTATCCGCCCGTCAAAGCGCACCGAGCCTTTGTTTCAGGACCTTCCATGCAAACAACGGCAACACACGTTGTCGGGTAATCCGCCTGGGTTCACTGAGCAGGCGATACAACCATTCCAGACCCGCGGAACGAAACAAGTCCGGCGCCCGTTTGATATGACCCGCCGTCACGTCCAGCGAACCGCCCACGCCCTGGCAAACGCGCACCGTTTTCAGAAGCCCGGCGTAGGAGGCATACCAGAGTTCCTGCTTGGGAGAGCCGAGAGCCACGAACAGGATGTGCGGTTCCGCCTCATTGATACGCCGGAGTAACGACCCCATTTCCTGGTCAGGCGCGTACCCGTTGCTTCTCCCCACCAGATTCAAGTTCGGATGAGTCCGGATCAAAGCCCCACAGGCTTCCCGGTTGACCGTTTCCCGGGCGCCGTATACGAAGACTCTGTAGTTGCGTTCGGCGGCCAGCGCGCACAGCTCTTTCATCAAATCGATCCCGGTAATCCGATGCAGCTGTACGCCGTAAAGAAACCGCGCGGCCAAGACGATACCCACGCCGTCGGGTATGACTACGTCCGCCGAATGGAGGACACGGCTCAGTGCCGGGTTTCCTGCGGCCAAAAAGGTCTTTTCGGGATTCACCGCGAACACGGAATGGGGCCGATCGCCGTGCTCCACGAAATAGGAAATCCTGGCCAGCAGTTGGCTCTTGGTGAGTCGGTCCACCGGAAGATTCGAAACAAGGATGCGGGTCGACGTATCCATCAGGCGCACACGATTTGGGTGATGTCGGCAATCGGACCTTCGTCCGGGGGCGGGTCCATTGAAATCAACGTGGTGAAGGAAATCTCCGCCGGACGCCCGCGACGACGGCTGTTCAAGCTGACCGTTTCGATTTTGGTTCCATAAGAAGGAGAGTACCATCCAAAGATGGGATCCTCCTCTCCTCGAATCGGTTGAAAACCGAATCCCTCAAGTGATTTCATATACACGACGGCGTGATTTCGCGAAAACCGAAGCCACTCTCCGGTGTCATCCAGGGCGCATTCGGGGTGGAGGTGGAAATTAAGGTCGAAGCAGCGCCGCCCCTCGCCTTCAAAGGAGTCCTGGATTACCAGGATGCCCCCGTCGAACAGCGTAAGGGTTCTCCGGTGAATCACGGGTTGATCCCCTCTGGAATATCCGTCATGCCACGCCTCCAGCCGGACAAAACCCGGTCCTCTCGATGCGCCCGCCAAGCCGGCGGTGTATGGGCGGCTCCAGATGAAGCCCGTTTCCTGCCTGGCCTGATCCCGGCCGTCGATGGTCACTGTGTTGTGGGCCCGGGTGCTCTTGAAGTAAGAACGCCACCGGGGAGCGCCGTTGTACCGATACGTTCCGGGATCCACGAGCATCTCCAAGTCATGGACGGATACTGTAACGGAAAGCGCGTCCGCGTGTCCATGATTGAATAAGGGAGGCATGCCCAGGGGCCCGTGATCCAGGACGAGGGAGAGCCCTTGAGCGGTTCGTACGAGGGTGTAGCCGGAGTCGGAAAAGGTGCGCATTTCCGACTCGCAGAGCCCTCCACGCCGCTTCACGGGTTGGGCTTCCCGCGTATCGTGAGGGCGTATTCCCTTGATATCGGGCAGCGAGTCGTCGTTGGAATCCAGGGAGACGGCGCGTTCCGCAATCACCTGAGATTCCCGGCATTCGATACTACGTGAAGGCCGGAGCCCCGGAGCCATGGCCCAACCGTCGTCGCTGTCCCCGATGGAAGGCAAAGAACCGCCGGGCAACGCGAAATGCCGCAGGAACGCTTCGCCTTTGGCCAGGTGTTCAGTGATGTCCGCGCAGGGATGCAGGGTATTGCGTTCGAGGAAATCCACGGCCAGCCACCCCAGATCCACCACAAACCGATGATAGTTGAACGACTGCTCGGCGGGCCCGCCGTCCGGCAGAATCTGGCGCGGGAGTTCTTTTCTCAGCAGGCGTATCCCCGTTTCAAGCCACGCGCCGCGGGTCGCCTTGAAGATACTTCCCGCAAAGACGAGACCCACGGCCTCGGCCACCGTATGATTGCCGCGGGAGGAATGGAGGGACAGGCGTTTGGAAACCCACCAGGCGTGTTGATGGATCGCGGTGAGGATCCTCCGGGAGTCCTCCGAAGACCGCTCCGGCGCCTGCTTGAGACAATAGAAGAACACCGGGATGCGCAACGCGCACTCCATGGCCGAGGCGTACTGGGGACCCCAAGGGAAGGGGTGGTCTTGAATCCAATAAAGGACCCTTTCCCGGGCCGCGCGGCGCCTGTCATCCGTGGTACCTGCGCCGGAATCTGCTTCAAGGTGGAGAAGCCTTGTGACGTCCTGGAGTCTCGAAGGCTCCCACAGGATCCTCCGATCCAGTTCCGAATCGTTCCAGCGGATGCCGGTAAAGAACGTGAATTTCCACTTGCGTTCCAATTCCCGCAGCCTGGATTCGTCCAGGGACGGGAAACGGAGGGTGGAAAAGGAGGGGTCCCCATCGTTCCCTGGGAGCCGGGCGGGCGATGCGCCCGGGGTCAGGAGCTTGCGGCATCTGGATCGGGCCGCTTCGAGTTCAGCATGTGACGCCCCTCGGGGAGCCGTCCCGAAGCGACAACGCATCAGGAACCCCTGCTCCCGGATGCGGTGGCGTAACTCTCTTACACCGGCGCGACGCAACCGAAGAAGATAGAAATGAACCCGTGACCGGCTCACGCGGGGTACCTGCCGATTGGGTGCATTACCGGTCCATCGCTGGTCATGCCGTTCCCGGATCAGCCGGCAGGGAGCATTCCACCGTCTGGTTGCCTTTTAAGGAGTCCAGAATCCGGAACGTGACGTAGGATGCGCTGAGGAGATCCGCGAAGGGAATGGGAGAAGGCAGCCCCTCCCTTACGGCTTTGAGGAACTCGTTCACCTCGGTTTTCTGGCCCTTGTCCTGGGACAGGAGGCGCTGTTTGTTCACCCTGCCTCGTTGGTGCAACGTCAGGATTCTGAAGTCGTCCAGGACGTAGGCGCACCCGTGACCGTATACTTCCAACCGTTCTTTGGGCAGGGACGTATCCCCGTTGGAGAAGTAGTGGATGGAGCCGATGGAGCCATTCTCATAGCGGAGCAGCACCGAAAGCGTGTCCTTCAGGTTACGGGGCTCCACCAGTACCGCAGCCGATACGGAAACCGGGAAAGACCCGGTCAGGAAAGTGATCAAGTCGATAAAGTGGCATACTTCCCCGATGATCCTGCCGCCGCCTGTTTCCCTGTCCTGGATCCAGGAATCCGGGGGAATGGCGCCTGCGTTGATTCGATAGACCGTGGAAATAGGCCCCGATCTCAGATGCTTTTTCAGAACGCCCGTCAGGGGGGAAAATCGGCGGTTATAGCCCACCATAAGGACCAAAGGGGTTTCCCGGCTCCGGTAATGGGGGGCATAGGCGGCGTGCACGCCTTCCAACTCGTCGAGAGTAAGGCACAGCGGTTTTTCGACAAAGACGTGTTTTCCCTGTTCCAGGGCGCGCACCACGTATCCGGCATGGGAGTCGTGTCTTGTGGCGATAAAGACCGCGTCGATTTCGGGATTTGTCAGTATGTCGTTCGCATGAAGGGTGGCGGATTCAAACCCGAATCGTTCGGCCGCGGAACGGCTGGAGGCGGGAGTGGACGTCATGACGGTCTTCAGCATCACGTCCTTGCGTTGGGTGACGTTGGGCAGAAGGTGGCTCTGCGCATAGGATCCGGCTCCGATGAAACCGAGGCCGGCGGGCGTTGACCCCGGGATTCGTCGCGGCGAACGGACCTGGGTCTCCGTGGAGACGGATGCAGCCGGTCCTCGGTCTTCGTAACGGATCAACATACCCAGGTGGGGTTCGGACTTCCGGAGGATCAAGTCGTAGGCCGCGGGAGCCTCCGCCAGGGAAAAGACATGAGTGGTCAAATAGGACAGGTCGATCCTCCCCGACTGGATGAGGTTCTGAAACGCCTGCATGTTGCGGTTCTCCGTCCACCGGACGTAGGCGACGGGATAATCCCGTCCCTTTTCTTCGTATTCGGCGTCGTATCTTCCGGGTCCGTACGAACAGGACATTTTCACCTGCAATTCCTTGCGATAGTAGTGGGGGTCCCGCTG
>CAZQXK010000127.1:0-5062 GCA_964597345.1 uncultured Thermodesulfobacteriota bacterium | reverse complement strand
TTCCTCAGGATTCGCGCGCCTTGCATCTCATCGTTTTTGAACAGCCTGCCCGAAATGCTGTTTTTCAACGGGCTGTTATAAGGGTTCCGGGTTTCCCCGCAACCAGGGCCTCATCCGTTTCGAGGCCTTCACCGGAAAAACGGATCCAGGACCGGCGCGAGTCGCCAAGTCTTCTTTTCCCATGTCCATTGTTCCGTATGGGATACCTCGTGCAGCTTTCCTTCCCGCTCCCGGTAGAACTGCGTGCGCACGCGCACGGTTCCCCGGCGGCCCGAGGGATCCGTCTCCAGGTTCAGGATCTCGTAGTCGACGATGCGGAGCCGCATAACCTCCAGTTCTTTGCTACGGCGCTGAAATACGTCACGGGAAGTCTCGCCCACGAAATGTTCCGCCCGGTGGTATTCCCCCCACTTGAGGGCGTCGTGGTAGGCCGCCGCCGAAGACTGCAACCGGTCGGGACGCGGACTCGCGCATCCCGCTGCTATCAGGAAAAGGAGGATTGTCGTACGGAAAAGCGGGTGGGTGATATTCGAAACGGATTTCATGAACCCCCCTGGCGGTCTGTTGGAGGACAGGATCGGCGGCGAAACGGTCCGAGACGATGAAAAAGAAGGCGCGTGAATCGTGACAAACAAGCCGTCGATCGAGTGTGCTCCGGATCGGATTTTGACCGGCCTGCCGCCGTAGGGTATGGGTCGGCATCAAACTTCGAACGGCTGCATCCTGCCGGGCCGGGGCCGATGCATCCAGGAAGAACGGGCGATAACACGGCCTTCGTCCCCTTCGGTAGCCGCTCTCCGGGGAGAAACGGCGCGCTCGAATGGAGCGGAGGGGGGAACCAGAAAATCCGCTTGCCCCGAAGGGAGGAAGCCTGTCGGATTAGCGGTGGAAATCTCCACCTGGAAAGCGCCTAATGCATGGAGTCTCGGCTGCGGACGTTTTCCATGGCCGCCTCCAGGATGTCCTCGGCCTTGGGATAGGCCTGGTGAATCTCCTGTACCGCGTTGTGGAATTCACCGATGGTCCAGTGAGGCATTCGCTCCAGCGTGTCTATGAGTTCGAAAAGCTTGCCCTTGTGCTGGTTGGGGAAAGATACGGCATTCAATCCCTCATCGCTGACCACGTGCAGGACGATGCGGTCCTGCCGATCCAGATCCCGAAGGATGCTCTTGCCCGTGCGCCCCGTTCCGAAATCGCCGTGGAAATTGAACGGAGCCGCATAGCAGAAGGAGCCCGCCCTGAGGGAAAAGAAGAAAACCCCCAGTCGCTCCTGAACCATGACTATGTGTGGAAACAACAGAATTTCGGAGGGATGGACGAACCGTTCTTCCCGCACGACCAGAGTCAACTCGGGAATCCCGCTCGGGGTTACCAGATGGGATACGGTCATATACCCCGGGGGAGCCTCCAGCATGAACTTGAGTATGTCCGGTACCGGGCCGCTCATGAGCACACGCCTCTTGTCGGAACAGATTCACCGGAGAAAAAAACCCCTATCGAAGCCGCGGGGCAGTCCAGCCTCGATAGGGAAATTCCGGGCTAAACCGGGTTCATCCCCTTCTCATCCACTATCATCGCATTCACAGTCGTTCGCACGCCCGGTAGGTTGTTTTGTATCCGAGAAGATCCCTGAAGTCAAGACGCCTGGTCAGAAAAAAAACGCACCCGGGGCGGGTCGCTCCGGGTGCGGATTCCCGCCGGCGGTTCTCCATTTTCGGGTTCCAATGGGGCGCGTTTTGCTATATTAACAGGCTGTTGAAAAACGCGATTTGCTTCGTTGCGCTTCATCCTGCGTCATTGCGGCGTACTGGTTGTACGCCTCATTCCTCAGGATTCGCGCGCCTTGCATCTCATCGTTTTTGAACAGCCTGCCCGAAATGCTGTTTTTCAATGGGCTGTTAAAAGGATCCCCTTTGGATAAGCAGGATATTTCAGGGAACGAAACGGGCCGCTTTTCACCGATCCGAGACCACGGTCGGCGCCGCAGGCGAATCCGGGAACGGCCGGGAATTCATCGAAGCGCCGCAACGCACCGAGCGGATCCGTTCCAAGTATATGCAGGAGGCGCCATGCCGAAATTATCCGTAAATGTAGATCACGTGGCCACGGTGCGGCAGGCCAGAAAAGGGTTCGAGCCGGATCCGGTCACGGCCGCATTGCTGGCCGAACTTGCCGGGGCCGACGGCATTATCGCCCACTTGCGGGAGGACCGGAGGCACATTCAGGACCGGGATATCCGCCTGTTGAGACGGGTGGTGACGTCCAAGTTCAATCTGGAAATGGCCGCAACGGAGGAAATGATCCGGATCGCCGTGGAACTGAAGCCGGACCTGGTGACCCTGGTTCCCGAGAAACGCGAGGAGTTGACCACGGAAGGGGGACTGGACGTGCGGTCCCGGCTGGAGTACATACGAGAGGTGATCTCGCGGTTGAAAGCCGGAGGAGTCCGGGTAAGTCTGTTCGTGGATCCTACGCCGGAGCAGGTGGCGGCCGCCCGGGAAGTCGGGGCGGACCTCGTGGAACTGCACACGGGGACCTATGCGGAAGCCCAGGGGGAAGACGAAGCCCGCCGGCGTTTCGAGGAATTGGTGACTTCCGCCTGTGAAGCCCGGGGGTACGGATTGGGTGTCGCCGTGGGGCACGGCCTCACGTACAGGAACGTGAAACGGTTCCGGGGCGTGGCGGAAATCGAGGAATACAGCATCGGGCATTCCATCGTTTCCCGTGCGGTCCTGGTGGGCATGGAGCAGGCCGTTCGTGAGATGATCCGGCTGATCAACGGGTGAACGGATCATGATCATCGGAGTCGGCGTGGACTTGGTGCAGATCTCCAGGATCCGGCGGGTGGAAGACCGCTGGAAGGAGCGGTTTCGGAAGCGCGTGTTCACGGAAGCCGAGATCCGCCTGTGTGCGGCCCGGCCTCGCCCCGCCGCCGCTTTCGCCATGAGGTTCGCGGCCAAGGAGGCCGCATCCAAGGCTCTGGGGACGGGATTCCGGCAGGGAGTCGCCTGGCGGGACATCGAAGTGACGCACAATGAACACGGCAAGCCCGGGCTTAACCTGCACGGCAAAGCGGCCCGCATGGCCCGTAGCCTGGGCGTTAACCGCTTGCACGTCAGTATGTCCGACGACGGCGCCTACGCGGTGGCCATGGTGGTTCTGGAGGCTTAGTATGCGGCTGGTTACGGCGGACCAGATGCGGGATCTGGACAGGAGGACCATCCAGGAAGCCGGGGTGCCGGGCGCCGTTCTCATGGAGAACGCCGGACGCACCGCATACCAGGTGATTTTCCAGGAATACGGTCCGTTCCGCGGGAAGCGCATCGTGGTGTTCGCGGGACCCGGCAACAACGGCGGCGATGGATTTGTTCTGGCGAGGTACTTTCATCAGGACGGGGCTCACGTCCGGGTGTTCTTGGTTGCCGATGCCGGGCGGGTTTCCGGGGACGCCCGCGTCAATCTGGACATCTGCAGGAATATGGATATCCCCGTCCGGGAAGTTCGCTCGGAAGGGGACGAGGCTTTCCAGATCCACAATGAATCCGGAATCCGCTTGATGGTGGACGCCTTGTTGGGGACCGGTTTGAACTCCGACATTCGAGGGTTGTACCGAAAAGCCGTTCAGACGATGAACGCAGCATCGGCGCCGGTGGTGGCGGTGGATATTCCGTCGGGTCTCGATTCGAACCGGGGAATTGTCCTGGGTGAGGCGGTGCGGGCGGATCTTACCGTAACGTTCGGTCTTCCCAAGATTGGACAGGTTTTGTATCCGGGGCGGGAACATGTGGGACGTCTGGTGCTCGTGGACATCTCCATACCGAATCGTTTCATCGAAGAAGCGCATATCGAACAAGCCCTGCTTACTCCGCAGACGGTTCAAGCGCCTCCCCCGAGAGCGGCGGACGCCCACAAGGGCCATGCGGGCAGGCTGTTCGTACTGGCCGGAGCACCGGGTAAGACGGGAGCCGCCGCCCTGACGAGCCTGGCCGCGGTTCGGGCCGGGGCGGGTCTGGTCACGTTGGGCGTCCCCCGAAGCCTGAATCCCATCCTGGAGGCCAAGATCACGGAACCCATGACCTGGCCGCTTCCGGAAACGGATGACCGGACCTTAAGCCCCAAAGCCTTCCCGGAGATTCTGAAACAGCTTGAAGGTCAATCGGCGTTGGCGTTGGGACCCGGCTTGTCCGCGCATTCGGAAACCGTGGACCTGGTGCTTCGGTTGGTGGAGGCCTGTCCCGTACCCGCCGTACTGGACGCCGACGCGCTCAACGCCGTGAGTCGGGATCCCGGCGTGTTGACCAAAGCACGGGCTCCGCTCATTCTTACGCCTCATCCCGGAGAGATGGCCCGCCTCGCCGGCGGGTCCATCCAGGATATCCAGAACGACCGCCTGGGCGTTGCGAGGCGGTTTGCCCAAACACACCACGTGGTGCTCGTGCTCAAGGGCGCCCGAACCTTGGTGGCGTTTCCGGACGGTAACGCGTTCGTGAATACCACGGGGAATCCCGGCTTGGCCGGCGGGGGTACGGGGGATGTGCTCACGGGGATTATTGCCGCTTTTCTGGCCCGGGGTATGACGGCGGGGGAAGCGGCCAAGAGCGGAGTGTATCTGCACGGTCTGGCGGGGGATTACTGCCTCCGCAACATAGGTCCCGTGGGATATCTGGCCGGGGATCTGTGCGATGCGCTTCCCCGGTGTCTTTCCGGCCTGGACAGCCTTCCTGCGGAACCCGCCTCCTCGATTCCCTTGACCGTGCCGGTGCCTTGAGAACAACACGGAGACGGGATGAGACGGGAATGGGTGAACAGGCGCACTCCAAGGGGTATATGTACAAAGCGGTGTGGGTTTCTGCTTCCGCCGAGGAAACGGAGCGACTGGGGGAAGGTCTGGGTCGATGTCTCGAAGCCGGCGACGTGCTGGCCTTGAGCGGGGATCTGGGAGGCGGAAAGACCACGTTCACCCGTGGGGTGGCGCGAGGTCTGGACGTTACCGAAGAAGTGCCTGTACAGAGCGCGAAGGTCACCCTGATTAACGAGAATCCGTGCCGAATGGCTATTCACC
>CAZQXK010000126.1:0-5177 GCA_964597345.1 uncultured Thermodesulfobacteriota bacterium | reverse complement strand
ATCGCGACGCGGGCTGGCGTGAACGCAGAGCGCATTGTTGACAGCTTGCTGCGCATCGACAAAGGGAAACCCATGGAACGGGATTTCCCTTCGTCCTCTTCGGACATCTTTCCAAGCCTTCGGCAGCAAACCCCAATGCAGTCAACCCGTTTCCCACTCGCTCCAAGAACGGCTTCCATCAGTCATCGCACCCACGATCAGGAGCAGGCGGAGTCGGCCGCCAATCCAGACGCCGTTCCAGCCAAAGAGGGCCTTTTCTCCGCCTGCAACAGCCCGTTGATAGACAGCATTGCGGTGTGCAGGTCGGTGCAAAACGATGAGATGCAAGTCACGCCTCCGGCGTGGCGAATCCTGAGGAATGAGGCGTACAGTACGCCGCAATGACGAAAGATGAAGCGGAACACCGCAGATCGAGTCCCGCGCCTGCTTGGTAACAGACCTGCAATCCTTTCCATCCGTTCCCTGAAACCCACACCCCTCCCGTTGGATCCTGCCTGACCAAAGAGCGTATCTTCTTACGTTACACACCCGATTCGTGCTTATCCCGTTCCAGCGTCATACCGGGTCGTGTTTCGGCGCAGCGCTCTATCGGGTACCTTCGCTTCAATGGACTTAAGGGATCGGGATCGGGCGAAATCCGGGCATCCCAACCACCTCCCCAGTTCCCGAGAACTCGGCGAACCAAGCCAAAAACCTCTTGACAACCCGGGGCCGCTCCCTCTTAATGGAGAAAATCTGCAACCCGGGAGCACCCGTTTCATGGAATGGAAACAGAAGGTCCAGGTAATGAAGCAATATTCCGTGTCCCTCGAAAACCGGGTGGGCGCTTTCGCCGAGTTGTGCGCGGTGGTGGCGCAGGAATCCATCAATCTCTTGGCCATCTGCGCCATCGACACGATCGAGGAGGCGGTATTGCGCCTGGTGGCCGAAAAACCCGAGGAAACCAGGCGCGTTCTTGAAAAACAGGGGTTTCGCGTCATCGAAACCGACGTCCTGGTGGTCGAACTCGACAACCATCCCGGGGCCACGGGCACGGTGGCGGCTCTGCTGAGCCGCAACGGTATGAACATCGATTATCTGTACGCTTCCGCCCATCCCCTCATGAACAAGGCCATCTGCGTGTTCCGACTCCAGGAACTCCAACGTGCGTATTCCACCTTGATGGACCACTTCCAGGCACAGTAGGAACCCGGATGAACCCATTATCTTTCAAGGCGCCCCGGATTCGTTTCAGACATCTCATGCAGGAAAAGGACGGCCGGATCCTGATCGCCATCGGCGTGGCCAACGGCGCGGAGGCTCGACAACTGCATCACACCGTATACAGCCTGTACGATCAGAATGCGGTTCCGGATTTCGTGGGAGGCTTCGTGGTGTTCGTATCCGGATACTTGTGCGCGGCCATGCACGGTCTGCCCGACATGGGGTACATTCTGCGCACCGAGATGGTCCGGCAAACGGACATCGTGGAACAAGCCACCTGGATGGCGGCGCTCCAAACCCAGCGGGCCGCACTGCCCATCGGAGTGGATGCGGACACGGGATACGGGGTCGAACCGTCGTCCATCCTTCTTACCTGCCGCCAGATTCACAAACAGGGTGGACAATACATTCAACTGGAAGACCAGCACAACGTGAACAAGAGCTGCGGCCACATGGCGGGAGCCGGCGGGACCGGAAAGCAATTGGTGTCCACCGAAGAAATGGTGGGGTCGCGGATTCGCCCGGCCGTAGCGTATGCCCGGGAACAAGACGATTTTTCCATCATGGCGCGAACGGACGCCATAGCCGTGGAAGGATTCCCGGCGGCCCTGGAACGATCGTATCGCTATGCCGAGGCCGGTGCGGACATCCTGTTTGTGGAAGCACCCGAGAACGAGGAGCAGTTGCGCCAAATCCCCGCTGAGTTCAGGAACTCCTCCGCCGGCGTACTGGCCAACATGATCGAGCGCAGCCCCAAGACTCCTTACAAAAGTCCCCGCCAACTGCATGAAATGGGGTACGATATCGCCCTCTACTGTATCGGATCCCTCCTGGCGGGACGAGCGGCTCAACAACGCTACTACCACATCATCGGCCAGGGAAAGGACGTGATGCAGGGAGCCGACGAGAGCGAAGAACGGTGGTTTGGAGGATTCAACACCATCATAGGGCGTGAACAGACCGAGCAATGGAATACCTTTTTTCATAGCCCGTTTGCAGCCCGTTGAAAAACGGGGAGGCAGGCGCAGGCGGGTTGTTGAAAGACCATGAGATGTGGGGCGGGCGCCGCGGTACGAAAGGGAGGCATGAAACACGGCTCGGGCTGTGGTTCCTGGTCCGGGTTTCGGCGGCTTGCCGGTCGATTCCGCTGAGAGGCGGATGCACATGAATTCGTTCCCGGAGTCTCGGCGGGGGAAGTGTTTATCTTTTTCTTTTCAGCAGACAACATCGGCAGAAATGCCGGAAGGGAGGCTGTGAAATGTCCGAATTGGTGCGGTGTGAAACACAGAACGGAGTGACTCAAATCATCCTGAATTCACCTCCTGCCAACGCCATGAGTCCCGAGTTGATGCGGCAGCTCGACGAAACCGTCAGTGCTATCGAGGTGGACGGAAAGACCCGTGCGGTCGTCCTGTGCAGCGCCCTCCCCAAGATTTTGATGGCCGGAGCGGATCTCAAGTATATGACGTCCTTGAACGAGAGCCGGTTCCGGCAGTACATCCGGGTGGCCCAGGATACCCTGAACCGGCTCGAGATCCTCCCCGTCCCCACCATTGCCGCCATTACGGGACATGCCCTGGGAGGAGGATGCGAACTCACGCTGTGCTGCGACTTCCGGTTCATGGCCGATTCCAAGGCCCTTATCGGTCTTCCCGAAGTCACTCTGGGCGTCCTGCCGGGGGCCGGTGGAACCCAACGACTCCCGCGCCTCATCGGCCGCGCGAAGGCCACGGAACTCCTGATACGGGGAAATTCCCTCGCCGGACCTGAAGCGCTCGCCATCGGTCTCGTGGACCGGCTGTATCCCCCAGAATCGGTTCTCTCCGAGGCCCTCGCCTTC
The DNA here is from genome assembly GCA_964597345.1 of uncultured Thermodesulfobacteriota bacterium. GTDB lineage: Bacteria > Desulfobacterota > Desulfarculia > JACQYL01 > JACQYL01 > CAZQXK01. Next base: position 2,134 of record CAZQXK010000126.1, on the reverse strand, counting down.
GCGGCGGAACTGGCGCAAGGAGCGACCCAGGCCATCGGCCGGATCAAGCAGTGCCTGAAAGCGGCCTCGCTCGCTTCCATCAAAACCGGCTTGAACGAGGAACTGGAAGGCATTTCCTATCTGTTTTCCCACACCCAGGATACGAAGGAAGGAATCACGGCGTTTGTGGAGAAAAGGAAACCGGTGTACACGGGCAAATAGCCGCTTCGAGTACCCGCTTCCAGCGAATGTATGGTCTCCGTTTTGAGCGGTTGGTTGGAAAGGCCGTTTAAAGCCGCCGGAACCCAGGGGTAGCCGGGGCGTACGCTCTGTACGTCTCGGTACTCATAGACCCTGTTCCGCATGAGGATCGCAGTCGTCCTTTCGCCGGTGTTTGTTCTCAAAACGGAGTTCGGACAGACCCCCCGCGCGATCCTCCCATGAGGAAGAGAGTGATCCGCCTCTCTCGGAGAACCTGAATCAGGCTGTGGGAAACGACGGCGTTTCGAAAGGGCTTTTTCGCAACAGCGTGAGCGTTCCCTGCTTGCGGGCCGACACATGGGCCTTCAAGCATTCGCAGGGAGCTTGTACCGTGTACCGGAGGAAATCAAAGTCCCTGTTCATATCGAACAACCAACCCACGCCCGCGCATTGCGGACAGGGAATGGGCATCCCATTCAACCAGTACTCATCGTTAGGCAACTGGACGATGTACTGCTTGGTTCCTTGGCAGGACGTACACCGATACCAGGTTCCATGCCGGCAGTAAAAGGTTTGCCGCAAGTCCGCATCCATCTCTTGTCTCCCCTTGTCCTGTGAAGTGGTCATATTGTATATTGTTTCTATTCTAGAAAGACCTAAAACGAGGAGATGTGTTTAAGCCGAAATCGCCGGCAGGCGGCAAGCAGAGAATTCCTTGAGAGATACCAGTATAACTCGTCGATTCACCTGAATAATTCCACTCTGAAACCAAGTGTAAGCAAAAGGGTTTTTGAGGAAGACTGAGGTCTTTATTCCTTTTCACGGCCGTTTTCGAGGGAATAATGCGGCCTCAACCAAGCCATATAATGCATACGGAACTCAATATACAGGGAGAACCTGCATGAATTACAGAAATCCCGGCCCGGTGACGGACAACCTCATGTTGTTGGGGGACGACAAGGTGAACATGTATCTGCTCCAGGGAGAGCAAACTTTGTTGGTGGGGGGAGGCATTTCCTTCCTGGCTCCGCTGGTGGAACAACAACTGGATATGTGGAAGGTGGATCGAAATCGGATATCCGGAATACTGATCCTGCATTCGCATTTCGATCATTGTACCGCGGTACCATACTTCGCACGGTCTTATCCGGGATGGTCCATCATGGCTTCGGCGGGAGCTCAAAAGGTCTTCGGGATCCCCAAGGCCGTGGATATGTTGAGAAATCTCGAGGAACTCAATCGGCATAAGAAAGGGGTGGGCGACCGGTATAATGGAGTGGAACTGGGCTTTTCCGCTCCCCGCGTGGACCGGGTTTTGCAGGAAGGGGATCGGATTTCCCTGGGAAACGGTCTGGAGGTGGAAATCCTCGAAGTACCCGGTCACAGCCGATGTTGTCTGGCCGCGTACGTGCCGGCGTTGAAGCTGCTCTTTCCATCGGACGCGACGCCGCTTCCCGTGCTCGAAAACGGGGAACTCGCCGTCATGGCCAACGACAATGCGCCCGCCTACCTGGAGTCTCTCCACAAGATGGCCCGCTTGGACGTGGAGTGGTGCGCCTTCGAACACGGGGGCGTCTTTGGAGGCGAAGACGGCCGGACCATGCTGCGTCGAGGGGTCGAAACCGCAGAAGCGATGATTGGAGCGTTTCGGGAACGGCTGGCGCGGGGGGAAAGCGTGGAGAAGCTCGCGGAGGAAACCCGGGCGCGGTATTCCGCGGGGGATCATTTTGAGTTCATCCCCCAGGAAGTGCTTCAGGGAGTATTGACCCGCATGATATCCACCATTCCATAGCAGGCGTTGATACACAATATTGTGAGCAGGCTGATGAAAAACGATGAGCTGCAAGGCGCGCAAATACTGAGGAATGAGGCGTACATGCCGTACGCCGCACTGGCGAAGGATGACGCGCAACACAGCAGATCGCGTTTTTCAACGGTCTGATAGACGGCGTAC
>CAZQXK010000125.1:0-5234 GCA_964597345.1 uncultured Thermodesulfobacteriota bacterium | reverse complement strand
TCCGCCAATACGAAAGTTCCCGGGGAAAACATGAGGCCCAGGGCGATTACGACCGATACTACGAAAAACATGGTCTTGTGCATGGTTCCGCCTCCTGTGTGTTTTGGATGCATGTGGGTGGAATAAAAGACAGAATCGTGCAAGATGGAGGCCAGGGTCGCTCGACGATCAACGGGGGCCCGTACCCGGCGACTTCGGCGGAAAGAGAAGCACTTCACGGGAGACGGGTATTGCGCTCGGGTTGCATTTCCGAACTTGAAAGCCCCATCGTGTGGTTGCGGGACCGGAAAGCCCGGCCGGGGCACCCGCGGAGGCTTGCAGGACGTCTCGGCCGGGGCGGCAGGGAGGGTGGCTTTCGGACGGTTACAGCGGGTCAGGGGCGCACAGATTCTTGTCGCTTGCCGCCGTCCGACCGCAGTTCTTGCATACGAATTTGGGGTTAGCCGCCAGTTTCTTGTAGTCCGCCAGGTTGGACTGTACGTAGCCCAGGTTGTGCAGGTAACAGAGGTGCTGTTCGTGCCCGGCATGGGGCATTTGGGACTCGGCCATACTGTTCCTCCTTGGTTGTACCCGTTACCAGGCCGTTGAAAAACGCGATCTGCTTTCACGCCTTCAGCGTGACGCTTCATCCTTCGTCACTGCGGCGTACTGGTTGTACGCCTCGTTCCTCAGGACTCGCCCGTCTTGCATCTCATCGTTTTGCACCGGCCCGCCCGCAATACGGTTTATCAACGGGCTGTTACGCCAAAGGCGCGTATTCGATATAAGGTTGCGGTATTCCTCTCGACTCGATACCATGATAAAGGTTCGCGGAGCACGAAGTCAAATGGCGGTAACTGTGAACCCCGGAATCAGGACGGGATTCGAAAATTCCGGGAACGGTTCGCCGAAAGGAAACGGGCTACCCATGGATTCGTCGTATCATGTGATTTCGGTGGCGGAAGAGATCCATTGGATTCAGCCGCCGTCGTCCCGCTGGCCTGAGTCGGCCAACGTGTTCGCGGTGGAGGATGAGGGAGGAATCAGCCTGTTGGATGTGGGATGTGGAGGCCCGTCACCCGTGGAACGTCTGGTGGAGGCCCTCAGGACTCTCGGCTGGCCTGGAAGGCCGGTCCGCAGCATCGTCCTGTCCCATGCCCACCCGGATCATGCCGGGGGCCTGGAATCTTTGCGGTCTCTGCTTCAGCCGGAGCGGATTTTTCTCCACGAGGCCGATGTCCCCTATGGGCGGGACCCGGGACGATTGAACGAGTCCTTCGATATCCCCCTGTGCAAGGAACGGATGGAGCCTGTGGACCGTGCGGCGGAACACGAACGATCGGGGGACGGAAATGCGGATCGCAAGGGGCCGGCCTTCGACCTGCTTCCGTATTTCGAAGCCCTGGGCTGCGCCATGTGCCGGGTGGAGCCCACGGACATCCTGCATGAAGGGGATGAGATCCGTACGGGAACACTGCGGTGGATCGTCATTCATACGTCCGGGCACGCGCCGGGCCATATTTCGTTGTATGAACCTTCCCGCCGGTGTCTGTTCGCCGGGGACCTGCTGGGTCATCCGCCGGCGTGGTATACGCCCTCGAGCGGGGGCGTCCGGGGGTATCTGTCCGCCCTGGAGAAGATGGAGCGCCTGCCCCTCGATCTGGTACTGCCTTCCCATGGAGGCGTCCGGAAGGACGCGGCGGATTTGGTGGAGGAAACCCGGGAGGCCATCCTGCATCGAAACCGCGCCATTCTGAGGGAATTGGAGGCGGGTCCCCGGACGTTCACGGAGTTGAACGAATCCTTGTTCCCGTCGTCGTCGGCCCGGTTCTTTCCGGGAACACCCATGCTGGAGACGCACCTGGATCTGCTCGTGGAGGAAGGCAAGGTTCAGATAGGGGAGGACGGGAAACGATACGTCCTCAATGCTGTCTATCGACGGGCGGATAAGGCTCCATGACCGATGGGGAACCCCGAAAATCCGGCCGTCCTTCCGCTTCCCGCGCTTAGAACGGGAAGACCGGGAAGGACGGCCGAATTCGGCCGGTGGGGTATGCTTCGCCCAAGGAAGACCTGATAGCAGGCCGTTGAAAGACGCGATCTGCGTCGTTGAGCTTCACCCTTCGTCATTGCGGCGTACCGGTTGTACGCCTCATTCCCCAGGATTCGCCCGCCTTGCATCTCATCGTTTTTGACCGGCCTGCCCGCAATACGGTTTATCAACGGACTGATAGAGATTAACCCTGCGCGAACCGTTCCGGTTCTCGGCGGCGGTTTCTGCGCCTGAAAACGAGCAGGAACGCCGCCCCGGAACCCAGCAACCACGCGGCGCCTGGGATGGGGGTAGCCACCAGGAGATCCTGCCGCTGGTTGTGTTCCAGCTTGAAGTACGCGTGATTCAGCTCGGGCAGAGTCCCGCCCAGCGCCAGGAGCGCATCGAGGTAGCTCTGCGCCAGCGTTCGGGCGCCGGAATCACCGCTCGTCACCTTGAAACTCCCGGAACCGAGCGCGTAGGGGGAGGAGGTTTCGTAGACGATTTCCCAAATGGCGAGCTGCACCGCCGCCTCGAGCTGCTTGGTGCTGTATCCCCCGGCCGCATATCCCAGACCCGGCGCGTATTGATCCATGATCCAGGCGGCCTGCAGGAGTTTGCCTTCGGTGACCTGTAGAACGTTGTACGTGTTTTTCTGCTTTTGTATGGTTTGTTCCAGTTCCACGCAATAGGCCGGCCAAGTTCCCCAGTCCGGATCGCTGAAGGTCGCGATGAATTCGGTGGCCTGGTGACTCTTGGACTGTCCCGAGTACACCAGACCGAAGGTCAGGGTGCCGGTCCAGTCCGCCGTGACATCGATGGTGGAAGCTTCCGCCTGCAGGGGAGCCGACCCAAAGCAGATGAGCAGGGCGGCGCACGCCCACAGGATTCCCAGGGCCGAACGTTTGGAGGGGCGGATCATGGGTATCTCCTTGGATGCTGCAAGGGTTTCGGAAGGCCGGATCCGCAGGGACCCTCTGCTTCCACTTCGCCCGTCTGCTTTTCCGCTTGGCGCCTCATGGCGGCGCCCAACAGAAAAGCCGGGCCACCTATATACCAGGCGACCCGGCTGTCTCCAGGGAGACCCGTGGTTTTCCGTCCCCGCCTCGCGACGGGTTTGGCTTGATCTGGATTCGATTTGTTGATGTCAGTATGTATTCAGATAGTCATATTGTCAAGCGAAAAAAACGGTAGGTGAGAAAATCGCGGGACGAGCGGAGAGAAAAGGAAACGAAGCGGTTCATCGGCTCACCACTCCGGAAGTCTTTCGGGAGGATTTTGTGGATACCATCCCGATGTTCGCGGGGGGTGGAGATTGGGCCGTCGGGATGGGGGATGTTTGGTTGTTTATGATTCTTCCCGAAGCCCGGATCCCAATGCGCTCCGTGAAGATGAAAATGAAGGTCCGGGGATCTGAGGAGAGACGTCCGCCGCACGGTCCGTCCGGCCTCGGCTTGTCCCCTTCAGGGGGTTCCGAAACAAAACGCATGGAAGATGGACCCCCCTGCGTGAGAGTCGTGGTTGAGGCTCTGCTTCGTATCTGAAGGGTGCTTTCCGTGGGCTCGGAAGACAGTTCCGCACTGTACCGTGACTCTTCGATCTTCCTTTTGAGCCCCGCCTAACTACATGATTTCCCTGGTGGGCCGTCAGGGCCTCGAACCCCGAACCTACTGATTAAGAGTCAGTTGCTCTGCCAATTGAGCTAACGGCCCCTGTCGAAACGAGCGGCCTCTTGGGAAGCAGGCCGTTACCGCTGTCTTCGAATTTCTCCCCTATAATTCACTTGACTCCGGGAATCAAGAGAAATGTGCGCCGACAGCCCCGTGCGCCGGGGCAAATGCGCCTTGAACCGTACCTTATATACATAGGAGGAACGCACATGACCACAGCTCTGGGAATCATGCGCAGGCGTGAAAGTGAAAACCCCTGCGTGGAACGCCTGACCGACGCCTACCTGCGCGAAGGCCTTTGCGCCATAACGGCCCGCCAATACGCCCGCAGGGTGTGCCGGCTCATGAACACGCTGGGTGCGGCGGAACGAAGACACAATCAACGGCAGGCGTCCATTTGTTCCCTCATGGCGGAGCATCTCGGCACCGGGGATGGATAGCCGTAACAGGCCGTCGAAAAACGCGATCTGCATCGTTGGGCTCCATTCTTCGTCCTTGCGGCGTCCTGGTTGTACGCCTCATTCCTCAGGATTCGCCCGCCTTGCATCTCATCGTTTTGCACCGGCCCGCCCGCAATACGGTTTATCAACGGGCTGGTAAGCCGGCATTCAGCTTTCCCCTGAAGGAATGGACGGCTCCCCGCCGGCATCCGGCCGGTGAACCTTTTCAAGGGATGGTCCCAGCGAGGATTTCCTGTGACACGCACCGGCAAACCACCGCGAATGGCTTTTCAAATCCTGGACCTCAAGCGGAAAGGGTTTCATGTCCTGCAGATCGCGGAGCACCTGCGCATCCCGGAGGGTGCGGTGTACCGCGCCTTGCGATGGGCGGCGGAACACGCCCTGGATCTGTCCGTGGAGCAGGATGTTCGACTGGCCATCGTCCTCACCGAGCAGGAGCTGAAACACCTCAACGAAAGGCTCGAGACTTGGCGCGACGGCTGGGAAGAAACCAGTCGCAAGGAATACTCCAACGGGAGTTTCGAAGTGACCACCACCTGCCGAAAAAGCCCCTCCTCGGAGGTGGCTCTTCTGCGCCTCATTCACCACGCTCAGGACAGACTGTTCAAGCTCAAACGCGTGCATGAAGATCTCATGGCCCAATTCGCTCACGAAGACCGTCAATCGACAGCGGCCTCCGGGGAAACGGCGGATGAATCCGCGGAAAGCCTGGCGGAGAGGATAGCGCGGCAGAGGGCGGCAATGGAGGCAGGCCGGTGAAAAACGCGAGCTGCATCGTTGCGCTTCGTCCGTCGTCACTGCGGCGTACTATGACGTACGCCTCGTTCCTCGGGACTCGCGCGCCTTGCATCTCATCGTTTTTGACCGGCCTGCGCGCCGTCGATTCTTGTCATCTCGATCAGATCTCCTTCGATCCACCGTACACACCCTGTACTCCCCGGCGGGGAGATTTCTCCCGCGCGATGCGCGGTCGAAATGACAGAAAGAGGGGCGCGGTGAAAAACGCAATCTGCGCGATGGGGAACAATAGGACAGGCAGGCCGGTGAAAAACGAACCATGTAGGGGCGGCCCCCTGTGGCCGCCCAAAGAAC
>CAZQXK010000124.1:0-5323 GCA_964597345.1 uncultured Thermodesulfobacteriota bacterium | reverse complement strand
TTTTGCACCAGTCTGCCCGCAATACGGTTTATTACGGCCGGTACGAATTACAGTCGGGCTGCGCAAGCCACGATCCTTCGGATCGGCCGGAGATCATCCCTTCTGAAGATGTCCCCGGCGGACTACCCGGACGATCAACCATGCGATTTCCTTTTGTGCTCGTGATCCAGGACGGCCTGGATGCTCAAGGCGATCGGCGCCAGAATGATGTGCAGCAATCGGCTGAAGGGCAGATAGGCCACGAACGCACCGCTGAGCCCGGCATGCAGGTACCAGATGTACCCGTACAGTGTGGTCGGCGTCTCGCCTTCCCTAAACAGGCCGCTGAACGCATATCCGATGAATGCCCATCGGGCCCCCGGAGGACTCCCTGTCATCGCGATGCGCACGCCTTCCAGAACAAAACCGACCAGGACGAGCAGTCCGATCAGGAGCAAGGCCAGGCGATCCTGACGGGACAGGTCCGCCGGCTGGATCCGGCGGTGTCGTCGATCCCGCAAAAAAGCCCAGATTACGCCGGCAAGGATCATCACTCCGGTAATATCGAAGACCAAAGCGGTCATAGGATGATTTTTGTTCAGAAGCATCCAGGTCCCGGCCCACTCCGGAAAGCGGAGGGAACCCGCCAGCCCCGTCAGGCCCCAGGTAAAACGGATCAGAAAAGGCATAAAAATCAGACTGTGCACCGTCCAGCGCAACGGGGATCGACGATACAGGCGACGCTGCAACAACACGTCCCAGAAAAGGGCTTTCAGAATGATCCAAATCCTTCCCGAGAAAACAACACCCGCAATCCCGCCCAACAGGACGCCCAGCTTGCCGAAAATCCCGGCCCGAGGGTTTCCGGGCAAACCGCCGGAAAACACATAGCTGAGAACCAGCACCATGCCCGCGCCGAAAATGAGCAAACTCAGAAGGGTAACGGTATCTCCCACACTGAATGTGGCGGCATGGCAAGGCATACAGAGGATGCTCTTGGGAGGCGGGACCATGGCCGCCGCCCCTACGGAATTCCCTGCGACATGACAGCGGCGGCAGCCGTCCAAGTCCTTCTCGGTCATGAAGTCATGAACGTCGGTAAGTTCTCCCGGACGTCGCTCTCGTTGTTCAACAATGAGCCCGGTCTCGGCATGGCGGACCGGCCGAACCTGCGGGAGATGACAGGCCTTGCACCCGACGTTCAGGTGGGCGTCATGCGCTTTTTTCTCGTCATGACGGGTATGGCATGCTTCACAGGCTTCGGTACGTTGTGGGGCATGACCGTAACGGGCGGCTTCCGGATGACAGGCCAGGCACGCCATAGCGGCATGGGGCGTATCCCGGTACGCTTCCCGGTCTACAAAAAACCCTTGTCCGTCGGTACGTTGTTCGATGGACGGACCGCTGCGACCGTGGCAGCGAAAACACAACGCCTGAACGCGGCCGTGTTCTTCCGGACGATCGAAATCCGGCCGTTGGTGGCAACCCATGCAACGACCGTCAGCGCCGTCCACGACGGACGGAGGAGGCAATGCGTCGCGAAAAGCATGGCAGACGGAACACTGTTGTGAAACCGGCTGCGAAGGATCGTATCGCGGCGCATCCGGAACGGAGGAAAGCGCATAATGCGGATCGTGACAGGCCAGGCAATCCCGGTATTCATCCGGTGCGTGGACCGCCAAACCGCCGTGGGATCCTTGCGCCAAGCCGTCCGCCACGGTATCGTGGCATGCGAGACACACATCCGCGTACCCGGGTTTGTCCCGCTTCCGGTTGACACTGCGCGGATCCGGATGCGGAGTCAGGTCCGGGATATCACCATGACAATCAAGACAGATCAGGGAACCGTGAACTGAAACATGGTGTCTTTCCGAATCGATCAGCCAGGAAGCCGCCGCCGAAGACGAGACGGCGAAGACGAGCATCAGGGATAGAAGCAGACCTGCCGGCAGTCTTGCCTTCGAACACGCGTTTGGGCGCATGGATGATCGCATGCTGTTCACCGACTCCGGAGTACCTGAAACAACCACCGTGGGCTTGCTGGATACGGCGGGTAACCATTGGATGACTCAGCGGTCTTTCGCAGTCCCGGGTTCCGCTGCAAGTCGGTCGACCCACGAAGGTCCGGGAAGACCTCATCATCAGAGAATCACAGGGTGTAATTGTACACAGATCGTTCTATGTTGTCCATGGCGGAACTTCTGGTCGGGGACGGGTTAGAGGGAAGCGAGGTGCTGCAACGCGCAGACGATCCCGAGACAGGAAACCCGCACCGGGCGCTCAGCGGGGGCAAAGAAGATGAAGCCGCGCAGCGCCCCCATGGCTGCATCGGGAAAATAGTCCCCAAATACCGCTTGCTCAGGCGCGAATTAACATGGTATGTCCCGCAACGGTGTTTTTTGGGGCCGGTTTGATTTGAACGACCCATTACGTCGTTTCAACCGCCGACATGGATGTGAAATCGAAACGATACCAACTAGGACACGGAGCATTTCAATGCCTACGGGACGGAAACAACATGCATGGATGTGGGTCGGAATACTGGTGGTTGCGCTCTTGCTGCACCCCGCCGCGGGATGGTCGGAAACAGCTCAACCCACGGATGCGGCCAAAGTGAACGGATCCTCCATCAGCATGCCCGCCTATGAACGCGAAATGGCGCGACTGAAGCACCAGATGGAAAACATGGGACGGCCCATTCCACAGGAGCACATGGCTGAAGCCGCCAAGGAGGTTCTCGAAAACCTGATCAATCAGGAATTGCTGTATCAACAGAGCGTCCAGGACGGCGTTTCGGTGAGTGAATCCGCTGTGGATGAGCAGTTGGCCATGATAAAAAGCCAACTGCAGGATGACGAGGGATACAAGAAATACCTGATTGATATGAATATGACGGAAAAGGAAGTTCGAGAGCAACTTCAGCGTATCATAGCCATCCAGAGATTCATCGACCAGCGGTTTGTCCAGAAGGTGACGATTACGGATACCGAGATCCGAGCCTTCTACGACGAACACAAGGATACGTTTCACCAGCCTGAGCGGGTGCACGCCCGGCATATCCTCATTGCCGTGAAACCCGAGGCGGAGGAATCCGTCAAGAAGGAGGCCATGGAGCAGATCGAGTCCATCCGGGACAAACTCCGGGAAGGCGGCGACTTCGCGGCGCTGGCCAAGGAATTCTCATCCTGTCCTTCCAGCGAACAGGGCGGCGACCTGGGCTTCTTCACCAAAGGACGGATGGTGGCCCCTTTCGAGGAAGCGGCATTTCAACTGGAGCCGGGACAGATAAGCGAAGTTGTGGAAACCCCCTTTGGATATCATCTCATCCAGGTACTGGAACGTTCGCCCGCCTCCACGGCGGACTACGACGAAGTGAAAGGATCCCTGGAACCGTTTTTGAAACAACAGAAGGTCCGGGAACAGGTGCAAGCTCATTTGGAAGCCTCGAAACGCCGGTCGGACATCACGCGGTATCTTTCCGCACCGGAAGGCGAGTGACCCCATGACCTTTGCGGCCGCCGGAAGCCCAACGACGCAGATCGCGTTTTTCAGCGGCCTGTTAACCCCTCTGCATATACTTCGATGACATGCTTCACCCGGATCGGGACCCTCCGCCGGGAAAGTTGGTCCTCGATCTGCATCATGCATGCCGGGCACGAAGTGGCCACCACGGAGGCACGGGTCTTCCGGATATGATCCAGTTTACGGTCCCCGATGGCCCGGGACGTCTCGTAATGCCCTAAACCGAAGCCGCCTCCCATGCCGCAGCACCAGTCCGCTTCCTCCATTTCCGCCAACACGGCCCGGCCGGCCGCCTGCAACAGGATTCGCGGTTGCTTCCAGACGCCTAACGATTTCTTGAGATGACACGGATCGTGATAGGTGATTCGAGGGTTCCCGGTGGAACCGACCGGCGCCGCCGCCTGGACGAAACCCCGGTCCACGAGGAATTGACTGATGTCCATGGTCTTTTCGGAAAGTTCCGCGATTTCCTCCCGTTCCCGATCCTTCATCCCGGAGGTCATCAGGGGCCACATCTTCTTCAGGGTGGACGCGCACGTGGCGCACCCCGTCAGCAGGACATCGAATTCCCGGACCCGAAAACGCTCCAGAGTATGCCGGACGAGTTTGTGAAAACTCCCGATCTCTCCTGCGGACAGGGCGGGCATCCCGCAGCAGGCCTGCGAGGAAGGTACGATCACTCCCACGCCGTGATGATCGAGGACCTTCAGCGCCGCCAAAGGCGCCTGGGGGTAGACCTTGTCCAGCAGGCATCCCACGAACAGGGACGCCGTGATCCCGGACGATCCCGAACGTTTCCGCAAAAACGGCGCCTCATCGTGAAACGGCTTCCGGGCAAGTCTGTGGAAATGGCGGTCACCCAAAGGAGACACGATCCGCGCACAGGACGTTCCCAGCAGTTCGTCCACCGGGCGGGACCACACGTTCTGAAAGCGCGAACCCAGGGATATCAAACCATCGAACAACGCCGGATGCGCCAGCACGCCCCGGAAAAGGAGTTTCTTGGCGGGGGAAAGACCCAGGTAGCCGGTGAGAATCGCCCTGGCCTTTAAAAAAAGCTCCATCACCCGAACCCCGCTGGGGCATTGGGCTCCACAGGACCCACACAACAGGCATCGTTCGAGACGCGTCCGAACGCCTTGGGCGTCCTTAAGAAGTTCCCGGGCCAGGCCGTCCAGCAGAGCCAACTTACCTCGGGCCACGTCGGGCTCCCGGCCGGTCTCGGCATACAGCGGACACACGGACTGGCACAGGCCGCACCGCACGCACAGCACCAATCCTTCCTCGAGTTCCTTGAGAAGCGAAGTCAGGGTTCGAATGCTCGCCATGTCCATGTACCCGGGTGTTTTTCGAGGTTCGGTTGATGTGGCCGCCGGGCGGGAGTTTCCTGCCGTGATCTCTGGATGCACTATACGCGGCGGGCCGACAACAAATCAACCGGGGACGGTCATGATTGGGTTGACGCCTTTTCGGGTATCCCTTATACGAATGTCTGATTACGTTCGTAAGAATCAGGCGATATGAACCGGCTCCTCCGACAGCCGAACCGTTTCGGGCATCCGGGAAGACCCGGATAGTGTGCGGCTGGAACATCCTCAGTTGGAATTACATACATTCGGTATAGGGGGGCTCGTCTTCCCGTCGCCTTCCCATGCTCCCTTCGCACATCAGGATTTCGTTCTATGACGCGACCCGAAATCATAACCCGATTCATGTCCGGCGCCCGTGACGCCGCCGCCCAAGTCCGCCCGTGCCGAAACCGTTCTGAAGCGTTTTCCAGGGCCGTGGACCTGGTATGCGAGCGGGGGGAAACCCGCCTGGC
>CAZQXK010000123.1:0-5338 GCA_964597345.1 uncultured Thermodesulfobacteriota bacterium | reverse complement strand
TCTTCAGGATTCGCGCGCCTTGCATCTCATCGTTTTGGAACAGCCTGTCCGAAATGCTGTTTTTCAACGGGCTGATAGAAAGCAGGCTTATAGATTACTGGAAAAAGCGAGAGGAATAGGCTATACTTTTATGTTTGAAGCCTCTCCGGAACAACCGGGGACCCGGTTCGCTCCGCACCGAAACGGACAGCATGGTTTGCCGGAAACTTCGGAGAGGACAGGACCGCCGAAACGAAGAACAAAATTCAACTCCGCAAACCGCGCGTCCGGACACTCCGTTCAGACCGAAGCGGTCCGGTGACATGATAGCAGAACCCAAGCCATGAGCCTGATTACCGCCGCACATTTGAATGTGGCCTTCGGGGGTCGAGCGATCCTGAAGGACGCGGGGTTTCATATCGGAGAGAGAGACCGCGTGGGCTTGATCGGTCCCAACGGTTCCGGGAAAACCACCGTCATGCGTCTCATCATGGAGGAAGCCCGGGCCGACAGCGGAGAAATCCAGGTGGCCAAGGGTGTTCGATTGGGATATCTGCCCCAGGACTTGGCCGAACTGCCGGAAGGAACCGTGCTGCAGTCCGTGCTTTCCGCGCTGCCGGGGAAAAAGGAAAAAGAAGATCTGTTACTGGAACTGGAGGAGGCCCTGGATCGCACCGACGACCCCGGCCAACAAACGGAAACCGCGCGGCGCATCTCCATCCTTCATGAGGAACTCACCCATTATGAGCTTCAATTTTCCCGCTTTGAAGCCGAACGGATCCTGAGCGGGCTCGGGTTCTCGGAATCGGACATGCACCGCCCGTTGGCGGAGCACAGCGGCGGATGGCGAATGCGAGCGGCCCTGGCCGCCCTCCTGTTCCGGAAGCCGGACGTCCTTCTCATGGATGAACCCACCAACCACCTGGACGTACCCTCGGTCCATTGGCTGGACTCGTTCCTGAAAGGCTGGCCCCACTTCCTGATGATGATCTGTCATGACCGCGAGTTTCTCAACCGTCACATCCGGCGGGTTCTGAGTTTCGAACCCGAAGGCCTGCGCGGATATTCAGGCACCTATGACGACTATCTGCGAGCCCGGGAGCTGGAGCGGACCACCCTGGAAAACCGGGCCCGAAACCTGGACCGCAAGGTGAAGGAAGCCCGGAAGTTCATCGATCGCTTCCGGGCGAAGGCCACCAAAGCCAGGCAGGCGCAAAGCAAGATCAAAGTGGTGAAAAAGATGGAGCTTGTGGAAACGCACAAGCCGCGAAAAACCCTCCAGTTTTCGTTCCCCCCCGTGGGGCGGAGCGGACGCGTGGTGTTGAGCCTGGAGGGGCTGACCAAGAGCTATGGAAACGGGTGCTTGTTCCGGAATGCGGGCGCAAGCGTGCTCCGGGGCGAACGCGTCGCCGTAGTGGGTCCCAACGGCTGCGGAAAGACCACGTTGTTGCGCATCGTAGCCGGCGAAATCACGCCGGATTCGGGGAACGTTTCCCTGGGCCACAACGTGGAAGCGAGTCACTACGCGCAGCACCACACGGAAGACCTGAACGACAATCGAACCATCCTGGAGGAGGTTCACGGGGTGGATCCGACCCTGTCCCCCACCTTCGTGCGAGGCGTCTGCGGCGCTTTCCTGTTTTCCGAGGACGAGGTATTGAAACCCGTGGGAGTGCTTTCCGGGGGAGAAAAGGCGCGCGTGGCCCTGGCAAAGCTCCTGATCAGACCCGGAAACCTCATGCTCATGGACGAACCGACAAACCATTTGGATCTGTTCTCCTCGGAAGCCCTTATCCAAGCCCTGGAACACTATGAGGGATCCCTGGTGTTTGTATCGCACAATCATTCTTTCGTAAACCGGCTGGCCACCAAGGTTTGGGACTTGTCCGGGACGGAAATCCAGGAACACCCCGGGAATCTGAAAGATTACTTTGATCGTATGGTCCCGCCCGATCCGTTTCCCGGAACCGACGGGAATTCGGAAACCGGAAACTGGGACGGCGCGCACGGAAAACGATCTCGGGACGAACGAAAAAGCCGGAAACGGGAGGAAGCCCAGGAACGGATCCGCCGAAGCAGGGTCCTGGCCCCGTTGAAAGAACAGGTGGCCGCCCTGGAAAGCCGTCTCCAACATCTGGAGGCGAGGCAGAAAGAAGTGTCCGCCCTTTTGGCCGATGAACAGGTGTTTAAGGATCCCGAGCGGAGTCTGCCTCTGATGAACGAATACGGGACGCTTACCGAACAGATTCAGAGGCTCATGAAAGAATGGGAAATCCGACAGCTCGACCTGGAACGCGCGGAACAACAGCTTGCACTGGACACGGGTGAACCGTGAGCCGATATTGAGGGCAATCCTATGCATGTAACCGGCAAGATCTCCACAGCCGAAAAAAGCTCCTCATCTTCCTCCTACGAAACAGGCCGCGCCCGGATGAAGGCCCCCTTGGACTTGGGCGCCGTCTTCAAGCCATCTTCCGTGGCCATTGTGGGAGCTTCCGGCACCATGGGAAAATGGAGCCACCGGATCCTCACCAACATTCTGGCCGGCGGTTACAAGGGCGCCGTTTATCCCGTGAACCCCAACGAAAAACAGGTGTGCGGAATGCCCTGCTATCCTTCTCTGAGGGAAATCCACGGGCCGGTGGACCTCGTCATCGTGGCCACGCCGGCGGCGTTGGTCCCTTCGATCCTCCGGGATTGTACGGCCAAGGGCGTAGGCGGTGTGGTTCTCATCAGCTCAGGTTTTGGTGAAACCGGAGAAACGGGCAGGCGGCTGGAGGAAGAGGTCGTTTCATACTGCACGAAACACCGGGTTCCCCTCATCGGCCCCAACACCATGGGCATCGTGTCCACACACGCGGGTCTGTACGCCACAGGCTCTCATGCCCGACCGCAACCCGGAAGCATTGCGTTCGTGTCCCAGTCGGGCAATCTAGGTTTGCAGCTCATCCACTGGGCCGGCCGCCAGGGTATCGGTATATCCCTGTTTGTGGGTTCGGGCAACGAGGGAATGCTGTCTTCGGTGGATTACCTGGAATATTTGGAGACGGATTCGACCACACGAACCATCATCCTGTATCTGGAAGGGGTGGACCAGGGCAGACGGTTTTTCGAGGCGGCTCGGCGAACCGCGCGACACAAACCCATTATCATCCTCAAGGGCGGAAGAACGGATTCGGGGCGTCGGGCCGCCGCCTCTCATACAGGTTCCATGGGGGGATCCCGGGAAGTTTTCTCGGCTGCGGTTCGGCAGTCGGGCATCGTGGAGGCATGGACCCCCACGGAGTTATTGGAACTCTCGGCCGGTTTCTCCTCCCTTCCCCTCATCCGGGGAAACCGAGTGGGAATTGTGAGTCTGGGAGGAGGATGGGCCGTCGTTACATCGGACGCGTGCCGGGAAGCCGGCCTTGAAGTTCCCCCGTTACCCGATCATATCATCCGGGCGATAGACCCTCTCCTGCCTCCTTTCTGGAGCCGGAGCAACCCCATCGACCTGGTGGGAACCCAAAATCCCCAGGCTTCGCTGGTGGCCTTGGAAGAACTGACGAAGTGGGACGGGGTGGACGGCGTCATCTGCCTGGGAATCACGGGCCAGCCCGAACTCATCCAACTCACGGTGGCTTCCGTAAAACGTGTGGACCCGGACGCTTCGCATTCTGCGCTGGATGAGTACCTGACGGAGGCGCGCGATTTTGAAACGAGCTTCAAACATTTCGTTTTGGGACTCATGGAACAGTATGGAAAACCCATCGTGGGTGTTTCCTTGGCCCCCAGCCATGCGGGAACCGTCCTGCATCGAAAGGGAAGCCCCTATGCCGGCGTATTCTTCCAGAGCCCGGAGAGCGCGGTTCAGGTGTTGACCAAAATGGCGGAATATCGGCGTTTTTTAGAAGATTTCGCGTCGAGATCCTAGCAAGCCTGTGGATAACCGCTGTTTCGAGCAGGCTGTTCAAAAACCATAAGAGGCACGGTTCGGGTGTCCTGCGGAATGAAGCGTACATGCAGTACGCCGCAATGACGCCTGGATGTGGCTGACTGCGTGCAGACCGGCGGGACGCACGGGCGGCTCAGTTCCCCTGTCCGGTCGTTCATCAACCTGAAACCCGGGACGGCGGCGGCCGTGCGACCTTCCCAAGGCTCGAAGTTTCTCCCACGCACGAAGAGGGAAAAACATACGCCATGCGCATACTGATCACGAACGACGACGGCATTCATGCTCCCGGCTTGTTTGCCCTGGTGGAGGGATTGAACGCGCATCACGAGCTGTCCATCGTGGCGCCGGAGCAAGAGCAAAGCGCCGTCGGACATGCCATCACATTGCTGCAACCCCTGCGTGTGAAACCCGTGAATCTGCGGAACGGAATGCGGGGCTTCGCCGTTTCCGGAACACCCGCCGACTGCGTGAAGATCGCCGTGGCGGAGATACTGACGGAGCCTCCCGACTTGGTGCTCAGCGGCATTAACCTGGGCGCCAACGCGGGGATTGATGCGCTTTACTCGGGAACGGTGTCCGCCGCCACCGAAGGCGCCATTTTGGGAATTCCGTCCATCGCCGTTTCCCTGGACACGTTCACGGACCCCGATTTCACCGCTTCCGTTCACATCGTCCGCAGACTCGTGGACCGGGCATCGGCAGGAGACCTCCCGCTCAACTCGGCGCTGAACGTAAACGTGCCGGCGCTCCCCTGGGAAGAAATCAAAGGGATAGCGTACACCAGGCATGGAGCCTCCCGTTACGAGGAACGATTTGAACGCCGGGTCGACCCCAGGGGAAACAGTTACTTCTGGCAGACGGGCAACACCCATTTACTCCGTGTGGAACTCGGCACGGACCGACATGCCCTCCAACAAGGGAAAATCGCCATTACCCCCATCCACTTTGACCTGACGGACTACCGGGCTTTGGAGCTTTTAAGCAAACGGCCGATTCACGAAGAAACAATGTAGCTTTTTTCCCCAAACAACGAGGAATTTCGTCCCAGACCGGCAGCTCGAACCGTTCCGGTTGCTCCCGCAGGGCGTCGCCCGGTTCCGGTTTGAACGCACGAAAGACGGGTTTTCGGCTTCTGTAACAGCCCCTTGATAAACGGCAGTTCGGGCGGGCTGTTCAAAAACGATGAGAGGCAAGGCGCGCAAATCCTGAAGAATAAGGCGTACAGACAGTACCCCGCAATGACGAAGGATAAAGCGCAACACCGCAGATCGCGTTTTTCAACAGCCTGGTAAGTGTTTTCTCATCAACAGCCTGGTAAGTGTTTTCTCATTAAACCTCGAATACTTTCAGAGGTCTATCTATAATTATAGAAAAGGGGGTATCCACTTAACGCAAGTACCCCCTATAGGTTGTGTTTTCTTTGGA
>CAZQXK010000122.1:0-5556 GCA_964597345.1 uncultured Thermodesulfobacteriota bacterium | reverse complement strand
TTCCTCAGGATTCGCGCGCCTTGCATCTCATCGTTTTTGAACAGCCTGTCCGAAATGCTGTTTTTCAACAGGCTCTTCTCAACGGGCTGATGAAGGTGAATACCCCTGTGTGTCCAATCTCTTTGCCGAGGATTTATTGGCCTACCCAAGTGTCGGTGGGAAAAGCCGCGGAAAGCCGTCCATACCGCCCGGCGTCAATCGGTTGAAGCCGGGTGGGAGACGAGACGCTCGGCCAGAAGGAGGACATCCACCGGCCAGAAACATTCGGGGCGGGGGTGCTTCACCTGGGATAACTCCCCGGAGGGGCGGCAACTTAGGAGACACCGAACCCATGGCGGGGGCAGGGCTCGGCGGCCGTATACGGCGCCGAGCAGGGCCCCGCAGATCGCGGCGTTGGTATCCGTATCGCCGCCCCGCGAGACCGTGTCGATCACTCCTTCCTCCGCATTCGGCGCGTGAAGGAGCTGCCACAAGGCGTTCTGAAAGGCGATGAGGACCCATCCCTGTCGGTGCAGGTAATCTGCGGGGGGGCGTTTGGAAGCGCGTTTCACCGCCTCCCGGAGGGTGTCGGGTACGCCGGGCGCCTCCGCCCATCCCAGGATCTTCCGGTACAGGTCTTCCGGGGAATGGTCCTGCGTCACCGCTTGGGCGACGGCCATGGTGAACAGGGCATCGGCGTGTTGGCACACCGGGTGGGGATGGGTCAACCGGGCGTCTTCCATGGCCCACCGGGCCGCCAGGCGGGGCTCGCGACCCGCCGCGAAAATCCCCAGCGGGCTGACGCGCATCAGGGCTCCGTTGGCCTGACTTTCCGGATTCGGCCTGCCCCGGAGGCCGGAGGCGACGGTGGCGCCACAGTCAAAAGGACCGGAATGAAGCCAGTACACGTAGGCCCTGCGAGCTTCCTCCGCGTCATAGGCGTCCCGGTTCACCAGGACACGGGCCAGAAGCAACGCCATCTCGGAGTCATCCGTGGGCTGCCCGGCCAACGTGTTCCAGGCGCCCCCGTCGGCAAGATCGCGAATCCCTCCGGGATGATCTTGCCGGATCCTTTCCGGTGACTGGAATTCCACCAGGCTCCCGAGAGCATCTCCGGCCAATTGACCCAACAGGCAGCCTTGGGCGCGCGATAGAACGCCCGTTTCGACCCAGGGGGAACCGGCCTTGGGACGGCAAAGCCCGAAGGGCTCGGTCCCGGAGGGACGCTCAAATACCCGAGTCCAGTCACGCCGCCGGAGGTGTTCCACCAGGGGTTTCGCGCCTCCGAACACCTGGGTGCTCCCGCTGCAGGATCCGCTGGGTGAATAACGGATCGGGTCTCCGTCCATCCGATAGAGGTCTCCACCGGAAGCCAAAAGAAGGGCGTGCCCCGCTGCGAGATCCCAGGTCACCGGGCCGTTCAGGGAGACGGCCGCGTCGCCTTCACCCACGGCTGTCAGCGCGAGCCGATAGGCGATACTGGGCAGAGCGCGGTATCGCATAGGCGCCGTGGCGCGGAGATTGGCCGCCGGATTTTTGTCCGCGTCGTGTGACAACAAGACCGTGCACGCCGCCCCCGGGACCGCCGGCCAATTCCGATGCACAGGCTGTCCATTGCGCCTCACGGGACCTCCTCGGATCCACGAGATCAGGTCGCCGTCATCATCGGGATAATTGAACGCATACACCACGCCCAGCACCGGTTTTCCCCGCTCCAACAGCGCGATGGATACGGCGGATCCGCGGAAACCGGCCGTATAGGCGCGCGTGCCGTCGTTGGGATCCACCACCCAGAGCCGCCCGTTTCCGCCGGCATGGGACCACCCGGGACCGGACTCTTCACCCAGAAAACCGTCCTCCGGATACGCTTCGGCCAGACGAGCCTGAATGAGCCGTTCGGCCTCGGTATCCACATCCGCGTGGGACCGAGTTCCCCGCGGTCCTCCGGGCCTGTGGAACTCCTTACGGAGGAGAGCGCCTGCGGTGCGGGCCGCCTCCACCGCGGCATCCAACGTTTTACTTCCTTCTCCCCCATGTCCGATCCCATTCATCTCCGTATTGCTCCTTGTATGCATGGAGGCTCCACGCATTGCCGCAATGGGCGTATTCAGCACGTAGCAGTCCGTTTTTGCACAGTATTGCGGCCAGGCTGGTGCAAAACGATGAGATGCGAGGCGGGCGAATCCTGGGGAATGAGGCGTACAACCGGTACGCCGCAATGACGAAGGATGAAGCCCAACGACGCAGATCGCGTTTTTCAAAGGCCTGACAGAATAGCGTCCTTAACCGAATAGTTTCTTGAGAACGCCCTTTCCGCCGGAAACGTCCGGCGCGGGGAGACCCAGATGCCTGCACACGGCGGCTTCCAGTTCCTGTTCCGATACGTCGCCTCCCTCCACCAGGATTTCGTCGTCCACCATGACGGCGGGGGCCACGGGCAACTCCAGCTCAAAATACTCGTCCGTCTGATATTCCGCTCTGGGCTTGGAGATGGTCTCGATTTCGATATCGTATTTCGTGCCCAACCTGGGCATAATCCGTTTGAAATGCTTTCACGGTTTGCCGTTGGGCTCGTTCAGAAAAAACCGCACCTTGACCATGGTCTTTCTCCTTCACTTAGTAGGCCCTTAAAAAACGCGATTTGCGTCATTGGGCTTCATCCTTCGTCATTGCGTCGTTACCGGTTGTACGCCTCGTGCCCCAGGATTCGCCCGCCTTGCATGTCATCGTTTTTGACCAGCCTGCCCGCAATACTGTTTATCAACGGGCTGTTAGTGGGATCGTTGCACCGCTCCGCAGCGCGTTTATGACCGGAGACGCAGCCGCCCTCTGAGAGAAATCACTACGCTTCGAATTTCTGTTCCCGGATGCTCAAATATACCGCCTTGCAGATGGGCGAAACGCCTCCGTGTACTCCGTCCGGATTCTTGAAACCTTCCGTGTGCTTCAACACCTCTATATAATCCTTGGCTTCTCCGAGGGAGCCGAGAGCCTCTTGCGGATCGGAGTCGGGCCGAATCTTGAACAGCCAGCCCCGCTCATACGGAGATTCAGCGACCCATCGCAGATTCTCAGCCAGTGCTTCGTTAAAGTGGATGGTTCCTCCGAGAGGCGTATCCAGGTACAACAATTTCTGAGTAATGGCCACGGCCACAGTGTCGCCCGGACGCACGCGATCTCCTTCCGAAACAATCCATTGCAGATCGTTCAGTCCCCCGATGAGGACCAGCGCGGGTTCGCTCAAACCCAGCACGATGACCCCATCCTCCAGACGGGCCCACAGTCCCTGGCGTGCGCCGTATTTCCGATCCTCGGGAATTTCCACCCGCTTGCCCAAAAACTTTTCAATGTACATACAATCTCCTTTCGTACGGGGATTCCTTTGAGATGCCGCCGGTCGGCAACTGTAAGGAGAAGGGACCGGGGACCGATATTCGCTCCATAAGCTTGATGAACTCCGCCGGAGATACCGCCTGGATCAATCGCAGATCGACTCGTTCCCTCCCGGCGGCGTCTAAAAACACGATGGTGGGAACCCCCAAAACCCGGTATTCCCGTACCAACTGATCGTGCAGCGGGTCTTCTCCCCGGGTCAAGTCGATTTTTACCATAACGAACTCCTTCCGGGCGGCGAGTTCCACGACTTCGGGATGGCGGAAGACCCGGTCTTCCATTTCCCGGCACGGTGCGCACCATTCCGCATAGAAGTCCAGGATGACGGGGCGTTCCCGCCGCCGGGCCTCTTCCAGGAGTTCCCTCGAGTAGTCCTGCCAGGGAACGGAGGGCCCCTTGAGGAACCACCCGCCTATGAAGAACACGGCCAAGGCGGCTCCCACCGGCAGGGCGGCCGTTCGGACGCGGGAAAATCCCCGGGAGGCGGGTGTCCGGTCGCAAAGTCCCAGGTGGATGCCCGCGGCCAGGGCCACGGCGGCGGATAAGAAAACGTGGGTCGTCTTGGGAAGCAAGGGCTGCAGCAGATAGACGGCCATGCCCACCAGCACCCAACCCATGAGTTTTCGGACCCACACCATCCATTCCCCGGACCGGGGCAACCGTTGGATCTTGCCGGAGAACAGGGCCAGAACGAAAAGAGGAGCGCCCAGACCGAGGCTCAGCGAAAAGAACACCAGAAATCCGATCCACGGTGAACCCATACCGGCCACCCAGGTGAGCAATCCCAACACGAAGGGACCGATGCACGGGGCCGCGACGACCCCCAGGGTCAAGCCCATGAACACGGACCCGAAATATCCCGCATGGGACTTGGATGCAACACGGGTCAGGGCCATGGGAACGCGGAGTTCCCACCATCCGAACATGCTGGCTGCGAACAGCAGCATAATGGCCGCCACGAACGCCGGGACCAACGGGTTTTGAAGAAACGCCCCCAACAGGCCGCCGCTAAGGGCCGCCGCCACCCCGAGAGTGGAGTTGACGATACTGAGCCCCAGAATGTAGAGCAAGCCGTGAAGGACGACGTTCCCTTTCCCGGTTCCCGCCCGGCCTCCGAAGTAGGCCGCGGTGATGGGTATGAGAGGGTACACGCAGGGCGTCAGGTTCAGGGCAATGCCTCCGAGGAAAATACCGAATAAGGTCCAGACGATGCCGAAACCCGTCAGGGGTCCCGGGGCCGCGGGCTGCGCTGCGGTGGGAAGATCGGATATGGGGGTTCGGGCTGTAGGATAGCCCCGCGCTTCCCAATCGGGATATCCCCTTGGATCTCTGAATACGTTTTGGTATCCCAAGTGAACGGCCACCCGGGCCGCCGAGTCACTGCGGACTCAGTCCAGTCCTGCTCAGTAGAACACGATCATGACTTCCTTGTCCGGTCCCAGAAACCGCTCCAGGTCATCCCGCTTCTTCCAGCGGGCCCACCATGTGGGTTCCATGGGGAAGTTCCGGGCTCCCCGGATGTGTCCGGCGTCAAACTCCCACTCCTGGCGGGTGTCCACGAGAAGCATGCGTTCGGATTCGGTCCGGTAATGCTCCCAGAGTGCTTCCGTACCGATCAGCCGGTATCCGCCCTTGCGTGCTTCCTGTTCCACTTCGTTCCAGGTGGCTTCCTTAGGTGCGACGGATCGGCTGGTGAGCCATAACAAGGCCGCCGGGACGATAAGCGCCGCAGCCAATAGTGCGATGAGGGTCCGTCTGTTCATACTGCCTCCAAATGAAGGACCTTCGGTCCGGGGTGTTTGTGTTGGGGACCGGCGGAAAGCCTTGCAGTAAGCCGTTGAAAAACGCGATCTGCGTCGTTGGGCTTTATCCTTCGTCATTGCGGGGTACTGGTTGTACGCCTCATTCCTCAGGATCCGCGCGCCTTGCATCTCATCGTTTTTGACCGGCCTGCCTGCTATACTGTTTATCAACGGGCTGGTAGGGACCTCCGTTCCCGTACCATGGCGGTTTCCGGGCAGGCCGGGCCGGGTTGATCCGCTCACACGGAGCGGGTTCCGCCCGCTCAGGCGCTGCAGGCTTGTTCATCCCCCGATCCGGGAGGGGTTACCGGTCGAAGTCCGGGCTCGCCGGCCGACGGCGGGGACACCCGAGCACTTTCCTGCAGCAATCGAATCCGCGTGG
>CAZQXK010000121.1:2608-5682 GCA_964597345.1 uncultured Thermodesulfobacteriota bacterium | reverse complement strand
GTTTCATCCTTCGTCCTTGCGGCGTACTATACGTACGCCTCATTCCTCAGGATTCGCGCGCCTTGCATCTCATCGTTTTTCACCGGCCTGCCCGAGATAGGGTTTACAGAAGGCTGTTGAGAGTCATCTCCTGCTCGGAAAGCCTAATATGCCGGCGCAAAACGCGATCGGCTGTGTTGCGTTTCATCCTTCGTCCTTGCGGCGTACTATACGTACGCCTCATTCCTCAGGATTCCCGCGCCTTGCTCTCATCGTTTTTGAACAGCCTGTCCGAAATGCTGTTTTTCAACGGGCTGTCAGGGGACCAGCACGACGTCGCCGCGTTGGAGCAGGATGTTCTGCTCCAAATCCCGGCCGCGTTTAACCTGGGCGTAATCGAAAGGAATCTTCTGGGCCTTGTCCCCGTATCCTCGAACGATCAGGATGTTTTTCTCCGCCGCGAACGTACTCAACCCCCCCGCCAGGGAGAGCGCCTGGAGCACCGTAAGCGGCGTGGACACGTTGAACACTCCGGGTTTGGCCACCTGTCCTAGCACGAAATAAGTCAGGCTGCCCAACTTCATCACGATAACGGTGGAGTTGGCCTGAGAAAGATACGCCGCCAGCTTCTCGTCCAGGGCCTCCTTCACTTGCCGGGTGGTCCGTCCGGCGGCCTGAACATCCCCGATGAGGGGAAAGGACACCTTCCCGTCGGGACGCACCACCAACTCCCGGATCAATTCCTGTTCCCCGTAAACGGAGATTTCCACAATGTCCGAAGGCTGGATGATATAGTCCTCAAAGTACTCCTGTTCGGCTCCGGCATTCCAGCCCGATCCCATAGGAAAGAAAAAGACAAGCGAAACGACAACACATAGAGTGATCTTGTTCATCGACGGCTCCTTGCATACTGTTCAGCGGACTGGTGCGCGACACGATCAACCGCCGCGCCGCCGGCGTGACGCTTCGTTTTCCGCATGCGGCCCCGCTTTCGGGTCCATTTATACAAAATCAGGTAAACAGACGGCCTCCAAAAAGTCAAATCAAAACTTTATGCGGAATGCGTCAACATCCATACCCGGAAACCGTTTCCGAAACACCTTGCGCAAAGCGGTTACAGTCCGGACAACCCAATGATTACAAGACACGCAAGCGCGGCTAACGTCGCGGCGTTCCAGGAACGCTTCTGATTCCGTATCACCGCCTCCGTGGTCCATAGCAGCACGATCATGCCGCCGGCGACGGTGCCGATCTGATAGCGATGCAGCTGTTCCAGGGGCAGAATGGGAATCAAAACCACCAGCAGCAGCAGCAGATAATCCAGCGTGCTGGCCTGAAACCGGCGGAACCGGTCCCCGATGAAATACAGAACAAGAAGCGCCGCCAAGGTTCCCCAAAAAAACCGGTTGAATATCCGAACGGGGACATCCAGAAACTCCATGCGTTCCCCCCGGGTGTGGACCAGGAGAAAGAAGCCCGCCGTGTACAGGGAAAGCCGAACCAGGATGGAAAACAGGGGCCGCGCCAGCCCGTATATCACCGGCAGCAGAACCGCCATGGCCAGGAATATGATGGACTCGGCGACGTGGCCGTTGGAAGAGGGGCACGAGAGGGCCAACCATACCAGTCCCAAAGGAAGGAGCACCCGGATGCCCCACAGGGAACCGGCGGAGACCCACCGCGCCGGACGGGCGAACTTCCCCCCCGAACCCCAATCCGCGCCCCAACTCAGAAAACGCGGAATGGAAAGACCGAAACGCGCCGACAGCCAGATGAATCCCAGGACGGGGACGGCCACAGCCAGGTAAACGGCAAGAATCCAGTCTTCCGGATACCGGCGCAGGTACAGGGCCAGGATTACCAGTCCCGCTTGTATTGCGTAAATGACGACCACGGAACCGACGGGCGAAGCCCCCATACGCACCAGGCGATAATGAAAATGACGCGTATCTGACTGGAAGGGGGATTTCCCGTCCAGGATCCGCTCCCCCATGACGAATATCATGTCCAGTATGGGGAACCCGATGAGCAAAAGGGGCAGAGTGCGGGACAGGCCCGAGTGCGGTTCCTGGGTGAGAACCACCGAGAGAATCCCCAGGGAAAAGCCCAGCACCTGGGAGCCCCCGTCTCCCATGAATACGGAAGCCGGAAAGGTGTTATACCGGAGGAATCCCAGGAGGGCCCCCACGAAAATGAGGGAACAGACGGCGATGGCGAAGTGACCCTCCATGTGGGCCAGGACCGCCATGCCTCCGAAACTCAACAGGCACAGCCCGCCCGCCAGGCCGTCCAGGCCGTCCGCCAGGTTGACCGCGTTGGTGATGCCCAGGAGGAACAGCACGGTAAAGGGAATGCCGATCCAGGGGCCTAAAAGGATCTCGTGTCCGCCCCACATGCCCAGATCGGAGATGTACAGGCGTCCCATGGCCATGGCCGCCACCACGGCCGCCAACTGGCCCGCCAGCTTTTTCCGGTAATTCAAGGTCAGCAGGTCATCCAGGAATCCAAAGGCGTAAATCACGGCGATGCCGGACAGGAAGGCCTTGATCCCGGGATCCAGAGGCGCCCAGAGCCAGGCGGGTATCAGGATTCCCAGCATGAGGGCGATGCCGCCCGTCCGGGGCGTGGGAGCGGCGTGCATCTTGCGCCCGCCGTCGGGCCGGTCCACGGCGCCCAGTTTTCCGGCAATCCGATTGGCCAAGGGGACGGTCAGGACCGTGAGGTAGAAGGCGAGGAGGGTTGCGAACAGGTAAAACATGGAATCCACCTTGGGCAGGCGGGTGAAAAGCGCGACCTGCCGCGTTGCGCTTCGTCCTTCGTCATTGCGGCGTACTTTATGTACGCCTCATTCCTCAGGATTCGCGCGCCTTGCATCTCATCGCTTTTGACCCGCCTGCCGGAAGTTGTGTCCACACGGCCGTGAGAGATGCGGGTGAAAAGCGCGACCTGCCGTCACGTCTTTGGTTTGGTTTGAATCCTCGCGTTTTTCACCCACCTGCCGGAAGTTGTGTCCACATGGCCGTGAGAGTTGCGGGTGAAAAGCGCGACCTGCCGTCATGTCTTTGGTTTGGTTTGAATTCCCGCGTTTTTCACCC
>CAZQXK010000121.1:0-2508 GCA_964597345.1 uncultured Thermodesulfobacteriota bacterium | reverse complement strand
AGATGCGGGTGAAAAGCGCGACCTGCGGCTATACCGTGTGACGCCGCGGTGGAAATCTTATCCCGCGTCCCGCCCCGGCAGAAACTGGTTCAGAACCGGCAGGAACTGTTCCGTGAATCGGTGGAGGCGTTCCTCGGCCGCCGGCGCCTGATCCGCATCCATAACCGGCGTGATGAGGCGGACCAAAGCCCCGTCCGTCCGTTGCAGGGTCAGAGCGTCCCAGAATACGTACCACTTCAACTGATACGCGTTGGTGAGAATCCGTCCGCGCTGGGGGAACCAGAAATACACCAGGCGGCGCGTGTTCATTTTCTCCATAAAGGCCCGGTTCACCTTCATGGACGAGTCTTCGGATCCCTGCACGGGCAACCGGGCGGCGCCCGCTTCCCGGAAAAGCCATCCGGAACCGGGCAGGCACGTTTCCGGACTGTGGATGGATTCCCCCTTGCGTTGCGTCTCGTAGTAGGCCACGTACACGTTCACGGTTTCGCCGCGGGAATTCACGTAGTCCACGAACAGATAGTCATGCAGGTCCAATTGTTCCAGGATCTCGGGCTCCATGGACATCCGGGTCCCGCGCCATTCCCCCAGGGTCATGGGGAACATTGTAAACGGCCGGACGATGGGCACCCGCTCCCGGAACTCCACGGCATGGGAAAGCACCGCCGTGGCCGCCAGAAGTCCCAAGGCCAGCAGGGGAATCAGAGGCGTCCCCACGGGCCCCGGGGAAGTCCTATCGGAAACCTCGACGGAAACCTTCTTCTCCGGGGCGCGGGGCGGCTCCCTTCGTCCGATTTTCCCCAGGACCCACATTTCCAGCAACAGCACGGCCAGCGAGAACATGAAAATGAACCACCCGGAGAATCCGTGAAAAAAGCCTTCCGCCGCCTCGGGGCTCCAAAGCTCCGCCAGGATCCCCGTGATGGCGATGCGCAGGCTGTTGGAGAAGATGGCCAGAGGCACCGTGGAAAGCACCAGAACGATACGCTTCCACAGAGACGCCCGGAAAAAGTAGGCCAGCAGCAGGCCCAACACGATGAGAGGGAACAGGTACCGCAGTCCGCTGCACGCTTCCACCACCTGGAGCACCATGAATCCCAGGTCGATGACGTTGCCTTCCCGGTACGCCGTCATGCCCGCCGCCTGGATCATGCCCACGCCCCATTTGGACGCAATGAGCTGCAAATAGACCGTGACCTTGTTGTGCAAAAACGAGGGAAGCGGGAACATGGTGGGGATTATGATCAACGCGAAGGAAATCACCCGGAGTTTTCGCCACCCGAGATGAACCCAGCACAACCCCGCCAGGATCAGCCACAGGGAAATGTACAGGGTCAGGTATTCACCCCCCAGTTCTCCCAGCCAGAACAAGGCCGCGCCGGCGGCCACGGGGATCAATCCCACGGGAGACACCCGGGAAGGGAGTTCCCGGAGTTCCTTTCGCTTGTCCCATACGAGGTACAGCACGATGAAGGGGATGAGGAATCCGTAGCCGTAGTCGCCGTCCCACCGGGCAACCAGGTAGGTCAGGGTGGAACGGTACAGGAATGCCAGGACCACCGCGTACAGCATCGCCCACAACCATACGGAATGCTTCTTCATGGCGCCTTCTTCCTCTTGGCAGGCCGGCGCAAAACGCGATCTGCGTTGTTGGGCTTCATCCTTCGTCCTTGCGGCGTACCGTATGTACGCCTCATTCCTCGGGATTCGCCCCACGCCTTCAGCGTGGCTTGCATCTCATCGTTTTTCAGCGGCCTGCCTAAACAATAGGGTGTATCAACGTGATGAGAGCTGCTGAGAGCCGGGTCTCCGGCCGGAGGCCGGTGACCCCTCCCAAGAGTCTTGGGAGGGGTCTGGGGAACCCTTCTCCAGAAGGGTTCCCCAACTATCTTTAAAATGGCCATGCCGTTTTCAAGCGCGTTCCCCGCCGAATCCATAGTACTTGGACAGCGCCCCCCAGATCCGCGCCGAGGCGTTTCCGTCCCACAGGGGAGGTTTGGGAAACGTTTCGCCTCGCCGCTTCAGCACCTTGTGGTAGGCTTCCAGGATGGAGGCCCGGGTGGTTCCGGCCAACACGTTGGATCCTTGGGTCAACGTCACGGGCCGTTCCGTGTTGTTTCTCAGGGTAAGGCACGGAATGCCCAGGGCCGAGGTTTCCTCCTGGAGTCCTCCGCTGTCCGTGAGCACCATAACCGCATCTTTCCACAAGAACAAGGCTTCCGTGAAGCCCAGGGGAGGAAGCGGCGCGATGCGGTCGGAAAGGCGGATGTCGAAGCGTTGGAGGCTGTTCCGGGTCCTGGGATGCACCGGGAACAGGATGGGGTGGTTCGAGGCGATGTCGTTCAAGGCTCCGGCGATGTCCTGCAAGGCTTCCCGCGAATCCACGTTGGAGGGCCGGTGCAGGGTGAGGAACGCGTATTCCGGGAACCGCCGCTTCACGGGAAAGGAGGCGAACCGTCCGGGATCCATGCGTTCCAAGCGGTTCAACTGGTGAAACAGGTTGTCGAT
>CAZQXK010000120.1:0-6321 GCA_964597345.1 uncultured Thermodesulfobacteriota bacterium | reverse complement strand
GCGCCTTGCATCTCATCGTTTTTGACCGGCCTGCCCGCAATACGGTTCATCAACGGGCTGCTGCGTCGCTACTGCGTCATTCATCGGAGAAGCAAGTTGCGTGCCGGGGGGCGAGCGAACCATTATGTGAAACAATATCAAGATAATACAAGGCAGAGACGGGTACCGGGATTCACTTTGCCTGGGCAGATTTTACCGGCGGATATCAGGAAGGTGAAAAAATTACCACCAGGTCCTTGACATAGAAACGCTCCGGAAAAGAATGTCTGGAATGAGTGCTTCTTACTCCTCCTTTCTCACCAGTTCCTTACTGATGAGTCTTGCCCGCTCGGGACTCACTTCTCCCCAGATTTTCCCCGCTTTTCTCGGATTGATATGGAGCAGGATCTTGGCGGCCATCCGGGGTGACAGCTCCGACAGCATGGGACCGGCTTTTTCGGGAGGTGTTTCCTCATAGACCCGGGCCAATCGCTTGAGCGTTTCCAGTTCGGTTTCCTCTCTTTCCGTAAGAACACGGTCTACCTCAGACTGTAGTTCCTTGATTTCCTCCATCAGGGAAGTCAATTCCGTTCTCACCTGTTCCAGGCGCAACTGTTCGCTTTGCACCTCGGCCTCCGCCGACCGGATTTGAGCTTCCCGCTCCTGAAGTTGCCGGAGCCGCCTATCCTGGATTTCCCGCAAGAACTCGTCCACCCCCCTCGGCTCCTGTGCATCGGCGGGATTCGCGGAAGCAGAAGGAAACATCTCAAACACGCCGTTCCGAGCTTTCGGGGAAAGGCCCGAAAGACCCGCCACCAGCACGAGAACTTTGACTCCCAGCAAAGCCAGCACAAGCGGAATAAGGATGCGTATTCTACCGGCCTTCCTGCTCATCCAGATATCTCCGTACCGCGATCTCGTTGAAAAACGCGTTTTCCCTTCGCGATATCTCGTTTCGAAAGCGACGCCATTCTTTTTCACGCAGGCGGACCATGATCTCTTCCCTTTTCCGGGCTTCCATGAACTCGTCGATCTTGTTCTCGAGTTCCTCTTCCAGGGCATGAATACGGTTCTCTCGGGCGCGTATACCGTCCGCAAGGTGATCCGTAAAAGTATGGAACAGTTGGAATTCCTCGATGGAAAAGCTCTGGCGCTTCCGAAATGCCTCGACATGACCCCGGCGTTCCCCCATCGCCTGCTCCAGAGCCCCGCGTTCGGAAGCCAGCCGGTCCCGAAGCGAACTCAACTCCGCCTCCAGCCGCTCCCGGAACTGACGCCGAAGATCCAATACCCGCTGGAGTTTGAATCGAAACATGGGTCTCCACTCCGTTTGGTCGCCCGGGATTCCATGCCGTGGGGACCGGATGGTGAGAGGCAATCCCTCGACTCGGCGCACTTCGAATCTTCCTGCTTTCCGGCCTGGCGGCGCTTCTCTTGTTTAGCGGGCCCCTCACGGCCTAATCGCCTGCAGGAAAGAGATTCAGAAGATCTTTCAGGGATTCGGCCAACGTCACTTTCTCCTGGATTCCCTGACACAAAAATCTGCGAACCGGTTCATGCATATCGATGGCCGAATCGATCTGGGGGTTGGTTCCCCGAACATAAGCTCCGATATTGATCAGGTCCTCGGACCGGCGAAATATGGAAACGCTCCGGATCAACCGGCGTGATCCGGACAGATGTTCCTCGGACACGACATCCCGCATGCATCGACTCACGCTATCCAGAAGGTCTATGGAAGGGTAGTGGTTTTGAGCGGCCAATTCGCGTTTGAGCATAATGTGGCCGTCGAGTATGGCCCGCGCCGCATCCGAGACGGGCTCGTTGAAATCATCCCCTTCCACAAGCACGGTGTAGATACCGGTGATACTTCCCCCGCCCTCCCTGGATCCCGCTCGTTCCAGGAGCTTTGGAAGCAACGCAAACACGCTGGGAGTATACCCTTTGGTGGTGGGAGGCTCGCCCACCGACAAACCGATTTCGCGTTGGGCCATGGCAAGGCGCGTGAGCGAATCCATCATGAGGAGCACATCCATTCCCTGATCCCTGAAGTACTCCGCAAGCGTGGTGGCCACGAAGGCTCCGCGGAGGCGGATGAGAGGCGGTTGGTCCGACGTGGCGGCGACGACCACGGAACGCTTGAGGCCTTCTTCACCCAAATCTTTTTCAATGAATTCCCGAACTTCTCGACCTCGCTCCCCCACAAGGGCGATAATGCTGATATCCGCGGCCGTGTAGCGGGCGATCATACCCAGAAGAGTGCTCTTGCCCACACCGCTCCCCGCAAAGATGCCCATCCGCTGACCTTTTCCCAAGGTCAACAGAGCGTTCAGGGGACGAATTCCCACATCCATCGCCTGGGAAATTCTTGCCCGTTTCATGGGATTCAAGGGATCCGCATACAAGGGATATCGGGTATCCGCATATATGGGGGGACCCCCATCCACGGGCATTCCCTGTCCGTCCAGCACTCGCCCCACCATGGGACGGCCCACTCCCACGGAAGCACTCTCGCCCAGCGCCACGATTCGACTCCCCGGCCCCACTCCCCGAATATCTCCCAAAGGCATGAGCAACACCCGGTTGTCCCGGAAGCCGACCACCTCCGCCAGGAACGGCGGGCGTTCGTCCTTGGGGTGTATCCTGCACACACTCCCTACGTGCGACCCCGGCCCGTGTCCTTCGATCATAAGCCCCGTCACCCGGGTCACCTTTCCATAAACCCGGACAGGATTCACGTGAATAACGGCGTTATGGTAGGCGCTGAGATCCAATCGCTTCATGTTGCCTGGATTCTTCCTCTCGTCTCTCCAGAGTCTCCATCATGCTCCGCTCCAGTTTCTCCAATTGGGCTTCCAGACGGGCATCGAGATCACCGAAATTCGTTTCGATCACGGCCCCGCCCCGGGCAATGGAGTCATCCGGCTCAAAAGACAAGTGCTTCATTTCAGGAAACTTCTCCAGAAGTTCCCTTTGAGCGTCAAGCATTCTTTCCGCGTCTTTGGGATTCAGGCGGACCACAACGGCTTCCCTGCCCGCCACGTTTTTCAACACTTCGCTCAGATTCTGGAACACAAGGTTTTCATTGCAGAGAGCTTCCGAATGAACCACTTTCCGGGCGATGGCCAGAACCAGCCTGATGATTTCGGATTCCGATTCCTCGATCCTTCTTTTCGTTGCCTCGTTGAAATCCTTGAGAGCACTCCCCAAACTCTGAATGGCTGTCTTGAATCGTTCCTCGGCAATCTCGATACCCGTCTTTTCTCCTTGGGCATACCCCCGCTGATAGGCTTCCCGTTCGATATGATCCGCTTTCTCCTGAGCTTTGCGCAGGATGCCGTCCGCCTGCACCCTGGCCTCCTCCAGGACCTTTTCCCAGTGACTCGGATCTTTCCGCCCGTGCAGGCTTTCCGCGACGAAAGGAGGACCGGCAAACGTTCCTTTTTCCCCCGCCTTTCCCTCAAACCACCTGCAGAAGTCCCCCCGCTCAGCGGAACGCACGTTTTCCGACACCGGGGCGGAACCCGTCATATCCGGGAAAATCGGGGTTTGCGTTTCCGACGCCGTATGGGCGGAGACTTTGCTTTTTCCCGGAACCCTGGAGTTAGATGAAGACTTCATCGCTCCCCCTTCCCTGCACCACGATCTTGCCCTCCTCCTCTAAACGCCGGGCGGCGCGAATGATCTCCTGTTGGGCCGCTTCGATATCGGATAATCGAGTGGGACCCATAGCCTCCATGTCTTCCAGAAGCATTTCCGAAGCCCGCTGACTCATGTTTTTGAGAAACTTCTGTTTCACTTCCTCGTTCGCTCCGCGAAGCGCCATGGAGAGTGTCTTGGAGTCGATCTCCCTGAGCAGCTGCTGCATACCTCGGTCATCCACGGACGCCAGATCATCGAAAACGAACATGAGTTTTCTGACTTCGTCCACCAAGTTGGGATTCACTTCCTCCAGATGCGCCATAATCTCCTTTTCGGACTGGGAGTCCAACTGATTCAGGATCTCGGCCACGGGCTGCGCCCCCCCCATTTTCTTTCCCAAGGACGTGGACACATGCAGCTCGTTCTTGATCACCTCGGCCACTTCCCCCAGGACCTCGGCCGGAACATGTTCCAGCTCCGCCACCCGCAACATGATTTCATTCTTCATGTCCTGGTTCAGGTGGCTCAGTACGGCGGCCGCCTTGTCCGGCGGCATATACGCCAATATGATGGCAATGGTCTGAGGATGTTCACCTTTGATGAAGTCCGCCAGAATATGAGGATTGACTTCCCGCAATGCATCCACAATGGTCAACTCGTGAGAGGGGTGCTCCGTGGAAAGGTTTCCGATAATGTATTCGGCCTGCTCACCGCTGAGGGCTTTCTGGATCAGGTTCTTGGTGTATTCCACACCACCGTAGACCACGTCCGCGTCACTGTCCATCATGTTCAGGAATTCGGACACGACATCTCGCACCACCCCGGAGGTCACTCCCTCCAGTTGGCTCATGCGATGCGACACCAGATGGATTTCACGGGGAGACAGATTCTTCAGTATTTCCGCCGCCCGTTCCGGTTCCAGGCTCAAGAGAATAACCGCCGCCTTATCCAGATTGTTCAGGTCCGCCATATCCGATTTCCCATCACCGTTCCGGCGCTCCTACTTCACCCAGGCGCGAATAAGCCGGGCTACTCGGGCGGGATCCTGCGCCGCGGTTTCCCGGAACCGGTTCACGACATCCTCCTCCGCGGTCTTGTCCTCGATGGCCGGCATTCTTCGGGCCATCTCAAGCTGCATGCGCTCGTTTTCCGGAAGCAAATCCTCCCTCGAGGGCACAGGCGCTTCCCGTACGGACATCATCTTAAGCAGAGGTCGGATCACAAACAACAGAACCAGGAAAACAAGGGCCAGCACGATACCATACTGGATATAGGGGGCCCAGAACCGTCTCCGCTCGATTTCCCGGAAATAGTCTTCCCCCACCACGTCCGCTTCCACCTGTTCAAAGGGCAGGTTGACCACCTCAACCTGATCCCCGCGAACCGGGTCGAAACCCATGGCTTTCTGGACAATCTGCCTGTACTTGGCGAGTTCTTCCTGAGTCCGCGGCACATATTCCCCTTGGGGTCCCTGTTCGCCGGCAGCCCTTCTGTAGGCTCCGTCGACCAGCACGGCAACACTCAGTTTTTCGACCTGTCCAGCCGGCTCGAATACATTTTGCACGACTCGAGTAATCTCGTAGTTGACGGTCTCACTGCTTCGGCGGCTCAAACTCTGGGATTGCGTCCCCTGAGCGTCCGCCATGCCTTCCACGTTGGGCTTCACACCCGGAATCCCGGCCGCAGCGGTCTCCACCCCCGTGGTTTCCTCCTGCTGGCGTTGTTCGCTCCGCACCACCGCCTGCTCCGGATCGTATATTTCTTTGGTGGCCCTGACTTCGGTAAAGTTGAGATCGGCGGACACCTGGACTCGAACCTTCCCTTTGCCTACGGTTTGTTCGAGGAGATCCTTGATCTTGTGTTGGAGGGATTGCTCCACATGGATCTTCATATCCTGCTGGGACTGGGTAAGCATACCGGTGGGCGCGGAATCGAAGCCGCCGTGCAGGACTTTCCCGGTAGTATCCACCACGGTGATTTGCTCCGGGTCCAGGCCTTCCACACTCCTGGAAACCAGGTGTACGATGCCGCGTACCTGTCCCTGGGTCAAGTGCGCCGACGGCCTCAGACCTATCACTACGGAAGCTTTGGCGGGAAGCTGGGTCTCCTGAAAAAGAGCCCTTTCCGGCAAGACGATATGGACCCTTGCCGATTGGACCTCCTCCAGCTGCATGACGGTTCGCCCCAGTTCACCCTGAAGCGCCCTACGGAAGTTCAACTTCTGCATGTATTCGCTCATGCCCAGCTTGGGTTCGTCAAACACCTCGAACCCCACACCGGACCCATAGGGCAGTCCCTGATTCGCCAACTGGAGACGGGTTTCATAATAGACGTCGGCGGGAACGGATATTCGCGATCCGTTGCCGTCCAGACGGTAGGGAACATTCAGGCTCTTGAGGGTATCCACCACGGCTCCGGCATCCTGCACTCCCAAGTCGGAAAACAAGACCCGGTAGGTCACGTGGCGTCCCCAAAGAACCACGGATATCAGCCCTCCCAACACGAGCGCCAATACGAGCACAAAGCTCATGCGTCTCGCCGGGGACAGGCCTCCCATGAATCCCCGTATCTGGTTCGTCAGTCGGGTCAAGAAGTCCACGCGGTTTTCCCTCCGGCCTTATCAGCCCGTTGATAAGTACTACGGACAGGCTGATGAAAAACGATGAGATGCAAGGCGCGCGAATCCTGAGGAATGAGGCG
>CAZQXK010000119.1:0-6383 GCA_964597345.1 uncultured Thermodesulfobacteriota bacterium | reverse complement strand
GGCGGTACGCCGTACGTGGGGAGATGGAAGATTTCGATCCGTCCCCTGTTCCGCTCCAGCCAACGGTGGGTTTCTTGGGCCCGGTATACCGGGTGCGTGTTCACGATAAGAAACACCTTCCGCGATTGTTCGTGCAGGAGTCTTCGCAGGAATTCGATGAACACCTGTTCCGAAAAGGCGTCTTTATGCACCATGAAGGAGAAGTGATTCCGGTTGGTCAGGGCTGAGATCATACGGCGATGCACGCGCCCCGATTCCACGACAGCCGGATGGATTTCCGCAGGCCCTTGGGACCCTTTGGCGACAGGATCCCGGCGAAGTCCCGTCTCAGACCCCCAGAGAATCAGGGCGCGTTCTTCTTTCGCTTGTTTGCGAATCCCGCGATACTCCTGTTCCAGCCAGCGCTCCACCGTTTCCGGGTCGTATTCATAGGCGCGCCGCAACGGTCTTGGAGGAATGAAACCCCACCGCTCCAAACAGCGGCCCACCGTCCACACCGACAGATGGAGGCCGAAACGGAGTTCGATCAATTCGGAGACGGCGTCCCGAGTCCACAACGTGAAGGGAAGCCGAAGGTCGTCCGGGCATCGATCGCACAGCGTCCGCACGATTTGGCCCGCCTGCCAGGGTAGCAGCAGCCCGCCTTTCGGACGGCCCCGTTTCCCGGCTTTGAGGGCCTGATCCCCTTCCCGGCGGTGCCGCTTGACCCAGTTGCTGATGGACTGAACCGTGACTCCCAGGATGCGGGCTACATCGCTTTGCTTTTGCCCCTCCAAAACCGCCTGGACCGCCCGGATACGGAACGCTTCCTGTGCACTGGGGGACAGACTGCGGGCGTCTTTCGTAGCCATGAATTCACTATACCAGAATTCGCTCGGAAAGTTAAGAGCGATCTGCTGTCACGCCTTCGGCGTGACACTTCATTCTCCGTCATTGCGGCGTATTATACGCCACGCCAAAGGCGTGGCTGAAGATATGGCTTACATCCCACCGTTTTGCGCCAGCCTGTGCACAATGGTGCGTATCAACGGGCTGGTAAAGACTGTTTTCCGGAAGGTGTGCTCAACCCTTGGAAAGTGGGCCATACTCGAGGCTGACGGGGGGAATGATTTCGCCCGGCGGGCTTGCGAAACCGCGGACGCCGGCGCCTCGTCGGGGCGCCTGTGATCCGGGGAAGAACCCCCTTTCCCCTCCCGGTAGGACGGAAGGACATTCGATGAAAGCATAATCAGGAAAGGTCAGGGGGGGTCAAACGGCCCGCGCCATGGCATGGGTACCGCTGTAATGGCAGCAATGGAAGGATTCCGCCACCCAATCCCAGCCCGATTCACGGCTCAGGTCTTCGGTTCTTACGGGCTCTCCCGTTTTTACGCTGACCGCTCGTCCCGTGATCACATTCCGGCACACGGGGCAGACCTTCTTGAAACGCCACATATTGTTTTCGGTTTTCCAGCTCGTGAACATGGCCTACCTTTCCTGCGTGAAAGCCTGCTCGAACGTTTCCGGCTCGCGCCGGACCGCCCCCCACGGGACAGTGCCGAGCCGAAACTGAAGTACGCCTGAAACTCTGCGGAAGCCGAAATAAGTTCCTGTTCCGTAGTATGAATAAGGAACACTAAAAACGCAAGAAGAATCTTAGTGGTAATAACAGGCCCTCCACCGTTCCCGGCGAAACGGTGTTTTCGCGAAAGCCCGGAAGAGGCTCCCAACGGATTATCGCTCGGGCCATGGTGTTGACGGGTGGGTGTTTTTGTCCTATTTTGAACCGCGAACCCAAGGGGCGGTTCCTTGTAACTATTTGATATAACTATTAAACAAGGTTGCATCGGCATGTCGGATTCCTTTTATATCGTGGGCATCGACCTCGGAACGACCAACAGCGCCGTCGCGTACACAGCGGCTCACGAGGAGGAAAATTCCGAGGCGGAAATTCACATTCTCCCCATTCCTCAGCTGGTGGATGCGGGGCGTGTGGAATCCAGGAGCCTGCTTCCATCGTTCCTGTTTCTTCCGGGACCCCATGATGCCACGGGAAACAGTTTGGAACTGCCGTGGGGCTCGTCGGAAGGGCGAGTGGTGGGGGAGTTCGCCCGGGAGCGCGGAGCGGAGATCCCGGCGCGGCTCGTGTCGTCGGCCAAGTCCTGGCTCTGTCATACGGGTGTGGATCGAAACCGGCCGATTCTTCCGTGGCAGGGGGATGAGGATGTTCCCAAGCTTTCACCCGTGGAGGCCTCGTCCGCATTCCTGGAACATGTCCGCCATGCCTGGAACCATGTGATCGCCCAAGGGAACACGTCCAAGGCATTGGAGCATCAGGAGATCTTTCTCACGGTGCCGGCCTCCTTCGATGCGGTGGCTCGGGAACTCACGGTGCAGGCCGCCCAGCGCGCGGGGCTCCCGAAGGTGGTGCTTCTCGAAGAACCTCAGGCCGCGTTTTACGCATGGCTCGATGCGGAACGGCAAACCTGGAGAGAACAGGTGCGTTCCGGAGACCGGATCCTGGTCTGCGATATCGGAGGAGGCACGACGGACTTCAGCCTGATCCGAGTGGGGGACGACCATGGCCAGTTGACGTTGGAGCGAGTGGCGGTGGGGGATCATGTCCTGGTGGGAGGAGAGAATATGGATCTCGCCCTGGCCTATTTCATGAAAGAGAAGTTGGAGCAGGGGAAGACCACGTTGGACTCGTGGCAGATGCGCCAGTTGATGCATCGTTGTCGCCAGGCCAAGGAAAACCTGTTTTTGAATTCCGAGATCCCGAGTGCGCCTATTTCCATCCTGGGACGCGGTAAGGGGCTCATCGCGGGGACCATCCGGAGTGATCTGGCCCGTGAGGAACTGGAAAGCGTTCTGGTGGAGGGATTCTTTCCGGAATGCTCCCCTTCGGACGTTCCCCGAAAATCCCGCCGGGTGGGTATGCGTGAGTTGGGGCTGCCGTATGCCGAGGATCCGGGGGTCACCCGGTACCTTGCCAAGTTCCTTGCCGAAAGCGCCGATCCCGAGAAGGAAGGATCGTCCGTGCGGCCTACGGCCGTGCTGTTCAACGGCGGGGTCATGAAGGGTCCGTCGCTGAGACGGAAGTTGCTGGATGTGCTCGTGTCCTGGAGTGGGGGGCAAGGAGACGGAGGGCTCCGGGAACTGACGTCCGGGGATCCGGATCACGCCGTAGCCCGTGGGGCCGCCTACTACGGGCTGGTTCGACGGGGGCGGGGGATTCGTATCCGGTCCGGTGCGGAACGCACCTATTATATAGGCGTCGAAACATCCATGCCCGCCGTGCCCGGCGTACCCGCTCCCTTGAAGGCGCTCTGCGTGGCGCCCTTCGGCATGGAGGAAGGCACGGAGCTATCGGTTCCCCAAAGGGAGTTCGGTCTTGTGGTAGGTGAAACCGTGGAGTTTCACTTCCTGGGATCCACGGTGCGGAAGGGGGATGTTCCGGGTGATGTCATCGATATCCTCGATGACGAGATCCAGGACATCACCACGCTGGAAAGCCATCTGGAAGCACTTTCGGACGAGGGGGGCGCCGTGGTTCCGGTGACTCTCCAGGTACGGTTTACGGAGATCGGAACCCTCGAGATCTGGTGTGCGGCCGAAAACCGCTCCCAAGGGTGGAAATTGGAATTCAATGTTCGGGAACAAAGGCCTCGGGCCTCCTGAATGACCCGGGCGGACGCCGTCGGTCCGTGCCGTCGCGATTCTTCCTGCGGGTTTCGGGCGCGGCCTGCCGCTCCGTCGGCCCGAGCTTCATCGGACGCCGGTGTAGTTTCCGCCCGGCCCATCAACGAGGTCGACATTCATGGAATCGTCTGAATCCGGATATGTGGTCGGGATTGACCTGGGAACCACGAACTCCGCTGTGTCGTATGTACGCCCGGAAGCCGCGGATGGCGGCGGCTCCCGCATCGAGTTGTTTCACATCCCTCAAGTCGTGGACACGGGTATGGTGGCTGCCCGGCCCGTACTTCCTTCCTTTCTCTATTTGTCCGGAGGATACGAGTTACCCGAAGGAGCATTGGACGTGCCCTGGCGTAAGGAATCGCGATTTGCCGTGGGCGTGTTCGCCCGTGATCAGGGTTCGCGGGTGCCCGGCCGTCTGGTGGCTTCGGCCAAATCCTGGTTGTGTCATGGAAGGGTGGACCGCAAAGCGCCTATTCTTCCGTGGGGAGCCGACCTGACGGAGGTGGAGAAGGTGTCCCCGGTGGATGCGTCCGCCCGATACCTGGAACACATGCGCGATGCCTGGAATTTCGTCATGGCGGGAGGTTCGGAAGAACTCCGTCTGGAGTATCAGGACGTGGTGCTCACCGTCCCCGCTTCATTCGACGAGGTGGCCCGGGAATTGACCCTGGAATCGGCGCGAAAAGCGGGCCTGCAGCGGATCACGTTAATCGAGGAACCTCTGGCGGCTTTTTATGCCTGGCTCAGGGAACACGAGCAAGACTGGGGCGACGTGATCCGCCCCGGACAGGCGGTGCTGATCTGTGACATCGGCGGCGGAACTACGGATTTCACACTGGTAACCCTGAGGGAATCCGAGGGAGGGCCTCGATTCGAGCGGCTGGCCGTGAGCGACCATCTGATGCTGGGCGGGGACAACATGGATTTGGCCCTGGCCCGCTTCGTGGAACACCGGTTGACGGGCAAAGTCGGCGGTTTGGACACGGCCCGCTGGCAGGTTCTGTGTCACCAATGCCGCCAGGCCAAGGAGGCCATCCTCGATGGACGTGAAGAGCAGGTGAAGGTTTCCGTGTCCGGGACGGGTACCCGGTTCATCGCCGGAACCCTGACGGATGTGCTGGATCGAGAGGGTGTGGAACACCTCCTCATCGACGGGTTCTTCCCGCTCTCTACGAAAGGGGAATTGCCCGAGCGGCAGCGGACGGGGTTAACGGAGTTCGGGTTGCCCTACGCCCAGGAACCGGCGGTCACGCGCCATTTGTGGAATTTCATTTCCCGGCATGGGGATGAGCTTTCCCGGGTTCTGGGCCGATCCGGAGTATACCCGGACTGGATTCTATTCAACGGGGGGGTGTTTCGGTCATCCTTGATCCGGGATCGCGTGGCGGAGACGGTGCGAAGCTGGTTTATCCGGGATGCGCTGGAAGGTTGGGATCTAAAGGTATTGTCCAACCCCAGTCCGGATCTTGCCGTGGCCTTGGGAGCCGCCTATTACGGCTTGGTGCGAAGAGGACGCGGCGTCCGTGTGGGCAGCGGAAGCCCCCGATCCTATTTCCTGGGCCTTGAGGCAAGCGACGGCCGAGACCCGGGGGCCGCGGGGGAAGTCGCGGCGCTGTGCGTTGTGGAAAGAGGTCAGCAGGAAGGCGTGGAGCATGTGATCGACCGGTATTCCTTCGAGGTTCGGGCGAACCAGCCCGTGGGGTTTGACGTGTACAGCTCCTCCACGCGATCGGGGGATCGGACGGGGGACCTGGTGACGGTCTCCCCGGAGGAGATGACGCCGCTGCCTCAAATGCGCACCGTGATCCAATTCGGGAAGAAGGCCGGGGAGACGGCGGTGCCGGTCCAGATCCAGGCGAGATATACGGAAATCGGGACGCTGGAGTTGGGGTGCCGGACGCCTTCCGGTTCCCATAGCTGGCGATTGCAGTTTCATCTCCGAGGAGATCCGCGAGGGGAAGCGGTGATTACAGGGGACACGCTGGACGAGGGTCTTATCGGGGAGGCCGTGGATTTGGTGTGTCGCGCCTTTCGGAAAGAGGATGCCGGGCGCAAGGCGCCCGAACACTTGTTCCGGGAACTGGAGCGCCTGTTGGATCGGAGCAAGGAACGCATACCCGGGACCGTATTGCGGCGGCTTGCGGACGGCGCCCTCAGAATGGAATCGGGTCGATCCTTGAGCCCGTCCCATGAAGCCCGGTGGCTGAACTTGCTGGGCTTTTGCGTTCGGCCCGGATTCGGGGACCCGCTGGATGAATGGAGAATCAAGAACATCTGGAAATGCTACGGTCCCGGTCTCCGATTTCCCCGGGACGCCCAGTGCCGGGTGGAATGGTGGGTATTCTGGCGCCGGGTGGCGGGAGGCTTGAGTTCCGGTCAGCAGAGACATCTTTTCCAATCCCTGGGACCCATTCTGCGCGGCGCCGGTCGGAAAGGCCCCCAGAAGATGCGGCCCAATGCCCAGGAGATGGTGGAGATATGGCGGGCGGCGGCGAATCTGGAACGTTTGCCCGTGGACGCTAAAGTGGAAATGGGCCGCCTCCTGCTGGGCGATCTGTCTCCCCGGAAAAGCAAGGCCCATGAGTGGTGGGTTCTGTCTCGGCTCGGGAGCAGGATTCCGCTGTACGGCCCGCTGGACCGCGTGGCGCCGCGCGGCGAGGTGGAACACTGGGTCAAGGAAATTCTTGCCGCAAATTGGAAAC
>CAZQXK010000118.1:0-6396 GCA_964597345.1 uncultured Thermodesulfobacteriota bacterium | reverse complement strand
GCTGTTCAAAAACGATGAGATGCAAGGCGCGCGAATCCTGGGGAATGAGGCGTACAACCAGTAGACCGCAATGACGAAGGATGAAGCGCAACGAGGCGGATCGCGTTTTTCAACAGCCTATTCACCCTTCCAATGTTTCCGGTGCTTGTCAAGTCTCGAATTTCCATTGACCTTTCGACGCGGAACCGGTTATGGTGCCGCCGTCGCCCGGCTCCGACTTCCAAGATCCACG
Organism: uncultured Thermodesulfobacteriota bacterium; assembly: GCA_964597345.1. GTDB lineage: Bacteria > Desulfobacterota > Desulfarculia > JACQYL01 > JACQYL01 > CAZQXK01. Next base: position 6,164 of record CAZQXK010000118.1, on the reverse strand, counting down.
CATCCATGCGAAGTCGCCGGGAGGCCGGAAGGCGCCGAGCGACACCACGGCTATCAGCCATGCTTGGAACGTTACGATCCGCCGACTTCCTACGGCGGCGGAGAAGCAATCCTTCGATCCACAAGGCGGGTTCGACAGGTGACGTGGTTCGCAAAAGGCGCCCTGAAAGAAGGATTCAATCGTCTTCGATCCAACGAGTACCTGTATACCTCCCTCATCGCCATTCTTATAGGCGTCCTGGGTGGATACGGAGCCGTTCTGTTCCGGTTGCTCATCCGCACCGTCCAGTTCCTCTTCTACCAAAACGGCGATGACTTCCTGCACTTTGCCTCGGATGTTCCCGTAGTTCTGAAGATTCTGATACCGGCCGTGGCCGGCGCCATCGTGGGTCCCATGGTATACTTCTGGGCGCGGGAAACCAAGGGGCACGGGGTGCCCGAAGTCATGGAAGCCGTGGCTCTGAAAGGCGGGCGGATCCGCACGCGGGTGGCCTTCCTCAAAATCCTGGCCTCGGCCGTCACCATCGGCGGCGGGGGCTCTTCGGGCCGAGAGGGTCCCATCGTACAGATCGGGGCTTCGGTGGGTTCCACCGTGGGTCAGGTCCTGCGGGCTTCCGAGGATCGGCGGAGGACCTTCGTGGGATGCGGAGCCGCCGCGGGCATCGCCGCCACCTTCAACGCACCCATCGCCGGCGTGTTGTTCGCGGTGGAAATCCTTCTGGGGGATTTCGGGGTATCCACGTTCAGCCCCATCGTGCTTTCGTCCGTCACGGCCACCATCATTTCCCGGTATCACTTCGGGGATTTTCCGGCCTTCATCGTCCCGCCCTACGAACTGGTGAGCATGTGGGAGTATCTCTTTTACGGGGTATTGGGAATCCTGGCCGCTCTGACGGCGGTCTTGTTCGTCAAGACCCTGTACGCCACGGAAGACCTGTTCGACCGGGCGCCCATACCCGAATACCTCAAGGCCGTTCCCGGCGGGTTGATGCTCGGAGGCATGATCGTGTTTCTTCCCCACGTGTTCGGAGTGGGATATTCGGCCATTGAATCCTCCCTCACGAACAATCTGCCCGCCCTGTTGATGTTCGTCCTGATCTTCGCCAAAATTCTGGCCACTTCCATTACGCTGGGCAGCGGCATGTCCGGAGGCGTCTTCGCGCCGTCCCTCATGATCGGAGCCATGATGGGGGGGTGGTTCGGAAAGACCCTCCATGCGTATTTTCCGGCCGTCACCGCCACGGGAGGGGCGTACGCTCTGGTGGCCATGGGCGCCGTGACGGCCGCCGCCACCCATGCCCCCATTACGGCCATCGTCATTATTTTCGAGATGACCTCCCACTACCAGATCATCCTTCCCCTCATGATTTCCTGCATCACGGCTACGCTCCTGGCCACGGTTCTCATGGAGGGCAGTATCTTCACCCTCAAGCTCAAACGCCGGGGCGTGGACCTCCACATGGGAAGAGAACGCGGCATCCTCCAGCGACTCAAGGTGCGGGACGTCATGCTCGCACACGTCCAGACCATTCCCGAGAACATGTTTCTGACGGACATCCTGGAAACCTTCAAACGGACCAGCGCCTCCTATCTCCAGGTATTGGACGCGGACGGAAACCTGGCCGGCGTCATCTCCTTTCGGGATGTGCGCACCGTGCTTCAGGAAGAGGAACTGGGGCGCCTGATCGTCGCCCGGGATGTGGCCACCACGGACGTGATCACGGTGATCCCGGAGGACACTCTCGAAACGGCCCTGCGGAAGATGGGCATCAAGGGCATATCCCAATTGCCCGTGGTTCGCGGCGACGACCCCCGGAAGGTCATCGGCGTACTCAAGGAAAAGGATCTCATCGCCGTCTACAATCGAGAAGTATTTGCCCGCGAGCGGAAATCCGCGTAGTATTGCGTTTGCGTGTCAGCCGTTCGCCCAACGAATCGTTCATTCCTTCGGTCCTCATGGTATTTCCCGAATGCCTTCGGGAATCCGCGGGACCGGCTAGGAAGGCTCCCGAACCCATGCCGATCCAACCCGGTTCCCATTGCCGTTCCTGTCTGGAAACCATGCTCCTGGCGGCCGTCCGCATGGCCTGTACGGACCGCCCCTCCCAGGACGTGGAAAGGATCCTCACCGGCGCCCGGCGCAGGCTCGATGAGGGGTTCGCCCAATGCCTCCCGCCTCCCCGCATCGCCGGCGGGATCCTGAGAAGCATCCGCGCCGAATCGGGCAACCCGGACCCCTACGCGGCCGTCAAGGAACTGGAGATGGAGCTGGCCTGCGAGCACTTCAACCTCCTCCGCCGCTTCCTGGACGATTCCTTCCGGTCCGCCGTCATTCTGGCGGCCCTGGGAAACAGCCTGGACTATTTCAAGACGCCCGCCGAGGCCATGGAGGAACTGAAGGTCTTCGACGGGGCGTCCTTCCGTTTTCATGTGGATCATGTCTCCGCACTGGAAACGGTCCTCGCCCGTTCCCGCCGATCCGTGGTCTACCTCACGGACAACGCCGGCGAGATCCACTTCGACCTCCCGCTCGTTCAGCGGCTGGTTCGCGACGGGCATGACGTCACCGTATGTCCCAAGGGAGGACCGGCGTTGAACGACCTTACCGAAGAGGACCTCCGCCGATCCGGCCTGGATGGAGCCCTCCCCCGGATTCTTTCCACCGGAATGGACGCTCCGGGGATCGACCTGGAAGGCGCCTCCGGCGAATTCCGCCATGCATTGGACGCCGCGGACCTGGTGATCTCCAAGGGCATGGCCAACTTCGAAACCCTGGATCCCTGGAACCGACCGGGACGGATTCTGTACCTGTTCAAGGTGAAATGCCCTACGCTGTCCGACCATCTCCGAAGCCCCATCGGTTCGTATTTCGCCTTGCTGGAGGACGGCGCCGGCGTGGATGCCTAACAGGCCGTCGAAAAAACGCGATCTGCTGCGTTGCGCTTCATCCTTCGTCATTGCGGCGTACGGTATGTATGCCTCATTCCTCAGGATTTGCCCCACGCCATCGGCGTGGCCTGCATCTCATCGTTTTGCACCGGCCCGCCCGCAATACGGTGTATCAACGGGCTGGTAAGGCGGGAAATCCCGGCGGAAAGCCCTTCCCTGAAGCTTCCCGATATTTACGGCTTCACCGCGCGCAATCACATTCCATCCTTTGGCGGGGGAACGAACCATGGCCACGAAAACCACCGACGTCGTCCTGATCACCGGATTTCCGGGAGCGGGGAAAACGGCCCTGCTGAAGCAGTGGCTTTCCCGCCTCCCTGGGGATCGCAAACCCTTCGTCCTGCTCTGTGAACTCGGACAGGCCGAAATGGATTCCGAACTGCCCCAATTCCCCGAGGCGGCCCGCATGACTCTCCGGCAGGAGAGCAGCTTCTGTCTGTGCGCCCGAACCGAATTCGTAAAGGCGTTGCAGCGGATTTCGGAGGAGATTCAACCCGACGTGTTGTTCGTGGAAGATGCCGGGGTGGCGGATCCCGTTTCCGTGGAACATTCCCTGGATCTGCCCCTGTACGGGGTCCGGTACCGGCTGAGGGAACACGTGTGCGTGCTGGATGCGGCGCACTTCCCGGAAATGAGCGAGTCCTTCCCCTCGCTTTTGCGGCAGGCGGCCCGCGCGCAACGCATCCTGCTGAACAAGGCGGACCTGGTCCCACCGGAAGCGTTGGACCGCATCCGGGACATCGTGGGCCGCAGTCGTCCGAACCCCGTTTTTCACGAAGCCCGCTATGGAATCACCGGGGAATCCTGGAAAACGCCGGAAGAGACGCCGGCCGTCCCCAGGGCGGACGAGGAACGGCTGTTACTGGAAGGTGAGCCGTTGGAACGATATCTCACGGAGTGGTCCGTCCGGGAAGCCTCCCAATGCGGGCCGCCGGATCCGCTCATGTGCGTGACGCTGGAATGGGAAGGCGAGGGTCTGGAACGCCTGAATTCCTGGATTCCCATGCTCCCGCCGGACATCGTACGGGCCAAGGGCTTCCTGAACGACGGCGCCGAACGTCGTCTGTTCCAATATCTTCGCGGATCCTGGACCGTACACGAGGCCCCGCGGTTTGCTCCCGAGGCCCCGAACCGTATCGTGCTCATCGGTGCGCCCCAAGGCGTCCCGCCCCTGCATGCCTGGGGGGAGCTTTTCGGTATCACGGTGTTGGCGTGACCCTTGAAACCGAGGCCCGGAAACCGGTGAATCCCCTCCGCGCTCCGGAGTCTCACGGTTTTTTTCTTCCCAGGAAAAACACTCCGGCGCCCATGGCCCGGTGCCATTGGGGGTCGATGTAGTCGTTCAGCTCGTGCAGGGGGTATGAAAGCAGCGCCTCGATGCGGCTTCGGACTTCCGGGTCCGGCACGCAGCGGCCGTACGCTTCCAGTATCATGACCACGGAGTAGGAAATCCGCTGATAGGCGGCCACTCCCGCCTCGATCTCCTCGAAGTCCCGGAATACCTGCCGGATTCCGGACAGGGTCATGTTGAAATAGTGATCCGGGTCCTGGTGATAGGGCTGCAGGAACGCCGTGTCCACCCGGAGCATCCCGCCCGGTTTGAGTACGCGACGGACTTCCCGGGCGAACCGGAAGGGATCCGGAAGATGTTCGAGAACGGATTCACAGACGATTCCGTCGAAGGACTCCTCCCTAAACGGCATTCCCGGAGTCGTACAGACCACGTCCGTGGTGGGATAGCGCACGCAGTCCAGTTGGAGCACGTTCGCGTACCGTTCCCCTTCCGCCGGGTATCCGGCGCCGAAATCCAGGACGAGCCCGTCCTTGCACTCCCGTATGAGTTGCAGAGACCCTGTGGAGTAAGGATTCGTGCGCGGTACGTCCCCTTCCACGCGCCGGACCACCTCCTCGGGATGTTCGGATATCAGGGGAACGCCGTTTTCCAAGGGGAACCGGCGGGCGCAGGCCCGGCACCGGAGTCCGTCATCCCACAGAAAGGCTTTTCCGCAGAAAGGGCAGGCGGTCACGGTCCGAAGAGCCGGATGGACGGCTCGGTCCACGGCGGGTGACGGGGAGCCCGAAGCCGCAGTGGGTCGGAGAGGGGGTCTCCCGAGGATTTTTCGGAGCAGTGTTCCGAAGCGGGCTGAATTCATGAAAGCCTTCCGTAACGGGCCGCTGCAAGAGGCGACCTGCTGTTACGCCTTGGGCGCGACGCTCCGCGCCTCCCCCCCAAGTTGCACGGCGTTTCGCGTCCTGGTATTCTGTTTGCATGAATTCGGGGAAGTTGCGGCGAACTCCGCCATCCCCCGGAATTCACCGGTCCTGAAGACCCGAAGAAAGGCTCATTATGGAAGAGGCCCCTTTCCAGGATCGCGCGCACGCCGGGGCCGTGCTCGCGGAACGACTCGCCTCCCTGCTGGATCCCGGAACCCTGATCCTGGCCGTTCCCAACGGCGGGGCGGCCGTGGCCGCGCCCATTGCGCAGCGATTCGGCCTGCCCCTGTATCTCCTCATCGTCCGCAAGATCCAGCTCCCCTGGAATACGGAAGCCGGTTTCGGCGCCGTAGGAACGGACGAATCCGTTATACTCAACGAGGAGTTGGTGCGGGAATTGAATCTCACGGAAACCCAGATCCGGACCCAGACGGAAAAAGCTCTCCGCAGTGTCCGGGAGCGCTTGAGCCGCTACGGTGCGGCGGGATCGTGGCCCGATCCGACGGATCGAACCCTCCTGCTGGTGGATGACGGTTTGGCCTCCGGGGTGACCATGGAGTCGGCGGTCCGGCTGGCGTCGAGGCGGAAGCCGGCCCGGATTCTCGTGGCGGCGCCCACGGCTTCCCGGACGGCCTATCACCGCATCCGCCCGCTGGTGGACCAACTGGTCTGCCCCCATGTAGCCGGCGGGCCCATCTTCGCCGTGGCGGACGCCTACCGGGAATGGAAGGATCTTGAAGACGCCGAAGTCATCCAGATCCTGCAAAGCCTTCGAGATCGCACCGCTTCTTGAGCCCCCTTCCGGATGAGCCTCCAGGAATACGGTGTCAAAACGGCCCGGCGGATGCCGGGCCGGGGGGTGTCGCCTTACTTCACGACCATCATCTGGACGCGCTGGCCACCCCGGTAGGTGTACAGCGTCAGCGCACCGTCCTTGATGTCGCCGTACTCGTCGAACGAGATCGGGCCGGTCACGCCGTCGTACGAGATCTTCTTCAGCTC
>CAZQXK010000117.1:0-6631 GCA_964597345.1 uncultured Thermodesulfobacteriota bacterium | reverse complement strand
GAAATCGGCCGCGATTCCGGCCCGAGATAAGAAGGTGGCTACTATAGGAGCGTTGGCCGGGTTTGTAAAGGGAAACCTGAGTCGGATGACCGCCGAATGGGACCCAAGGGACCGGAACGAGATCATATGCAGGTCGTCGAAAAATGCGCCTGCCTGTGCGTGTCCGCACGCAGACAGGATCTGCGGCGTTGGGTTTCCTCCTTTGTCATTGCGGAGTAGGGTTGTACGCCTCATTCCTCAGGATTTGCCCCACGCCTTCGGCGTGGCTTGCATCTCATTGTTTTTGAACAGCCTGCCCGAAATGCCGTTTATCAACGGGCTGCTATGCCTCCTCGTGTTTGCACGGCTGTGCGTCGATTTCGTACCGCCTTTCCCGCTCTGGAGCGGGGGTCAAAAGGCCCTTGCGAACGGCGTGTTCGCCCATGCCGACCGGAGTCCTGGGATGCCTGGTTCCGTACCGTACCAAGAACCCGGACGACCGCATCGACTCCAAGATATTGAAGGGAGCGGAAGAGCGCGAAGAGCTTGCCGTACCCCCGGAACCGGTCCATATGGACGAAGAACAACAAAAAGAGATCCTCCCGCGATGACGCGCCGATTGACTTGAGCAAGGCGCAACAGGCGGAAGTCCTGGGCCGAAGGGTGGACATGGTGCGCAAGGCCGGGCAACCGGGCGGGGCTGTTCAGAAGGTTACTTCGATGTGATGCCCAGTGCAGGATGGGACGCCGGGACGGTGCCGCACATCATGGGGCTACGCCCCCCCCCTCATTACACCGCTCCTGCGGTGTAACGCTCAAACCATAGGGCGCGCCCGCGCCCTCACCATAACACCCGAGCGCGTGCTACAAAGCGATATGAGGACGGCGCAGGAGCGCCGCGATTCCACCGTGACACCGCAGGAGCGGTGTCACGAGTATGTAAACCCAACGGCAGGCAATGGATCCCAACGCCCAGGGGACCTATGGGGCATCGCCGGCCTTCGGTGTCCGTAATCCCCTTTCACTCTCGTGCCGTCGCTCCCGCGGCGGCACGTCGAAACACCGGGCGCGCCCGCGCCCTCACCGCTTACCATGCTTTAAAAACCTCCACCAAGCCCTCGCGCCCCAGGTAACACCGCGCACTGGACCAAAGCCACTCCTCCGGAGCATCCACATAACCCCGCCTCACCGGGTTTTGATGTATATAGTCCAATTTCTGCCGGAGCATTTCTTCGTTCTCCATCGTTTGCGGATGAGACCCCTCCTGCCAAAAGCGATGCTCACGACGACCTCCTTCACCCTGAAATCCAAGCATCATGGGCCTCAACAGCGCTTCCGCTCGACGCGCCACCAACCACTCAATGACTCCCCGGGCGCTGAAGGATTTGAAGCGCGCCCAAGTTTCCGGCAAGTCCGGCGCTTGGGCAATCGCATGAAGATGATTCTCGAGCAGAACAAACCCGTAAAGCCGTAACCCTGCCTCGCGCTGCTGGAAGATCCAAGTATCGAACACAATTTGGACGACTTCCTGACACGTGAAAACGGGCAGCCATTCCACAACGGTGCACGTCAAGAAGTGCGGTCGGCCCGGCTCCGCAAAACGATAACGACTACGGGTCATACCAACTCCGGTCTTACGAAATGACAGAGGACGGCGCAGGAGCGCCGCGATTACTCCGTGACACCGCAGGAGCGGCGTCACGAGAAGCAACTTCGAATGCGTCTCCCGAGCACCGCAATTACGACAGCCCCTATATGGACACCTACGCCAAACGCCGCCGAGACCTCTCCCTCCCCCTCGTTACACCGCTCCTGCGGTGTAACGCTCAAACCCCGGGGCGCTCCCGCGCCCTCACCGCATACCCATGCGTATCCTGCAAAACGACATAAGGACGGCGCAGAGCGCCGCGATTCCACCGCGACACCGCAGGAGCGGTGTCACGAGAAAAAAGCGCCCTTGAAAAAAATCGGCCAGGGGCTTCGCCCCTGGACCCCAATCCCGCTCCGGCCCGGGTTCTTCGCTCATGGGCGTCGCCGCTTGCGCAGGCTCCGCCCTCTTCGCTCCGACCCCGGGCCTCCGCTGTAAAAGCAAAGGGTAAAAGGGTAAAAGGGATCAGGGGTAAGACCTCAAAAGACGCGCGCCGAGGAGGCTGTAGCGGCCGCCCGGCGTGTAGTGGAAGCGATACGCCGAACGGCAGTAACCCGCGCTGCTGTCCCAGCTGCCGCCGCGAAGCACCCGGTACGAGCCCGACGAAGGACCTGTCGGATCCGTCACGGAACCACTCGGATACTTGCCGTACCAATCCTGACACCACTCCCACACATTGCCGTGCATGTCATACAATCCCCAGGCGTTGGGTTTCTTCCGAGCTACTGATTGCGTCTTGCCGCCTGAATTCTCACTGTACCAAGCATACTCTTTGAGTTGGGCCTCATTGTCTCCAAAACTCCAACGAGCCGAACTCCCCGCACGCGCCGCATACTCCCACTCGGCCTCAGTCGGCAACCGATACCGATTCGTACCCGCGAGCTGATTCAGCTTCCGGATAAACTCCTGACAGTCATTCCAGAAAACGCTCTCCACCGGACAATGATCTCCACAGCTTTTGAAGTGAGACGGATTCCCCCCCATCACCGCCTTCCACTGTCCCTGCGTAATCTCCGTGGTCTGCATGTAGAAACCCTTCGTCAGCGTAACGCGGTGCTGCGTTTCATCACTGTCTCGTTTCGGCTCACTCGACGGACTCCCCATCATAAACGTCCCAGGAGGAATGTACGCAAACTTGAACTCAACTCCGGCCATCCTGTCCACAACAGTGGAACCGGCGCGGGGATGTTTAGGCGGCGCCGTCAATTCCCAATCCATATCCCCGTGCAGACCGCGGGGAAAATCCCGCAGCACATGCCAGGTGATCACCCTGTTCGGTCCCGGCGATACCTTTCCCACGTCCCCTTCCAGACTCAGGTTCTCGGCCGTATACTCCTTGCCCCGGATGGTCAGCTTCAGCACCACATCCACGGGACCGGTTCCTTCCGTCCGCACCAGCTCATACCGGAAAAGCACCCGGTTGCCTTCCTGGGACACCCGGACCGACCTCACCTCCCCGCCGAATGATTCGATGTCGGGAACATAAGACCCTACAGTCAGGGACGCTGGTCCCGCAGTTGAGAGGGCGTGCGCCGTCGGCGCGGGTGGCGGAGGCGCGGGTGGCGGAGGCGGAGGCGCGGGTGGCACAGGCGCGCACGAAAGCAGAAAACCCGTCAGCATCCAACACAACATGAGTAGAAGAACCGATCTCAAAACCATCATAGGCTCCACGCTTTCGCAACCGTTTCCCGAACGCGGGCTATGGGAGAAATCTTCATTCACAGAGCCTCTTCCCCGTTCATACTTCATCGGGCCGCCACCTCGTAGGTCAGAATCACGTCTTCCCCCGCATCCGCGGCCCGCGCATATCGGGAGAAAAACTCGGCGAACGGCATGGGTTCCAACGCCGGGAACAGGTCCATAAACCGGATTCCCGCCTCCGGGTCCAACGCCGCCACCAGAAAGGCTTCGCTGTCCCGTTCCCGGCCGGGCAGGTTTTGAAGCACCAGTTCGATCTCCGCTTCGGGTGCGGGAAATACCAGTCGGTGGCCCGCCTCCACGACCCGATCCCGGATATGCGGGTTGGGGTACAGCATGGTGATGGTATCATCGGCGGCGATATTGAAAATACCGACATGCGCCGGACGCCCCACGGAAGCCGTCACCACCGCGGTTTCACCGGCCCGGAACACCGTCCGGTTGAGCGAGGCCTTCAGCCCGTAAGACAGGAGCGGACGCCTGGGCAGTTGCACGTGGGCCGTGATGCGCACCCGGTACTCGGGCACGGGGATGCCTTCCGGACCCACGCGGTGCTCGCCCAAAGGCAGCCATTCCGCCTCCTCCCGCACGATGAAGCCGCGGCTGTAGGACCGGATGAAGTCCGCGGCCAACTGACCGTCCACTACCAGCGTGCTGGAACTTACCCGCACCCCCGCCGCCTGCTCGATGGCCGCCGCCCGGGCCCGCTGCCGGGCCGTCAATCCCGCCTGCTCGGCGGTCATGCCCACCACGGCGCAATATCCTTCCGCCGTCACCACCTGTATGCGCGGTTCCGATCCCGCAGGCCCGGCCAGGCACAGAATAAGCCAAAATCCGCTGAGGGTAAAAAAGCGCATTCGGATCCTCCCGCCGCCACGGAGATCATTCGAGCCGCACCAACGCTCGGGATTCATCTCCGGTCACCACCGGATGCTGTTCCACGCCCTTGAGCCGACGGGCCATATAGGGGACATGCTCGCTGAGGTAGCGCTTCATTTCCCCCACCGTCACCACACGGTCCCCGTTTGCGTCCGCTTCCCCCTGCAAGCCTTTCAGAAAATAGTAGGTGAACAGGGAATGATTCTTTTCCGGATACCAGGCGGACACCTGGTCCACGGCGGCGCTGGTCATGAGCACGGCGTTCACCGGGGCGCGGTAGGCTCCCTTCACCCGCACCAGGGCCGGGCTGACGCCCTGGAACAGAAAGGCCCCGTCGCCGCTGTTCCCTGAAAAACAGGCGTCGATGACGATACTCAAGGATTTCGCGGGCAACCGGCTCAAATTGTCGTAGAGGGTTTGCAGACGATACCCGCTGCCGGCCAGATACTGGGGATCCGCATCCACGGGGACGAAATAGGCGTCCCCCGAATTCAGGTCCGGGGCCCCGTGACCCGCATAATAGATGAACACGTGGGACTCCCCGGGTTTCACCCAATTAAACAGACGACCCCGAGGATTACCCTCCCGGCCGAAAATCTCGTTGAACTTGCTCAGCCCGGCGTTTTCCTCGTAGAGAATGTTTTGAGCGTCGAATCCCAGCGTGGTCTGCAGGTATTCCCGCACAATGCGAGCGCCCCGATCCGCGAACTGAACCTCGGAAACATGCTGATACCGCCGATTGCCGATGACCACGGCGATATCCCAGGGGCCCGCCCCGGTTCCCTTGGGAATGTGGGTTTCGATGTCCACGGAAAGCCCGGTGGCCGGTGTGATGGGGCTCTCCGGCGCGCGCTCTCCGCTCACCACCACTTCCCGGGTTTGCCGCGTGGGAGCGTTCATGACGAAATCCAGGGAACGGGCCAAAGCGTATTCGGGACGCTCTTCCCGGAGCTTGACCTGGATGGGAACCTTCTCGCCGTCGGCGATGCGCCGGTTCGTGTAGAACAGGAACACCACATCCCGGTACTCCGCCGGGTTCAAATCCCCGAGCAGAAAATGAGTCTCGGCCTTCCCCCCCAGGAATACGTTCTCCCCGGGGGCGATTTCCACGCTCACGTTTCGGGCGGAACCCCGGCCCATGTTCTGCACCCGCACCGTCACCTCCACGTTTTCCAGAGGCTCGATGCGGCCGTTTCCGTTGGCATCGGCAATACCCACGTCCGCCACCGCCAGCTGGGGCGGCAGGAACGCCTGTGTTTCAAACGCAACAGCCAAAGGGTCCGCGTCAAACCCGTTGGCCTCGTGGATTTGAAGGATGAAACGTAATGCGCCTGAAGGAACCCGCGAGTCCGCCGTCACCGGTATGCGCCGGCTCACCGTCTGCCCCGCGGGAATGGTTCCCAGGGACGTTTCCCGTTCGTACGTCACGCCGGTCATGTCCTTTTCGGCCCGAAGCTCCACCGTCACGTCGAAGGCGTCCCCCGGCCCCCGGTTTTTCACTTCCAGATGGATGTGGGCCGTCTCTTCGGCGTCCAGCATGCGGTTGCCCGAGGGTTCACTGAAGTCGACAGTGGCGGTCAGATGGGGCGGCGCGGGGGACACCCCGACCCGGAATGAGCCTTGGGAAGCCTGAACGGCGGCGGCCGTCAGGAGAATCAGAAACAGGATGGGAAGGGACTTACGCATGGGATGCCTCCTTCAAGACGGGGACCATTCCGCCACAGGCTGGTTAGCGGAGTCCCGCAGGTTAAGGAGGTTGGAAGAAACGGAACCACTGGTTCCACCCGTACGGTTTTCCCCGTCTTCAGGGATGGAAACGGATGCAGACCTACGGATTTGAGAATAGCAGCATGCTGCACATGGGACAACGAAAAACGGCATGTTCATGGGTTTCCGAAAAGGTTGTCTCCTCGTTACACCGCTCCTGCGGTGTAACGCTCAAACCATAGGGCGCTCCCGCGCCCTCACCATGCACCTGAGTGTTCCACAAAGGAGTACAAGGACGGCGCAGGAGCGCCGCGGTTCCTACGTGACACCGCAGGAGCGGTGTCACGAGAAAGGCACCGAAACACTACAGATAGCCCGCCTTTTCCTACCCGAGCGCCGCCTCCTTGTCATTTCGAGCACGCCATAGGCGTGGGAGAAAACTCATCTCCGGGAGGCCGCGGCCAGATCCATCCTGAATACGGGCACCGAAACGAAACGGCGAGGAGATCTCTCCCTCCCGTCCGTTGGCCGGTGGGTCGAGATGACAGGGGCAAATGTCTATGCCGCTGGGGAAGAAGAGGATTCCGAGCCCGATAAATCCTTTCCCTCTCCGGGACTCTGTCAGTCCAGGAAATGCAGCTTCTTCAGCAAAATCAAAGTATTCTGGTTTACCGTCAGACCCGGGAGTTCCTCCGCCGTGATCCAGGAAGCGGCCAGGGC
>CAZQXK010000116.1:0-6634 GCA_964597345.1 uncultured Thermodesulfobacteriota bacterium | reverse complement strand
CAGGACATGTTGCAGTTCGGGAATAAGATCAAAATGGAAAACCGGAACCTGCAGGAACAAATCCAGAAACTCATGGAAAAAATGGCCGGTCCCATTCGCGGCAAGAAGCGCGGGGGATCCGGATAATGAGGCGAAACAGAGGACGGCGGAATCATGGCTCGCATTGACGCGTTTTTCAAACTCATGCACGAACAGGGCGCTTCGGATCTCCATCTGGTCTCGGGATCCCAGCCCGTGCTCCGGATACGCGGTGAAATGGAGCGGGTACGCTACAAGGAACTGGGGCACGAAGAACTCAAGGCCATGCTGTATGAGATCGCTCCGGAAACTAAGGTGAAGGAATTCGAGGAGTCGGGTGATGTGGACTTCGCGTACGCCATTCCCGGCCTGGCCCGATACCGGGCCAACTTCTTCATGCAACGCAACGGCGTTGGAGCCGTATTCCGGGAGATTCCCAGCCGGATTCTAACCATCCGGGAACTGGGTCTTCCAACGGTGATCGAGAAGATGGTCCTTCTGCCGCGAGGTCTCGTATTGGTCACGGGTCCCACGGGAAGTGGAAAATCGACCACCCTGGCCGCCATGATCGACTATGCGAACCGAAACCGCAAGGACCACATTATCACCATTGAAGATCCCATCGAATTTGTCCATACACACAAACAATGCATCATAAACCAGCGTGAAGTGGAGATTCATACCCGGAGCTTCTCGGCGGCGCTCAGAGGAGCCCTCCGGGAGGATCCGGACGTCATCCTGGTCGGAGAAATGCGGGATCTGACCACAATCTCCCTGGCTCTCGAAGCCGCGGAGACGGGCCATCTGGTCCTCTCCACACTTCATACGAACAGCGCGTCCAAGACGGTGGACCGGGTCATCAACGTGTTTCCCGATCATCAGCAGGCGCAGATTCGGGCCACGTTGGCGGATTCCATTCGAGGAGTGGTTTCCCAGACCCTGTTCAAACGGGTCGATGTCAAAGGCCGGGTGGCGGCCGTGGAAATCATGGTGGCCACGCCGGCCGTACGGAATCTGATTCGCGAAAACAAGACCTTTCAGATTCCTTCTTCCATTCAGACGGGGCGAAAATTCGGCATGATTTCTCTGGATGACTCCATTTTGGAGTTGCTTTCCTCCGGAAAGATCAATCCGAGAGATGCGTACAACAAGTGCGTGGAGAAGTCTAAATTTCGCCATCTCTATCAGGGAGAAGCGGAAGATTTCACCGAGGTGTAAATCGTGCAACGGGCGGAGCTGGACTACATTCTGAGCAGAATGATGGAATCCTATCCGGGAGTTTCGGATCTCCTGTTTGTGGTCGACCGGCCTCCCCAGGTGGAGGCCTTCGGGGAACTCAAACCGGTGAGACTGGCCCCCCCCATATCCCGACTGGTGCCGTATCATACGGAAATCATCGCCCTGACCCTCTTACAGAACAATCCACGCCTCATTCAACATCTGTATGAGTTCGGTTCGTGCGACCTTTCCTATTCAATCCACAGAAAGGCGCGGTTTCGGGTGAATATCTTCTCCCAACGCGGACACTACTCCGTCGTGATGCGCAAACTGGAAAGCCGAGTGCCTTCCATCAAGGATATGCGTCTGCCCACGGTATTCGAACGTATTGCCGAGGAGCGTACGGGTCTCGTACTCTTCACAGGGGCCACGGGCACGGGAAAGTCCACCTCCCTGGCCGCGCTTATCGACTATATCAACGAACGAAAAGCCATTCATATTATCACGCTCGAAGACCCCATTGAGTTCAACCATCCTCACAAGAAAGCCACGATGGATCAACGGGAACTGGGACTGGACTTCGACAGTTTCGCCAGCGGTCTTCGGGCGGCCCTTCGCCAGGCGCCCAAAGTGATCCTGGTAGGGGAGGTCCGGGACAAGGAGACCGCCGTTGCCGCCATGAGAGCTGCGGAAACGGGTCACCTGGTCCTCAGCACGCTGCACACCATTGACGCGGGACAGACCATCAACCGCCTCCTGGGCATGTTTCAATCCGAAGAAGAGCGAGAGATCCGGATGCGTTTCTCCGATGCCCTTCGCTGGGTGGTAAGCCAGCGCCTGCTTCCCCGAGTCGGAGGAGGACGTCATGCGGTTTTCGAAATCATGCAAAACAACCTGCGGGTTCAGGAACTGGTTTTGAACGGGGAAACGCCGGACAAGACTTTCTATCAGATCATTGTCGACGGGGAGGGTCTGGGCATGCAGACCTTCGAGACAGACCTTCTCAGAGCATTCAAGAGCAACCTGATCACCGAAGAAACGGCCATGTCCTATTCGTTGCATCGAGCGGACATGCGGCAAAAACTCGACCATGTGAAGAGCCTGCGAGGCGAGAAGACCTCGGATATCGAGGTGCTGGGATTGGATCGGGACTATGGAAAGTACTAAGGATGCGAGGCGATGCCTGATCGTGACGGAGGATGAAAAGAGCGCGGGTCGGTTGGTACAGCAGGTGCGCCTGACCAACTTTGACGCCGCAGTGGTGCTCACCACGGATGAGGCCCTGAAACTAATGGCCTTCGTCAATTACGATCTCATCATTCTGGACGAAGCCAAAGTGCGTAAGGATAAGCGGTTGTTGGCTTACATGGCCACCATACCCATGTCCTTGAGAAGGAAGAGCCTCTTCGTGCTCATCGGGGATACCCACCAAACGGGCGACGGCCTCAATGCATTCGCCATGGCGTTGAACGGTTTGGTTAACACCCGTGACATACCCAGGCTTGCAAGCCACATACAGACACTCGAAAAAGAACATGCCCAGTCTTACCGCGTGTTCCAAAATATCATCGGATAACGGCCGAGGCGTTCCGTATCATGAAGCAGTCGATGAATTCCGGAGCAAGAGAATTCAGTTCGTTTCCCAGGGTGGACATTTCCCAGATCGACCCGGATGCGTCCCTAACCAGCCTGATCCCTTACTCATTAGCCAAACGCTACCAAGTGCTCCCCTTGTTCAAGAAAGACCGGGAACTCACTCTGGCCATGCGGGACCCCACCCAACTGAGTACGCTCAACGACATCGAATTTCTGACGGGGCTTCACATCATTCCCGTGCTGGCGGACGAAGAAGAGTTACGTCTGTCCATCGAGAAGAGCTATTCATCCCAAGAAACCACGGCCTTCGACGATATGATGGAAGGCATGGACTTCCATGGCGACGTGGAGACCCCGGGGGGGGACCTGTGGGAGCAGCACGAACTGGACGTGGGAAAGCTGCGGGAGTCCGCCGAAGGAACCCCCGTGGTGAAGTTGGTGAACATTCTGCTTTC
This sequence comes from uncultured Thermodesulfobacteriota bacterium, assembly GCA_964597345.1. Classification (GTDB taxonomy): domain Bacteria; phylum Desulfobacterota; class Desulfarculia; order JACQYL01; family JACQYL01; genus CAZQXK01. The sequence goes on along the minus strand of CAZQXK010000116.1, from coordinate 3,347 downwards.
CGAAGCGATCCGAAGAGGGGCCAGCGATATTCACCTGGAGTCCTATGAGAAGAGCATGCGGATCCGGGTACGGGTGGACGGCGTGCTCCAAGAAATCATGACGCCCCCTAAGGCGTTGCAGAGCGCCGTAGTCAGCCGACTCAAGATCATGAGCCGTCTGAATATCGCCGAACGGCGTCTTCCCCAGGACGGACGAATGAAGGTGAAATTCCAGGGGAGGGAAATCGACTTCCGCGTGTCCACCCTTCCCGGACTTTATGGCGAAAAGGTGGTGCTCCGGCTTCTGGACAAATCCTCTCTGAACCTGAGTATCGACGTACTGGGACTCGACGCGCAGGAAATGAACGAGTTCGTCCGGGCTATTTCTCTGCCCTGGGGAATGTTGCTGGTGACGGGACCTACGGGAAGCGGCAAGTCCACCACGCTGTACACGGCCATCAGCCATATCAGTCACGAAGGCATCAACATTATGACGGCCGAGGACCCGGTGGAGTATAACATCGGCGGAGTGAACCAGTTCCAAACCCACGACAAGATCGGATTGACCTTCGCCCGGATACTGCGTTCGTTTCTGCGCCAGGACCCGGACGTAATCATGGTGGGGGAAATGCGGGACCTGGAAACGGCCGAGATCGGCGTAAAAGCGGCCCTTACGGGACATTTGGTGCTGAGTACCCTCCACACGAACGATTCCCCATCCGCCATCACTCGTCTCATGGACATGGGCATCAAACCGTACCTTATCGCATCCTCCGTAAATCTGGTCATGAGTCAGCGACTGGTGCGAAGGATCTGTCCGGAGTGTAAAGAGCCCGTTCGAATGGAACCGGAATACCTGAAAAACATGGGGTTCCGGGAAGAGGATCTCCAGGGCGTTACTCTGTATCGTGGAGCCGGTTGCGCCAAATGCAACAGTACGGGATACAAGGGCCGGCTGGCCCTGTTCGAGGTGATGCCGGTTCGGGGCGACATGGTGAGGCTCATTTCCGGCGGCGCCACCACGGAGGCCATCCGGGACGCGGCATTGAAAGGCGGGATGAAAACCTTACGCGCCAGTGGGATCGAACGCATCAAGCAAGGGACCACCAGTGTGGAGGAAGTGGTCAAGGTCACCGCCGAGGTTAACTGACCATCGAAGGACCGAAAGGAATATGCCGCCCCTGTTTATGCATGTGGACATGGACGCCTTCTACGCCTCCGTAGAACAACTGGATCGTCCCGACCTGAGGGGAATGCCGGTAATCGTGGGCGGAGAGCGCCGCGGCGTTGTTTGCGCCGCCTCCTACGAGGCCCGGCGCTATGGCATTCATTCAGCCATGCCCATGTTTCAGGCCCAAAAAAAATGTCCTAAAGCCGTGTTCCTTCCCGTCCGAATGAAACGGTATCGGGAGGTTTCCCGGAAGGTCATGGAAGTGTTGGACACCCTCTCTCCCGCAGTGGAACAGATTTCCATCGATGAGGCCTATCTGGACCTGACGGGTATGGAGCGACTCTGGGCGGTTCCCTCGGAGGCCGGACGGGAAGCCAAGCGGCGGGTTTTGGCGGCCACGGGCATTACCTGTTCCGTGGGAATCGCATCCTTGAAGTTCTTGTCCAAGATTGCATCGGCATGGAACAAGCCGGATGGATTGACCTGGATTCCAGCCGAAGAAACGGAACGCGTGTTGAGGTCTCTTCCGCTCCCACTGCTGCCCGGTACCGGCCGGAGAACGCTGGACATCCTGGGAAAACTCGGGGTTGAAAGCGCCGGAGACCTCCTGAAGCTTCCCGAATCCTGGATCCGGGACCACATAGGACGCCACGGCCTGAGGCTCCTGCGTCAGGCCCGGGGAGAAGAGATCGGCTCGATTCAACCGGACCATGTCCCCCGGTCCGTCAGCGCCGAGGACACTTTTGATCGGGACCTGGAGGACGGAGACCAACTTCGCCGGTGTCTCCTTTCCCAATGCGAACGGGTGGCCTCCCGCCTGCGCAGAAAGGATGTAGTGGCCAGGACGGTGGTGCTGAAGATCAAGAAGGCGGATTTTACTTTGCTGACGCGACGTCGGACTCTGACCGCGCCGGTGGATGACGCCAAGGCCCTGTACGACGCGGTGTTGGCGTTGCTGCAGCGCCTTCCCCCTCAAGGAGGAATTCGCCTCTCCGGCGTGGGGGTAACGAACCTGTCGGGCCGGGAAGATCTTCCTTTCTGGGACGCAGGCCTTGTTCACAAAACAACAAATCGGGCTTTGAACCAGGCATTGGATTTCGTCCGGGACCGGTACGGGGATCGAAGCATCCGGAGAGGCAGCCTGCTGGATCTCGAATAGATGAGGACGGCAACCCCGAGATATTTCACGGACCCTTGTTCCGGGGATTTTCCCGGACGATGCGAATAGACGGAGCCGAACGGTCCCACCCGTCAGCGTTGGGATCGGACAGGCCGGGAACATGGATCATAGGAGGGGTAACGACATGCAACAGGCAACCGCCGAAACGGCGACCCAGGAATCCAGGATTCGCAAAGAAGGCAAGTATCTGACTTTCGCCCTCGCGGACGAGCAGTATGGAATCGATATCCTGAAGATCAAGGAAATCATCGGGATGATGGACGTGACTTCCGTACCCCAGACGCCGGCATACGTCAAAGGCGTGATCAATCTTCGGGGCAAGGTGATTCCCGTCATTGACCTCCGGTTGAAATTCGGGATGTCCTCCAAAGAGTACGACGCCCGTACCTGCATCATCGTGGTGGAGGTGCAGGGCGGTCGCTCCGAATCGCTCCGCATGGGCATCGTGGTGGATTCCGTTTCCGAGGTGGCCAATTTCAAGAACGAACATATCGAGCCCACTCCGGACTTCGGCACAAGCCTGAACACGGATTACATCCTCGGCATGGCCAAAGTGGACAAGAGCGTCATCATTCTGCTGGACATCGATCGGATCCTGGCGCCGGATGAAGCCAAGGCCCTCATGAAAATGGGGTAACCCCGGCGTGTTCTCCAGGTATCGTCTCCCGAGACGATGCCTGACGTCCGGACCGGAATACGCAAAGGGGCTTAGGGCTACCTTCCGTCCGTCCGTTCATGCGGAGTCAGCTTCGTCGCGCGCCTCTCCGGACCCCCGCCATGCGGTGCGGTATTTCATTGGTTCGCCCTGGCTACGCCGGTTCTTCCCGCCGCACGCCCAAGAGATCTCAGCACCCGGCCCCCGGAAACCTCTCTGCGCATTTCGAGATCCATAACAGCCCGTTGATACACAGTATGGCAGGCAGGCCGGTCAAAAACGATGAGATGCAAGGCGGGCGAATCCCGAGGAATGAGGCGTACAACCCGTACGCCGCAATGACGAAGGATGAAGCGTCACGC
>CAZQXK010000115.1:0-7004 GCA_964597345.1 uncultured Thermodesulfobacteriota bacterium | reverse complement strand
TGGGCCCCACGCAAGGCGTCCAACCCACGGCGAACGTGATGCCCACCAGTGTCGTCCCCAAATATCCGGCCGGTTTATTACGAAGGTGAATGTTGAACTCCTTCATGAGGAACGTCAGCTGAATTCGGTGGGAAAGGGCGATGAACAATCCGAAAAGAATGATCAGCACACCGCCGACCTTCCGGATTACCTCACCATAGTCAAAAAGGAAGCTCCCGACGACGCTGAACGAAAATCCCAGCCCGATGAATGCCAGCGAGAAACCCAGAATGAAGAACAACGAGTGCATCACCACCCGCCGGCGATAGACAGGCTGCTGTTCTATGGCGATCTGGTCGTAGCTCAAACCCGTAATGAAGCTTAAATAGGAAGGAAACAACGGCAGAGTGCAAGGAGAAAAGAAGGTCAGAACACCGGCCGCAAACGCAATGAACACCGTAACATCGGTCACACTGCCCCCTGTATTCCAGAAGAACACCGATTGGCTATCACGGAATGATGATCGCTACTTGGACGGTCCGGAGGCGGAACCGTCCTCCCCGCCCGCACCGCTTTCCGCCGAATCACCGATTCGGCACGAGTTTCTCATTCAGGTATCGAAACCCAACTTGGGCAGCACGACAGCCTGCAGCAATACCCAAACCGCGATCACAACCACCAGAATCAGCCATCCACTCATGGATCTATTTCCTCCAACACACGGTTGAAGCTTCATCCTATCTTCAGCTGAATCCCGAAGAACCTCGGCAGCTCGATGCGGGGACTTGCGTAATCCCCGCATCCCGGCCGCTCCCCGAGCCTCTCGCGAACACGGAAAAAAGGCGTTCGGGATCCGACGCATGGCACCGGACGCATCGAACATCTCCTTCCTTGCTCAAGGAAACCAGTACCTCAAACCGATGGGAACACTGCCTGCACCGATACTCATATAACGGCATAAATGAAACTCCTTTTCACGTTCCGTCCTCCGGATCTATCTGTCCTGACTTACCTTTAGGCATTTTTCGTTCGTCTTTCAAGTGTCCGTAGCCCATTTCCGAAGCACGGCGTCTCCCGGATGCTTCCACATCGCATCCCGGCTCAAGAATCCGGGAACGATGCATCCCTGGGAAATCTCCCATGTTCTCTTACCAGGCTGTCGAAAAAACGCGATCCGCGGTATTGCGCTTCATCCTTCGTTATTGCCGCGTACCGGTTGTAGCCCTCATTCCTCAGGATGCGTGCGCCGCGCCCGTTGATAACAGCCCGGCGGACATCACGGCGTCTCTCCCTCAGGAGTCCACAGAAGCCTGCCTTCAGGCCGGCAGGACGAAAGCGCGGCCAATAGATTCGGCCACGCGCCTCTGCCTCCGACATGCAGCCAACCGCCCACATGCACCAGTCTTCCTCCACCTCGACTCCGCAAACCGGATCTCAGCCTGAGGATTCTGCGACGCATGGTCCGAATCCGCCGGAGCCATTCCTGTTCGGATTCACCGGTAAGGCACAGCAACTCCGCGGGGAGTCTCCGCCCGAGCTCAAACAGGCGGGCGGCGCGCCGGTAGATCCCGGCAACCGCTCGATCCAACGACACATCCTTCACACATCGAAGACGCCGGATATTTTCTTCGGACACGAGTTCGAGAAACAGCCCCAACCGGGACCGCGCCGCATCGGAATCATCGACGCACACCACGGGTACCCCGTGTTTCTTCCCGAATTCCAGGCTCGCCGCGTACTCGAAAGGAAGCTCAAGGTGTCTTCGGATTCGCCGGACAGGCTCGCACGCCAACAGGCGGGCGGACGAAATCCGTTCGGCCCGGGCCATGTTTCGAACGTTGGCTCTCAGAATCCCATCCAGGTTCGAAGAAAACCTTCGCCGGAACAACAGGGACAGCGGACTGAACTCCACGGATACCAATTGCGGAGTCAGGGATTCCAAGGCCTTGGTAAGCCTCGCTTTCCCGTGAGGGTCCAGATGGACCCCCCCTATAAGTATGAGAGAAACGCACGGTTCATCAGGATCTATCATCCCGCGTCCCAGGGGCCGGCGCACATCCGCCGCACCCGGAAGCCGATCCCGTTTCCAGGGTGGAAAGGATGGAGGAAGTCACGCATATCCGTCATTCAGGACTGTTCGAGACGGATCACCTGAGAAATCCTTCGCATATCCCGTTTCAACTCCACGAGACTCGAATCCATATCCTCTTCGGAAATTCCGGCTCTCTTGAGGGCATAACGAAATTCTCTGAAACTCCACGCATCCACACCGATACCCGTTCCGGCCAATTTACAGCCCCGATCGGCCAGATAGACAAGCACCGTGTAAGGATCTCCCTGTTTCACCCGTTCAAAATCATGGTGATCGGCGATGGGAACAGAGATGGACGCCGGGAGGCCCCATTTTTCGGCCGCCTCGGCCCCCACTGCGGCATGATCCATTCCCAGCACTTCCCGCTCCGCTTCGACGAACGTGTATCCATGCTCTTCCACGAGCCGGACGATATCTTCAAATCGGTCACGCACGAAGGAATTGAGTACGACTTTGCCGATATCATGCAGCAGTCCCGCCGTAAACAGCGTGGCCGGATCCACCCTTGATCCGCCTTTGCTCAGAATTTGAGCCAGCAGTCCACACGCAACGGAGTGCCTCCATAACACCCGGGATCGGATACCGTATCCCGAAACATCCTCGTTATAGAGACTCAGGGATCCACTGATCATGACAAGCTCCATAACCGCGCCCAGCCCAAGCAGGGTAACGGCCTGCTTGAGGGAGCCGACCTGCGTCCTGAATCCGAAATACGCCGAGTTGCACAGCCGGAGCACGTTGGTCGTGATATTCGGATCGTATTGAATGATATCCACCACATCCTGCGTGGACGAATTTCCGTCCTGTATGGCCTGCAGCGCCCTCCCGGCGGTCTCGGGAAAGGGAGGAAGGGTCTTTATGGAATGCAGAAGGCTCTCCGGCGGCATGGCGGAACTCTTTTCATGCGTGAATATGGAAGAGACGACACCTGTTCATGGCGCTCCTCCCGGCCCGTTGATACACCGTATTGCGGGCGGATCGGCAAAAAACGATGAGAGGCGACGCGCGCGAATCCTGAGGAATGAGGCGTACACACCGTACACGGCAATGACGAAGGATGAGACGTCACGTCATGGGCGTGATAACAGATCGTGCTTTTCAACGACCTGCTACGGGAAAATCCCGGAGCACGGGTCCCCATCTCCCCCAAACGAGATCCCGGGTACCGGATCCACGGAATCCCCTCCCCTGGTCAGGTCGGACCAGAACATCACCGGGGCGTTCCGCCGCAAAGGCTCTCCCGCATCGACTCCAGGGCGGAGGGAGACGAAATCAGCCCGCATAGGTCATCGGAGGCCTCGGCGCCGTGTTCCGCGCCCGGACCCGTAACATAAACGGCTCGTCCCCGGTGTCCCGACGGAAGCACCAGAGATACCGGCGGAAACTTCGAGTCCGTTTCAGCCGCCCCGGAGGCCGGATCTGCTTCCACCAACCACCCGGCCGCGTTCAGGATTTCCCGGGCATCGGCTCCTACGATGATGGTAAGGCGGGCCCGGAACTTCTCGATCAGTCTCCTAGTGTGCCGTTCCATACAGGCCGCCGCGGCTTCCTCGACTCCCGTTCCATGTACGGACTTGCAGTGGACCAAGGGCATCACGATGCAATGCTTGCCGAGTATTCCGAAGGAATCGGAGTAACCCATCCGCCGGAGAGTCCGCGCGTCCAGAATGTGAGCGGCGGCCGAGGCCATGCGCGTCCATAAAAGATTGAGAACTCCCCTGCCTGGGGATGCCCCCGGAGATTCGAGGTAGGATAGAAAATCCCCCGGGCATCCTCCGTTGCGTCTCTCTATGGACACATTGCCGAAACTCAGCAGGGACTCGCCGGCATCCGGAATCCGGAAGACTCCCAACCGATCGGCGAACCGGCGCGTGTAATAACTTCGGTAGGAGTCCAGATCGTGGCTGAATGTGGGAATATTCCGTTCTTCCTTCCGAAACGGGGCGTCGAGGACCAGGAACATCAGGGGAATACCGCCACCGGCTTCGGCCCCCGGAATCTCGGACGACTCTACACCGCTCCACGGCTCCGGCAAATGGAACTCGGACTTCGCCCGAAGCCCGGCCTGTTCAAATTGGCTCCGAACCAATGAGGAACACGGAGTGCTCCGGTTTTTCAGCGAATCCATCATGAGCGGACATCGCCACAGGAACTTCATTATGGGCGCCTCTTCGCCGCGCATTCGTTCGGGAAGCCACAGAAACCCAAGCTGAAGGCGGGCGGGAAAGTCAAAACGTGCGAGATGACGGTCCTCAGGTCTTGTTGGAAATGTACCACAACACCGGAACATTCACAACTCCGTAGCGCCATACGTTTCTCCGGAGAAAACGAGGGAAGGGCGGATTCAGTACAGTAAATACGGTTTCCCGTGACGACGGCGCCGGGAAAAACCCTCGGATCCGGTGGACTTCATCGGCTCAGGGATTGCGGAGAAAGAAATCCTCGAGGATCGTTCGGTTTGTATCGGATAGATCGAGGAACTCCAATCCGACTCCAACGGCGGGTGGATTGAGCAGGAGCCGGGTAACTCGGGACGGGATTTGCAGGCCATCGGGTATCGAGGGATGTCTCAAACAGACCTCCACTTGCGGGAAGCCGCGTTGGTCGAGGCTGTTCGACAATCTCAGCGGTTGTGCGCCTTCCAGATACATTCCCCCGGCGCTCAGGTCTCTGAGGATAAACACCTGGGTGTCGCCCGCCGCCAGAAGGCTGCAAGGCACGGGAGAAACCAGCTTTCGCCTCCCGTGATTCCGCTTCTCGGAAGATCTCTCCACTCGGGAGGAAACCGTTCGCTGGTTCAGATAGTCCGTAATAATTTTCAATACGAGGGAAGCGGCGCAGTCACCATTCCTGTGGGCCGCCTGCCGCAGATCTCTACGGACGGAAGCGGGCATACGAAACGAGAACACGGGATCATAGCCCACGAGAGCCTCCGGTTATGGGAACCATGTCGAATACCTCCATTCTGTATCAAGCGGTATTTCATGAATCAAGACAATTCGGCTCATGGAGATAGAATACCGTGTATCCGATTAGGTATGGAATGCCATCGCTTGACAGTACCTAAAGATACTATCTTGACGGTTGCAGGACTCCTTAGCAGCCCGTTGATAAACCTTATTTTGGCAGGCTGTTCAAAAACGATGAGATGCAAGGCGCGCGAATCCTGAGGAATGAGGCGTACATATAGTACGCCGCAATGACGAAGGATGAAGCGCAACACAGCAGATCGCGTTTTTCGACAGCCTGTTAGGATAACGTACGGAGCACCTACCCGAACATACCTATTCGCACCGCGTATTGTACGTACAGCACCTATACAATATATCGACCACATCCGGGCGCCATAGAAACAGCGGGGCAGTCGTCTTCGAACAGGGTTGCGCCAATGTCTCCGACGCTCCAGGGGACGCCGGGATACCGGATGCCTCGAACTTCCATGCCCGAGCGGCTCCGCCGTACCTGCGGCGGACTCTTTCGACCGGGCCTTCCATCCCCCATACGCGATTCCCGGCGCACGGATGCGGCGATCCGATTTTCGAAACGCCGCATCCTCTGTTCAAGTTCAACAATTTGTGCTATGGTTTCTGTCCGGGCAGATAGGCGCGTGCCCCGTAACAGCCCGTTGATAAACTGTATTGCGGGCAGGCCGGTCCAAAACGATGAGATGCAAGCCACGCCTTGGGCGTGGGGCGAATCCTGAGGAATGAGGCGTACAACCCGTACGCCGCAATGACGAAGGATGAAGCGCAACGACGCAGATCGCGTTTTTCAACGGCCTGGTAAACGGCGGTTGGGGGGGAGATACCCATTTTCAAGTTGATCGCACAGAACAAGAAAGCCCGGGCCGATTACGAGCTCTCGGACATCATCGAGGCCGGCATCGCTCTGCGGGGAACGGAAGTCAAATCCCTCCGCATGGGGAAGGTGAACCTGAAGGACAGTCATGTGCGCATCGAAGGCGGCGAGGCGTTTCTGCACGGGACTCATATCAGCGCCTACCCCTTCGCGCATTACGACAACCACGACCCCGAACGGGACCGGAAGCTCCTGCTGCACAAGCGGGAACTCAAGCGCCTCACGGGCAAGATACAGCAGAAGGGATTCACCGTGGTCCCGACGCGACTGTATTTCAAGAACGGCAAAGTCAAAGTGGAAATCGCTCTGGCCAAAGGACGGAAGGTTCACGACAAGCGCGAGGAACTCAAACGCCGGGCGGAGCAGCGGGACATGGAACGGGTCATCAAGCAAAAGGTGCGCTGATCCGTCGGCCCTTGACAGTACAGGCCGTCGAAACCCGATCTGCGGTCACGCCAAGGGCGTGACACTTTATTCTTTATCATTGCGGCGCACCGTATCCAGGCCTCATTCCTCGGGATTCGCCACCCCGAAGGCGTGGCTTGCATCGCATCGTTTTTGAACGGCCTGCCGGAGGAGGTTTCGTTTAACTTTTGACGCCGGTTCAAGGTCAAACTATATGCGGTAGTTCAGAATGAACACGCAGGCGCATATACCCAAACTATTTCGTATAGGAATTCAACAGAAGGGGGCGAAACGGTTTCGACGGGGATAGGGAAGCTTAAGTTGCATGCCGAGTTCCTGTGCGCTCGTAAAAAGTGCAGGGCAAAAACACAACTGCCGATAATTACAACTACGCCTTAGCCGCTTAAACGGCTGACGTTCTCTGGATTCACTCCCGCGGGGTCCCGAGAGCGCCGATTAGCGGGATAGCCGCCCGGAGGGCCTGCCGGCCGCCGCGGCGAAACGCAGGCAGGATAGTCCCATGAAAATCCGGTCCCCGGGAGTTTTATGGGGTGAATGCAATATGGGGAACAAGCATGTAGACGCTTAAGTGGAATGTTTCCGGACGCGGGTTCGACTCCCGCCGCCTCCACCATTTAGAAAAGACAAACCCGTCTCTCTGGGGTCATTC
>CAZQXK010000114.1:0-7287 GCA_964597345.1 uncultured Thermodesulfobacteriota bacterium | reverse complement strand
ACGCCGCAATGACGAAGGATGAAGCCCGACGACGCAGATCGCGTTTTTCAACGGCATCACAATCCCCGTTAACCACGGATGCACCGAACCGTTAAACCTTTCCCCCTGATTCCCCCTTCCGAGGAAGTTGAGAACCGGAACTTTCCCGACCGATTTTTCCCAACACCCCACCCTTGCACTCAATTCCACCGTCCCCGCTCCCTTAGGACAGTCACGGCAGTTGCATTCGTCTACAACCCGGTTTATTCTACCCGATGTTTTGTCTAAGTGATCGTTCAAGACATCCCCGCGCCGGATTGAGGTTCAGCCGAACCCTTTGAAAGCGACGGCCTGCGAAGCGCCGATCCGGAAGAATGAACCGCGCTGCGGTACGCCGCCATGACGAAGGGGCCGAGCCCGATGCGCCTGGTTGCATCTTCTTCAAAGCCTGCCGGGGAACCTGAATGAGGCGGATTCCATCAACAGCGGCGGAGGAAATTCAATGAGGGAGGCCCAGCATGTATACAGGAATCCATAAGGAGGACTTGTTGGTGACCATGCAGAGGGACCTGAAGCGGTCCCTGGCGTACGACCCGACCCAGGTCAAATGGGGCATGGTCATCGACTTGGCCAAATGCATCGGCTGCCATGCCTGCACCGTGGCCTGCGTCGCCGAGAACAAGCTTCCTCCGGGTGTGGTGTATCGCCCCGTACTCGAGGAAGAAATCGGCACGTTCCCGGGCGTTCGAAGACGCTTTGTGCCGAGACCCTGCGTCCAGTGCCAGAATCCACCCTGCGTCAAAGTCTGCCCGGTGACGGCCACCTACAAGATCCCCCAGGGAGTAGTCGTGGTGGATTATCGAAAGTGTATCGGATGCCGGTACTGTCTGGTGGCCTGCCCGTACAGCGCCCGGACTTCCGATTTCGGGGAATGGTACACGCGCCGTACACCGGAATCCAACGGACGTATGCTCGGGAAAACCGCCGCCAGCCAGGGTTACGAAACGACACCCGCCGCCGAATACGGCAAGAAATGGCCTGCCCGAGGCTCGGGCTCCCCCATAGGCAATGCCCGAAAATGCCATTTCTGCCTCCATCGGGTGAAGGTGGGTATGCTGCCGGCCTGCGTCACCTCATGCGTGGGCCGCGCCACCTTCTTCGGAAATCGCAACGACTCAGAAAGTCTCCTTTTTTCCTTGTTGTCGTCACCCAGGATATTCCGGCTCAAGGAAGAACTGGGCACCAAGCCGGCCGTGTATTATCTGGCCTGAAGGAGGGTTGGGATGCAGTACAGATATTTTCGAGGACTGGTTCTCCTGGCCGCCCTGGGTTTGCTCGTGGGGACACCCGATATGTACCTGCGCATGACGCGGGGGCTGAATCCCGTGGCGTTCGGATCCTATGTCCCCTGGGGGTTATGGGTCGCCTTTTACCTGTTTTTCTTGGGTCTTTCCGCCGGGGCCTTCCTGGTCACCATGCTAACTTACGTCCTGAACTGGAAACGATTTGAAAGCGTGGGTCCTCTCGCCGCTTTCACGGTTCTCGTAGCCCTCGTCTGCGAAGTTCAGTTCATTGTGTATGATCTGGGTACCATGCATCGGGCCTTCTACCAGTTCTTTCTCACACCCAACTTCGCCTCCCTGATGACCTGGATGTTCGTTCTATTCAACGCAATGCTCCTACTCTACCTGTTCAAGACCTATTTCCTCATTCGGGGAAGTCTGATCCTCAGAGCGTCGCGGGAGGATACCAAAGCCGCCCGCTTGTACCGGTGGTTGGCCCTCGGCCGGAGGGAATACTCCGAAGCGGATCGATCACGCGACGAGAAGCGGGTCCATCAACTGGCCTGGGCCAGTCTGCCCGTGGGTCTTCTGTTTTACGCCACCAACGGGGCCTTTTTCGCCATTCTCATGAACCGGCCCATTTGGAACAGCGCCCTTACACCGCTCCTGTTTGTGGTGGCCGCTTTGTTGTCGGGAGGAGCCCTCATCGCGTTCCTGACCTACGTGTTCTACCGGGAGTCGTCGGCCACGGGAGACTTCTGCGTGCAGGAAGACCTTTGCCTGGATCTGGGACGGGTGGTCCTGTTTCTGCTCATCGTCTTCCTGGCTCTTGAAGGAATGCAGTTCTTCGTGGGGTATCAGACGGCCCGGACCGATATCGTGACCAGCTTGAACCAGATCGTCAAGGGACCCCATTGGTGGACTTTCTGGATCATTCATCTTTTCCTGGGCAGCCTGATCCCGATCATCCTCTTTGTGGGGTTTCCGCATAGGGTCAAGGCCACGGTTTGGGCCTGCTTCCTGATTTTCGTCACGTTTCCGGCGGTGCGCTACAACTTCATCGTACCCGATCTGGCCGTGTACAAGCTCGAGGGACTGGGACAGGCATTCGTTCACTTCCGCCTTTCCACAGACTACGTTCCGAACCTGAACGAGTGGATGGTCAGTGTATGGATCATCTCATTCGGTTTCATGATGTTTTTGCTGGGAACACGTTACCTCCCCATTATTGTTCAAGAGCAAGGAGAATCCCATGTCTGAATCGAAACGAAGGGACAAACGGATCCAGGAAACAGCCATGGGCAGACGCGATTTTCTCAAGTGCTCCGCTTTTCTGGGCGGGGCTCTGGCCGCCGGCGCCCCTTGGCTCCTGTTCGGCGCCCGGGAGGCGGAGGCTCTGGACATCGGCGACGCATACAATCATCATCTGCCGGAAAATCAGATCTATTCCGTATGCCAACAATGCAACACCAATTGCGGAATCAAGGTGAAATTCGCCGACGGCAAGGTGGCGAAACTGGACGGTAACCCTTACAGTCCCTGGGGGATGACCCCTCATATTCCTTACGAAACGCCTTTAGAGGAATCGGCGGCGGTGGAGGGCTCTCTCTGTCCCAAGGGACAGGCGGGCATCCAGACCCTGTATGATCCGTACCGGATCGTGAGGGTCCTCAAGAGGGTCGGCGAACGGGGGGAAAACCGGTGGACCGCCGTCCCCTTCGATCAGGCCGTGACCGAAATCGTGGAAGGGGGCGATCTGTTCGGGGAAGGCCATGTGCAGGGATTGCGCGAGATCTGCGCCTTACGGGATCCCGAGGTGTTCGGCGCCCTGGCCAAAGATTCGGCCCAGGTGGCCGCGGGGACCATGAGTCTGGAAGAGTTCAAGACCGCTCACGCTGAAAGGCTTCATCATCTCATCGACCCCGACCACCCGGACTTGGGACCCAAGAACAACCAATTCTGTCTGAATTGGGGTCGGCTGAAAGGAGGCCGGAGCGACTTTCTGAAACGATTCACGCAGAACGCCCTGGGATCCGTGAACGCACACGGGCACACCACGGTGTGTCAGGGCTCCCTCTATTTCACCTGCAAGGCCATGAGCGACCAGTTCGTGGAAGGCTCCTTCACGGGGGGCAGCAAGTTTTACTGGCAGGCGGACACGGGTAATTCGGAATTTGTCATTTTCGTGGGGGCCAGTCCTTATGAAGCCAATTACGGCCCTCCCTTGAGGGCTCAAAAAATAACGGAGGGCATCGTGGACGGACGCATGAAAATCGCCGTCATCGATCCCCGCTGTTCCAAGACGGCGGCCCGCGCCTGGAAATGGCTTCCCGTGGAACCCAACGGGGCGACCGCGGTGGCCATGGGCATGATCCGATGGATCCTCGAAAACCATCGCTTCGACGGGCGCTATCTGTCCAACGCCAACAAGGCGGCGGCGGGCGAAGACAACGAGCCCACCTGGACCCAGGCGCCCTGGCTGGTTCGAGTGGACGAGTCGGGACGACCCGAACGGTTTCTGCGCGGCTCGGACATCGGCATCCCTACCGAAACCCGCGTCCAGAAGAAAGTCTCGGACGGGACCTGGGAATTTGACGCCTTCCTGGTATCCAGGGAAAATACTTTGGTCCCGCTGGACCCCAACAGCGAGACGACGCCCGTGGAAGGCGACCTGTTCGTCGAGGGAGTGCACGACGGCGTCCGGTACAAAAGCGTGTTGCAGATCGTCCGGGAATCCGCTGCTTCTCATTCCCTGGAGGAATGGAGCCGGATTGCGGGCGTGCCCGAGATGGACATCACGGACCTGGCCCGGGAATTTACTCGTCACGGTAAGAAAGCGGTGGCCGATCTTCATCGAGGGGTTTCTCAGCATACTTCCGGTTTCTACAACGTGCTGGCGTGGATGACCTTGAACGTGCTCATCGGGAACCACGACTGGACGGGCGGATTGAGCAAAGCCACCACGTACAACATCACGGGGAACAGGGACGGCAAACCCTTCGACGTCACCAAGAGCCGAAACCGCTTGAAACCCTGGGGCGTCAACATCATCCGGGCCGGCTCCGTGTACGACAAGACCACCCTGTTCGACGGGTTTCCCGCCCGCAGGCCCTGGTATCCCTTCGCCAGCGACATCTACCAGGAAGTGGTCCCCAGTATGGGCGACGCGTATCCCTATCCCATCAAGGCTTTGTTCCTGTACATGGCCTCCCCCGTGTATGCCCTTCCCGCAGGCAACGCCCTGGTGGACATACTGAAGGATCCCGGAAAAATCCCGCTGATTTTCGCTTCGGACATCGTGGTGGGAGAAACCACTCAGTACGCGGACTACATCTTCCCCGACCTGACCTATTTGGAGCGTTGGGAGTTTTCGGGGGCTCACCCCTCCGTCACTCCCAAGGTGGCGCCCTTCCGGCAACCGGCATCGAGCCCTCTCACCGAGACGGTCACCGTCTTCGGGGAGGAGATGCCTTTGTCCACCGAGTCCCTCCTCCTGGGCCTGGCTGAAAAACTCGAACTCCCCGCCTTCGGGGATCATGCGTTCGGTGAAGGACTCCACCTGAAACGCGATGAGGACATGTATCTCCGCATGGTGGCGAATATCGCCTTTGGAGACCGGTCCGACGGATCCGAGTTGGTCCCCGCGGCGGATGAGCGGGAGATGAGAATCTTTGTGCAATCCCGCCGGCATCTGCCCAAGACCGTGTTCGATGCGGACCGATGGAAGCGGGTGGTGGGAGAACCTCTCTGGCCTCATGTGGTATACGTGCTCAACCGGGCGGGCCGCTTCCAGTCCTATTCCGGAGCTTACCAGGACGGACAACTCTCCAACAAGTACGGAAAGATGGTGGGCCTGTTTTTCGACAATCTGGCCACCACCCGCAATTCCATGACCGGGGACTATTATCTGCCGCATGCGGCCTTTGTGGAAGGGCCTGCGGATTGCACCGGCAACCGGATCCCCCGGGAGGAGACATACGATCTGACGCTCATCACGTACAAGGCTATCACGCAAACCAAGAGTCGCACTTCCGGTAACTACTGGCTCAAAGCGGTTTACCCGGAGAACGCCATCGAGATCTCGGCGGTGGATGCCCAACGACTGGGACTCCGGGAAGGCGGCAAGGTCCGCGTGGTTTCTTCGTCCAACCCCAAAGGGGTTTGGGATTTGGGGCACGGTCGGATCCTGGACATGATAGGCAAAGTGCATGTCATCCAGGGCATTCGCCCCGGAGTGGCGGCCTTCTCCCTCGGTAACGGACATTGGGCCTATGGATCCTCCCCGGTGACCATCGACGGAGTCACCTATCAATCGGATTCGCGGCGGGCCACCGGAATCCATGCCAACGCAGCCATGCAGGTGGATCCCGTCCTGAGAAATACCGGGCTCGTCGACACGGTGGGCGGCAGCGCCGTGTTCTACCAGAGCCGGGTCAAGCTCATCCCGGTATAACGCAACCGACCTCCAATCCCGGAAGAAACGCCCACGAGCGGCTTATCCGGAATGAACGGAGGGACACCCGGCGCAATGACGAAGGATGAAGCCCAACGAAGCAGATCGTGTTTTTCAACGGCCTGCTTAGAGAAAATGAGACATCCCGAGGACGTCCCCCTAGTATGGGTTCGTCTCCGGGATGCGTTTCGGTGAATGCGCTTCATCGGCAAGACCGGATAGGGGATCTCAGTCGGAACTCATACAGATCCCCTGAAGCCGGCTCTCAATACCCCCAGCAGAACCCCGGTCCGCCGCCCATGCCTTTGCGCATGCCTTTACCCATGCCCGATCCTCCGTACCTCCGGAATTCCTTCAGCTCCGGGGCAATCTTCTCGGCTTCCAGTCGGTATTCCAGGCGTTTCTGCTGCATCTGCCCCATCAGCTGGGAGATTTCGGCCTGGAGTTTCTTGGCGGCCTCGGGATCCAGGCTGTCCGAAGCCATCAGGTTCTTAAGTTCACCCCGCTTCGTCCAGTGTTGGTTCCGCAGGTCGCGGGTTTCCTCGAAAAAGATTCGATCCAACTCGTCCAGTTGTTTCCGGGTCTCTTCAGGGAGTCCCAGATAGGCCTCCCGGCAGGCGCCTTGTCCGGGTCCGAATCCCTGCCACCCCGGCTCTCCTTCGCTCCAGGCCGGACCGGGTCCCCAGGCGGAGGCGGAATACGCCGCGGCGCCCAGTGCCAGTATCGCCAATCCAATGATCCATGTCTTAGTTTTCATAGGTTCCTCCTTGTAAAGGGTGGTATGCTTCGAACCTTCCATGGGGTCCGTGTTTGCCCTCAGGTATAATCAAGGAATGTGCCGGATCTTGAGTTCAGGGCCGGATCGCCGATAACCCTCCGACATTCCTCCGTATTAATGATACGGGGCGCGGACGCCCGCGGGACCATGGGATGGGCGCCTCCCGGCGGATGGGTACAATTTATACACTTGTGGAGCCCGGATGCATACTTATTATGCGCATCGGCCCGCGCCGTATCCTGAACCGCCTGATGTCGCACCCTCTTATCCGCTCCTTTTCACCCACTTCATCAGAAGAAGCAAATACGCTTGTCTCGATGGCGGATTCCGAACATAATATCGAAAAACGGCTCAAAAACCTCGAATCCGCCAACGCGAACCTCAAGCAACGCGATACCGACCCTCTCAACAAGCTCAGGGAACAGAAAAGGACCGCCTCCAGCAAGCGATTGAACTTGAGCACGAAAAAAATCCGCCTCCCCAGGCAGTTGAAACCCTCGGCAAACGAACCGCCGGCCTACTGGAAGTACTCAAGACAATGCTTCGCTCAGCAGCGGAAGTCATCGGGAAGTCACCCTACCTGCTCGATTCCAGGAAGTACCTGCTGAGAGCCATAGAAATCGAACAAGAAGGCCAGCGAGAGCTGGATAGCATTCAGCGCCTTGAGAAAGAGATTGGAAAGCTCTCGAAGATGGAAGAGGATGCGATAAGGAAGGATCGGTAAGTAAATCATACTTGATAGAATAGACAAAGAATTCAAAGAACACTACTCAGAGGTTCCTGCAGTTCGGCTT
>CAZQXK010000113.1:0-7320 GCA_964597345.1 uncultured Thermodesulfobacteriota bacterium | reverse complement strand
TCCTCAGGATTCGCGCGCCTTGCATCTCATCGTTTTTGAACAGCCTGTCCGAAATACTGTTTTTCAACGGGCTGCTATGGAGTTTCTCAACAGGCTCCTGAGGAAAACCAACCGTGTCCATGGAAATATGGAGATTCGTCTTCGCATTGGGCGGACTGGCGCTTTTCCTGGCTTTGGAACTCT
Source organism: uncultured Thermodesulfobacteriota bacterium (assembly GCA_964597345.1). Taxonomy (GTDB): domain Bacteria; phylum Desulfobacterota; class Desulfarculia; order JACQYL01; family JACQYL01; genus CAZQXK01. Next base: position 7,137 of record CAZQXK010000113.1, on the reverse strand, counting down.
TGTTCCCCTACCGCCCGCCCACTCAGTCGAAAGTTCGCCGATGGAAGGACAACCTGTCCATGGCGGCATTGAACGGGGTGATTCTCTTTCTCGCGTTCGCCGCACCCACAATGGCCACTGTTCACTATACGGCTTCTCACGGATCAGGAATCCTGAACATTTTGGACATGCCTTACGGGATCAAGATTCTACTCACCGTCGTATTTTTCGATTTTATGCTGTACGTGTGGCATTTGTTGAACCACGAAGCGCCTTTTCTGTGGAGGTTCCATCGGGTTCACCATTGCGACCTCAATATGGACGTGTCCACGGCCACCCGTTTCCACGTGGGGGAACTCGCCTTATCCGCCGTCATCCGCATGGGGCTCATCTACTTTTGGGGCGCCGACTTGCTGGGTCTGGTCTTGTTCGAAAGCCTCGTGGTGGCCGCTTCCCAGTTTCATCACAGCAGCCTGAGAGTTCCCAAGGCATTCGAACGTCTGTTCTGGATTCTGTTCGTTCCCCCCTCCATGCATCGGATTCACCATTCCGTCGTTATTCGGGAGCGGAACACCAACTATGGAACCATCTTCTCCCTTTGGGATCGGATTCTGGGAACTCTGAAATCCGACGTGGATCAGAACGGAATTCGTATCGGGGTAGGCGCCTATCCTCAGGCGGATCAACTGCGGTTACGGCGGCTCCTGCAGATGCCGTTCGAGAAACCCGTCCGTTAGCCGAGGGCTCGTGTTTGGAAAGGAGATCGTAGTGGCTGAAACCATGAACGTTCCTATCAAGGGAATGACTTGCGCCGCCTGTGTCCGCAGGGTGGAAAGAGCCATCGAGGATCTCGACGGCGTCCTAGGGGCTTCCGTAAACCTGGCCACTGAAAAGGCCACCGTGCAATACGACCCCCATAAGCTGGATCCGGAGGATATATATCGGAAAATCCGCGAAGCCGGATACGAGTCCTTATCCGGTGATATCCGGGATGCTGAGGAGAAGGTCACCCTCTCCGTGGGGGGGATGACATGCGCCGCTTGCGTCCGCAGGGTGGAAAAGGCGCTGGAACAAGTCTCCGGAGTTCTTGAAGCTTCCGTGAACCTGGCCACAGGCCGCGCCACGGTGCGTCACAGTCGCCCATGGGGCGGAATGGAACCCCTCAAAAAGGCCGTTATCGATTCCGGCTATGAGTATCTCGGAATCCTGAGCGAGGAAGCACCGGATCCCATCGAACAGGCCCGAGCGCAAGAAGTGCGGGAACTCACGATCAAGTTTCTCGTAGGCGCCGTATTGAGCATCCTGGTTCATGCAGGCACCATGCAGCATTGGGTTCCTCTGCTGAGATCCATACCCCGCGACACCATGCTGGTCGCCCTGTTCTTCATGACCATACCGGTGGTGTTCTGGGTGGGAAGCCGCTTCCTTGCGGGAGCGTGGAAGGCGCTCAAACAGAAGACCGCGGATATGAACACCCTTGTCGCCGTAGGCTCTCTGGCGGCCTTCGTCTATTCCTCCCTGGCCGTGTTTTTTCCCTCGTTCTTCGCCGATGCCGGCATGGAATTGCATGTATATTTCGACGGGGCCGCCATGATCGTCACCCTCATCGTTCTTGGAAGACTGCTCGAATCCAAGGCGAAGCGGAAAACATCACGAGCCATACGAAGTCTGCTCCAACTGAGGCCCAAAACGGCCCGGGTCGTTCGAGAAGACCGGGAGGTGGATGTTCCCGTGGAGGAGCTGCGCAAAGGGGATCGCATCCGCGTGCGCCCCGGTGAACAAATCGCCGCAGACGGCCGGGTGATCGCGGGCTCTTCCGCTGTAGACGAATCCATGCTCACAGGGGAAAGCATCCCCGTCAACAAGGAGCCGGGAAGCCCGGTTTTCGGTGGAACCATCAACAAAGGCGGAACCCTGACATTCGAAGCGGAACGGGTGGGCGCGGAAACCGCTCTCGCACAAATCATCCGACTGGTGGAAGAAGCCCAGGGATCCAAGGCTCCCATTCAACGCATGGCGGACAAGGTGGCTTCCATATTCGTTCCCGTAGTCATCGCCATCGCGCTGCTTACCTTCTTTATCTGGTATGCGCTGGTTCCCGAGCCCCTGTTCAATCTCGCTCTGCTCAACTTCGTATCCGTTCTCATCATCGCGTGTCCCTGCGCCATGGGTCTCGCGACACCTACCGCGGTAATGGTGGGAACGGGCCTGGGGGCGGAAAGTGGAATCCTCCTCAAGGGAGGAGAAAGCCTGGAAAAAGCCCACAGCCTGACCACCGTCGTATTCGACAAGACCGGTACGCTTACCCGTGGGGAACCACGGGTCACGGACATCGCCTGCGCGGAGGGGGTGGACATTTCCCGCGTCCTCAAGACGGCCGGGTCCGTGGAAGCCCTTTCCGAACACCCTCTGGCGCAAGCCGTCAGCGCAGCGGCGAAAGAAAAAGGCCTCGTTTCGCCGCACGTGACCCGGTTCGAGGCGCTTTCCGGCCTGGGAGCCAGAGCCCTTGTGGACGGGGCGCCTATATTGCTCGGCAATTTCCGGTTGATGACCCGGGAAGGCATCGAACTCGCCGACATGGAGACACACAATCAACAGTTCTCCGAAGAAGGAAAGACCTCGGTGTTTGTAGCGGAGGGCACGAGAGTCATCGGCGTCATCGCTCTGTCCGATGTTCCCAGGGAGTCGGCGGCCGGCTCCGTGGCCGCCCTGAAGAGCATGGGTTTGAACGTCGCCATGATTACGGGGGACAATGAGAAAACCGCCCGCGCCGTGGGTCGTTCTTTGGATATCGATCATATCCTGGCCGAAGTGCTGCCGGGGGACAAAGCGGAAGAAATCCGGGCGCTTCAGGCAAAAGGTCAGGTGGTGGCCATGGTAGGCGACGGCATCAACGACGCCCCGGCCCTGACCACGGCGGATATCGGCATCGCCGTGGGCGCGGGCACGGACGTGGCCATCGAGGCGAGTGACATCACATTGATCCGAAACGATCTCTTCCTGGTTCCCATGGCCATCCGGTTGTCGTCTGAAACCATTCGGGTGATCAAGCAGAATCTGTTCTGGGCCTTCTTCTATAACAGCCTCGGAATCCCCGTCGCCGCCGGAATCCTGTACCCGGTGTTCGGCATCCTGCTCAATCCTGTGTTCGCGGCGGCTGCAATGGCTCTGAGTTCGGTGTGCGTGGTGGGCAACTCTCTGCGGCTTCGACGAGTATGGGCCAAGTCCCGGGCTCGTCTCGCATCGGAATAGCGGCCCACGTCATCGAGGCCATGGGATCGGGGCGCCGGAACGAGTCCGGCCGAGATATCGCCGGGAGCCGGTTTCAGGGAATGACGGGAACCTTTATCCCGTGCGCGTTTGACAAGATCCGCGCCCACACCTATAATCCGGGGTTCAGGAAACAGCGGCATGCTTGTTTGCGAACCCACCGCAGCATCCAATGAGGTATGGGCTTTCGAGTTTCGTTGAATATGTGGAGATACTCTCTTGCCGGGCGCCTCCACATGACACGAGAATCCCCAATCCGTTTCTCTCGTCTTGCTCGAAACGGTTCCGACCCGAAAGGGTCTTCCCAGAGCCGCAGATCTCTTGTCCCCCGCTTTCCTCGAACCACGCCCCATTACCGCGCTTCCACGGCGCAGGGGAGAACCCTATGATTTTCAGAGTGCTACGCTCCGCATGCATTTTTGGCCTGTTGGCGTCCTTTCTGTTTGGTATTGCATTGTCGGGGTCCGCCGCTTCGTCTGAGCAGGATTCTCTTCCGAATATCGAGTCGGAAAATATCCGGACTTTGGTGCGACTTCTCGAAGATCCCGAAACACGAGACGTTTTCATCACGAACCTAAAGCATCTGGTACGGCTCACGGAGACCGCTGGGGAACAACCCGGGAAGGTCGAGATCGGCGCTCCGCCCGAAGACGACGAAGTACTCCAATGGGAGCGATGGATGAACCAACTGGGCGACATGGTATCCAGGGTATGGGACTCCGCCCGCGCCGCCGCAAGCCGGCTGGAGCGAATCACCGAATTCCCTGCCTGGATCCGGTCGTTGACCTTGAATCCGGAGGACCGATCCCGTCTGATCACCCTTTTGACGGTTCTGGCTGCAAGTTTAGCCCTGGCCTTCATAATCAAGCTACTTCTCAGAAAATTTGCGCCTGAAATCCCGCAGGTGCAACAGAATTTGCCGACCCGAATCTCCAAGGGCTTCATTCGAGCGTTTATATTGATCCTCCCCTACGGAGTCCTGTTGATTACGTTATCGCTCTTGGTCAAGATAGTGCATCCCCCCGTTCTATTTCAGACTCCCGTTCTCTTGGTTTTTCTGGTTTTGTTTTTCTATAGATCGGTACTCATCATTTTGAAAAGCTTTATGTCACCGGAAGACAGCCTCTCCCGCATCGTTCCCGTAAAGGATGAAACCGCAAACTACATCTGGATCTGGATGGTTCGATTCGTCAACTATACGGCATTCTACTATCTGGTAGTCGAGCTGTGTATGTCGGCACGAATGGACACTTCCGCTTTTCTGTTTATACGTGGAGTCCTGCTCATCGTGTTTCCCCTGCTTATCAGCGTCTTCCTGCTTCAGATCGCCCGTGAAATCCGCATGGTTTTCGCGCGGTATCAACATCGCATGAAATCGCTGCAGGAAAAAACGAACAGACTCCTTCCCCATATGGTTCGGTATTGGTCGCTCCCGGCGTTGGCGTATACGTGGACCCTGTTCGTATTCCTGATTGCACAATACCGGGATGGATTTGCTTATCTCTTCCGAGCCACTCTGAATTCCGCGGCGGTTATCATCTTGACGTTCCTGGTTGTCGGAGTTCTGGATTGGACCTTTAAGCGCGTGTTCACCCTGGATCGTCTTATCCATGAACGTTTTCCAGATCTGGAGGAAAGGGCCGATCGTTACATCCGTATTTTCCGCAAGGGGACGGGGGTCTTTGCCGTCCTGGTAAGTATGGGAATCATCGGCGAAATCTGGGGCGTTCCCGTAGCCGACTTCATCTCCTCGGATCCGGGGTCGACCTTACTGCTCAGAACCACGGCGATCCTGGTTACCGTGGCCCTGGTCCTTCTGGTTATCGGCGCAAGCCGTTTCGTGTGCCATGAACTGCTCCGGGAAAAAGAGGGGGAAGAAATCAGCAAGAAGCGCAAGACGCTGGTCCCCCTTGTGAAGACGGTTATCCAGGTGTCTGCGATATTCGTCGGCTCCATCGTGGTATTGGCTCGATTAGGAGTCGATACCAAGCCCATTCTGGCCGGCGCAGGCATTATCGGCCTGGCCGTCGGTTTCGGAGCCCAGTCTCTGGTGAAAGACGTCATCAACGGCCTGTTTATTCTGGTCCAGGACCTTATCTCCGTAGGGGATGTGGCCGTTCTGGGCGACAAGGGAGGCCTCGTGGAAGCCGTGGGGCTGCGGACGGTGCGATTGCGGGATTTGGCCGGCAACGTCCATGTCATTCCCAACAGCTCCATCAGCACGGTGACGAACATGACCAAGGACTACTCACGGTATGTATTTGATGTGGGAGTGGCCTACCGGGAGGATGTGGACGAGGTGATCCAGGTTCTGCGGGAGATCGGTCAGGAAATGCAGCGGGATCCCGAATACGGAAAGGACATCCTGGAACCTCTCGAGATCTTGGGCGTGGACAAGTTCGCCGATTCCGCCGTCATCATTCGGGCCCGAATCACGACGAAACCCATCCGCCAATGGGCGGTGGGTCGTGAATTCAATCGGAGGATGAAAAAGACCTTCGACGCCCGAAACATCGAGATCCCCTTCCCCCACCATACGGTTTACATGGGGGTCCCCAAGACCGGAGACGCCGCCGCATTGAACGTACGCCTCGATTCCAGCGAGTCCACGGAGAAACACCCCTCCAGGGACTCGTGACGCTGCCGATTCCTTCCACAACGGAAGGCCGTGGGGCCCGAATTCGGACGGGAGGATTCCAGGCCTCATGGGCATGAATCGTGGGTCCGGGTAGACGCCGGAACTTCGGATTCCCAGGGCCCCCGGCCCTGCAAGATCCTTGGATACCTGACTCGACCCTGTGATCATCCGGGTTCCGTCACGGCTTACTCCTCAGTCCCCATGCATCCTGGTCATACTCCGGCCGGCACCGTCGTTAACAGCCCGTTGATAAACACTATTACGGGCAGGCCGGCCAAAAACGATGAGATGCAAGGCGGGCGAATCCTTCGAAATGAAGCGTACCTACAGTACGCCGCAATGACGAAGGATGAAGCCCAACGACGCAGATCGCGTTTTTCAACGGCCTGCTGACTCCCGGCACACAATCCAACCTGTATCCATTTTGTTGGGATGCGCATCATGAGTGGTTCTCGAGTGGGTGCAGAAAAGTTTGACGCAAAAACCTTGGTCCAATGGAACTTTCTATTGTATCATAATAACAGTAAGGGGATTCAATAGCGGATTTGTTACTTACGGCGTTTCCGTGTAAGCTCTTCACTCAACATGCATCGTCATGCAAGAGGTGTAGTGTGGCCCCACGGAAGCAGACTCTTTTGATTGTGGATGATTATCCGCTCTTCCGTGAGGGAATCAAAGCCCTTCTATCCCAGGAACCCGATTTTGAAGTGGTCGGCGAAGCCGAAAACGCCCGGGCCGCAGTGGAACTGGCCGAAAAGCTTCGACCCGATATGGCCGTGGTGGATGTGTCGCTTCCCGACATGAGTGGGGTCCAACTCACGCGGGACCTCACGGCTGCTTATCCGAATATCCGGGTGGTCCTCTTGAGTGGGCACTCCCGCATGTCCACCGTCACGGAGGCGTTTCAGGCGGGGGCCGCCGCCTATGTGACCAAGGCCTCCGCATCTTCGTGTCTTCTGGAAGCCCTTCAGGCGGCGTCCCGAGGGGAACTCTTCCTGGACGGAACCGTTTCCGGCCAGGTGGTGAAACGTCTGTTGCAGGCCGTTCCGGCCTGCCCCCCCATACGGCAAACCCAGGAAACGTCCCTCACGCCCAGAGAACAGGAGGTATTGAAACTCATCGCCGAAGGATTGTCCACCAAGGAGGTTGCGTCCAGACTTCATATCAGTCCCAAGACGGCGGAAAATCATCGCGCCAGCATCATGTCCAAGCTGAACCTGCGCAACATCGTGGAATTGATACGCTCCGCC
>CAZQXK010000112.1:0-7933 GCA_964597345.1 uncultured Thermodesulfobacteriota bacterium | reverse complement strand
GCTGGCTTCACAGGTCACCGGAAAGCGCGCGCTCGATGTGGGCTGCAGCGAAGGCGTTCTATCCGTTCTATTGGCCCGGGAGTTTGACCGGGCCTGCCCGCAATACGGTTTATCAACGGGCTGTTAGGGCTCCCGAAGGACGCGGCCGCCGTTCCGCACGAACCGGCGGCCCGCCATGGGCGGCACGGGCCGCATCCCGGTTCCCAAAAACCTAAATCTTCACTTCACTGATCTGAATCGTGGGCTGGACGTCCGTATAGTTGGGAATATCGCGCATAATGGCGTCCGTGTGCGGCCCGAATGATCCCTGAAACGCCTCGATGGAGTCGAAATACAGGTGCCCCATGGCAATGTACGTCGGGGGGGATCCCGGTCTTGCGCCTCCCAACCCCTGTTCTACGGCCACTCCCTTCAGCGCGGCGCCCAACTTCCCCTGAACCATGGGTATGTGATTTTTGCAGTAATACTCCATGTCGAACTTCTTGCCTTCCTCATGCGGATACAACACACTGATCTTGATCATGGGAACTTCCTCCTCTCTGGTGATGGTTACCGGACCGGTGGTTCCACGAAACACGTACTCCATCCCGCGACGGATCGTCAAAGACGGTGCGACGCCGCAGTGATTCCCAATTCACCATTCGGACACGTTCGGCGCGGCCGGTGATCCCGACCGTTTGCAGGTCGGAAGTCATGCATCCACGGAGCATTCGGGACAGTCGTTGAAAAGAAAAACCTCGGCATAGGCTCCCTGACTGCTGCCGGCCCGTTGATGACCCGCATGGCGGGCAGGCTGCTCCACCACGATGAGATGCAGGTCGCACGAATCCCGAGAAATGCGGCGCGCCTGTGCAGTAACGCCGCAATGACAAAGGGTGGAGCGTCACGCCAAGGGCGTTACCGCAGATGGCGTTTTTCGACAGTCTGCTACAACAAATCGTCCAAATCCGCGTGGGGCAGATAACGGCGATAGATGGTTTCAAAGGCGCCGTCTTTCTTCAGTTCGTCCAGGCTCGCCTGCCAGGCCCGCACCACTTCCGCCGGCGTACCCAGGGATAAGGCGATATAGAACTCGGTTTGGGACACGGTGAGAACGGGCTCCAGATCCTCCATGCGGAATCCGGCGTTACGCACGATCTCCGGAACGGTGATGTCCGTAAAGATGGAAAGTTGCACATCACCCCTCATGAGCTTCTGGACCCCTTCCGCCGGGTCGGGGGACCCGACCAGGTTGCCGAACCCTTCCGCTTTCAGGCGCTGCTCTGTGAACCAGTTCGTGGTGGTGGCGATGGCGTCGAGTGTTTTGGCTTCCTCCAGGGTGTTCAGACGGATGCCGGAGCCCCGCTTGGCGTAGAGAATCGCAGTGTTCTTCCCCACCGGGCCCACCCATTGAAACAGGTTCTCCCGCTCGGGGGTTCTTTCGGCGCTGAACAGTACGACATTGGGATGGATCCGAGCCATGTGGAAGGCGTTCTTCCAGGAGGTCAAACGGATGGGCTCGGCCACGCCCCGGCGGACCGCGATTTCCCGAACCATGTCCGTCACGAATCCGGCCGGTTTTCCATCCTTCATAAAGGTGACGGGCGGATACTCCTCGGTCACCAGTTGCAGGACGCCGGGCGGCGTCTCGGCGGGAAGCCACTTCGCGTAGATTCTCCGGAAGGTTCCGTCGGTTTTCATTTCGTTCAACGTCCGCTGCCAGCGGTCCACCACGGCCGCCGGCGCGGCTTGAGAAAAGGCCACATAGGTGAGATCCGTGGACAGCGTAAAGACAGGCTCCACATCCTCCGCCTTGGCGCCCGCTTTTTCCAACAACGCCGGCATCACCACATTGCCGCCGACAAACAGCTGCGTTTCGCCGTCAAGCATCTTCCGGAGGGCGGTTTCCTCATCGGCAAAGACCCGCAGGTTCGCGAACCCTTCCTTTCGGAGTTCCTGCTCGCTGTAATAATCCGTCACCACGGAAATCGCACCGACTTTTCTTGCATCATCCAGGGTGGCTATCCCGATTCCGGAACCCCGGCGCGCATAGAAATTCGTGTCCAACACACCGATGGGGCCCACCCATTGGAAACGGTTCTTTCGCTCGGCGGTCATGACCGTGGAGTACAACGCCGTGTTCGGTTGTTCCGACACCGCTTTATAGCCCTCTTCCCAGGAGACCAGTCGGATCTCTCCGGCATCGCCGGTTCTTTGAAAAATCTCCCGGACCACCTCCGTCGCGCAGCCGGTGACTTCGCCGCCTTCCACGAAGTTCAGCGGCGGATACGCTTCGGTGAATATGCGCAACGAGACCCGATCCCCGGAGTTCGCCTGCGTTACGGCTGCAAGCCCGAACACGAGTACCATCAGTATCCTGAACCACGTCCCCAATGTATGCATACCTTTCCGTCCCCTTTCCTTGCGCTCACGTCGGGAGGGTACACTGAAACGTCTGCGCTTGGCAACCCCGCCGGACTATCCTGTCTCGTACATCCCTGAATGCTCCCGTGAGGCCGCGGGAGCGATGTCACGAGAACTGAAAAAAACGCCATCTACCGTCACGCCTTCGGTCACGCCGTTGGCGTGACTTGCGTCTCATCGTTTTGCACCGGCCTGGCCGCAATAGGATGGATCAACGGGCCGCCAAACCCGGAATGGTTCGACGCCGGGTAGGTGCATGGAATGCAATGCCGCTTCCCTGAAAGGGCAAGACGGCCCATACCGTCACTCGACCAGAGCCCGTAAACGATCCACGATCCAGGCCATGCCTTCCGTGTCCAATCCGCAATAGATTTCCAGCTCCCGGCGGACGCGCGTCCGTTCCTCCTCGTCGCAGGGATTCAGGCCGACGCGCGCGAATTCGGCGCTCGCCGCGCCTCCGTCCGCAATGGCCAGCCCGTCGTACGACTTCCCGGTGACGGCGGGCAGCACCGCTTTGAGCGAATGGCGGCCTCGCTGCTTCGGATCGTAAAACCACGCGGACCTAAAAGGAACCATCAGATCCACCATGCGGGGAACCACGTGTTCCCGCACCCATGCCGCATACGCCGGAAAACTCTCCGCACATTCCTCGAGGACCCGTTTTTCAAAGGTCCGGTTATACACGACGACGGAACCGGCGGCGCCGAGCACCCCTTTCAGCCGTTCCAGCAACGGAGGTCTCGGGTCGGGCGCCCCATCCACCATATGGGCCAGAAAGGAGTGATGCTCGAGCGGGGCCCCGGCGCTCGGCTGCACGTGCACGGAGAACTGGAAGGGCGCGGGGTCGTAGGGACGGAGCCCATCGAACAGAGGTATGGGCGTGTAGAAGGTCTCCAGATCCAGGAAAACCAGCGGGTAGTCCAATCCGTCCAGAAAGGCCCGGATGCGGTCCCGGTCCACATGGACGCGGCCGTCCCGAAAGCGGTCCAACTGCAACCGCTGCTTGTCCGTGAGTCTGAAATCCACCGGCAGGTCCTCCAGGGAATAAATGCCGTCCCGGATCAGGTCCCATGCCCGGCTTCCCATCCGCGACAACTGGAATACGTTGTGCTCCGGAAGAAACGACCAGCAGACGCTTTGCAGCGGACATTCGTACGGATCCCCGCAATGGGGACCCACGGCGATGTCCGGAGGATTCGCATCCCGGGACAGGACGGCGGCCATGGTCTCCAGCCGGGAAGACAATTCCCGCATGGACGGCTCCACGGCGGCGGTGATCTCTTCCGCGGCAAAAAGGCGCGCCGGCTCCAGCGCCCCCGAACGCCGGTACTCGCGGGACAGGTGCATCAGGATGCATTTCCCGACCCGAATCCCCGCTTCCGCCGCCACGGACCACTGGAAGGCCACATCCACCTGATGGATAGGCTTCACCTGCGTGGCGCTTTTTACTTCGATGAGGTCCCACCGCCGGGATCCCACCGGATTCAGGATGTCCACCCGCACCATCCGGGCGCAAGGGGCCGCTTCGCGCAGGAAGGTGGCCTCGAAAATGGGCTTGCGCGCATCCAGCGCCTCTTTGGTCCGGCGAACGGTTTCATGGATCCCTCCCTCCCAGGGAATGAGAATTCCTTCGGGATACAGCGTGCGGGCGCACTCGCCGACGAAGGCGCCGCCCGCCAAGAGAGACTGCGTCGCCTCGTCCGGCTCCGGGATTTCCTCGGGCCGGTGGATTTCATACCACAGGCGTTTGAGACACTGCCAACCGGACAAGTACTTGGTCTTGGAAAGAATGTACGATTTCATCTCGCCTCCCCGGCGGTCGCTTGGTGGGCCGCTGCCGGCCTTTTTCGCCGTCGCTTCCGATCAAAATGACTTGCATACCTCGGCCATACGCCTATGATATTTTCAGACGAGCAGGTCATTGAAATTCTTGCATGGGGGAATCTTGTCATGCCCGAAAAAAAAGATCCGTATTCCACCCCCGCCATGAAGGCCCTGGGCCTGTATTGCCTCCTCCTGTTCAGCCGAAAAAAATACTCCTATACGGAACTGGCCAGAAACCTCCGATGCTCCAAACAGTCCGTGGGTCGCTATCTGGAAGAAATGGAGCGGGTCCGAGGCACGCGCATCGAGACCTGGACGGAAGGGCGGGAGAAGTTCTTCCGGGTCAAGCCGCCCCGGGGCGCCTTCAACGTCACGTTAAATCCGGACGATATTCACAACCTGCTCCTGTGCCGGGATTTCGTCTGGCACCTGCTTCCGGACACGCTCCGGAACGAAATCAGCAATGCCATCCGCCACACCACCGCGCTGCTGCCTCTGGACGCGGAACTGGACGCCATCCCGGAACGATCGGCCCAGACCCGGCCCAAGGGCGCCATCGACTACTCGGCCAAGCGCGACATCTTCCAGACGCTCCTTGCCGCCATGCGGGATCACAAGGTGTGCCGGGTCCAATACGCCCGACCGGGCCAAGAAGCCCCCGTGGTCCATTTCGTGGCCCCCATTCGCTTCATGGTTTCCGGAGAATGCCTCTACGTGCCCGCCTGGTATCTCTGGGAGGACCGAGACCCTCCGGATCCCTTCAAACTGACGCTGGCCCTTCACCGAGTGATTTCCGCCCAAACCATGGATCGCACCTTTCTGAAGCAGGACTCCCTGGACGAGCCTTCCGCGTGTTTCGGCATCATGGACGGCGAGCCCTTCCCCGTGCGCGTGGCCTTCCGGCCCGGAGCCGCCGTGTATGTGTCGGAACGCATCTGGAGCGAGAAACAAACGCTGCTTCCTCAACCGGACGGCGGCGTGATTCTCACGTTTACGGCCACGAGCCGGCCCGAGGTGCTGTCCTGGGTCTTGAGTTTCGGGACCGAGGCGGAACTGCTGGAACCCGAGGATTTGCGCGCCGAAATGGGCGATGCGGTGCGCGACCTCGCCGTGCTGTACGGCGCGGAGCCCACGATACCCGGAGGCGACTGAACCCCGCAACGCCCCCCGGTATCCACGATCCGTTCCGCCGATACGCCGCCGGGCGGAAGAACGAAATCGCACACCCGGAACTTACGGATTCCTCGATACCATGCTCCTGTCAACTCGTTGATAAACCGTATTGCGGGCAGGCCGGCGAGAAACGATGAGATGCAAGGCGCGCGAATCCTGGGGAATGAGGCGTACATTCCAGTACGCCGCACCGACGAAGGATGACGCCCAACGACGCAGATCGCGTCTCTCGCCGGCCTGCTAAAACCCGATGGCCTTCTTCCCCCAAAACCGCGTCTTGAGCGACGCCTCCTCTTCCAGGGCCTGGATGAGCGCTTCATGGCGCACCTTCCGGGTCCCCATCCAGGCGAACCGGTCGCGGACGGTCTTGAAGTCCCCCGGGGCCAAAGGCGCGATACGGGAAACCCGCCGTCGCATTTCCGGAGCGCAGGCCGCGCCCGTCAACGGTTTGAAGTACCGCTCGTAGAAGACCGGCACGGCCTCGGGGGCCAGGAACCCGAATTCCACCTTGGCGGTGAAACGCCGCAGGCTCGCTTCGTCCAGATCCGGAAGCCGGTTCGTGGTGCAGATGAGGATACCGCAAAACCGCTCCATCTGGGTCAGCAATTCGTTGGTCATACTCACTTCCCAGGATCGAACCGCGCGGTCCCGGGAAAACAGGAAGGTGTCCGCTTCGTCCAACAAGAGGATCCCCCGCTCCTTCTCCGCCTCGGCGAACGCCTCGGCCAGCCGGCGTTCCGTCATGCCGAGGTAGGGATCCAGAAGCTCGCCGGCCGTTCGCGAAATCAGGGACAGGTCCGCGTGATGGGCCAGGTAATGGGCCAATTCGGTTTTCCCGGTTCCGGGAGGACCGTAAAAGAGCATATTGAGTCCCGTCGCCCGGCGCGTTTCGAGTTTTCGAGGACGATCGCGGAAGCACGCCACCATGGCCACCAGATCCTCCGGTTGTTTGGACAGGTTCAGGCCGTCCAGAATGAATTCCTTCCCGGCCTCCAACCGGGACGGCGCCCGCTCCCGGTCTCCCTGCAGGGCCGCATGGGCGTCCAGCCCGTACCGCAGCCGCCGATCCAGTTCCGCCTTGCCGGCGGCGCCGCTCTCGACGGCTTTTCGCAGGCACAGGTCCATCACACCCACGCTCACGTCGTAGCGTTCGGACAGGGCCTCGATCTCCCCCGCCGAAAAACGCCGCTTCAGGCGGTTCCGGCGCAACACCCGGTCCCACTGGCGCATCCGCTCCTTCCGGCCGAGACGTTTGAATTCCAGGCTGAGGGCGAAGCGCCGCTTGGTGGACGGGTCGATGTCGTCCACCCGGTTGGTGATCCACAGGCACTTGTTGCCGGGCTCGTCCATGAGTTGGTTCAGCCAGGCCTTTTCCTCGGGCGCCCCTTTCACCGCCCAGAAACTCTCCGTGTTCAGCAGGTCTTCCGCCTCGTCGATCAACAGCAGGCCGCCTCCCTTGATTTTCCGGGTCGTTTTCAGGGAAGCCACGATGCCGGACTTCCGGGATTGGAGTCTTCCGGACACCGTATGATTCGCCTCGTAGGCCGGCAGGCCCACCTGTGCGAGCAGGGCCCGGGCGAAACTGGTTTTCCCGGATCCGGGAGGTCCGTACAACAGGATATGAGACGGGGTTTCCGTCCTGCCTTTCAGGAGTTCCAGCAGATATTGGACAATATCCGGATCCACGTCGTGGTACTCGATGGGGACGTCCTCCCGGGCCAGGGGACGAAAGAAGTGATCCTTGAGCCGCCCCCGTGAGGCGCTGTGAATGATCCGCATCAGGTGCGGCTCGCATTCCAGCCGGTTCCCTTCACATTCGATCATTCCGATTTCGCTCAGCGTGCCTTCGATCATGCGGTGCAGGGTGTCCCGGCTTACGTCCAATGCACACGCCAGATACGGAAATCCGGACACTTCGCAGGCGTTCAGGTGACCGCTGAAGAACCGTTCCGGGTACCGGTACGTGGCGGTGATGTAGAGAAATCGGCACAGGTCCGTTTCCTCGGCCTTCAGGTCGAAAAGGGCGCATAGGGCCGCGAAGTTTCGGTCCATGCGGCACCGGCGGGCCGACGCGTGGTTCCGTACAATCCGGTCCAACGAGCCGAGCATGAGCGAGACCAGCGCCTTGCGCCGCACCGCGCCTATCCGGAGCCAGTGATCCAGCATCCTGCCCAAATCGTCCGGGTCGGGACCGCACTCCGCCAGGTCCGCCTGGAATGCCTCACGGGTGCTTTTGTGAAGCAGATGGGAGAACGCCTCGCAGAAATCCCCCACGTCCCCTTCCAGCACCCACGCCAGAAATTCCAGGGTATCCGGATCCACCAGTCGATAGTGCGCGAGGATCCGTTGGAGGTACAGCGCACAATTCGCCTGGAGATACCGATCCTCGGGGGCGGTGAAAAGCCGGCCCGGGGCACTCATCCATCTCAACGTTCCGCGTGTTCTCATGGTATGTCTCCTTCCGTTTGAACGCCTTTAAAAGAAACATACCCGGAGATCGTTCCAGAAATCGGAACGATGAAACGGAATGTAC
>CAZQXK010000111.1:0-8094 GCA_964597345.1 uncultured Thermodesulfobacteriota bacterium | reverse complement strand
AGAACTTTCCACCCCAATCTGCGCGATTATCTTTTTATAATAATAAGTTAGCTTCTTGGACAGACACTAATTAAATCCCATCGGTGTCTAAAAAATTGTGGACCTCTACAATTTACGGCTGTGTATCTCCTCACTATCCAACGGGCCGTTGAAAAACGCGATCTGTTTCGTTGAGCTTCATCCTGTCTGCCTGGGCCTCCCACGCAGACAGGAGTCATTGCGGCGTACTCTATGTACGCCTCATTCCTCAGGATTCGCCCGCCTTGCATCGCATTTTTTTGCAGCGGACTGCGCGCAATACGTTTTGTCAAAGGGCTGCCAAGCGAACCTCGACACTTCGGTGGTCGTAGAATGTCGAGACATCAACACCACGAGTTCCCAAAATCCTGAAAGACTGAATCCCGTCTCCAATTGTCGAACCGCCCTCGTCGATGAATGGTACGGCTCTTGCTGGAATTTGGGCTAGGGACGGTGAGTGCGGGACTCTTTGGTTGGACCACTGGGACGCCGGGCTGACATGCCGCAAGTCGGGACGGGGCCCGGCCCGGAACCGAAAGCGCCTGTGAAAACACGGCCATATCCCACGTTCGGGAAGGTCGACCTCAGGTGTTCATCCCGAGTTGTGGCAATGTACGCGCGTACTCCGGATTGCTTAGCAGGCTTTTGAAAAACGCGATCTGCTGCGTTGCGCCGCATCCCTCGTCATTGCGGCGTACTCGATGTACGCGTCATTCCTCAGGATTCGCGCGCCTTGCGTCTCATCGTTCTTGACCAGCCTGCTCGAAACGGTGTTTATCAACGGGCTGTTAGGTGTTTCACACCGCTGAAGTAAAGGTTCTCGATCCGCCCGCCGGAACACCCGGGTATTTCATGGAGTGGCAGTCAACTATATCTTTTGCAGCGGGGAGGTTTGATTCGGGAGTAGGAAAATTCTTGTCATGCGCTTTAGTTAGTATCTCAGAAGGATCTCTTAGGGAAACCATTGATGCAGCTGAGAATATAAAACACAAGATGCATTTATGTAGGATCACTTTGATATAGGAGAAGCGTATGGTAACCTTGCTAAAGAACAAGACCTTCCAACTGTGTCTTGCCATATTCTTGGGACTCATCGTTTGGTTTCTTCCCAGGCCGGAAGGAACGCGATTCAGGATATTGGGAGATGCGGATCAGCAGCTCCTGGCTCAACTCGGTGACCAATTCATTCTGGTCCCGTCAAGCGATGCGAAACCTAAGGGCTATGTGGTTGAAGTAACCGATCCCGAGGCGATGGTCTCTCCCGCCAAGTTTCTCAAGCTAAAGGCTGTAGAATTACAGCTTGACCAGATACGTGTGGAATATGTGAACGGACTGTCTCCCAAGGGACTACGGTTCCTTGCCGTTCTGGTGGTTCTGGTATTCCTTTTCATTGCGGAATCCATTCCGCTGGAAATAACAGCCATATGTATCGGTGTCCTCCTTGTTATGACTGGTGTTTCAGATCTGAAGGACACTTGGGCCTCCTACATGCACCCTGTTGTAGTGTTTATCATATGCTGTCTTGTCTTTGCCATTGCGCTGGACAAGACGGGTCTCACCAAGCGGTTGGGGTACTTCATCGTTCGTCGGGCAGGAAACAGTGTGACCCGGTTCACCTTTATCATAGCCATCGGGCTGGGGATCGCCTCCAGTCTATTACACGATGCCGCCGCCACGGCCATTGGTTTGGTGACGATGATACCCATGATGAGGGCCGCAGGGATCGAACCTCATACGCAAACCGCGAAATTCATGATGCTTTCGCTACCGTTCGCCGCCTCATGCGGGGGAATGGGGACACTGATCGGAGGCGGCAGGTGTATGGTGTCCGCCGCATTTCTCAAAGAGTTCACCGGAATCGAGATTACGTTTTTGGATTGGATTACGTTTGCCATGCCCGCCGCGCTGCTGACCGTGCCTGCGGCGGTCCTGGTAACCTATCTGGTATTTCGTCCGGACCCCGAGATAAAGCTTCCGAAATTTGCAGATGAGTTAGGACCATTGACACGCATGGAGAAGCGGACACTGGCCATATTCGTACTGGTCTTTATTTTATGGTCTACCAAGGAAATCCACGGAATCCATTACTCGGTTACGGGCATGCTCGGCGTTGCGGCGCTGGTGATCGTGGGTGTTCTCAAGTGGGAGGACATCCATACAAGTCTGGAATGGGGAACCGCTTTGTTTATCTTTGGGGGAGGTATCGCTCTTGGCTTGGCCATGGACTCATCCGGTACCGCCAACTATTTTGCACAACTATTTATGCCCCTGGTAAAGGATGGGGGATGGTTGCTTATTTTTGTAGGTGTGGGTGTTTTCGGAGCCATTGTAACCAACGTTATGGCAAACGTTGCGGCTGCGGCTCTGATCCTTCCCATTGTTATTCCTATAGCCCAGGCTCAGGGGGTCGATCCTAGGATTGTGGCCCTCTGCCTGGGTATGGCCACTTCTTTCGCCATGCTCCTCGTTATCGGGTGTCCGCCGAATGCTTTGGCCTACAGTTATCGATACTTCAAACCCTCGGATCTAACCAGGCTGGGACTTGTGGCTACGCCTGTGCTTCTATTGATCCTGATACTGGTGGCCGCCGTGTGGTGGAATATTCTGGGGCTGGTGTAGAGCTTTCCTCGATCTCGCACGCCGGCGGGAAAAACAACCTACATCCGGCGGCGTGCCGGACTCCCCGGAAGGATGTGGAAGGAGTCTTTACAACTTGTAAAAAAAATGTTTTCGACAACGGATATTCACAACAGATAAAGCGTTGCCCGTAAACCCTTCCGCCTTCCGGCGTCCTATATAGGCGGAGGACCTCAAAGTATCCATGACGGCACGTAGTTTGCTCATGGAGAGGATCCGGAAGGGCATGACTCGAATCGCGCCGGGGCGGTGACGACATAGCCGACATCGGATCGTTCCCGGCCGCTGTCCCGCGAGCCCATTGTGCCGAAGCACGGCAGCATGGGACGTGGATTCTCCATGGGATGGCGTATGAACTAATGAATTCTTATCACTACACCTCATAAATGCACAAAGAGCCTGGTCGGAGTGCTTGTCCGGGGAAGGAATAGGGGAATGCCGCATGCGAAGGCCGGCCGCTGCCACTGCAAGGGCTTGCTTTCCATGATGGGAATCCCTAAGCTGATTGTAATGAACACTCTTATACAGTATGCTTTCATTTGAAGGGTGGATGATGCGATAGGGGACTTTGGACTTTTTGCTGAGTGCTTACGCGGTGAACGGTAAGAGACGTCGAGGGGCTGGAGCCTGTCCGCGTGTTGGGTTTCAAAGGTCGTAATCCTTTAATAGTTGGGAACCCAGGAATGGAAAAGGAGGATGTAGAGATGACAGCGAAAAGGATACTGGTGGCGGTAGATGGGTCCGATCAATCCTTGGAAGCGGTGAGATACGCCAGCACCGCCCTTCTGCCCGGCAGCGAGCAGGTGGTTCTGTTTCATGTATTCAGTAAGATTTCCGAAGCCTATTACGATCTGGAAGACATTCCGCATTACCATCCCACAGCGGCCGCCGTGAAGCAGTGGGAGCTGCAAAATGAGAAGGCTATGGAAGACTTCATGAAGAGGGCAACGGAGTCGTTCCTGAACGCGGGGTTTCAATCGGATTCTGTCACGGTGAAAATTCAGCCCCGGCAAAAGGATACTGCCAAAGATATTCTTGCGGAAGCGCTTACAGGCTATGACGGAGTGATCGTCGGCCGTATCGGCAAGAGTAAACTCAAAGATCTGGTACTGGGAAGCGTGGCTTTTAAATTACTGGGGGCTTTGAGCGAGACGCCCCTCTGGGTGATCGGAGGCTCCCCCAGAGCCGGCAAGATCCTCGTAGCTCTGGATACCTCGGAGGGAGCCATGCGGTCTGTGGACTATGTGGCCAGAATGTTTGCAGGCACCCCGTCGATTGTGGGTCTGGTGCACGTGGCTCGCGTGTCCAACATTTACGAAGAGACTTATGAAGAAGTCTTTCACGTCGATAAGTTCCAGGAGCAGCTGGAAGAAGCCCGGAAGAAAATGGATCCGGTATTCAAGGAGGCAAAGGACCGCCTTGTCAAAGCCCAATTCGACCCTTCCAAGGTGACTACCAAGTTTATTTCCGGCAAGGCGAGCCGCGCGAATGCTTTGGCGGAAGAGGCCAAAGCGGAGGGATACGAAACCATTGTACTGGGAAGGAGAGGACTGTCGAAGGTCCAGGAATTTTTCATCGGTCGGGTCAGCAACAAGGTGATCCAGCTTGCGAAAGAGGCTGCGGTAATCGTAGTCAACTGACCGCATACCGGTCTGTTGGCAACGGCAATTGGGGAATAAGCGCTTGAACGCGATTCGATGCTAGAGGTATGACAATTCCGAGGAATGAGGGTATAGTACGGTGCGCGGAAGTGCACTAACGCCCGCCGCGGCCTTTACGGCGAGGCTGATCCGCATGCGGTGGCCTACAGCACAAGAGGGGAAGACGGAGGGCTGAGAGGCCGGGTTGGACATTGAACGTGGTTTGCCGACACGGGCGGGTGGATTCTTGCGCGGAGTCCTCGGGAGGTTGGGTTTCCTGCAGGAGGTTTGAAGGAGGAGCCTCTACGCTGCGGCCAGGGTGCGCCCATACTGTGAGGGCGGACGGATGGACGGCGTATGCGTGTATTGTCCGAAGAGAAGGGTTGGGGCAACGCGCAGTTATTTGTGGCCGGAGCGAGGAGTAGGGAAAGGATGCCCGTAGTTTCTATGGGCAAAGGAGTATCATGATGAAAATGCGGGAAATTCAGAGTCTGGCAAGAGGAATGGGAATTAATTCCTGGGGGATGCGTAAGGTGGACCTGATCCGTATGATCCAGGAGACCGAGGGAAATGTTCCCTGCTACTATACCGATCGGGTCTATACCTGCGCGGAATCCGAATGTCTGTGGGCGGAAGGTTGCAAAGGGTTCTTTAAGAAGCGCAGCAGTTGGTGAACGGTCTGTCCTTTAGAGAGGATCCTTCAGAAAGTGGTTGCTGATCTCCGTGAAGCGGTTTGCGGCGCTTTTCGCTGAAGTCCCCGGTTGAATTCAATCTCTCAAGAATACTTCTTAGGCAGGGAGGTGTATGGGCTTTATCCGGCGGCTCGTGCCGTCTCCTTTGCTCCGATCTACGATCAGCGCCATTATCAAACTGTTGATACACCGTATTGCGGGCAGGCCGCTGCAAAACGATGCGACACAAGGCGGGCGAATCCTGAGGAATGAGGCGTAGATAACAACAATACGCCGCAATAACCCCTATCTGCGTGGGACGCACAGGCAGACAGGATGAAGCCCAACGCCGCAGGCCGCGGTTTTCACAAGCCTGGTATCTTAAGACGATGGGTCAAGCCGGGCGAGGCACTCACGGACATAGGGTAGGATGTCTTGATCTTGCCCGAAGGGCTGAAGGTGCTGCAAAGCTTCCTTGAAAGCGCCCATGTTCATGAGGCTCACGGACAGGCAGACGCTGAGCGGCTTGCTGGAAGGAAATCGTCGTAAGCCTTGGGACAAAACTTCCACGGCCTGATCGAGAGCGCCCCGGTTCTGCCTTAACATACCGATTCCCAGGAATGCCCTTGCATTCGGATGCAGTTCGAGGGATCTCTTGAAAAGGGATTCGGCTGTCTTGTCCGGATGCGGGATGTCGGGATTCCTGGAATACTCGCCATGACTGAAGGTCATGCCTAACCGGGACAGGAAGTCGGCATGAGTCCGTTTGAGATCTTGGCTTGGGGAAAGGGTTATGGATCCGGCGAATTCCGGAAGAGCCCGGTGAAAAAACGCCCGAAGCTTTGTCCCGAAAGCGAGGATCTGTTCCCCGTTGAGGCGGGCATCCGTTTCCCAGTACATAATATCTTCCATGGGTTCCAGCCACAAGTCGTCCGAAAGACCGCTGTTGTTCAGAAATTCCTGGTATAAGGCGGTTCCGGGAAAGAGGTCCAGGATATAAAACACCGCGCTCAGCGGCTTGATCTCCATGATCAGGTCGATGGTTTCCTGAATGGTATCCCAGGTCTCGCCGGGAAACCCGTAGATGAAATAGGCTCTTGGCAGAATACCGTGAGAGACCGTCTTGGAAAACGCGTTCCGGATGTGTTCCCGTGTGATGTTCTTCTTCAAAAATGCGCGAAACTGCTCGGACCCACTTTCCACACCGTAACTGATTTGGATACACCCCGCTTTTCGCATCCAGTACAGTGTTTCCTCGTGAACACAATCTACTCTGGATATGGCGAACCACTCGATGTCTAACTTTTTCTCCAGAATGAGTTTGCACACATCGATGACGTGGTCTTTCCTGAGTGTGAAGGTATCGTCCGAGAAGTAGAAGAAACGGATCCCTTGTTGAGCCAGAAGCTCCAACTGGTCCACGAAATAAGCGGGGGAATGGAATCGGACCCGCCGACCCCACAAGCGGGGAGCCGCGCAGAAACTACAGGTTCCGGGACAGCCCCGTGAAGAGACCACATGGGTGTAGGTGAAATAACGGGCCGGATTAGGCAGATCATCCAGGCGTTCCAGGAACGGGACCGCAGGCGTTAGTACGGCACGACCATCCACTCGCAGCGCGATGCCCTTTACCTCCTGTATTCGGTTCGTTCGGCCTTGTTCCAGGCATTGAACCAGCTGAAGAAACGTCTGTTCTCCCTCTCCGATGACCACGGTGTCGATCTCGGGGAAATGGTTCAGGAAATGCTCCCAGAGAAAAGTGGGGCAAGGTCCCCCGAATACGGTATGCACCGAAGGGTCCAGCTTCTTGGCAATTCCCGCGATCCGTATGCCGCCCCATCTGTTGGCGTTCATTATGGAGAAACCCAGTACATCCGGCTTCATTGAGATGAGGGCTTCCTCGATATCCGATTCCCGACCCTTCATGCCATGCCAATTCAGCACCTCGACATCATATCCGTGGTGTTTCAACAGACCGCCGATATACCAGAGCCCGATGGGGACGGCCTGGATGTCTTCCGATCGGAGGCGTTCTTCCTGGGCATACGGATAGACCAGCAGGATCTTCACAGGCTGTTGTCTCCGGTCGGAATGGATTTCAGCAGGCCGTCTAAAAACGTGATCTGCTGTGTTGCGCTTCATCCTTTCTGCCTGTGCGTCCCATCTGTCTGCGTGCGGACACGCACAGGCAGGCGAAGACAGGCGTCATTACGGCGTAGTGTATGTACGTCTCATTCCTCAGGATTCGCGCGCCTTGCATCTCATCGTTCTTGAACAGCCTGCCCGAAATGCTGTTTATCAACGGGCTGTTAGGAGGTCAAAATTTTTGACGAACTGGCCCACCTGTACGCCGAGGTAGACACACTGCACACCGTCCAGACAGGCGTCTGCGTCTTTGCGTTCCAAATGAGTATGCAATTTGTGATCGCCCCTCTCCAACTTGACGATCCAATAATCCTTTTCGGGCTTGAATTCCAACTCCAATGTCAAACCGTACCGTTCGATTTCAGGATACATTTCCCTCAACTTAACGGCCAATTCGGAATCGGTGTGATGATGGGGCATTATGGCTCCTCCTTGCAAGTGATGATTGGGTGGTCCACCGCAGCGTATCGTGATGGCGTGGGATCTTTCCCGACTCAGGGTATCACGCCGCTTACGCATTCCACGATTCAGCTTAGCAGAGAGCTGAGGGGAGATCCACAGTGAGGTGGTGAAGAAGTTAAAGAAACGTATGAAGTACGCTTCAGAGGATGCCTTGAGACGCGTCCATCGCAGTTAGCAGATCCACGTTCTGGTGCCGGAGGAGAGACTCGAACTCTCACGAGCGTAAAGCTCACTGGATTTTGAGTCCAGCGCGTCTACCGGTTTCACCACTCCGGCACGGGGAAACCTCACAATACCTGCAGATACGAAAATCTGTCAATCAAAATTTAATTTGGGAACTCGCCTACAGACCTGATTCTCTAGGCGCCGAAAAGACATTTCGAGATGTCAGCGGAGCAGTGCGTTCGCGATGATGTTCCGCTGGATTTCGGAGGTCCCCTCATAAATGGTGAACACCCGGGCGTCCCGATAGAGGCGTTCCACCGGAAAGTCCTGGATGTATCCATATCCGCCGTGGACTT
>CAZQXK010000110.1:0-8545 GCA_964597345.1 uncultured Thermodesulfobacteriota bacterium | reverse complement strand
CAACCATTTCTGTCTCAGAACTCTTTCTCTTGACTCCGGGGCTGGGCCATATACCCGTTGAAAAACAGAATTTCGGGCAGGCTGTTCAAAAGGGTCGGTTTTCATCCTTCCGGTGCACCGCCGAGCGTCGGCCCGCTCTATAAACCGGGTAACTGCCACTTCGCACCTGTATAATCCTGGTTGAGCTTATCCAATGTGACAGCCGGGTACGAACGATTGGAAGGTGTGAACGAATAGAGTAGCTTGAAGGGGTCGGCCGTGCCGGACCAACCGTGGTTCACCGTGTGGGAATATTTCCCATCACTGTCCGTGGTGGTTTCGCCTCCTTCATTAGAGAAGGTCAGGGTCACCCCGGCGATGGGGGTCCCCCCGGAGGTGGTGATCTTCCCGGAAATCTTGTGGGTGAGGACCACCATGATAAGGCTGCCCGTATAATTCCGACCCGTCTGGTTCGAAGTCACGTTGATATAGCTCAGGGACTTGGGGGTGAACGTGTACAGAAACTTGGACGGCGTCACCGTGCCGGACCATCCCCCGATGACGGTGTGGGAATAGTTACCCTCACTGTCCGTGGTAGCCTGTCCACCATCCGGGGAGAAGGTCAAGGTCACCCCGGCGATGGGGCTCCCCCCGGAGCTGGTGATCGTTCCGGAGATCGTGTGAGCCACGATCACGATCATGGTCCCCGTGTAGTCCTGGCCGGTCTGGTTCGACGTCACGTCGGCATAGGTCAGGGACTTGGGCGTGAACGTATACAGGAACCTGGACGGCGTCACCGTACCGGACCAGCCGTAGGGCACGGTGTGGGTGTATTGGCCCAGATCATTGGTGAGTACGGTTCCCAGGCCTCCCGAAAACGTGAGGGTAACCCCGGTCAGGGGGGTACCGCTTCCCGAGTGGGTGACGGCGCCGGAAATCTGCACGTTGGGCGCCGTGGACACGTGGACGTACTCCGTCCGGAGGGACGTGTAGGCCAGCGATCCCGCAACCACCGACCGGGTGACATCGTAAATCCCGGGTGCGGCGTACGTGTGAACCGGATTCTTCGCCGTACTCGTGGCCCCGTCTCCGAAGTCCCAGTGATAGGACGACAGGAACACCGTCGAGGAGTCCGTGAACTGAACCTGGAGCGGCGCGGGACCGAATCGGGGAGCGGCCTCATAACCGATGTCCAGGACGGGGGGAGCGAATTTCTTGACCAGGGAGTAGGCTACGGCGGCGGAAGGTCTATGCGCTATGACCCCGGGTGTCATGAGATAGATGAATCCCTCGTCGGCGCCCAGGAATTCGATCTGGGCCTGCTCTTCCTCATATCCCATACCTGCGGCTTCAAACAAAAGCTCTTCGACGCGCCCCAGGAAGGCCCGGAAGAAGACCCCGTCATAGGTATACAAGGCCACCGTGGCGCCCGCGGCATAATCCTGAACATAGAGATTGAAGGTCTCCGTGGGGTCTTTCCAAATGCCCGAACGGTCCGTACGAAGGGCTGGAAACACTTTCTGGATAAGGATGCTCGCCAGTTCCGTTGCCGGGAACTGAGCGTTGTCCAGGAGGACGGCGGCGCCCGAATCGCCGGAATCGAAGGTGAGCACCAGCCTTCGAATGTGATCGGGGTCCAGAGAAACCGCGTCGAATACGTTCCCGGCCATTTCCCCCAGAAATGCGTGAAACGTTATGGCGTCCTGCGTGTACACCACCACTGTGGAGCCGGTGGAATAGTGCTGTATGTAAAAATTGTGCGAGGGACTCTCGATGGAGTCTTTCCATATGCCGTGGTATTGGGCGGCGGCGACTCCCCCGGCAATAACTCCATAAACAATGGCCAGACAAATCAGAAAAACCCTGAAATCCCAATGACGCTGAATCGATTTACCCATGCACGGCGCCCTCCTGTGAGCGATTCCGGTGATCCAAAAGATAACCCTTCCTCAATGCGACGCCGGACGATGGCGAATCTAGATGAAGCCGCCTTCCTGCATGAGGTTGCGCTTATGCGTCCACTGGGGAAATAACCGCGGCTTTGCAGGCGTTCACAAAGCTGAATGTACCGTCGATCCATGGGTCGTGTCCACAGATTTCCGCTCCCCCAACCCTCCCCTTCAGAACCTTCCTGCCTTCCTCTGAGAAAACGGGACGCCCCGCGCAACCCACAATCCGGAAACCATGGGCTTGCGGGATGACGGCAGGCCCCCCTTCCCGGAGGCGAATCCTTGGAGATAAATCCGGAAGCGTTCCCATACCGGAAGGGCATGCAATCATGTCCATGCCCGGCTTCTCCGGATACATATCCGGAGTATCCAACGGGGAATGCTGAATCAATCCGCCCTAAAGAGAACAATGCAGCCCAACGAAAAATTATCGATGGATCCCATGTCCGTGCCTTGCCGGCTATCCCGGTTCGCGGCGATCGATCACACGAACCGCCTTCCCCTCCGCGGAGGGCAATTTCCCGGGCTCCACCAGTTCCACCTCGGGGGTGACCAGCAGTTCGTCGTGCAAGGCCCGCACCAGGCGCGTGCCGAAGCGGTCTCGCATATCGGGAGGAAGCAACGCCAGGCGTTCGGACATTTCGATACGCACCTTCAGTCGGTCCGCTTCCTTTTCGCGCTCCAGCATAACCACGTAGTTGTTGCCTACTTCCGGGTACGCCATGAGTACCTGCTCGATTTGCATGGGATAGATATTCACCCCCTTGATGATGAACATGTCGTCCGTCCGACCCATAATCCTGGAAATCCTGCGGTGGGTCCGGCCGCACGGACAGGCACCGGGCACTATGCGGGCAAGATCCCGCGTCCTGTATCGAATGAGGGGCATGGCTTCGCGCGTCAGGGTGGTCAGTACAATCTCACCCGCTTCCCCTTCGGGGACGGGCTCCAGGCTCTGCGGATCCAACACCTCCAGAACGTATCGGTCCTCCCAAACATGAAGGCCCGTCTTGCAGGGACATTCGAAAGCCACTCCCGGCCCGTTCATCTCGGAAAGGCCGTACGAGTTCGCCGCGAAGACCCCATAGGACTCCTCGATTCTCCGCCGGGTTTCTTCCGTGTGGGGTTCCGCCCCTACGACGGCGATGCGCAGACGCGTGTCCTTTGCAGGATCCAGACCCAGTTCCTCGAACGTTTCCAAAAGCTTCAACGCATAGCTCGGAATGATGTGGATTACCGTGGTTCCGAACTGCCGCATGAGAGCCACCTGCCGTCTCGAGTTTCCCACCCCCGAAGGAATCACCATGGTTCCCAGCTTCTCGGCGCCGTAGTGCAGTCCCAGTCCTCCGGTAAACAGTCCGTATCCGATGATGTTCTGGAACACATCCCGGGAACGCACTCCCGCCATATACAGACAGCGGGCCACGGAATCCGCCCAGACTTCTATGTCCTTCCTGGTGTGATACACGGCCGTAGGCGTTCCGGTGGTGCCCGAAGATGCGTGCAGCCGGACCACTTCATCCAAAGGCACGGAAAGCATCCCATAGGGAAATCCGTTTCTCAGATCTTCTTTACCGGTCAAGGGAAATCGCGACAGATCCTTCACCGAGCGTATCGAGTCGCTTGAAAGCCCGCACTCAGCGAATCGGGATCGATACCAGGGAGCCTTCCCGGCCCGGCCGATCGTATCCCTTAGACGGCTTGCCTGCAACTCCGCAAGATCCGTTGATAACATGCATTCGTAGGTTTTGTCCCAATAGGTTTCCATTCGTTCAACTCCCATGGCGCCTGCGACTTCGATACCCACCCCGGTCCACTCGAGACCGGCGATGCACTCGCAGAATCCGGTGAATCCATGTCGGGACCTTATCGAAAAAGAGATACGGTACGTCCTCGAATCCTCATTCAAGACCTCGGACCACCGTGTCCGGAAAACGCAGGCGGATGTAAGCCGGATTATGAGGTCATTTGAAACAACCGGCTCATACCAAAGCAAGACCGGTAATGGCAAGGCAAAAAGCTGGTGGGATCGCCAGGAAAGCCATCGCGGATCGATCCCACCCGTAAGATCGTCCATCAACGCACCCGTGACAGGCCATCGCGAAACGCGATCTGCTGTGTCGCATCTCATCGTCTTGCACCGCTCCCTCCCCGTAACCCGGTCTATCCACGTGCTGGTAAGGCCTGCGCCCTATTCTTCTCCGAAGATTCGTGTATTTTCTCGTGGAACGGATGCGACTCAAAGTGCACGGTTTTATAATCGAATTGAAACAAGACGGCTCAACACGCCCCCGGAGCGGGGGAATCAAGGATGATTTCTAAAAACCTCTCAGTCAGACAATGCAATCAAGGAGGCTCTATGCGAAAGTATGTACTGATCACGCTGTTTCTGTCGATCCTGTTCTATCCGATACCGAGTCCCGGGGAAGAATGGGTGGATCCCCAGACGGGTATCCGGGTTCGACATAACCCGATTCAAACCCAGGAAACAGGCCGGGAATGGCAAGACCCGCAAACCGGCATTCGCGTGAAAGAAAAAACCACCACGAGTCCCAAACGCACCATGGAATGGGTGGATCCCTACACGGGCATACCGGTCCAAAAACGATGAGACTGCAAGGAAATACCCTTCGGATGGCTCGTGTAACGGGACATCTTCAAAGACCGTATTGCGGGCAGGCGGGTGCAAAACAATGAAGTGCAAGCCACGCAGACGACGACTTTGGCGTGGCCAATCCTGAGGAATGAGGCGTACCTACGGCACGGCGCAATAACGAAGGATGAAGGACAACACTGCGGATCGCGTTTTTCAAGGGTCTGTTCCTCTTATCCGCCGGAGCCGCCTTCGCCCGCGAATCATCCCATCTGCATTCCCGATCGCGCATCCGAGCGTGTATCGTACTTTCCGATTGTACCTGACGGAGGCTCTGAGTGTATTATGAATAAGATTTAATTATTCCGTGAGGAGGAATCGCGTATGCAGACCCTGGACTGCAACGGATTGGCTTGTCCCAACCCGGTCATCAAGACCAAGGAACTCATTGAGAACTCAGGCCCCCCCGAGGTCCGGGTCCTGGTGGACAATGAAGCCGCATCCCAGAACGTGGCCCGGTTTCTTCAATCGCGGGGGTACGAAACGCACGCGGAACGCGCGAACTCGGGATACCAGGTCATGGGAAGACGCGCAGAAGGTGCTTCCCCCTGTGCGATAAACGCAGAGGAGAACCCGGAAACCCGCAAGATGCAATGCCTGGTCATGGTGGCCACGGACCGATTGGGTTATGGAGACGACGGCCTGGGTAAGAAGCTCATGCTGAATTTCCTGCTCACGCTCAAGGAGATGGACGGGCTTTGGAGGTTGGTGTTCGTGAACAACGGAGTGAAGCTCACGGTGGAAGAATCGGATGCACTGTCCGCCATCCAGGACCTGGAACGGTCGGGAGTCAGTGTGCTCGTCTGCGGCACCTGCCTTACCCACTTCGACTTGCTGCACCGGAAGCGTGTCGGGGAAACCACCAATATGCTCGATATCGTTACGTCCCTGCAAGTGGCGGACAAGGTAATCAACCTATAACCGGGAAGAAACGGGCCCGGCGGCGCCTCGGTGAACCGCCGAGACACACGGCGTGTCGGTTCCCGTCTCTTGACAGCCCATGAACCGAATCATTATGCACGACTACATGCATGAAAAACTGACTTCCCACGTGAAGGCGGCGGGGTGAGCCTCCAAAATTCCTCCAGGGGTCCTGGAGCAGGTCTTGGCCGATCTCCCCGTCGATGACGATCCCAATCTGATCGTCGGACGCGGCACATCCGACGATGCCGGCGTGTACAGGATTTCCCAGGAAACGGCGTTGATCCAGACCCTGGACTTCTTTACACCCATCGTAAACGACCCTTTTCATTTCGGCCGCGTCGCGGCGGCCAACGCCATGAGCGACGTGTACGCCATGGGCGGCCGTCCTCTGACCGCCATGAACATCGTATGTTTTCCCGCGAAGACCATGGATGTGGGGATTCTGAAGGAAATCCTCCGAGGCGGATCCGAGATCATCCGGCAAGCCGGAGCCGCTTTGGTGGGTGGGCATTCGGTGGAAGACCCCGAAATCAAGTATGGCCTTTCCGTTACCGGCATCGTGCACCCGGACCGGGTCCTGACCAACGCGGGCGCCCGGCCCGGAGACCTGTTGGTATTGACCAAGCCCTTGGGCACAGGGATCATTTCCACAGCCGTTAAAGGAAATCTGGCTCCGGACTCCCTGGAGAAAGTCATCATCGAGGTCATGGCCGGCCTGAACCGTCAAGCCGCCGAAATCATGGCCGGGTTTCGCGTACACGCGTGCACGGACATCACCGGATTCGGACTGCTGGGTCATGCTCTCGAGATGGCCCAGGGGAGTCGCGTAGAAATCCGGGTGGAAAGCCGCAACGTTCCCGTGCTTCAGGAGGCCCTGGAGTACGCAGGCATGGGCCTGGTTCCGGA
This sequence comes from uncultured Thermodesulfobacteriota bacterium, assembly GCA_964597345.1. Lineage (GTDB taxonomy): Bacteria > Desulfobacterota > Desulfarculia > JACQYL01 > JACQYL01 > CAZQXK01. Next base: position 2,134 of record CAZQXK010000110.1, on the reverse strand, counting down.
GGGAACCCACGCAAACCGGAATTTCTGCGCCCGCGCACTCCAGGTGCTCCCGGGAGTGGATCCGATCCTTGTAGACGTTTTTGCCGACGCTCAGACCTCCGGGGGATTGCTGATCGCGACGCCGGAAGGAACGGCTTTGGTTCGGACCTTGCGTGAAGCAGGCATTCCCGAAGCCAGAGTCATGGGACGCGTGGAAGCCTCACACCCGAAAGGGCGCCTGCTGGTGGAATGATCCCCCCTGGGGGGGGTGGGGTCCATGAGCCGGGGTCCACGTACAGGAGAAGAGGCGAAATCAGAACCTGAAACCCATAGCGGGCTGCTGCAAAACGCGATCCGCTGTCACGCCTTCGGCGTGACGTTCCATCCTCCGTCATTGCGGCGTACGGATGGAGCCCCCGGGAAGTAGGCGTCCATGGATGCCGGATGATTCTCAAAGGGGAGATATTCAGATTTTTCCACAAGCCCGGGATTCGGCTTCCCCGATCCTATTTCAGGCGTTTTTTGTATTGGTAGAACCTGTCCGGTAATTGCGCCATCTCTTTCCAATCCGGGTATCGCTGCAATTGGGCCATACACCGGTCGATACGCTGGCCTGTATCCGGATGGGTGGAAAACCACGATCCTTTCCTCTCCGAGGCGGATTCGATGTTCCTGAGTTCCCGGAGGACCTCGATCATGCCGTTGGGTCCGTATCCCGTTCGATACGCGGTCTCCATGGCGGAAAGGTCCGCCTCGAACTCCATGTCCCGGTCCAGACCCCGGTCGAAAAGAACCGTCTGTAGATCTCCAATGACACTCTGGAACTGCTCTCCTTTTTCCCCTTTCATGGACACCGCCGAAATTTTTCCCAATCCTTCGAAGAACTGAGCGCGGCGGATGGACTGAAGCGCATGCCTGTGACCCACATGGGCGACCTCATGCGCCAGAACACACGCCAGTTGCGCCTCCGAATTCATGGTCCGGATCAACCCCGAACTGATGAATATGATTCCCCCGGGGCAGGCGAAGGCGTTCTGCAATGGGCTGTCCACCACTACAAATCGATAGGGAATACCCGGACGCAGCGAGTTGCGTGCAACAGCCACTCCCACCACGTTCACGTATTGCTGGAGTTCCTCGTCGTCCACGGGAAGACCATAACGATGAAACGCTTCCAGGGCGAGGCTCTCACCAATGGTGCGTTCCGTATCGTAGTCGATCTCCTGGGTACTGCCCAAAAGCGCGCCCAAACCTTCCAGCAGCCTGCGTTCCTTGGAATCCCGCCCCTTCAGACGGTCCAGAAAACCCATAATCATAAGGGGATCGTTTTCCGGTGCATTCACCGGGTCGTGTGAGACACGCGACGGAGATGCTTCCACGGCTCCGGCCGACCGCTCGCCCACCCACCCCGAAAGTACCAGGGACAGAATGATCATTCCATATACTGCGGCTTCCTGAATCTTCATCATGAACCCTCCGGCCCTCATGGGGCGTATTCGCCGATCTTCCCTTCCCGGAGCAGCGTCTCTAGTTCGGTTTCGGTAACGGCCCTGGCAAGGACACGATCCAAGGCTTCCCGGTATTTCTCCGGGGTTTCCCGCAGTTGAGCGTATTCCTCGGTTTCCTTGGACAATCCCCGGATGCTCCGGGCCGTATCGGCCTTATCTGCGGTGATCTGACTCCCCGTCAGGGAAATGAGCAGGTTGCCCATTTCGCCGGGGGCGGCTTCGGCGGGTTTCGTATCGGACAGCCGGCCGCGATACATCCACCCTTCCTTGCCGGCGGCGGTCCTCACCCGGTACCAGCGATCGGACCGATCGAGCACCCGGACCTCGGCCCCCGTGGCCAATTCCTCCAGGGTTTTTGAAGTGGCTCTCTTCTCCGCGTGCACTTTGGACATTTCCGAAGTGACCCAGAAAGTCTGTTGCGCCAGGGCCGGAAGCGCCGACCCCACCAGGGCGGCGATGCACCAACATGCAACATATCGGATCATACTTCCTCCTTGATCTCTCTGAATGGACACCTAATGAGTGTATCCCCATCAGGCTGGTGAAAAACGCGATCTGCTTTCACGCCTTTGGCGTGACGCTACATGCTTCGTCATTGGGGCGTACTGGTTGTAGGCCTCATTCCTCAGGATTCGCGCGCCTTGCAT
>CAZQXK010000109.1:0-8975 GCA_964597345.1 uncultured Thermodesulfobacteriota bacterium | reverse complement strand
ATTTTTGGACCGTCATTCGCCCCTTAAGTGGAGGATTTTTAGGCTATCAAAATCACATGTTCAGGATTACGATTGATAGCAGTGATATTAATCAAAATACAGTTGTTTTTATTATGGTCATAAAATGATAGCAATTCTTTATTATACCGCATCCACGCCTTGGCGGCAAGCCATGGCATAAATTGAAATATTCGATCGCCACGCCTAAATAGTGAGTCTATCACCAAATACGGATGACGGTAAAGAAACACAAACTTAATGTTATCATGAAGGCTATTCCACATAGGTAAAAATAGACAGGCTCGCGGATCTTTCCAGCCCCATGTTGTATGCAATGCGCTTCTCTTAACTATAAAGCGGTGCGCCTCCGCTAAGTATTGTAACGGTACGGCCAAGTATTTTATCGGATAATAGATATGGCACCTATTTGAACGTATTATCTTATTGTGCAAATCTACAACTTGCACATCCTCGAAATATCCCCGTTCATTCCCTTTTCTTCCCTTTATAAGATAATCACCCATGTTAATTCCGCACTGGTGCAGGTAGCTGGCTACAAGCGAGGTCCCGGATCTATGCATTCCGGTTACACATACCATCATCACTCGCACCCTCGGTCGAGATTCTGTATCTCTTGCCCTTCCTTACAAAGAGGCTTATATGCTACAAATAACCGCAATGCACCATCAGCGAAACAGAATATGAGCAGCCGACTTGTATGTACGTTTCCATGCCTCGTACAAAGAGGGGGTATAGGCAATAATGCGGTTATCCAGCCAGTAATAAGCATCCCGGACGGTCCATCCATCCATTTTGTACGGATACGCACGCGCCATCCGGGACAGGTATGCCTCTACCTCTTTAAAAAAAGGCTGTTTCACGTTCAACCGGCTTCTGCGCCAGGAAATACCTCTGGGTAGGGCATTCCGCCTGTGCCTTTCCATCAGGTCACGGGACGCGTGGCGCGCACGGAGGAAGGCCTCGACACGAACATACCAGTCCGGGTTCAAGAAGAATCCGATATCCGTTTCGTTGGAAGCCATAGCGGAATCCGCACGCTGGACGTAGTGACAAAGGGTCTGCGGTATGTAAACCAGATAGTCGGACTCGAACAGATTCTTGACGATGAATTCCCGATCTTCGAGGTACCGCATCCCTTCCGTAAAACGGATGCCGTCTTCCCGTATGCGTCGCGATGCGTACAGGATGTTCCCCATCCAGAGACCCAGTTTTCCGACCAAATACAGAGACAGCGCTTCACGGCCGGTAAGCACCCGCTTTACCGGATCCGGGTGTCCCAAGTGTTTCCGGAGCCCACGGATCTTGCCGCCCTGCACCGCCACCATATCGCAGCGGCATGTGGCCATGTCCGAGCCGTGCCGGACCGCGGCGTTGTACAGGGTATCGAGACCATCCGGCTCGATTCGATCATCGGAGTCCAGGAAAAACAGATACCGACCCCGCGCTTCCCGGATACCCACGTTTCGGGCGTAGGAAACCCCGCGGTTTTCTTCGCTCCGTATCAATCGATAGGAGAATCCCCCCCCGTGCCGGGAAAGAAACCGTTCCGCGATCTCAGGCGTTTCATCCGCGGATCCGTCGTCCACGACGATCAGCTCGAAATCTTTTAATGACTGCGCAACCACGCAACGCAGGGTGGGTTCTATAAACGAGGCCGAGTTGTAGGCAGGCATAATTACGGAAACGGGAATGCTCATATCAGTTCAAAACGCCGTTACGGCATCCATCCGGGAATACCGATCAAGCGGCGGCGCAACCGAAGAAGCGTCTTTACCGCCGGATTCCATATCCTGTACAGAGAGGGGGCGTAAGCAAGTACCCGGTTGTCCGTCCAGTAGTACGCATCCCGCAGGCCCAACGTATCCATTCGGTAGGGATACGCGCGCGCAAGAGCCGACAGGTACTGGGTCGCCTCCTTGGCAAACGACGCTCCGTGGGGAAGTCGCTTGCTTCGCCAGTTGATATGGCGCGGTATATAATAGTGTTCCAGTCTATTCATTACAGTTTCAGATGCTGACCGGTCATGCAGGTATGGCCGGATACGCCGAATCCATTCGAGATCAAGGAAATATTCCACATTTCTACCGGCAACCCCCATCTGGGAATCTTCTCTCTGAACATAGTAAAACAACACACGCGGAATGTATATTATTCTTTGGGCGTGTATAGCCGCCTTGATCTGAACCTCAGAGTCCTCGCCATAGTGCGTCCCTTCGGTAAAATAAATGTCGTTATTCCATAACAGCCGCCTGGACAGCAGCATATTCCCGGGCCAAAGAGCCAGCTTCCCCGAGAAATACAAGACCAGTGCTTCCTCACCGCCGAGTATCGGATTCGGTGGGTTTGCACACGGTTCGGATCGGGGAATCGCTCGCATGCCGTCTCCGTCCACGCGGACCCATTGAAGGCGGCACAGTGCTATGTCGGCCTGGTGTCTTAGAGCGGAGTCATACAGTGTTTCGAGGAACTCCGGCTCGATCCGGTCATCGGAATCCATGAAATGGAGATACGCCCCTTGGCAGACTCGAATACCGACGTTCCGAGCATGGGAAACGCCTCTGTTCTCTTTGCTCCGTATGATGTTATACGAAACGTTCCTCCCGCGTTGCGATAAGAACCCTTCCGCAACGTCCGCCGTTTCATCCGTGGAACCGTCGTCCACGACGATCAGTTCAAAGCCTTTCAACGTCTGTGCTGCCACGGAACGTAAGGTGCGTTCGATAAAAGACGCAGAGTTGTACGCGGGCATGATCATGGAAACCGGAACAGTCATAGAGGACTCGGCCTTCTTAGGAGAGCGGTGAAAAACAGGCGAAACACCGATCCACAGGGCATACGGATACGTATCGGGACTCGCTCCATGGAACCCGCCGCACGAAGAGATCATCTTTCTTCAGGCATCCGACTCCAGTGAGAAAGATCCCGCCCGAGAAGACTGCTGAGACGTTCCACTTCCGGTGCGAATTCCTGGCGCAAACGACGTTCCAGTTCCACTGGAAGCGGCGGTCGTCGGTAGGGTGTCACGTTGACGCTGCATTCCAGACCTCTGGCCATTCTCATTGCGCCTCGGCGGAAGGCTTGAGGCAGCAGCCTGCCGTTGGAATCAACACGACGGTACCATTTCGGTATGGAATTCACCGCAAGGTACAGCCATCGAAACCGGCGACGCCCGGATACGTTGACCCGAGGGTACTCCGGTAAGCTGCGCCGTTGGACGCCGAGGAAAGCCAAGACTTTCTGGTATACCTTGTCGGGGTCTGCTTTCAGGTCGTCGTACACCACCACATGGACACGACCCCATGTAAATTGATCGACATATCGTACTATCTGATCGACGTATCGATACTGATGGCGATACATGGACTGTTCCCGGTAGCCCCCGTATCGGGGAAGCAAATTGCCGTTCCCACGGTGCCGCTCGGCATCCAAAGCGGCTGAAAAATCACTTATATCCTCGGATGATGTCTTCAGTAGTTCGGCATGCATCGAATACATCGCTTCAACAGGGTCCCGAACCATGACCAGGATTCGTGAGCCGGGTGAAAATTCATTGATCTCCGCTGGAGCAGATTTGGACACCAGATACATGGTGGACGCCTCTCCAATCCATGGGAATGAAGCAGCCGTTCGAAACAAGTCTAAGTACTCCTCGATCGTAAGTCGTTTCCAATGCATCCACCCCAGGTCATGGCCGAAAAACGCCGGTTCTTTGCGAACCGGCATAAAGACCTTGGGATGCCTCCGCAGGTACTCGTATAGAGATGTCGTCCCACACTTCGGCGCTCCCACGATAAACAAGTTAGGCTTAATCGGATTCCTCATGGTAATCAAGGCTGGAAATGCACGGTAGACGACTGATGCCTACTTCTTGGACGAAACAGACGGTGACCCGCTAAGACCTCTGAACCAAAAACAGACTCAACAATCAATCAGACGAGAATATCCTCTTTCGAAATTGATGAACGGCTCAGCAACCGTCCGGCCGCACCTTGCTCTCCGGGCCCCCCCATGAAGTCACCCATTACCCACGCTTCCAAGCGCCCCGCCCCTCACGTGCATCCCGCCGCTTCAGAAATCGCGGATAGCATGACTCCTCGGTTCAGAGCCGCCAGCAACACGTAGGAGACCCACTACAAGACACCGATCAAGCCCGCCTTTCATCATCCGGTCGCTCTTCACGGGTCAGGGAATCACATCCATACCTATATGAGGGCTCGTGGGCTCGTTCACAGTATAGTTGAAGTACAGGCGAACGGGATTACCGGTAGTGGCCGCGGTCAAGGCAATGGCGAGTCCCTTCGTCTGGAGGTGGGTCGCCAGTTTCACTATCTTGTAGGTGAACTTCGGCGGACTTGCCACATCGGTTACGCGCACCAAGGCTTCGTCGTTCATGTTGACCGCAACGAGGTCCACATAACCATCCCACCATCCCAGTTGCGCCTGGGCAGCACCAGCCGAAAAGCCGACCACCATCAACACGATGAAAACACCGCACACTGCTTTAACTTTCATGGGAACCCTCCTTGACACCACGTGGCTTTATACATCTTCCCCGGACCGGTTTGCAACCGCATTGGAGCGATTCACCCTGCCCTGAGACGAATCCGGCGGCGAAGCATCCACGGAAGCAAGCCGCTGTCTCCATGATCGGACGCCGGCCTGATCCACTTTAGCAAAACCCGCAACCCGGCCCCCATCCTTTGACCCCTTCGAAGGCCAAACCGGCAGGCGGAAAACCGATCCATCGGGTCTCGGACCCCGCCGGAACGCCCTCAGGCCTTCCTATCAGGCCGTTCAAAAACGCGCCTGCCTGTGCGTGTCCGCACGCAGACAAGCGTCATAGCGGCGTACGGGTTGTACGCCTCATTTCTCAGGATTCGCGCGCCTTGCGTCTCATCGTTTTTGAACGGCCTGTCCGAAATGCTGTTTCACAACGGGCTGCTACCGCGTTTCCTGCATCCTACGAAGTGCAAATCCCATGCCCGCACAGAATACATCTTCGGAGGAAGCGTTTGCTGGAAAACCACCCTCCGAGGAACCATTCTGTACTCGGAAACACCGGGAGCACCCAGCGGTTCCCAAGCCGGACCCCTATTGGGATACGCTCTCTTTCTTTACGCCCAAGCTATGACGCTGAATTCCTCAACCTCCCCGCCTATGCCGGAAGAAACGCAGAAGTTCTCCTGTTCAAGAAGAAGAATTATTCAGAGTTTCTCAACTCACCTAAATCATTCCAGTCCAAAGTACGGTTTTCCCTCCCGGTGTCCGATCGGTTCACAACAGCCCGTCGATAACCCGGGTTTCGGGCGAACGGGCGGAAAACGGTCTCTCTGACATGGGCGCCCGCCCTCTCATTAAGTCCTTCAGAGGTTCCGCCGCAGCTCATTGATCAATTCCATGGCTTCTGATATATGAATTACTTCATGCATGAGTAATGCACCCGTAGGCTTCGGATGTCCCGGACAACTCCCTTGACAGGCCGTTGAAAAACGCGATCCGCCGTGTTGCACCTCCATCGTTTTTGAACATCTTGTCCGAAAGGCTGTTTTTTAACGGGCTGTTGAAGAGGAAAAAGCGTCTTTTTTCGCACCCCCAATTTCGCACAGCCCCGTTTACACCATAGGAGGAAGCGATGCCGCGTCTCGATACACGACTCCACCTCAATATGCTCAAGAATTTCAAAAGGCGTAACCTGTCTTTGTCGCGTTTTTTCAGGATCCTAAGACGACAACTAATGACGGGCGGCATTTACGGCATGGAATGGGGAGATCCGGAAACGGTGGAACCCCTTAGATTTATACGAGACCGATATGTGCTTCCCTATGTACACAGGGACCACACTGCCGTCGAACTAGGACCCGGTGGAGGACGGTGGACCCAATATCTCCTTGGATTCCGCACACTGTACGCAATAGATTATCACGAAGAATTACTCGACCAGCTTAGACGCAACTTTAATACGCCAAATATGATATTCATAAAAAATAACGGCTCCAATTTCCCAGGCATAACAACTAATAGTATTGACTATCTATTTTCTTTTGGTCTGTTTGTCCATTTGGAGTTGGATATAATTGATTCATACCTTATTAATATGCACACTATACTAAAGACTGGATGCAATGTTGTACTCCAGTACTCGGACAAAACAAAGATAATGGCGCGCGAAAACACCGCCTTCTCACATAATACTCCGGATATAATGCGCCGAATGATTATCAGCCGTAACTACACGATACTTGAAGAGGATTTGACCACAATGTGGCATAGCAGCATCATTCGATTTACGATATGACTCCCCTCGTTACACCGCTCCTGCGGTGTAACGCCAAACCCCAGGGCGCTCCCGCGCCCTCACCATCACACCCGAGCGTATTCCGCAAAGCGATGTGAGGACGGCGCGGAGCGCCGCGATTCCACCGTGACACCGCCGGAGCGGTGTCACGAGAAACAAATCTTCGGTTCGTCTTGTTCCGCAACGTCGTCCCTGCCTGAAACTACCGCCGGGCCTCACTCTTCCCCCAATAACAGGGGAACCATCATACCGGGAAGAAAGGCTCCTTCTCGGGCCGCCCGGCCGGCGAGTTTTTGCGCATGACGCAGCCGCTGTTCCGCGTCGGCAAGAGCGGGCGCCACGAACTCGGGGCCCTGAGCATCGATATTGAGCCCGGCCCAAATCGCCAAGAACAGGGCCAGCCGGACTTCCGCGTTGATTTCATCCACATATTTCAACCCTCTCGCGACCGCGGGCTGGGTTTGGGGCGTCACCCGGGTTTGCAGGGCGGTCTTTATCTCTTCCAGCGGGGAGTACATCCACGTGTCCGAAGTAGGCGCCACGGCTTGGCCGTAGGCCCCGATCCCGAAAAGCAAACACCACGAATCCGGTGTTGGAGCCCACCAGGGGGGCGGGGGATTGCAGAACGCCACCAGATCGGCCATATCCATAAAGCGGGGTTTCAACTCTCCCAGCAGGGCCTCCATACTCTTCACCCCGCAGGGAAGAACCTCAGACCACCCGATCCGGTACACCCAGACTTTGGCCGTGGGATCCGAAGCGTAGTTCTTTCCCGAGACGGTCCCCGCATACAGGTTCCCCTGGGCGCTCACCAACGCGCCGATGCCGATGACATCGGCGGACACGACCGGCGTGCCGGGAGTAGCGGACCACGTTTCGCCGTTGGCCGATTCATACAGGAGCACCCTGTTCTGCCACGTCGGCGTGTTGTAGTCCCGCATCCCCAGATACAGGTTCCCTCCATGGACTCCCAGCCGGAAGATTCCATGGCCCTCGAGGGCGGAGTGCTCGATGAAATCCCAGCTCGACACCGAGCCGTCCGTTCGGTACAGGGCCTGCCCCTCGAATTGCCCTATGTACAGCTTGTTGTTAAAGACGGCCATGGCGTGCACATGGCCGGGAGGGATCTCGATCATGATGGGAGGGGGTGGATCCGGTTTCAAATCCTCCTGGAACAGGGTCCAGTTGGTTCCATTGGCCGTGCGCCATATCTGAATACCATTATCGTTGTCCCGACCGACTCCCGCGTACAGGTAGCTCCCAAAGGCCTCGATGCTGTTCAAGTCGTGGTTCTTCGACTCCCCGAAGCCCGCGGGATGCAATGCGGGTGAAGGACCCACCACCGGAGACCAGCTCAACCCGTCCTGGGATCGCCAAATGGAGATTCCGTACTTGGCCGCATACAGATAGCCGTTGAACACGGCCATGTCCGTAATGGAACTTCCTAAAAGAGTGTCTCCCGCTACATTGTACCACTTCAGGCCATCCAGCGTGGCGAACACCTGACCCGTGTCGGTTCCCACAAACAGGGCGTTGTTGAACACGGCCATGGCCATGCTGAATCCCCCGGTATCGGTACGCCAGCCGGGGGTCACGTCCTCCCAGACTTTGCATGCTTCGTGGCACATTCGATACAGCTTGGCGTAGCCCGTGCGACCGACGCCTACATAAACCCGGTTCTGGAATTCCGCGAGACAGAGAACCTTTTCAAAAGGCTTTTCCAACAGAGTCTGCCGCGTCGTCCAGAAGGACGGCGCCCATGCGCGCTTTCCCAACGGCAGAAGAATGAACAGGAGGGACAGGAGGAAGAAGACAATCCTTGGAGAAGCGGCCGACCTCGTTTTAAAGAATTGAGGATCCATGGCTCACCCTTTCACAAAGTTATGGACATACCTCCGGTAGCCTTGGCAGGCTGTTGAAAAACGCGATCTGCTGTGTTGCGCTTCATCCTTCGTCATTGCGGCGTACGGGTTGTACGCCTCATTCCTCAGGATTCGCGCGCCTTGCATCTCATTGTTTTTGAACAGCCTGTCCGAAATGCTGTTTTTCGACGGGCTGTTAGACTCCGGAAGGCCTTACAGGGTCACGCGCACGAGGAAACCCCACGAAGTTTCTCCCAAAGAATATCTTCAGCCCTCCGCTCCGTGGACCACGTTTCTCACAGATGGTTTTCAAATTCTCCTTTGCGGGTGCGTTTCACACCCCTCCCGCTGTTTGAATCCAATCTCCAAAAACGGCCGATCCTATACCGAATATAATAAATACCCTATATTTCAACCATACGCCCTCTCTCGGCTTCCAGTCAACTTCAGCATAATGCACTGCACAGCCTGGTGGAGTTCGACTCTCCCCAAGAGACCCGATCCAGCCACCTGGGCGTACTGGAGGCCTATCCGTCTCGGCTGGACTCGGACACTTTCGACCGCGCCGCGACCATAATCCCCAACAACCCATGTCGCGGCTTGTTCCCGATAAAGCCATTAAGATGCAATCACCCCTGACCGCATGGGAGCAACTCCGGTGACGGGCCTCCGGCGGATTTCGGAAAAGCGCCATGGGCCATGGGAAAAAACCACTGACCCTTCTGTCTACTCAGCAGGCCGTTGAAAAACGCGATCCGCCGTGTTGCGCTTCATCCTTCGTCATTGCGGCGTACGGG
>CAZQXK010000108.1:0-9059 GCA_964597345.1 uncultured Thermodesulfobacteriota bacterium | reverse complement strand
TATAGGTGTATACCTCCTCCGAATTCAAAACGGCCGGCCACCGGAACAACACCTCCGGGGAACGGTGGTTTCGTTGTCCCGGAAAGAAAAAGCGGGACGGTTTATTCCTCCTGTCGACGGATACCCTCAGGTTCCGGCTTCTTTCCCGCGTGTCCCTTGGCGAGATTCTTGCCACAAGGTAGTCATAGGCCTTGTCTTTCCCGCCGTTTCCGGAAGGATAGAATGGGGCGGATCGAGGCGAATCCCAACCGGGTGCGCAGGAGAATACCCAAGGCCGTCCCCGTGAACACCCCGGACGTATTGGCGGCCATGTCCCAGCCACAGGCCTGCCGGGCCGGTATATAGGCCTGTGCTCCTTCCATTCCGGCTCCCAGGAGCAACATGGCTGCAATGGCGGCCAAGGTCCCTACTTTTCGCCTAAACGCAAACAAGGGTAGAAAGCCCAGCCAGCTGTAAGCCAAGTAATGGAGAACTTTATCCGAATGCCGGAAGTGGGCGGGCAAGTTTACCTTTGGGGCCGTGGAGAGATATACCACCAACGCGATGGACAGAATCCACAGCATGAGTACCAACACAGGCGCCTTTTTCATCAGTCCCTTCGATGTATTATATTCGGTTTCCACGGCTGAGATTAATACGTCTTGCGACCCATACTGTTTTCGAATGCCGGGTGACACTTGCGTTCGGCTCTCGATCCGCCTTGGTTCATGCGGATACTTCTCGCATCTCGATCCGATCATACCGTCCAGGGGAAATCAGGGGCCTGAACGTTACGTAGGTCCTGCTTCCCGTAATACCTTTAACATCCGTTGATAAACCGTAGATCGCGGTTTTCAACGGCCTGCTCGAAACAACTCGAATTGAGCTTGGTTGCAGGCATTTCCTACTTGAAATATCCTCGTTCCACTACCGTGATACCCCGAGGGGTCACTGTGAATCGCTTACGGTCTTCTTCGGGATCGTATCCGATGGTGGTTCCGTGTGGAATGCGATTGTGCTTGTCGATGATGGCTTTCTTGATCTTGCAGTGACTCCCGATTTCCACGTGATCCATGACCACGGCTTCCTCGACGGATGCATGGCTGTGAACGAATACATTCCGAGACAGCACCGAACTGCGAACCAATCCTCCGCTTATGACCGAACCATGGGACACCAGGCTGTCCAAGGCTCTTCCCGTGTGGTATTTGCCGGGGATCTCCACTGCGAAGACGGTCTTAACGGGGGGGGATTGGTCTTGGTAGGTGCGGATAGGCCAACGAGTCCCATACAAGTTGAAGAAAGGATCCACACCCGTCAGATCCATGTTTGCATTCCAGTAGGCATCCAGGTTTCCCACATCGCGCCAATAGGTGGAATCCCGGGTTCGTTCCACGAAAACCCGTTTCCGGCCGTCATCTTCCTGGGTAACGTACATGAAGTCCGAAATGACGTTCTGCTGCTTATACGGATAGCCGAATATCCGATATCCTTTACGCACGAGATCCGGGATAATATGGTGTCCGAAGTCCATCTTCTCATTGTCGGCCAGCGCCTCGATCAGGATCTGGGTGTCGAAGATGTAAACGCCCATGGAAGCGTAAAATCTTTCGGGATCACCGGGAATCGGGGTGGGTACCCGGGGCTTTTCCTGGAATCCGACGACCCGACTTTCATCGTCTGTTTCCACTACTCCGAAAGAGGAACTCAACTCCCGCTCCATTTCAATGGCCGCAATGGTTACGTGGGCTTCTTTTTGCCGGTGATATTCGTGGAAAAGGGCATAGTCCATCTTATAGATGTGATCACCGGACAAGATGAGCACGTACTTGGGAAGCTCCCTTTCGATCAGGTACAGATTCTGGCGGACCGAATCCGCCGTTCCCCGGTACCAATCTTGACCCGTGCGCATTTGAGGCGGGGCAATACGAAGATAATGACCCAATGCGGCACTGAAAATATTCCAACCGGCTTCCAGATGATCCAACAGGGATTGGCTTTTGTATTGTGGAAGAACCATCAACCGGTAACATCCGGAGTTCACACAGTTGCTCAAGGTCACATCGATGATGCGGTAGATGCCTCCGAAAGGCACGGCGGGTTTGGATCGATCTTTGGTTAGTGGGAAGAGGCGCTCCCCACGTCCTCCGGCCATGATCATGGCAATGGTATCCTTCATACGCTCCTTTCTCTGTTTCGACTTCCGGTGAACAGGCGGTGAAAAGACGCCGCCTGTCAGGCTGTTGAAAAACGCGATGTTCTGTGCTGCGTCTCATCGTCTTGCGCCGGGCCGCCCACAATGCAGTTTATCAACGTAGTGATAGGGTTCACCTTGTTCAACAAAATTTCCGGGATTGCCTTAGCCCGGCGCTGTTCACCCCACACGAGCCCGCCGTAACTCCGTTTCCTCTGAAGGCTGTCCTCTGCCGGATGGAGAACCACTGCGACTTCCCTTTTCCTTTTCCCGTTTTCCGTGGTCTATTATACTACGAGGTTGTTCATATGTCTTCCCATGTACGGATATAAACAGCAGCCATCGGTGGCGGGTCTTTAATTGGGCATAATTGATTGACAATTATAATTAAAAGTTATAAAGAAGAAAAACATTTTTTATGAAAGTTCAAGCTGGGCGACAATCGGTATTTCCGGCTGGCGGATCGAGCGGCCAGAGGCGGGTCCAAGATCACGATTCCCCCTCGAGCGTTTACCATTCGTTGCCGTAGCGTATGCCGGGTGGGGCGGGTTCCCTGGAGAGTTTAGTTCCGCCTCAGAGAGGTTTTCGACGGTTTGAATGGGAATCCGCCTTGCGGAGGGGGACAGGTATGTGGGTTACCTTCCAGAACCAAGGTTTCGGGACGGGGTTGGGAGACATTCCACGATGAGGTGGTGGGTTTTTGTAACGGCGGTTTTGGTGCTTTCCTTGGGGATGTGGGCTGTGGATCCTGTGGCGGCCGGCGGTAATGAGACGGAGGCCGGTGCGATGTCCCCTCATACCGAAGGGATGGTTCGGACGCGATCCCAGGGTTCCGAGATTTCGAAAGAACCGCCCGGCGAAGTGACTCCTCCCGCATATGCCGTTTCGGCAATGAATAGTAATCCGGAGCGATCCGAAGGGGATAGCCGGGAAACGGGAGAAGCGTTCGAGTCCGGCTACCGTGGCAAAGGCTTTCTAAATCTTTACGAGTGGCGGAACAGCGCTCGATTCCTGGAAGACCGTGGGTCTTGGAAACTGGCCGGTGGCGAACAGCTTCGGTTTTTGCGGGTATTGGGGTGGTGGAATTCCGCCCAACCGGCCGCCAAACAGTGGGTAGGTTTGGGTAATTATGAAAGCCGTTCGCTGCTCTTCCACACGGATGGGCGATTCTTTGCAGGCGCCGGTTTGGATGGAGAGGCCGGGGGGGTGTCCGTTCGAGCTGAGGAATGGTCCTATGTGCCTCGAATCTTTCTGACAGCCGGAATGCGGACGGAAGTTTTCACGGTGCAACCCCATCTCTCTCTATGGGGGGCGGGAACGGACAGTATTTCTGACTTGGATTCGGTCATTCAGGGCTATGTTCTGGAAGTGCCTTTTTCAATACGGCACGGAATGTTAGGAGCGACGGTGTCCGGCGTCTGGGGCTATACTGCAGGCGATGGAACCGGACGGATATCCTCCTCGATGGAGGAGGGATTCGGACTTTCGGGTAAGGCCACAGGTGACCTGGATTCGGATCCGCATCGTGCCGTCCACTGGGGAGGATACGTGGATATCTCTTTCGGCGGGAAACCGTTAGCCATCCATGTAGCCGGTGGCGTACGGCAGGAAGGGAATGAACTTTGGAATAACGAGCAAGCACGCGTTCGTTGGGGTGCGCTGCTCCGAGTGCCGTTTTCGCCGGTGGATTCCCTTACCGTTAGTCCCGAATTGGGGTACAGTTCCATGAGCGAGGACAGCCGAACCAATCAAGCGCCTGTGAAGGAGCCGAGTGAGGAATGGGCTGCGGGCATTCAATTCCGCTTTGCCTTCTGATCGAATGAACAGGAGCATGACGTGAACCCCGGCGGCGAAACGCCCCCGGGGTTCACGTTTTTGTATTTCTCCCCGATTGCCGGCTTCTTCCGGAGATGCAGGAGAGCTTTTCGCTGCAAGTCCGTCCGAGATGTCTCCACGGTGGGAGGAATTTCCGGCGACTCGGGGTTCATGTTGTTAGCTGCAGCTGGAATAGGTTGATTTAGAGAAGGACTTCTCTATGATGAGGTCTGGATTCGTAATCGGACGTGTGGTCGAGTCAACAAAATGCCTATGCGGATTCACGTGGAATTTTGATTCTCGTTCTGGAGAAGGAAGATTGTTGCGGACGTGGACGAATCCCTCCAATGCCTGTTGACTTGGCGTTCACTTGGATGCATCCCAGGTCTTAGATCGGCAAGGGTCATATTCCGATGTTTGCTTGATTATGATGAATCATGGACAGTCTAGCCGTGGGGCGCCGGGGAGAAGGATATGGGTCTGTACAATCTGGATAAGGTGTTTAAGCCTGCCTCAATAGCGGTGGTAGGTGCTTCGGAACGCCATGGAAGCATTGGGAATGCGGTCATGACGAACTTGATGGAGGGGAAGTTCGAGGGGGAGCTGTTCCCCGTCAATCCCACTCATTCCAGGATTCATGGGCTTCGGGCTTTTCCCGCTCTGAAGAAGTTGAGCGCCAGTCCGGACTTGGTGGTTGTTTGCACGCCGATCGATATCGTTCCGGAAATTGTGGACGAGTGTGTCGTTGTGGGAGCCGGCGCCGCCGTCATCATTTCTGCGGGAGGCAAAGAAGTCGGAGAAAAGGGGCGGCGGATCGAATCGGAAATCTGGAATCACGCCGCAAAACGGGGACTCCGGATTGTGGGACCGAATTGCCTGGGTGTCATCTGTCCGGGAAGAAAGATGAATGCCAGCTTTGCATCCCACATGCCCCAGAGCGGGAATCTGGCCTTTGTGTCCCAGAGCGGCGCTATCTGCACGGCGATTCTCGACGTTTCCTTGAAGGAGGGGATCGGATTCAGTCATTTTGTGAGTGTAGGATCCATGTTGGATGTCGATTTCGGAGACCTGATCGACTACCTGGGCAGCGATCCGGAAGTCCGCAGCATTCTACTCTACGTAGAAAGTTTGACAAATTTCCGTAAGTTCATGAGCGCAAGTCGTGCCGTATCTCGAGTGAAACCCATCGTGGTGCTCAAGTCGGGGCGAAGCGCTGCGGGAGCCAGGGCCGCGGCTTCCCATACGGGAGCCATGGCGGGTCAGGATGATGTTTACGATGCCGCATTCCATCGGGCGGGTATTGTTCGGGTGGACACCATCGGAGAGCTGTTTGACTGCGCCGAGCTGATAGCCAAGGTTCCCCGTCCGCGGGGCGCCCGACTCGCGGTGGTTACCAACGCCGGCGGTCCCGGAGTGATGGCGGCGGATGCACTCGCGAAATACGGCAGGGAACCGGCGGCACTGGAGCCCGCGACCTTGGAGAAGCTCGATGACCTGCTGCCCGGTTATTGGAGCCGGGGGAATCCGATCGATATGTTGGGGGATGCTTCTCCCGAGAGGTATTCCCGAACCCTGGAAATCTGCCTTCAAGCCCAGGAACTGGATGCCGTGTTAGCGATCTTGGCTCCCCAGGCGTTGGCGGATCCAACAACTGTAGCCGAGGATCTGGTACGACTTATGAGGGGGAAGTCGTTTCCTCTTTTTGCTTGTTGGATGGGCGGTAAAGATGTGGAGGAGGGTGTGCTCACCTTGAATCGTGGGGGCATTCCCACCTATGATACACCGGAGCGGGCCGTCCAGGCCTTCATGTATATGGTGGAATACTCTCGGAACATGCGGTTGTTGCAGGAAGTCCCTCCGCGTCTTTCAAGGCCGCTCCGGGTGGATTCCCATCGGGCGGAAGAGATCATTCGTGAAGGAATCGAGCCGGGAAGCGAAATCCTTACGGAATACGATTCCAAGCGGTTGCTGGCGGCTTATGGACTTACCACAAATCGGACGGAGAAGGCCGTCTCCGTGCAGGGGGCCCTGGAAGCAGCCCGGGAGATCGGATACCCGGTGGTAATGAAAATCCTGTCCCCGGATATTTCTCACAAAACCGATGCCGACGGGGTCCAGCTGGATCTCCGAAACGAGGAGGATGTGAGGAAGGCTTTCGAGACTATTATGGGAGGAGCTCGGAGATACCGATCCGATGCCCGGATCCAGGGCGTGACCCTCCAGGCCATGGTGCCCCGGGGAGATTTCGAGATTCTCATGGGAGGTAAGAAAGATGAAAACTTCGGGCCTGTTGTGATGTTTGGACTGGGAGGAGTGCTCACGGAAATTCTCAAAGATCGCAGCATCGGTCTTCCCCCGCTGAACCGGTTGCTGGCCCGTCGACTCATGGAAACTACCCGGGTGTTTTCTTTACTTCACGGATATCGGAACCGGCCTCCCGCGGATATGGAGAGCCTGGAAGAGGCCTTGGTACGATTATCCCAACTGCTGGTGGACATTCCCGAGATCGCCGAACTGGACATGAATCCGGTGATTCTGGTTCAGGGCAAGCCGTGCGTGGTGGACGCGCGGGTCCGCCTGGAGCCTTCTCCCCGGAAGTCTCCCATGCACTTGGTCATCAGCCCGTACCCGACCGATCATGAATCCGAAGGGGTTACTTCTGGAGGCATTCCCGTCTTTATCCGCCCGATGAAGCCGGAGGACGCCGATCTATTTGTTCAGCTTTTCCATAGTCTTTCCCCCACCAGCATCTACTATCGCTTCTTCTCCCGGTTGGTTTCGTTGACTCCCGCCATGCTGGCCCGCTTCACACAGGTGGACTACGATCGTGAGATCGCCTTGACGGCCGTTTCCCGAGAAGATGGGAAGGATCTGAACCGCATGCTGGGGGTGGCGCGGATCGTATCGGATCCAGATGGGCGCAGAGGCGAGTTTGCCGTGCTCGTCGGGGATTCCTGGCAAGGGCGCGGGGTGGGGGCGATGTTGCTCCAGGAGTGTCTCCGGATCGCCAAGGAGCGGGGTATCGAGAGCGTGTGGGGTACCGTTCTTCAGGAAAACCGGCAGATGATCGAACTCGGGCGCAAACTCGGGTTCGAAATTCGCCACATTCCCAATACACACGAATATGAGATGAATATCGATCTCCATAGCTTTCATGTGACGCGGGAGGAGTGAATTTATGTTCCCGTGGATTCGCTCTCTTTTGGAGGCCTGGGATTCGCTGGAAATGCTCCAAAAGGCGCCCCTGGGAATTGCCGTCGGGCTGCTTTTTTACGTTTGTTTTCGGCTCGTGACCGTTCTCATACTGAAGCGTTGGATGATACGGCCGGCCCGCTTGATAGGGGATCGGTGGGAAGGCGCCCGACGCCGGATCCTCATGGCCCTTCATCTTGCGACAGCTTTGGCGGCCGTCCTGATTATTCTCGGACTGTTGGAGGTCGGAGCCAGGGCGGCGGATGCGCTCCGCGTACTTTTGTTGCTTTCGGTCGTTTATCTGGTGGTTGAATCGCTGGGCGCCTTTCTTACGGCGTACTACCTACACAGACCCGACGGCCGCAAAATTCCTGCGCTGGTCATGGATATCGGTAAGACGCTGGTTTACGTGATCTTGCTGATCTGGCTGCTGGGGACCGTGGCCAAGATCAATCTCACCTCCCTGTTGACCACATCGGCGATTTTTTCTTTGATCATCGGTCTGGCGCTGCAAGACACTCTGGGGAATCTATTCGCGGGATTGTCCATGCAGATCGACAGCCCCTTTAGAATCGGCGACTGGGTATTGTTGGAAAATCGTCCCTGCAAAGTTTTGGAAATGAACTGGAGGTCCGTCAAGGTGGTGACTCGAACCAACGACATCATCATCTTGCCCAATAATTCCATAGCCAAGATGAGTATCGTCAATTACTATGGTCCGCAACGCAGGCATCGGTGCACCAAGAGAATAGGGGTTTCATACGACCATCCTCCCAACATGGTTGTCTCTGTGTTGATTCAGACGGCGCTTCAGTTTGATGAAGTGCTTAAAGACCCATCGCCGTCCGCATTCCTCGTTGGATACAACGACTTTGCCATCGAGTATGAATTCCGTTTCTGGATTCGGGATTATGAATACACCGAGATCATCCAGGACAAAGTATTCCGTCGTGTATGGTATCAGTTCCGCAGGAACGGGATCCGGATTCCCTATCCCATACGTGACGTGTATGTGCGAGAACCTGTTCAGCGGCGGCATCAGATCGAAGAAGTGAAGATCTATCTAAAACGAGTGGATTTTTTGGCTTCCCTGCGAGACGAAGAACTTGAGATGATTGCGGAGGATGTTTCCGTCGAGCATTTCTCCGAAGGCGAGACGCTGATACGACAGGGAGAACAAGGCGACACGTTTTATATCGTGCGATCGGGCCGGGTTCAGGTTTTCAGCGAGATGGAAGGTCAACAGAGGGAATTGATTGCCGAAATGGGCCCGGGTCATTTCTTTGGCGAGTTCTCCCTGCTCACGGGTGAACGGAGGTCCGCGACCATAACCGCGGTTGCGGACTGCGAGGTCTTCCTGCTGCAGCGTGAGACTTTCCAGAAACTCCTGGCGGCGCACCCGGAGGTGACGGAAACCATCAGTACTGTGCTGGCCGCCCGGATGGCGGAGCGGGAGCAACATCTCGAACTGAGGAAGAAACGCATTCAAGACCAGATAGGCCTTCCGCCGAAGGCCACGGAGATTCCATCCGAGGCGACACTTCGGGATCGGATATTTCAGGGGATCCGGGCTATCTTCGATTTATGATGCGACCGGAGTGGGCCGTTCCGAGTTCGAACGTGTTAGGAATCACGGAAAGCCGCCATCAACCCGTTTTTGGATCGTCGCCCCGATCATCCTCGTAAGGAATTCGACTTTCGCCTTCGCCCGCGGCCTGGAATGCTATATCTCTCCCTCCCACGTGTTTCAGGGCCGTGAAGGTCGCGGCAGGGAGGCGTAGAAAGGCGTCTTGCCCGCCGCCCAAACGTCCCGGTTCCCGGGATTTTCCTTTGGTCTACAGTTTTTCTGGACACCAAATTGGGATAGGAGAGAATGAAA
>CAZQXK010000107.1:0-9521 GCA_964597345.1 uncultured Thermodesulfobacteriota bacterium | reverse complement strand
GCCGTTGAAAAACGCGATCTGCGTCGTCGGGCTTCATCCTTCGTCATTGCGGCGTATTGGTTGTACACCCCATTCCTCGGATTCGCCCAACTTGCATCTCATCGTTTTGACCGGCCTGTCCGCAATACTGTTTATCAACGGACTGCTGTGGTGTCGGTCGTCCTTTCAGTTTGCACATGGATCATGCGGGAATGGAGCAAGAAACGTACCCAGAGGGATGGATCCAGTTCATTTCCTCCAGGCCGGTCTCCAGGAGCGGTAAAACCCCGCTTGACCTGCTTACCGCAAGCGGTTGGAGAGGCGCGTGAGTTCGCAGATAGGCAAAATCTGACCCCTGGCAAACCTCTCCCGGTTCGAAGCAGTGGGGCAGGACGCTTGTTGTGGTTAACAACCTGAATTTACACGGCTAAATCTGAGGATACGCTTGGCATGAGGGATGCAAGTAGTCATGAGCAATCCTAAAACTGCGGGGGTGCGTGTTGATTCAGAAGTGCGTACTTGTGGCTGTGGGAGCTTTCTTTCTGGTGTTTTCAACGGTGCTTACCGGCGGGATTTCCTGGCGGACCAGTGTGCAGAGTATCCTGATCGTGATGGGAGGATCCTTTCTGGCTGTATTGTTGGCCTATCCCCTGCGGATGCTGGGAGACCTCTTGGACTCTCTCGGTCGGTTGTTCCGGAGGCGGGAGATCGATATCGGAGAAACGGTGGATCACGTCGTCTCTCTGGCGCGAACGGGTCGCCTGAAGGGAACCCAGGCACTGGAACGGGAGGCTCGGGAATTGCACAATCCGCTCCTCAAGCTGGGAGTGGAACTGGTGGTGGATCGATTTGAGCGATATGAGATCCGGGATATTCTGGAGAAGGAATCCGAGTTCATTCGATCACGCCTGGAATCGCAGCAAGGGGTATTGAACACGCTGGTAAAGCTGGCGCCCGCATTCGGTTTCGTGGGTACTGTTCTGGGTCTCATCAATGTCCTGTCCAGTGTGTCCTCTCCGGAGGAGATGTCTAGAGCCATGAGTCTGGCTTTGCTTACTACATTTTACGGATTACTGATTTCGAACATACTGTTTCTGCCCCTGTCCAAGAAATTCTCGGAGTATATCAAGGAGCAGCAGCATATCGTGGCCGTGATTGTCGAAGGAGTTCTGGGAATCGCCGACCAGGAGAATTCTAGGGGAATTCAGAATCGTCTCAACTATTATCTGCCGCAAAGGGGGAACTCGAATGGAAAACCCCAAGGCGCGGCGCGTGGAGAAATCCGGGTGAAACGACGCTTCGAGGCCGGCGGCGACAATGCACGGGCGTAAGGTTCAGGAACTGGCCAAAAGGCTGGAGGCGGCCGAGCGCCAAGGGAGCGGCCTGCGGAAGAGACTCCTCTCGGGGCAGGGGGATGAGGACGCTCTCCTGATCACGGTTGCCGACATGATGACCATCCTGTTGATTTTCTTCGTTATGCTCTATCATCTGAAAGCGGTCCCCCAAGCGCCTGTTCCGGGACAGCGACCCGTATCCCAAGTGGTATTTCCCATTCCTTCGGTTTCTCCATCGTCGGATAGGACCGCGGCTGAACCTTTGCCGCAGCGGGTGTTGGAGACGGAGGCGGGAGGTGACGGCATTGATGCGGGGTTTTCCATGGGTTCGGATGAGGCCAACCGCCTGGAACGAGAAGCCTACCAGGTCATGGGACCGGACCAGAGCGGAGATTTTTTCATGCGGATGGAGGATCGACGACTGCTGATCGTGCTCGGGGAACGCATTACCTTTGATTTAGGGAAGGCGGAGGTGCGGGATCCATTCAACCCCGTGATGCGCCGTATGGCTCGATTCCTGACCTCAAAACCGGAATATAGGGTCGTGATTTCGGGACATACAGACGATCTTCCCATTCAAAGCGACCGGTTTCCCAGCAATTGGGAGTTGTCCGCGGCCCGGGCTGTAAGCGTCGGCCGTTTCTTGATACGGGAAGGAGTGAATCCGGCTCGGATCACGGTGGAGGGATCCGCGGAGCACAGGCCGCTGGTGGTGAACGATTCGGAAATGCATCGGCAGATGAACCGTCGGGTGGAGGTGCGCCTCGTTCCCGAGTAATCAGATGCGTGCAGGCATCATCACAGGAAGGAGTGAGGTGGATGAGACACAAAGTGGGCATATTCCTCATGGTGGGGTTTTTGGGGGGGATCCTCCTCGCGGGGTGCGGAACTTCTTCGGATACCCGCGTTTCCGGTTATATTCGGCCGTTGACCCCGGCGGATCCTCACCGAGTGCTTGGTCAGTACACGGGAAAGCCGGATCCGGAGAATATTCTCAACGTCAATGTCATCGGTAAGGGAGTCGCCCCGGAATCCGCGATGAGCAAGGCTCAGGCCCGCTTGCTTGCTGAAAGGGCCGCCGTAGGGGACGCGTATCGGAAGCTGGCGGAAAGGATCCACGGTCTGTATGTGCAGACGTACATGAGTATGGGCAACATGGCCGTGAACTACGATATCGTTCGATTGGAAACGGAAACCTGGCTCAGAGGAGCGGAAGTTTTGGAAATCGTGTCCCGGGAAGACGGGCTCGTGGAAGTGCTCATGAGAGCCAAAATACACGTATCTCCCGACCACATCCTATACACCCGGTTGAGAACGGATCCCGAAATGACGGGAGTCCAGCCCAACCCGTATCCGTGACAACCGTACCGGATGGGAGGATCCATGAAATTCGGACACGATTTCCGCCGGTGGATCGGAGTCTGGGGACTGGTTTGTCTGTGCGTGTTTTTTCTTTCAAGCGTTCTCCACGCATTGCCCTCCGGGTTCCCGGGCGGCTTTCAGACACTGGCGCTGGAGGAAAAGGGAGTTCTGGAAAGAGCGATCCAGGATTACGCAAAGCGCGTCCTGGAACTCGACCGGGACTTGCTGAAGCTTCGTGAGCAATCGGAGTGGATCCTGCTTCGGGTGGAGCGGTTCCGGGACCGGGACGAGCCCGTTCCCGCTTCCCTGGAACAACACCTGGATCGCACCCGGCGGGAGGTTCTCGCAGGCTCGCGCGAGAAGGAACGTCTCGATCGCATGGCTCGGGAACATCTGGACCGCTTTCAGAAACTTCACCGGGAAGTGCTGGATCGCTTTGGTGGAGAAGCGCCTGCCTGGTGGACTCTGAGTCCCGGGGTGACGCGTTTCATGACACAGCCGGAACCCGTGGGTGAGCCCGGCCGAAAGGAGCCGGTTCAAGAAGGTGTGACACCGGAAGCGGCTCCGATTATCTCCGGACTCGAAGAGACCTGGCGGGTCCGGCTGATGGAATCCGAGTTATCGGAATGGTTCGAAGTTCGGGAACACGCGGGTCGCATTCAGTTGGTGGGCCGGAGGCCGATCCTATTCGACGAGGGCGACATGGGCGTACCCGGAGAATATTCAAGGTTCATGGAGAATCTCGCTCGTTTCTTGAATCGGCATCCCGCTTCCGTGCGGGTGGAAGGATACGCGGACAGCCGGCCCGTTCGGGGCGTTCGCTATGGGTCCAACTGGGAAGTGGCGGCCCATCGAGCCGCCAATGTGGTTCTCGAATTGGTGCGACGCGGGACCCCCGAGCGTGTATTTACCGTTGTCAGCCACGGGGCGCACGGAGCCGTGGCTGACGGTGAAGCGGAGGACCTGAGGCTGCGACGTCGCGTCGAATTGTCCGTCGAGTTGAAGACTCCCTGAGACCCAAGCGCCCGACTGCGCAGGTCGTCCGGACCGGAAGACCATTCCACGGAGGTCGCCGACGGCGGCTCCCAAGATGTGCGGCGGAAATTCCTATCAGGCCGTTGAAAAACGCGATCTGCGGTCACGTCTCCGGCGTGAGGATCCATCCTTTCTGCCTGTGCGTCCCGCCTGTCTGCGCGCACTCACACACGGGCAGGCGTCCTAAGAAGTACTGTACGTACGTCTCATTCCTCAGGATTCGCCCGCCTTGCATCGCATCGCTTTTGCATCGGCCTGCCCGTGATACGGTATATCAACGGGCTGCTATTCATGGGATGAAGAGTCCGAACCGGTCTTGGAATGCTTTCTTTCAATAAGCGCGCCCGCCTCTTTCTGTGCGCGGATCAGCGCACGCTCCCTACGGAAAATGTATTGGATCAGGGTCTCCCGGTTCTTGTAGCTGATGGCCAGGAAATGCAGGGCCACGATATTCGCCCCGGTGGGACTTCTCGATACGTGCACCGCTTTTCCCAGTGCCGGAATCGTATTGGGCAAGGCCGCGGGCAAGTGGATCTTGATTTCCACCAAAGCGCCTTCGTGAATGGCCTCGGTTGTCTCGAACTTGCATCCGCTCCCCGATATATTGATCTTCCTAGGTTTCTCCAGATAAAGGGTTTCGGGTTTCTCGCCCCGCAACAGGGCGATTACGGCGTCCAGTTTATTATTGAGCAGGCATAGTCGCTCGTGGAAAACCTGTAGAGTAGGTTCGATGGCGCGAAGCACGGCTTCTTGTTCGGGATGGAGTCCGGTCTCCGTGATGGCGGGCGGAGACGAAGGCTCTTCCCCGCAAGTCCCTGCCAGATACATGTCTTTCAGCGTGTCAAATTCATGGCGGGTGATGACTCGAAAGGTAAAGGGAAGATAATCATCCATACGCCGGAAGTGTCTTTGGAGCTCCTGGGTCATGGGTGTTTTTCTCCAAACAAAAATCCGCCAAGTAGGTTGGATCGGTTGCCCGGATGCCTCGGTGAGGCATCACTCACAGACAAAACAAGGTACAAATATCATACCACGTAATATCCCGGATCCAAACTCAAAATTGTACTTCCTCGGCGGACGAACCGAAATCGCGCCGTGGCGCAGGAAGGGCAAGGGCGTTGAATCGGAGTCCCTCGGGTAAATTTGGTCGTGGAATCAGGGCGTCGATGGAAGAGGGTTCACCTGAACGCGCGTATATGGGAAAAGATTGCCCGGTGTCGATGATGGTCTTGCATGCAGGCATTCTGTTATTGCCTTAAGAAGCGAAGAAGTGTTTAATACAACTATGAACCGGATGCATTCGGGCATGCGAACGAAAAGAAGGCCTACCGGCCGTTGAAAAACGCGATCTGCTGTGTTGCGCTTCCTCCTTCGTCATTGGGGCGTACGCGTACGGGTTGTACGCCTCATTCCTCAGGATTCGCGCGCCTTGCATGTCATCGTTTTTCACCAGCCTGCCCGCGATACTGTTTATCAAAGGCCTGATAGGCCGGCGATGCTCTCCGGAGGAGACGGAAGACATGACGGACTTGACCCTGCTGTACGAAAAGGGTGAACAGAACCTGCGGTCACGAAAGATCGGATTCACCCTGGGAGCGGTGGAAACAGGTTGGATCCCGCAGAACGACCGGGCGGTATTGGACGCCTACACCATCCGACAGCGGGCCATCGATGCTCCCGCTTCCGCCTCCACCGACGTGACGGTCCTGGGGGTTTCCCTTAAAACACCGGTCATCATGAGCGCCATGACCATGCCCATCCCGTCGATCTGTGACGACGGTCTTATCGAGACGGCTCAGGGGTTGGCGAGAGCGGGTTCCCTGATGTGGACAGGCACCCCCGTCCCGGACAACCTGAACGAGATCGTGCGAACCGGGCTTCCGGTTGTCCAGAACGTGAAGCCCTACGAGGACCGGGACAGGTTGTTTGAGGATGTGGAGCGTATTCAGGAAGCCGGAGTGACTTGGGTAGGCATAGAGATCGACGCGGGTCAAGGCACCAAGATCGGGGATCGGCTAGTGGCCCGGAATTGTACTCCGCTTAAATTGACGGAACTCATCCGGATTCGGAACCGGGTAACGAGGCCTTTGGTATTCAAGGGCATACTCAGTGGCGAAGACGCGCGACGGTCCCTGGACGCGGGTGCGGATGCCATTGTGGTGTCCAACCATGGAGCGCATACCCTGGATTATCTGCCCCATCCTCTTCAGGTCATGGAAGAAATTCTTCAGGTGGTGGAGAGACGGATTCCCGTCATCGTCGACGGTGGGTTCAGGCGCGGAAGCGATGTTCTCAAGGCGCTTGCCTTAGGGGCCGAATTAGTGGGTCTGGGCCGTCCCGTCCTGTATGGACTTGCGGCGGACGGCGCGTTGGGTGTGTACGCCGTGATTCACCAGATCACGGAAGAGCTGAAACGCCTGATGATCATGACGGGATCGGAAAGCGTTCCCAAGATTCGCCCGGACTGTTTGGTTTACCGAGGTAGGTGATTCCCTCGCGGTATCCAAACGTGTATGCGCTTCATGGAGTGTCCGGGCAGGTGAGAAGAAGGGGAAATCATGTCGGGAAGACTCCTATTGCGGGAGGGCCGTGATCGGATCTCGGGGAAGAACCGATACGAGATCATCCGTCAGGAGGGAGACCGGTCGACGTTGCTGGTCTGCGGGAGTCTGCGGACCTGCCGGCGTTTTCTCCTGTGGAAGCGTCTTCAGGAAATCTGGATCGAAGAGGATCGTGTCGGAACTGAACCCACCCTGGAGGATGCCGGCCGGGAGTTACGCGTGCAGACGAAGCGCGCCAGGCGGCATCCCGGGCAGATGGAGTTGTTTGGCTCGATGTTCGGGGCTTCGGTGGAATGCGAGCGCCATGCGTTGAGGTTCTCCAACGAGCCGGCGCCGGATTGATCGGAAGCCGGGTCGGCGGGGTGCGGTGAGGTGATCATGGTGGATGAACGAGTTCGAATTCTCAAAAAGATTCAGGAAGAGCACGCGCTGCCCGCCCTGTCTCCCGTGGCGGTGCAGTTGCTGGAACTAGCCTCCGATGATTCCGTGACCGTGGGCCGTATTGCATCGCTCATCGAGCAGGATCCGGCTCTGGTGACGCGCCTTCTGAAACTCGCCAACAGCGCCCAATTTTCCACTCGATCTTCCATTTCCACTGTTTCCAGAGCCGTCACCCACTTGGGTTTGAAGCGGGTCCGGCTCATGGCGCTGTCCATCTCCCTGCGCCATACGTTTCCCCTACGCAGCGCAAGCGCCTTTGAGTTCAGCCGCTTCTGGCGCTTCTCACTATACCGGGCCATGATCGCACGGGAGTTGGCTCGGATGTCCGCTTGGCTCGAGGTGGATCCGGAAGAAGCGTTTGTGGCCGGTTTGATCCTGAGAATCGGCCAGTTGATGCTGTTCCAAATCCTTCCCGATGCATGGGTTCAGGGATGCCCGGACATGGGTTCATCGTTGAAGGATCAGGTTCAGTGGGAAAACCGACACTTGGGCATCAACCATCGGGAGGTGGGTCGAATCATATTGAAACGCTGGCGCTTTCCGGAACCGTTGGTTAAGGTCCTGGAAGCGGATCCGGACGAGACGCTTCCATCGGGTGGTTCTCCGCTCTGCACGGTTACCCAGCTGGCCGGTAAAGGCGGCGAAATCCTGTTCGGCGGCGGGGAACATCTGTACCGGTTTCACGGAGAAGTGCAGGATCGGTTGAAGTTGAACGCGGAACAGGTGAACGAAATCCTGGCGGGAGTTTTCGCTCAAGTGGACGAACTGGCCGGGGCTTTCGACCTTCAGGAAGGAATGGGCAAGGATGTGCTGGAAGTCATGGAGAAGGCCAACCTTGCGCTCAGTCGTCTGAACTTGCATCTTGAAGAACGGGTGCAATGGTTTCTGGAACACCCTCCGGGTTCCGAGGTCTCCGAGCCGGACCCTGCCCTCTGCCCGCCGGATGGAGGAACGGAGGCGGCCCTCCAGGCGGTGGCTCACGAAATTCGTAATCCGCTGACGGCGCTGAGCGGTTTCGTTCAGAGGCTGGCCAAGAACTCCGCCTCGGAGGATCAGCGAAAGCAGTATATGAAGATCATTCTGGGTGAAGCGGCGCGTTTGGAGCGCGTGCTTCAGGAAATGAACGATTATGCCAAGCAATACCGGCCCGATTTTCGAGAGAACGATTTGGGACAAATGCTGGGAGCGATCCTGGAGCGCGCCCACGAATGGTTCAAGGAACGAAACATCTATCTGCGGGTGCACATGGATCCGGACCTTCCTCCCAGGCTGGTATTCGACGCCAAAGGCATTGCCGACGTGATCCAGAAAATCCTGACCAATTCGGCACGTCTCATGGACGGGGGAGGAGATGTTCAGATTTCGTGTTCCTATGATTCCGCCCAGCGGGCGGTCAGCCTGATCATACATGATTCAGGCCGTCCCCTTCCCAATGAAGCCATGAGTGAACTGCTGGATCCCATCGTGTTGTCCAAGACGTTCGGTACGGGATTGGGCATTCCCATGGTGAGGAAAATTGTGGGCAGTCATGGAGGAACCATTACGTTCACTCGTTCAGAGCGGGGAGGAAACAGAGCGGAGATCCGGCTGCCGGCTTACACGGAATCCTATCGCAGGAACTAAGCACCACGGCGTTGCATGCGCCGGCGGGATGTTTTCCACCCCGTCGGCGCGCCCCATCCCGGTGCTCCGACACCGGCCAAGGGAGTTCCATCCGGGCGCGGTGATGGTGTCGCATGGTCGGTGAAACTTCAGTTTTCCGGCAGATCCTCACCCAGATAGAATTTCCGTACGCTTTCGTCCCGCAACAGGGAGGACGCCGAGTTTTCCATAACGATTCGACCCGACTGCATGACATAGCCTCTACGGGCGATCTCGAGAGCCATCAGGGCGTTTTGCTCGATGAGCAGAATGGTGGCGCCGCGGGCGTTGATGTCGGAGATGATTCTGAAAATCGTTTCCACCATGACCGGGGCCAGGCCCATGGAGGGTTCGTCCAGCAGCACCAGTTCCGGCCTGGCCATCAGGGCGCGTCCCATGGCCAACATCTGTTGCTCTCCCCCGCTCAAGGTTCCCGCCGTTTGGCGACTGCGCTCCTGGAGACGCGGAAAAAGCTCGAATACGTCGTCGAGGTCCCGGCGGATTTCCCGGCGGTCCCTTCGTGTGAAGGCGCCCATCTGCAGGTTTTCCAGCACGGTGAGTTTTCTGAAGATTCGCCGTCCTTCGGGAGCCTGCGAGATGCCCATTCGCACGATGTGGTGAGCATCCAGGGTGTCGATTCGGGTTTCCTTGAAATGTACGGTTCCCACGCGGGGTTTCAGGAGACCCGATACCGTGTTGATCAGGGTGGTCTTGCCGGCGCCGTTGCCTCCGATCAGCGTTACGATTTCCCCCTCTTCCACCAGAAGATCCACCCCGTGGAGCGCTTCCAGGCTGCCGTAAAACGTGTGTACATTCCTGACCGTAAGAAGGGGCATGTTCGCTTACCGTGCCTGCTCCCGGAGAGGGTGCGCGCCGCCGGACCCGATGCGCTTTCCCAGATAGGCCTCGATGACTCCGGGGTCTTTCCGAACGGCTTCCGGGGCGCCTTCCGAAATCTTCCTGCCATGATCTAGTACGGTGACTTGGTCCGAAATACCCATGACCACGCGCATGTCGTGTTCGATTAGGAGCACGGTGAGATCAAGCCGATTCCGGATGTCCCGGATGAATTGCATCAGAGCTTTGGTTTCCTGGGGATTCATGCCGGCCGTGGGCACGTCCAGCAAGAGAAGGTTGGGGTGGGATGCCAGAGCCCGGTGTATGTCCA
>CAZQXK010000106.1:0-9848 GCA_964597345.1 uncultured Thermodesulfobacteriota bacterium | reverse complement strand
TCTCGCCGTTGTCTTGATCCAGAAGGAGCAGAGTCCCCCGTTCCATGCCCATGTGTTTTGAAACAGCCTGCAACACGGGGTCGACCACGTCGCGCAGGTCCGTTCCCGCGTCTAGGATCTGGCTGATTTCGAACAAGAGGGATAATTCCTTCAACTCCCTTCTCACGGGTGGCTGTTCGGCGGTCACGCCACACACCTCCTATAAAGCATTCAGGCCTCCGGCCGACAAAGGTGAACCTACCATTTTGTAGGTTCCCGGTTTAGAATAGATCGCGGGGAAGGTCAAATGTATAATGGCATCGGGAAACGAGTTGGAATGGGCTGTGGGAGGTTGGAAATCGATGACGGAAAGGTCGCACGCTTTTTTTGCAACTACGGCGCGGGGCTTGGAGGAAGTCCTGGAGCAGGAACTCGTCGATATGGGGATGAAGGGGGTGCAAAAGGGACAGGGAGGGGTTGCTTTCGAAGGCCCTGTCGAGGAGTGTTACAGAGCGAACTTACACCTTCGCACCTCGAACCGGATTCTCATGCTTCTAAAGACCTTCCCTTGTGACGATCCGGATACCCTTTACCGAGAATCCGCAGATGTTCCGTGGGAGGAACTGCTCACTCCTTCACACACCTTTATGGTGGACGCATTCACGCGGGATACGGACCGGCTGCGAAACTCTCAGTATTCCGCGCTGAAGGTGAAGGATGCAGTGGCGGATGCCATGCGCAGGCGCCGTGGCGCCCGACCTAATGTGGATCGTATGGATCCTGATCTCAGGATCAATCTGTACGTGAATGAAGGAAAAGCGAGCCTGAGCTTGGACAGCTCGGGAGATCGGCTGCACCGAAGGGGGTACAGGCAAGATCGTGGGGTGGCTCCTTTGAAAGAAACCCTTGCCGCGGGTTTGATCCTGCTCTCTCAATGGGACCGCCGTTCTCCCTTGCTGGATCCCATGTGCGGTTCAGGGACGATCCTCATTGAAGCAGCTTTGATGGCTGAGAAACGCGCTCCGGGAAGCCTTCGGCCTCGATTCGGTTTTCAAAGATGGTTGAATTTCAAGAGGAAGGCATGGAAAGCGGTGCTTTCCGGTGCATCGGAAGCGCAATCTCCGGAAGCAGGATGTCGGATTCTGGGAATGGATACGGATGCATCCGTATTGAGGGCTGCGCGAATGAATGCGCGCAAGGCGGGAGTACATCATCTGATTCGCTTCGTGCAACAGGACGCTCTCTCAATAAGCCCTCCCGAAACTCATGGGATCATTTTGACGAATCCCCCATTCGGGCATCGATTGAGGCTGGGGCGGGACGCCGGGCAATTCTATAAAACATTCGGAGATATGCTGAAGCGAAGCTTCAGCGGATGGGTTGCAGAAGTATTTACGGGTGACAAGAATATGCCTAAACAGATCGGATTGAGAACCTGCCGTAGAAGGATTTTGTTCAACGGCCCCATAGAATGCCGGCTCCTGCGATATGAACTTTATTGACGGGTATATGTAGTGAGGATCGGGTTCAGTGATGACCGGGGAACAGTGAAGCGATGCGGCGGTGCGAATTCAGAGGGAAGAGACTTACTTCGGATGCCTGCAGGGACATCGGTTCCTTTGTTCCAGAAGGGCGACAGGAACGCAGCGGACACAGCGGATCGGTGCTTGTAAGCGGCCTTTATGGGCGACTCGTGGACCGGCTGAGGTCCGGTTGAAAGCTTGCATCGAATCTGTCAGACTGATGCGGACCCGGAGGGAAGGCTGGTGACCGGGGAAACACGTGTGCAGGTCGATAAGCCGCAGTGTAAGGGTGCTCGATGATACAGAAGTCCGGAAACGGCGTATTCGCCAATCGAGTGGGCGGGGAACCGGTTAGAACGCAAGCCAAGATACTGGTTACGCTGGGTCCCGCTTCTTCCTCGGAAACGGTCATACGTGGACTGCTTCAGGCCGGGGTGAACGCTCTCCGGTTCAACTTCAGTCACGGCACGCATGCTTCTCATCGGAAACTCTTCGAAACGGCCCGCCGTTGCATAGCCGACGCGGGACGACCGGTGGGGCTCGTTCAAGATCTTCAAGGTCCCAAGATTCGGGTTGGCTCTTTGGAAAACGGGCGCTTGTTCCTGACAGAAGGCGAAGAAGTTTGTGTTACGGCCGCTTCCATTCAAGGCATGGGCAACCGTTTTCAGGTGAGCTATCCCGGACTCAGCCGGGATGCTCGATCCGGAGACGCGATTCTTCTCGATGATGGCAATCTGCGCCTGGAAGTGATGAAAATAGAGGGCGAGTGGGTTTGTTGCCGAGTGACGGAAGGAGGCGTTCTCCTGGAAAACAAAGGCGCCAATCTACCGGACACAAGGACCAGCCTGCCTTCCCTGACGGATAAGGACCTACGAGACCTCGAACTCGGGCTCGATCTGGGTTTTGACTACGTGGCTCTCTCCTTCGTGCAAACCGCAAAGGACGTGGAGTTGCTTCGCGAAAAAATGATCCGGTTAGGTCGGTGCGTTCCCATTATCGCCAAGCTGGAACGACCTGCGGTGCTCGATGATTTGGACAACATCATCCGCTCGGCGGATATGATCATGGTGGCGCGAGGGGACTTGGGCATCGAACTGGAGGTGGAACGAGTTCCAGTGCTGCAGAAAATCATAATTCGGAAGGCCAACGGATTAGGGACTCCGGTCATTACAGCGACTCAGATGCTTGAATCCATGATCGAACGCCAGATACCCACACGGGCGGAGACCACGGATGTGGCCAATGCGGTGTATGACGGCACGGATGCTTTGATGCTTTCGGGAGAGACCAGCGTGGGAAGGCACCCGGTAAGGGTAGTGGAGATGATGAAGCGTATAGTGGCAAACGCTGAACATTTCAAGGACGGTTACAGCGCATTCAGCACGCTTCCGGATATCGACAATGAAACCGTTCCAAAGGCCATTTGCCGGCTGGCCGCCCGAGCGGGAAACAATCTTCCGCTCAAAGCTGTTTGGGTGTATACACAGACCGGAAATACGGCTCGTTTCGTATCCAAGTTCAAGCCTCCATTGGATATTTATGCATTTTCCCCCGTGGAGGATGTAATTCGACGAATGACCCTGTTCTGGGGGGTTCATCCCTTGCTCTCGCCTCGTTTCGACGTCACCGAATCCTGCATTCGCTATATGAACGATTTCTCATTGGAACGCGGATTGGCGAAGGAAGGAGATTTGGTTGCCATAACCATGGGCTCACCCATCCCCCAGGAAAACCCCACGAATCTACTGAAGCTTCATTCGGTGCATAGAATGTGAAGGAGCGCCCGACGATGGTTATCAACACGATGATTGAAGAAGAAATCCGGCGATTGCGAAACATCCTTGAAGAACGGAGGACGAAATATACAGAAGAGCAGGTTTCCTGGGAAATGTTGCCTCCAGTCTTCGAACTCCCTGAGATGTGGGCGTTTACCCGACAGGAAGAGGCCCGCGAGCAGTTGGCATCCATTTTCAAGTCCTACGACATTCGGGGAGTAGTGATCTCTTACGATGGCGCTGGGGATTCCGGCAAGATATCGGCCAACTTAGGGCCCGGGATCGCCGAACGAGTGGGACGCTCTTTAGGATGCGTGGTTTTCGATAGTTTGCCGGGGCCAGTAAAAGGACTCAATCCCGGTGATTGTTTCGTCCTGGGTATGGACAACGGCCGCACATCGCCGGACTTGCTGGAAGGATTGGTTCGGGGACTCATCCGCAGCGGCATCAACGTGGTGATACTGGGTGAGGGATGCACAGGCGAAGTTTATGGAATGATTCAGAAACTCAACGCCCAAGGCGGAATCATGATAACTCGGTCACACGTGGAAAAGGAATACAATGGGATGAAAATCGTCCTCGGCAGGGAGGCGCTCCATAGTGAATATATCAACCGGATTCGGGACTCGGTGTTCGAAGGTCGAGCGCGTCGTGCGGACAAGGATGCATCTGTCCTGAAGATCGGCGACGAGACGTCTGAACTATACATGGACTGCCTGGAGGAAGAATTCAGGTCCGGGATTGAACAAGGGCATGCACCGGTTGCCGTGAACTTCGGCGGGGGGACGGCGCGATTGTATGCCCGGGCCTTTGAAAGGATCTTGGGCGACCGGCTTGTAAAGACTTTCCGAATCGAAAGCGACCCGGAGGCTTCAGGGGGATTACCGGACCCGACTCAACCCCGTTACTTGCAGGAGCAGATTCGATGGTCCATTGCCAATCCTCAGGTGACACTCTTCAGCTTCGATCTGGATGCCGACCGTGTGTCCGTCATGGTGGCCGGCGAACTGTTCCTGGGCGATATGATCGGGTTCCCTCTGGCCGCGCATAAGATCCAGGTCGACAGACCCGATTTGATCTCCCGACTGAAGCGGTTGGGCACCCGATTCGATGAAACCAAATTGGAAGAACTGGCCGGTACGGTGCTAGCCGATCCGCGATGCAGTAAGCAGTTGACCCAGTTGGTCCGTGGATTGGGGGGCCGACCCGTACAACATCGGATCGGACACTCTCACATCAAGTCCACCATGAACCGGTTGATGGACGCGTTGGCCCTATCCTCCGGATTCTCGTCCCCACGAGACCTGGTTGAACAGACGGACTACGTGATGTGGCAGGCGGAGTATTCCCTCCATTTTTTTGGGACGGATGAATACGGAGTTCCTTCCGACGACGCACTACGGTTTATGCTCAAGTTCATCACCATCATGGATCAATATGCCGAGATATGGAATGTACCGGGCCTCACGATCCGGAATTTCCTGCAACGAAAAAAGGCCGAGGGTTTATTTGATGACTTTCTCCAGGCTCCTGAGATCCGGACAGTATATGACAATTCGGACAAAGCACGTGTGGTCGCCGGTGTCGAAGAGGCGTTCAGAGAGGTAGCCGCCCGGAACAACTGGGAGATAGCCGGAATGGACGTCCTTGAAGACGGCTTTCGTTTGGATACCCCAGACGGATTTATTTTGTTCCGGTACTCGAATACATCTCCCAAACTCACTATGCGTATCGAAGCACGAGACAAGGAGGAATGGATCCAATACTTCGAACTGCTGTTCCGTCACTACAATCGTCTGAGAAAGCCTGAATACGGCCTGGATATGAACGAGAATGCCTTTTTGAGAGATGACTTCGGTATCAGGGATCCGGATCGGATCCGCTGAAGGAGCGCGGGACGTTTTTGTCATGGGGGGTGGTTCGAGACAAGAAGTGTCCATCGATCAGGTTTTGATGAGCCCCGAAGTGTACCCCAACCGACCGCAGATTGTCGAACGGGTCGAGACTCATATCTCCTGGATCTTCCTTGCCGGGGATCTGGCCTACAAGGTAAAGAAACCTCTCAACTTCGGCTTCCTGGATTTTTCGAACCTTGCCAAACGAGAACGGTTCTGCCACGAGGAAGTACTTCTGAATCGGCGCCTTGCCCCCGAAGTCTATTTGGGCGTAGTTCCCATTACCTTGGAGAAGGGGAAGGTCCGGGTAAGAGGGAGGGGGAGGATCATTGAATACGCCGTTGAAATGAGACGACTCCCCCAAGATCGCATGCTGGACCGCCTCCTGGATCGAAACTTGGTCGGCACGGACACGATCCGGCGTATCTGTGATGTCCTGGTAGACTTCTACGACCATGCCGACACGGGAGGAGAGATCGATCGGTACGGCGAGGTTAAGGCCATATGCTTCAATACGGAAGAGAACTATGCCCAAACGGAGCATTACATCCACGTGGCTTTGTCCGATTCCCGCTTTCAACACATCCAGTCTTTTACCAGAGCGTTCTTGACCCAGGAAGACCTGTTTCGTTCCCGGATTACTCAAGGAAAGATCCGCGATTGTCATGGGGACTTGCACACCAAGAATATCTGTATCCTCGATGATGTAATCATTTACGATTGTATCGAATTCAACCGCCGCTTTCGGTATGGGGATGTGGCGGCGGATGTGGCGTTTCTTGCTATGGATCTGGATTTTTTGGGAAGGCATGATCTTTCCGATCTCTTCATAAGGGAATTCGTCCTCAAGTCCAACGATCCGGACTGTCTAAAGCTCATGGATTTTTATAAGTGCTATCGTGCATATGTGCGCGGTAAAATCCTGTGTTTTGCCTTTGATGAAGCTTGGGGACACCCCGACGAACAGACGCGTTTCCTAATGCAGGCCAAGCGGTACTTCGCCTTGGCGGAATCCTATACAAGTGCTTCCAGGCTGCTCAGGGTTATCGTCGTGTTCGGCCTGGCGGGAACCGGGAAGACCACTCTGGCCGAAGCCTTAGGTTACCGGTTCGACGTCCCGGTGCTTTCGGCGGACCGGATCAGGAAGGTCCTTGCGAATCTCCCCCCCACAGCTCGAGAACCGGAAGATTTTGAACAGGGTCTCTATTCCCGCGAGATGACGAAGAACACCTACGCCAAGATGGCCGAGGACGCCCGAAAATTCTTGTCCCAAGGTTATTGGGTCATTCTGGACGCCTCATTTCGAAATCCCGAGGACAGAGCACGTCTTCTCGATCTTGAAACCGATGCGAATATTGAGGTGCTTTTCGTCCACTGCACCGCAAAGGAGGGCACTGTCCGGGAACGCCTCTCAAAGAGGGCCGAGGATCCGGCGGCGCTATCGGATGCTCGTTGGGAAATATACAGGAGGCAAAAGGTCGGCTTCCAACCAAGCGCGGGAATTCCGACGGATCGATACCTGGAAGTGGCGGGAGATGATGACGTGCAGCAAAACGTTACATTCCTGGAAGCGCGTATGCAGGCTTCGAGCGTCCGGTAACAGGCTGGTGACAAACGTGACCTGCTGCGTTGCGCCTCATCCTTGGCCATTGCAGCGTACCGTGTGTGCGCCTCATTCCGCAGGATTCGCGCGTCTTGCATCGCATGGTTTTTGAGCAGCCTGCTCGAAATGGTGTTTATCAACGGACTGGTAACCCAAGCGCGATTCCATTTCTTTCAGGTTCATGCGTGTTCGTGTACTTCTCTGAAACCTTCCCAAGGAGATGCTCCATGAATGAAAACAACAGGCTCCAAGCAGTCCAGAAGCATTTGGCGGCGGCCCGGGGCGATATTCCGGCGGATCTGGTGATTCACGGAGCCGATGTGATCAATGTATTTACGGGGGAACTCGAGAGCCAGGATATCGCCGTCTGCGGAGAACGGGTTGTGGGACTGGGTAATTACCGAGGTCTGAGGGAAGTGGATGCTCGTGGTATGATCGCCGCGCCCGGTTTCATCGAGGGACACATCCACATCGAGAGTACCCTTCTGGCACCGGCTGAATTGGCGCGGGCGGTGGTTCCCAGGGGAACCACCGCCATGGTGGCGGATCCCCACGAGATTACCAACGTCATGGGATCGGATGGGGTTGAGTTCATGCTGGAGGCTACCCGAAATCTACCTGTAGACGTCCATTTCCTGCTGCCTTCTTGCGTTCCCGCAACGGATATGGAGACGTCCGGAGGATCTTTCGGCGTGGAGGAAATGCTGAAGTTTAAAGGAAGACCGCGTGTCCTGGGTCTGGCAGAGGTCATGAATTTCCCGGGGGTAGTCAACGGATTGGACTCACTTCTGGAAAAACTGGCTTTGTTCGAGGATTCGATTCGGGACGGCCACGCACCCTTGTTATCCGGGCGGGCCCTCAATGCCTACCTATTCGCGGGACCTCGTTCGGACCACGAGTGCACCACGTTGGAGGAGGCTCGGGAGAAACTTGCCAGGGGAATGTTCATCATGATCCGGGAAGGGACCCAGGCCCGGAATTTGGACGCACTGCTTTCCCTGGTTACCGCCGAAACCTCGAGGCGAATGATGTTGGTAACCGACGACCGGCATCCCGGTGAACTGCTTTCCGGCGGTCATTTGGATCATAATCTCCGCCGGGCCATTCGGAGGGGCTTGAATCCAGCGACTGCCATACAGATGGTCACGTTGAACGCGGCGGAATACTTTGGATTCGCCGACCGAGGCGCCATAGCTCCGGGCTATAGAGCCGATATCGTGTTATTGGAGAACCTAGAGGAAGTTATCGTTAACACGGTATTCTTTAAAGGGAATATGGTGGCGCGGGAAGGGTTGCTTCAATTGGAGGTTTCGCGTTCCTCTGAATGCCTTCTCGAAAACACGGTTCGGATAGCGGCGATCTCGGAGGATTCTTTTCGAATTCCTGCTGGAGGTGAAACGGCCCGAGTGATCCGAGTGGTTCCCGGGCAGTTGCTCACGGAGACGGTTCCTCTGCGGGTCCTAAGAAACAAAGGGGAGGTTAGGGCGGACCCGGGAAACGACGTGGTCAAGTTGGCGGTGGTGGAGCGACATCATCGGACGGGACGCGTCGGGTTGGGCCTGGTAATCGGTCTGGGGCTGAGGCGGGGAGCTCTGGCTTCCAGTGTAGCTCATGATTCCCATAATATCGTGATCGCCGGGGTTCATGATGAAGCCATGGTTTATGCGGTCAGAGAAATTGAACGAATGGGCGGCGGAATGGCGGTGGCTCTGGAGAGTGGAGTTACGGCATCACTTCCCCTTCCTTTGGCCGGTCTCATGTCTTTGGAATCCGCAGAAGCGGTGGTGAAAAGCCAGCAGACACTCATGAAGGCTGTCCGGGAGCTTGGGTGTGCTCTGGACA
Source organism: uncultured Thermodesulfobacteriota bacterium (assembly GCA_964597345.1). Classification (GTDB taxonomy): domain Bacteria; phylum Desulfobacterota; class Desulfarculia; order JACQYL01; family JACQYL01; genus CAZQXK01. The sequence goes on along the minus strand of CAZQXK010000106.1, from coordinate 1,231 downwards.
ATCCTTTCATGGCCCTTTCCTTTCTGGCGCTCCCCGTCATTCCCGAACTCAAGTTGACGGATCGAGGTTTGGTGGATGTGAACGAATTCCGTATAGTACCCCTGTTCATATAGAAAATTGCTCAAGATGCGGTGTGTGATGCATCCTTCATATACCCTTGAAGGGTACGGATGCGCAAGTCGAGTTCTTCCTTATGCGTGCGCAGAAAACGCAGAAGGCGTTCCGATCGAAGCAGGAGACCGGTGGTGTCTTGCGACTTGATCTCGTCGGTAGTGAACAGTTGATGATGTTCGTTGAGAAAGGAGATGATTTCATCTTCGGCATCCAGTTCCACATGGAAACGATCTTTTAGGAACATTAGCCAGCCGGCGAATTCTTTCGTATGATCCAATTGTTCCGGAGGAATGCCCGTCTGCATACTGAGTGCGTCACCGCCTCCCGGCGCCAGACGGGAGCCGGCCAGGTAATCCAAAACATGAGCAATCTGATGGATCAGCGTGGAATCATTAATATCGGGAGTAATGGCCAGGTATATGTGATTGGGATCCTCCTGCTCTGTTTTCTTGGGATTCACCATGAGTCCGGCGTTTCGAGGGTCTTTGGGGGCTTGGCGTCCTGAAAAACCCAAACTTTGATAGGTCTGTAGGTCGATCATTTTGATGCCTGTTCGGGCGCCCGTGAGTTCCTCTATATCGAGCGCTTCCAGAAATTCTTTGGAACGGCCGTAGTGAACCTCCGGTAAGTCGATGATCCGTTTCCCCGCATTGTCCGGGAGGTGCTCCATCTTGTGGACGATCAATTCGCCTTCACGTCCCAAATGGCATCTCTTAAACTTCTTGCCGCTTCCGCAAGGACAGGGTTCGTTTCTTCCGATCTGTTTCATCTCTCAGACTCTCCGGTTTGCCGGGATTCAGTGGAAGCACTCCCCACGCCCGGGGTGAAAGAAGGTTCCTCAGGGTATAAACATGGAACCTCGCTCTATGCTCCGACGGGTTTCACAGTTCCTTTCACGATCGCTCTGTAGACCCGTGGCGGGCATATACGACCGATTTTCCCCTACCACATTTCACCGATGGACGCAAATCCCCTCGGCTTGGGGACGGCAGATTCCCCTCGGATCCGGAATTGGGCTGCTCCCATTTCCCAAAGGTATTTATTCACGGGGTACGGGCGTCGTTTGTAACCTATTGATTTGACTATATGTTTAAATAATTCGTAACATGCTGAAATA
>CAZQXK010000105.1:0-10497 GCA_964597345.1 uncultured Thermodesulfobacteriota bacterium | reverse complement strand
AGCATGATCCGGGCCGCCTGGGCATGGGCTCCGTTCGGATGTTCGGCAAGAAACCGTTTGAGAGGTTCCTCATACTCCTCATAGGACTTCCCCAAACCGTTCAGCCGGGTTTCGAGGACTTCGTAATCCCGGGCCTCGATACGGGCGGGAAGGCCTTTCAGTATTGGACGGAGTTCGGCGGCGTGCCGGCTCTCCGGATACTTCGACACATAGGCCTCATACTGCCCTTGAATCAATCGTAGATTCTCTTGGTTTTGGAGACGGACCTGTAGTTCACGGTAGGCGGAGTCCGCCTCGCTGCCTTTTACCCAGAACCACCCCAAGAGGAGCACCGCCGCGATCAAAACTCCCGCCACCAGAAAGGTCAAGTTGCGGACCAGCCGCTGCGGATCGGCTTCTCCCGGTCTCCGGTCTCCTGCACCAAACGTCTTGGCTCGAATCTCCGCAAACTTCGTTTCGCTGTTCTTGAACCGGAGTTTGGCGTTTTCGAGAAAATCCGTCAACTGGGAGGTAATTCCCCGGACACCCCTCGCTCGCCGCTCCTCGGAACCCGAACCGGCGTTGGGTTTCTCGGGTTGAAAGGACTTGCCCGGCCGCCCGACGGCCTCTTCACCGAGGTCCGCAGGCGGGCCCGCGTCCCGTCCACCCACCTCTGCATCAGCCCCCCCGGGAGGTCTACGGGAGGGTTCCGGTACCAGAATGCTGTTTCCACACGCAGGACACTTACCTCTCCTTCCCGCATAATCGGCGGAGACCTTATATCTGCGGCCGCAGGAACAGATAACCTCGATGGTTTCCAAGACTATCTCCGACTGAAGGGTCAACAGCCCGTTGATAAACAGTATTTCAGGCAGGCCGGTGCAAATCGATGAGATGCAAGCCACGCCTTGGGCGTGCCCAACCCTGGGAAATGAGACCTGCATACGGTACGCCGCAATGACAGAGCACATCGCGCAAGAGGCGTGCCGGCGGATCGCATTTTCAACAGCCTGTCAAATACCGCCCCAAAGCCTCCCTCAAGGGAGGCGGGCGGACCGCCTTTCGATCTGCGTCGGGGTTCGGGTCCCCCACAAATCGCAAGATAGTATGTTCCACACGGGAACATACTATCCTTATCGGAAGCCGTCCCAAGATCTTGAGAGAGGCGCGGAATTCCTGTTGAACGGACTCAGGGCTCGGTGGATTACGCCACACCCCGAGAGACCGGGAGGAGAAGTTCCACGTTCTCAGTCATCACGTTTCTTTCCCTCGGAAAGCAGCTGGTTCAGGTATAAGGCGAGAACACCCAATTCGTCCTTGTTCGGAATATCCACCCGAACGGCTTCGCCTTTGGTGAGATGGATCTCCAGCGCACGGATCATGGCATGGACCGGACCGACAACTTGCTTGATCAGAAAATAACACGTCACGAAACCCAGAATGGCTCCCAGAACTCCGACCAGAACGGCGGATTTCCGAGCTTGAACAAGCGCCTCGACACCTGCGGGATCCATTGAGGACACTGCAGTCAGTGCTTTTTCCGCGCTCCGGTAAAAGACCGCCGATCCATAACCGGCACACAGGAAAACCACCACCATGAAAGCGAATATGATTTTGTTTGCCAACTTCATTCGAAGCACGGTCTCACCTCCCGGATGCGGCGCCGCTCCATCAAATGGGAATCCCGCTCATCCCATGCATCAATCATGAAACTGTTCCGCTTTGACCTTACCCTTGCGCAAGAGGGCTCTCCATTTGGTACGAGCCTGCTCCTGCATGTCAACCACCAGATCGGTTTCGTCCACGATCTCCTCTCCGAGTATGGTCTCCACGATATCCTCCAAAGTCACCAACCCGGAAAGTCCCCCGTATTCATCCACCACAAGGGCCATGTGCTCGCGGCTTTCCAAAAATCGTCTCAGCAAAGTGATGCAGTTCATGGCTTCCGGTACGAACGATACAGGCTTCATAAACTCAGATATGGGAGCTTCCGGATGCGACCATGCTTTTCGAATGCTTAGATCCCGCAATAGAACGTACCCCCGGATTTCCTCAATGGATCCCTCATACACGGGAATCCGATTCAGCCCCTTGGTGTGTGCCTCATCCACGGCCTGTTCAACCGGTGTTTGAGCTTCGAGGGCGAAAATCACGGTTCTGGGGGTCATAATTTCTTTGACGCTCTTGTTTTCAAGACCGATGATGTTTACCACCATGCGGCTTTCCATGTCCGAAAGTTCTCCCTCCCGAGCCCCCATCTGCACCATGGCAAGAATCTCTTCTTCGGTCACCGATCTGCTTCGCTGCGCTCCCGTAAGGAGGCGGGTCAGCCACAAGCTCGCGCGAACCGCGGGATAAAGAAGCACCTGCATGAACCGTAACGGCATGACCACTAGAGGCCACAGGGCTCTCCAGTGAACCGCTCCCAGGGTCTTGGGAATGATCTCCGAGAAGAAAAGGATGGCAAGCGTAAGCAAAATCGAGAACCACAACACCCAGTGGGTTCCCAAAACGTCGTTCACCAGCGATCCAGCCAGGGAGGCGCCGGCTGTATTGGCTATGGTGTTCAAGATGAGTATAGAGGTCAATGGAGCGGCGATGGTCCTTTTCATAGCCAGCAAGGCATGGGCCTGCCCGGGGTGTTTCTCCGCCCGCACGGCCGCTTCGAGTTCAGTCCGTCTCGTCGAGTAGAGGACAGCCTCGAGCAACGAGCAAGTCATGGACACAAGCAATGTGGCGGCTACAACAATGAGAAGTACGAACATCCCGTTCTCCTAACCGGTACAACCCGCTCCCCCCTCTCCCCAGGCGGCCTGGTTCTGAATCCCTTATCCGGACGCCCCGTGGATCCGGGAGGTTGAGGAATGGGAGAACCGGCCTCGGGTTTGCACCTGTTTCCCGGTTTCTGGTATTCTGATAGAGTGTTCAAAGATCTTTCGAACTGGCTCACCATGGTCCCAGAGAGTCGAAATCGGCTCCTGCGAAGCGCAACCTGCTGGTTACAGCCTGTCTTTATAACAATAACGGGACATGGTTTAAAGATTAAAGACGTTGACGGAGTGCCGTGAACCCTATTAGAACACTCGATGGTTCGGTTCAAGGCAGCTACAACGAGGTGTCTCAGCCTGCATTTGCAGGATTGACCCACGATGCGAGTCGGTACGGTCCACCGCCATAAGAAATGAAAGCTGTGGAAAGCAATACAATTCAGCTCGAGCGAATCCTGAAAAAGAGGATCCGCACGGCTTGCGCTGAAGTCACGCGGAATGAAGCCCCATGCGGGGGATCCTCTTCTACGCCGACCCGTTAGGTTGGATTATGTCCTTTATGTTCAGGTTATGGATCGTCCTGGTAGTCACCTTCTGCCTTCTCTCCGTCTCCACAAGACCTCGTGCTCAAGAGGCCGCAGAGAAGACCCCCGTTCAGTCCGTCTCCATCAAAGGCCTCCAAACGCTCTCCCCGAGGCAGGTGAGGGAATTTCTTACGGTTGAACGCATTTCGCTGAAACCTTGGGTCGCGGCAAAGCCTTTCGGCCCCGAGGACCTGGAAAAGGATATCCAACGGTTACGGCGGTACTTGGAACAGGAAGGATTCTACGATCCCGACATCGGGTATGAATGGAATGTGGATCCTCATACCTTACGGGCGGATGTCATTCTTACCATCTCCGAAGGCGTACCCACCCTCGTGCAGGAAGTGCTTGTCGAAGGATTGGAAAACGTATCGGAAAGCGTTCGCGATGCCTTGGAACACACTGTGGGGATGTTTCCCGGCAAACGATTTCGCTTGGAGGATTATCTACAGTCTGAGAGGGGAATCCGGACCATCTTGGTGAACAACGGGTATCCCAGGGCTCAAGTCACGGGAAGAGTGCGTCTGAGACGCGCTGAGGGTTTGGCTGTCGTCCGGTTCTTGGTCACTCCGGGCCGGGAGTATGCTTTTGGTCCGGTGCATATTCAAGGGGCTCATCCGGACGACGAAAACACCATTCGCTCCCGGTTGACCTTCGAGCCTGGAGGCCTGTACGATCAGTCCAAGGTAAATGAAACTCAGCGAAAGGTTTTCGACCTGGGTCCGTTCAACGTGGTGACCCTTCGGCCCCAGTATCCCCCTGTGGACACAAACCGACTTCCCATGATCCTTGAAGTCGCCTACCGAAGGCCGAGGACCATCAAATTGGGAATAGGATACGGCACCGAAGATCGATTTCGAGCTCAAGCCGTGTGGACTCATCGCAATTTCCTGCAGCAGGCTCGCAGGTTGGATCTTTCAGCCAAGTATTCCTATCGAGTGCAGGGCCTGGAATCCTCACTGATCCAACCCGTGTTCTTTCATCCGGACCAAGCAGCCGGTGACCATTTCGGCATTCGGAGGGAAAGGCACGCCAGTTTCACAAACCGCATGGTCTTCAACCGGGTCCATGTCACACGCAATCTAACTCCCATATATTATGTTTCCCTGGGTCACGGACTCGAGCTGAACCGAGTGGAAGACGTGGAAATCATTCAGGAACCCGAACCTGTCAAGGAGCGCTCCAATTTCATCATTTCCATGATCGAAGCGGCGCTGGGACGGGATACCCGGGACGACGTGCTCAATCCCACCCAGGGAAGCTTTTGGCAGTGCTCTGCGGGATGGGCATCAAGCTGGACCGGTTCGGAAGTGGACTTCGTTCGACTCGTGCTCGAAGGACGGCATTTCCAACCGTTGGGAAAACACCTCCTCCTGGCCGGCCGGATACTTGCCGGGGTAATCGAACCCACGGAAAATACGGAGAGCATTCCCGTGTTCAGACGGTTCTTTTCGGGAGGTACCGAAAGCGTACGGGGCTATCCTTACCAAAATCTCGGGCCCAAGGACTCTCAGGGCAATCCCTTGGGAGGTCTGTCGTTGTTCGAGGGATCCCTGGAGACACGCTTTCCTCTGTTCCGTGAATTCGGAGGCGTGATTTTCCTGGACTTTGGTAATGTGGACGAGTCCGCATTTAGCATGGATTTTGGAAGCCTCCGATACAGCACAGGCTTCGGACTTCGTTACGGCACTCCCATCGGCCCGGTACGTTTCGATTTGGGGTACCAATTAAACCCTCAGGATGAGGACGCCGGTCGGGTTCATCTGCATTTCAGCATCGGTCAGGCTTTTTGAATCGACTGTCATGAAGAAACGACTTTTGCTTTATGGGATCCTCTTCACCGGAACGGTTCTGCTGTTGATTCTGTCCGCCCTCCCACTGCTCCTCCGTACTGAACCGGTACGCCGAAACGTGGAGAACCTGATTCGACACGCCGTATCCGAAACACTACCCGTACAGATCCGCATTCAGCGTCTCGGAGGCAACGGGTATACACATCTGACCCTGGGCGGCATTGTCGTGGAAGATCCCCACGGTCTCCTGTTTACGGCGGAGGAAATCGGGTTGAGCTATTCCTTGGGAGATATACTCCAAGGGAAACGGGCAATCCAACGAATCCGTATCCAAAAACCTTCCCTTTACCTGCACCGGGACGTGGAAAAGCAATGGAACGTCCTGGGGTTGTTTCACTCGGATCCCGAAGTGCGTTCAAGAAGAACGGATCCTGAAATCCCCTTTTCCGTAAACCGGGTGCAGATCATGGACGGAACGGCTCATGTCTCCATAGCACGGGAGAAAGAGCCCCTGCTGATCCGGGTGCAGTTCGAGGCAACGGGCCTTTTGCAGCCCGACCGACTCGTGCTCCGAAGGCTCGAACTGCGTACCAGGAACTCCGAGATGACCCTCCAGGGCAGCATCTCTTCATGGGAATCCCCCGAATTCAACCTTCAGGCGCAACTTCAGACCCCGGATCTTACCCGGTGGCAGGACACGTTCGGCGGACTTCCCCCCATCACCGACTTGACCGGAACGGTGGAAGTCGAAGGATCGTTGGATCTCGGTAAAGTCAACTTCCGACTCTCAGCAAACCCGGGCCAGGAAGTCAGAGGAATCCTGAGATTACGGCAGGAAGAACACGGAGCGACGACCACGCTGTGGTGTGAATTCAAAGGCCTCCGTCCCGACACCTTGGAGGCTTCTCTCCCCGGAATTCTCAACGGCGCCCTGGAAGCTGAGGCGGGTTTTCACGACTCGGGAGGATTCCGCAGCCGTGCGGCCATGAAACTCCATGCTTCGGAAATCTTGGGCCGGGAGTTACAGGAGGTTCGCGTCCACTGGATTCAGGAAGGCGATATACTCGATGAATTCGAAATCGATATGGACACCGCCGGAGGCCGGGCGCATCTCTACGCCTCCGGAACCATGGGTGGGGTGTTCTCCGTTGAGCGGCCCGTGCTTCTTCAGTGGTCGGGTTCGCTGCAACACGGAGATCCCGGAATTTGGCTGGAAACACCTCACCTTCAGGGAGATGTCAACGCAGACTTCAGGGGAAGTTACGAGAAGGAAGAAGCCGCTCCCCTTTCCTTGGGACACATTGCCTCGCAGCTTCGTTTCGAACAAGGAAGTTTTGCAGGAGTCTCGTTTGAAAGCGGAATCGTGGAGCTTTCGGGAGAACCTGAAAGAATCCGTCTGGAAAACGCCCATTTTCTTCTGGATGGCGGGACGATCCAGTTACGGGGTGTAGGGGCTGTCTCAGGAGAATTCGAAGCTTCTGTGGACCTGGATATGGAAACGGTTTCTCCCTGGTTTGCGATGTGGCTGGGCGAATCCGTTCAGGGAAGTCTCCAAGGCAACCTCTCAGCCGCCGGCACTTCGTCTTCCTTCGATTTGAAAACCTCCCTCACGGGCCGGCGGATGGCATGGAGAGAATTCAAGGCTGACGCGATGCACCTCACATACCAAGGTCGAATCACGGAACGACAGGGATCCGCTAATATTGCATTTGAAGGCCCATCTTACAGCGATCATCGATTGGACGGCGTGCATCTGGAGCTTTCCGGTCGACCCGAGAAGGCATCCTATACTCTGAAAGCCGACATGGACTCTCAACATGGTCTTCTCGTTACCGGCCATACGGAAAACATCCTTTCATCCGTCAAGGAACTTTATTTCGATCGCATAGAGCTTGAACAGGCGGCGCACCGGTGGACCAACGTGGGCGCCGCACGCGTGTACTTGCGGCCCGGCGCGGTCTCAATTCGAGAAGTCGCCTTGGTTTCCAAAGGTCAGACACTCCGGCTGGAAGGCGAGTATGCGTTTCAAGGGTCCGGACGTATTCTGGTGCGTGTGGAAGATCTGGCATTGGATCCTTTCGTGGCCTATACGTCAATCCCTGTGGAACAAGCCGGTCGGATCACCGGTGAAATGGAGATCATGGGCAGCCCGGAAAACCCGGACATTCGGCTGCAGTTCCGAACGGATGGCGTGGTGCTTTCCGGTTACCCTCTGTCGGACTTGCTGTTTGAGGGGACCTACCGGAACGGTGCGGCTGATGTCTATGGCCGACTGCGCTCGGATACGGGAGGGGAGTTCGTTCTGGAAGGCCGGCTCCCGCTCCGGCTCTCCTGGCCTTTGCAGGACTCTTGGTTCCAAACCGAAGAATGGAATGCAACCATCCGAGGTGAGGGGGTGAACCTGTCCCCGCTGGTCCTCTGGATTCCCGAACTGACACGCATCGAGGGAAGCCTGGATATTCAGGCCGGCCTTGGGGGGAACCTTAGGAAACCCCAGAGCCGCGGCAATGCTTCCATCACCGCCCGTGTGTTAGAGGTTCAAGGAGTACCCGAACCGATACGGAACGTACAGATCGATCTCGACTGGAATGAGGAATGGGTGAAACTGCGACGATGCAGCCTGGAAAGCCGGGAGCACTCGCGGGTTGAGGTTACGGGTGAATTGGCTCATCAGCATTTTAAGCCCAAGAGTTTCCAATCGTCGTTTCTGGTGCGGGATTTTCCGATACATCATGAGAACGAATGGTCCGCCACATGCGACGGTCGATTGGAAGTGAGGGGAGACTGGTTGAAACCTTTTATTCAGGGTGAGGTCCTTGTCAAGGATGGAATCTTTTTCCTGGATAACTATCTGGATGCCCGGAAACGAGATGTGATCGTCGTGGAAGACGTCGTCGAGGAAACGGAAGAGGTTAGGGTTTCCCCATGGTCTGACCTCTTTCGAGAAACCAGGATGGACGTTGCGATACGTATTTCGGACAAATTCAGAGTTCGCGGCACGGGGACCAACATCGAGTTCGAAGGAGGGATCCGCGTATCCAAGGATCACGGCATGGACATCCCCAAGATCGAGGGACCACTCACTACAACTCGAGGATGGACCACTTTTCAGAGCAAGACCTTCATGATATCGGAGGGTGTGATTCAATTCGTCGGTTTGGCGCCCCCGGACCCCAATTTGAAGATTCGTGGCGAATACCGGGTCGCGGGCACGAGCATTTTCTTAGACATCGGGGGAACAGCAACCCGGACCACCCTGGAACTCGCAAGCGATCCCCCCCTGACTCAAACAGACATCATTTCACTTCTTCTTTTCGGAACCAAGGCATCGGAGCTTACACGGGGACAATCGGTGCAATTGGAATCAAGCGCTTTCATGTTTCTGGGGGCTGAGGCCTTACGGACTTTGCAGGAGCAATTAGGCCATGAACTCCCCCTGGACCTGTTGACTGTGGAGAACAGCGGACCCGGCGGCACCGGGGCTGTTCTGGTGGGCAAGTACTTGACCCCCAAGCTGTTTATCATCTATCGGAAGGGAGTCACCAGCGGAGACAGCGACGAGGTGAGAATGGAATACGAACTTCACCCCAGAATCAATCTCGAAAGCCGAATCGGCAGCGAAGAGACCGGCGTTGATCTCTTTTGGAGCCGCGACTACTGACCGGGACCGAGTAGCAAAAAGTCGCTTGGAGACCGTGCGGGCCGGCTCTTATACCCGTTGAAAAGCAGCATTTCGCACAGGTTGTTCAAAAACGATGAGATGCAAGGCGCGCGAATCCTGAGGAATGAGGCGTACATACGATACGTCGCAATGACGAAGGATGAAGCGCAACACAGCAGATCGCGTTTTTCAACAGCCTGTCAGGGACGCGGGTCCCACCCATGCGTTACGGAGACAAGGTAAGAATGAATTCGAAACATCTTGCTTTTAAACAACCGATGGTCCGAAGCGACCGGTACCGATCGATACGGACCACCGCCGGATCGGCAACCATTGCAAAGGAGCCGGCAAAAGCCCCGGTATTTGCCAGGAATTGAAGATTGCCTTCATTCCCTCTTGTGGTATCTTTCTTGCACCATTACTTGACGCTTTCGTGTCACTTTAAGTCATCGGGACCGGGGTGGCGACTAAAACCATGAACTCTTGATGTGATTTGACCCATGAAACGCCGTATATTCGCGATCGTCGCTGCGGCAATGCTGTTGGCTGGGGTGATTGTAACCCCCTTGGCGGAAGCCTCCACGTTGCCGGAGCATAAGACTTGGAAATGGGAAAATCCCTGGCCCCAGGGGAATACCATCCGCAGCGTATGGCGGGAGTCTACGACCTCTTATTACCTCACCGGTGAACTGGGGACGGTTTCGAGGTTCAAGGAAGGAACATGGACGTTTTGGCACACCGGGGTGAATCAAACCCTGCTCGCCCTCTGGGGTGTTTCGGAACAGTCCTTATACGCTGTGGGAACCAAAGGAACCATCCTCCATTTCGATGGAAACAGTTGGGCTGCGCTGACCCATCCGGCGCCCGAATACGATCTTACGGGGGTGTGGGGAACCTCCGACACGAACGTTTTCGCCGTGGGACGCATGCCGGGTTCCGGTCGTTTTGACGGCATCGTCCTCCATTTCGACGGCGAGGTCTGGAGTCGCGTGTCTCTGAACCTGAAGGACTTCGAACTCCACGGTATATGGGGTTCTTCTTCGGGGCATGCGTGGGCGGTTGGATTTCATTATGCGAACCAAGGCTTGCACGGAATCGTTCTGTACTATGACGGAGCCCAATGGAGTGTTTCCACAGGCGGCACCTACAGTCCTCTTTACGACGTTTCGGGAAACGAAGATGGCTCCGTGTTTGCTGCGGGCTCCGATGGAACTATTCTCCGATTCGATGGAAGTGCTTGGACGTTGGTTTCCTACGATTCGTCACTGCCGGAGGTTGCCTGGAGTGAGTTTCGAAAAATCTCCGTGGGACCGGATGGTTCCTTGAGTGTTCTGGATATCTGGCGAAATCGGATCCTGTCTTTCACCCAAGACCAATGGTACTGGATCGGCTCTCCGGAGAAGTTCAAAATATGGGACTTGGTTGAGACTCCTTTGTCGGGCCTCACGATATTCGGTCAAGACGGGGGTACGTACCGTTACGAGCAAGGCCAATGGCATCCTCATACCTATTCCCTGACCACCGAGACCCTTCGAGCCGTTCACGGTACGGGTTCGGGCAATCTCTATGCGGTGGGAGACCACGGCCGGGTGCTCCAGTATAACGGAGCTACGTGGTTCGTTTGGGAAACAGGTGTGGACGTGGAACTTCGAGCGGTATGGCATGCTCCGTGGTCTGCCGTTTACGCCGTAGGCCGGCAGGGGACGATTCTG
>CAZQXK010000104.1:0-10616 GCA_964597345.1 uncultured Thermodesulfobacteriota bacterium | reverse complement strand
GCTCGAATCGTCTCGGATTGGAGACTTCTTTTGTACGGTTACCGGTGACGTGAGCGTCTTGCGCAAGGAGCATTTCCTGGCTATGAAAGACGGCGCCATAGTCTGCAATGCAGGACACTTCAACGTGGAGATTGATCTGGAGGAGCTTTCCGCACTTGCCAAGGCCAGGCGCTTGATCCGGGAGTATGTGGAGGAGTTCCTCCTGGAAGACGGCCGTCGGGTGTACGTGTTGGGAGAGGGTCGTCTGATCAATCTCGCCGCCGCCGAAGGACATCCCTCGAGTGTGATGGATATGAGTTTTGCCAATCAGGCCCTGTGCGTGGAATACCTGGTGCGGAAAGGAAGTGGGTTGGCGCACCAAGTATGGCCGGTTCCCGGAGAGATCGACCGCGAAGTGGCTCGTCTCAAGCTGAATGCCATGGGTATACGGATCGATCGGTTGACTCCGAAGCAGGAAGCGTATCTGAAATCGTGGGAAATGGGTACCTGAAACCTGAAAATGACGTCCCGCAATTCGGCCGATTCAATGGCTGGGGGAACGCAATATCCCTTTACCAACGGATCAGGGCGCTCGCCCAGGTGAGTCCCCCGCCGAAGGTGGTGAGCAGGACCACATGATCCTCCTGAATCCGTCCGTCTCTCACGGCGGCATCCAGAGCGAGGGCCGCGCTGGCGGAGGACATATTCCCGGTCTTTGCTATGGTGAGCACGAACTTGTCGAGGGACACATCGATCCTTTTGGCCAATCCCTGGAGCATCCTCAGATTGGCTTGGTGAGGCACCACCCAGTCCACGTCTTCCACCTTGAGTCCGTGAGCCTCCACCGCCTCGAAACAGGACTCCGCAAAGCACTTGATGGCCACCTTTACGGATGCACTGGGTGCGATGAGCCGCAGGCAGTGCCGTTTGTCGTCCACGCTCTCGTGGCGGATCGGGGTGGTGAGGGATCCTCCCCCGGGTAAGAGCAGGTTCATTCCTTGGGCCCCGTCCGTATGGATGTGAGTCGAAAGAAGCTGTGAACCTTCGTTGTCCTTAATCAGAATGAGCGCCCCCGCGCCGTCTCCCCAGAGGATACAGCTGTTGCGGTCGGTCCAATCCACGGTGCGGGTCATGATCTCCGAAGCCACCACAAGCGCTGTGGAGCACGTTCCCGCTTTGAGATATTGTTCGGTTACGTTCAGCGCAAAAAGGAACCCGGAGCATGCCGCGCTCACGTCAAACGTCTTAGCCCGAGGAATATCGAGCTTGGCCTGGAGAAAATTGGCCGCCGCGGGGCAGCACATATCCGGCGTAATGGTGGCGAACACCACCAGTTCGATGTCCTCCTTTGGAATTCCGGCAGCATCCAGCGCCTTCAGACCGGCGTGGTAGGCCAGATCGGATGCGGCTTCTCCGTCCGCGGCGGCCCGGCGCTCCGAGATGCCCGTTCTTTGGATAATCCATTCGTCGGAGGTGTCCAATATGCGTTCCAGATCGAAGTTGGTAATCACCCGTTCAGGCAAATGGGAACCCGTTCCCACGATTCGAATGCCTGAATGCATGCGGCGAAGTTCGCTTCGTGAGGCCACTTGGTTTCTCCTCCTTGGGTAGGCGAGGGCAAATTCGCGGTCCGCTCCGAGAGCTGTCTTCCGGTCCTCCAGCTTCGTTCAAATGCCATTGAGAAATATGACGCCCGTACAACCTGTCAGCTGGCTGCCGTACATGGATGCGTCTGGGCGCATATAGAGGTTTGGGAGACCCGATTCGTGAACCACGTTTCAGCGGTAGGATAGGCCCGTGCGGCGACGAACCGTGTCCAGGGTGGAAGCAGCTATGGAGCGGGCTTTGTCCGCCCCTCTTTTCATGATCTGGTGGACCGCATCAAGATTCTCGTTCAATTCCTGCCGACGCTTTCGGAAAGGTTCGAAGTATTCCCAAACCCGAGATAGGAGTTCTTTTTTCACATCACTGTATTTGAGCCCCGGGGATGTGTAGCGGTCTCTGAGGTGCTCGATTTCAGATGATGATGCGAAAGGCCGGTAAATGGCGAAGAGATTACAGGTATCCGGATTCTTGGGTTGATTCACGGGAGTGGAATCGGTGACGATACCCATGATCCTCTTCTGGAGGGTCTCGTAGTCCGAGAAAATCTCCAGGGTATTGTCGTAGGACTTGGACATCTTGTTTCCGTCGGTTCCCGGAATGACCGAGAGATCGAGATCGATCTCCGGTTCAGGGAGTGTAAACGTGTGGCCGTACATATGGTTGAAGCGGAGGGCGATATCTCTGGCCACTTCCAGATGCTGTTTCTGGTCCTTGCCCACGGGCACTCGTTCCGCCTGGAACAGGAGGATGTCCGCAGCCATCAGCACCGGATAGGCAAACAGGCCGTGGCTGGCGGTGATGCCCCGAGCAACTTTATCCTTGTAGGAGTGGCACCTTTCCAGTAAGCCCAAAGGAGTCACCGTGGAAAGGATCCACGTGAGTTCCGTCACTTCCGGTAGATCGGACTGGATCCAGAACACGGACTTCTCGGGATCTATCCCCAGGGAAAGGAAGTCCAGGGCGGCATCCAGGGTTCCTTTCTTCAACGAGTTGGGATCGGTCACCGAAGTCAGGGCATGGTAATTCACGATAAAAACGAACGTCTCGTCTCGATCCTGATGATCGATCATGGGTTTCATCATGCCGAAGTAATTACCTATGTGAAGATTGCCCGAGGGCTGTATTCCCGAAAGCACGCGCATGATTCAATCCTCTGTTCCTTTTTCATTTGGAACGAATGACATATAGCATGAAAGCAACCGTTTCAAGAGAAAAATCATCTGGAGGTTCTGATGGGCCCGTCTTGAAATCGGGCGCCGAATTCGGTTACGGTGAATCCCATCGGCGGGACGGAGTTTGTCTGCGGTTGGAAATCCGGGGCTTCCGTGTTTCCGCCGAACTCCCCATGCCATAACCCGGCAGACGACCGGAGAACGCGTGTGAATGCAAGAACCTCATGTTTCCGGCGGATGTGCCGTGAACGGGTGCCGCATTGCTTTTCCAATTGATCATCCACAACTTCGCCATCATCGATTCTCTGGATATCTCCTTCTATCCGGGGCTCAATGTGATTACCGGGGAAACGGGAGCGGGCAAGTCCATCATTCTCCATGGCGCCCATCTTCTGTTGGGCGGAAGAGCTTCAACGGAGTTTATCCGGGCGGGGGAATCGTTTCTCGAAGTGCAATCCCTCTTCCAGGAAGTCCACGGCGCGCAGGGGGAATCGTCGCCCGCCTCGGAGGAGTTCCTGGTCCGACGGGTGGTGTATCGAAATGGCCCTAATAAGGTGTATGTGAACGGCCGTTTAGGCACGGTAGGCATGCTCCAAGATCGGGTCCCCAGACTCATGAGCATTGTCAGTCAGTACGATCATGAGATCTTGCTTCACGAGGAGTCCCATCTGGACATCCTGGACGAATACGGGGGGCTTCTTCAGGATCGCGAGAAGGTGTTCATACTTCATAAGACACTAGAAGAATTATTCCAAAGACACCGCAATATGAGGAAAAACAGCATCCGTCAGGCCGAACGAAGAGAACTCCTGGAGTTTCAGTTGAACGAGATGCTGGCGGCTCGATTAGAGCCCGAAGAAGATACGCGACTCGAGAGCGAACGGGAGAAAATGCGTCATGCCCAAATGCTCTATGCAGGGGCGGAGGGCGGATACCAGCGCTTATACGGTGAAGAAGGATCCGTATTGGAACGGCTGTCACGATTGGACCAGGAGCTTTCTCGCATGGCGTCGGTGGACGCCGACTTGACGCCCTTCAGGGAGCGGTTCCGAAACACCCTCATGGAGTTGGAGGATATGGCGTTCCTTCTCCGTGACTATGCTCAGGGAGTGGTCTTTGATCCGAAACGCCTGGAAAAAGTCGAACACCGCCTGGATGTACTGCAACGGCTGAAAAAGAAATATGGACCCACACTGGAGGATGTTCTGGAGCGAGCACGGCGGCTCCAAAAGGAACTGAACGGCATTGAGGAACAGAATATATCGGAAACTGCTCTTCTGGAAGATATCGAATCCGTACGGGCGTCTTTGCTGGAGGCGGCGGAACGGCTTTCGATCCGGAGAAAGGAGCGGGCGGACGCCCTTGCTCGAAGAGTGGAGGAGGAACTGGCCAGTCTCAATATGCCCCAGCTGGTTTTCGAGGTCGGATTTCATCCTTTGGGTCCGGAAAGCAGGGAAGCTTTGGATTGCGAGGATGCTCTGGTGGGTCCATCGGGGATGGACCACGTGGAATTCAAAATGGCCCCGAATCCCGGAGAGCCCCTACGTCCCATGAACAGGATCGCATCCGGAGGGGAGCTGTCCCGTATTCTTCTTGCGGTGAAACGTATTCTAGCGAAGGCCGGATCTGTGGCAACCCTCATCTTTGATGAAGTGGATACGGGCATCGGTGGGACCACCGCGGAGTTACTGGGAAGAAAACTGAAAGAGATTTCCGCCTACCACCAAGTTTTGTGCATCACCCACCTGCCGCAGATCGCATGCTATTCGGATCATCACTTCAAGGTCTACAAAGAGGTTTCCGCCGGCCGTACGGTTACCCGGATCAGGGAACTGGACGTGAAGGAACGCGTGGATGAACTTGCCAGAATGCTCGGCGGCAGCGGGGAAGATGAAGCCGCACTGGAATATGCAAAGCGGATGATCGAGCGTCTCAGATGTTGAATCGGGAAGCGAGTATTTCCGCATTTCAGAGAGGAAGCCTCACGCACTCCCGAAACCCTGCAGGGACGGCGAAAGTCGGAAGCTTTCGGCATCCTTCAGGTGCAACGCCGGAAAAGGCCACTGTTGGCAGTCCGACGGGAATGCGGAGACAGGGACAGGGAGAACACGGCCCTTCCTCGATGGGCTTCGTAATCTATGGCGTCAGTTGGGAAGGGTTACGACGTCTCCGTATTGCACGGACAAGTCCTCCATCGCTTTGGCGGTACAGAAGTGCTCTTCGCATTGGGTGAGTTCAACGCGGCCTATATGTTTTCCGGGGGGCAGGAATTTCTGCCCGAGATAGTTCGTCAACGGCGACCCGCTTCTGAGCACGTCCAGAGTGATCCCGCCGTGGAGTCCCACATCCGTACCTGAACTGATTTCGATGGATTCTCCGGTTACGTTTACTACGTAGGATTTCCAGGGCTGCCTGCGGATGGTGTCTTGAATGCGGGCCGCCTGATTCTTCAGGACTTTCTCCGCGAGTTCCGGCGGCGGCGCCTGCTCGGCTGTCAGGTAGTCCGCGAGGCTCGTGTACCGGGCTGAAATTTCGAGGGTATTCTCCTGGCTCTGCTGGTAGATCACGGTCCCTGTCTCGACGTCGATCACCTGAGCCTGGAATAGGAGTTGCAAGACGGGCCTTTCCTCTCGAAACCCATAAATACCGAATTTACGCTGTTTGAACGTCAGTTCGGAGATGTCGGCGCGGACTACCGCATTCAAGCCCCATCGTCGTCCCGTTTCCATCAAGACCGGCAAATTCTGCGGACCGGCGGATGATGAGGACAGAACGGCAAGGATGTCCGGATCGAGAATCCGAAGCGCGCCTTCCATTTTCAATAATTCCGTGAAGTTCCGGGTCAGTGCGACAGCATACCCGTCCATGGCCTGGGTACGGATGAAGGTTCGATTCTCCACGCCTCCAAACCCGACTTTTTTGAGATACGTGGAGTCGGGTCCCAGGACCCTTTCTTTGGCCTTTTGAGCGGCCGAGCATCCCAATTGTCCGAAAAGCACACCCACACATACCACCACACATGCCACCTTGACCATGATCGCTCGGAGGCCTTGATGGCGGTGTGTTTCAGTAATCCACGTCGAACTGATCGAATTCACCTTTGTAGGACTCCCATGTAATATTCACGAGGGTTACCCGGGCCGCCGAGGGACCATGATGGCACCATCGAATCAGACTCTCCACGGCTTGACGTTCGCCTTCCGCATTCACTTCGACATCGCCGTTGAACAGGTTCCGTACATTGCCGCGGACACCTAAGCGTCGAGCCTGCTCCCTGGTGGATGCCCGGAAGAAGACGCCTTGTACCCGTCCCTGAATCCGGAGCCGTGCCCGAACCATTTCCATTCTCATCCTTTCCTGCGGATTTCCGGGCGATTAGGTCAGTGCGGATGCATGCGGCCCAAAATCTCACACATGGCATTGATTTCATCGATCGGGAGATGTCTGCGACCCCATTGAAAGGAAGATAGCAGAGAATCGGGAAACCAATCAATCCCTCCAAATCGCCAACCCCGTTTATCCGTGGACAGCCAAGGCCTCAATCACGATGCGTAGTCCTTCTTCCCTGGAGTTTCTGAAGCGTTCATCCCGGAAGCCGTGCTTCCAGATGCCAGAGAAAAGTTCGTCCGACACCACCAGCAGGGCGGCTAAACGGACGGAGTGAAATCGGGCCGCCTTGAAAAGGGCCGAAAGCTCCATTTCAACGGCCAAGGCACCCTGGTTCCGCGCTCTTTCGATCTTATGAGGCGTTTCACGATACGGTGCATCGGTTGTCCATACAATTCCTTGGTGAACCTTTGCGGTGCGACTTCGGCTGCAACTCTCCACGCAGTCCCGCAATGCCGGATCCGCCCCGACGCGCACCCCGGGAAGGGGATAATGACTTGAAGTCCCCTCTTCACCGACGGCGCGAACCGGAATGACAAAATCTCCTATAACCACGTCCGGCGCAAGAGAGCCACACCAGCCGAAGCAGAGGATTCGTTTTGCACCCATGACGACAAGGTTTTCAAGAAGCATAACCGCCTGGGGAGCACCAAGCACGGGACCCGCGACACCCAGCTGCTTTGACGCGTGGGATCCCACGTGGACCTTTATGAAGCGGAATAATGTGCGTATCGGGGCGCTTTGAAGAAGCTCCCCGCAGCGGTTCAGATCCTCCTCCACGGGTAAGATAATTACATCCTCGGGTAATCGCGGAGTTCCTTTTCCTTTGGATGCCTTTATGATCGGATCGTTTCTCATGAATGGAAGACCCCATATGCTTTTCAGATCGTTTGCCTTTCCGGCGGTCGGGGCGATTTCGTTTGCGGGAGGAGCCGCAACAACCCCATGGGAGCGGCGGGAAAAATAGAACGGTGATATCAGGCCTTCTTCCTGCTTGAACGGCGGCGTTTCCGTCCGCGCGCCAAGTCGCTTGCATGGGGTGAAAGCCGCAGCGGGAAGAACCGGCGTTATTGCTCCTTATCTCACGTAGTTTCCTTCCTTGGGAGTTGAAGGTCCTGGATCGTGGAATGCTTCCGCCGGTCTGGGGATGCCTCACTTATTCATAAGTGGAATACAAACCGCTCAGGAGAGCTTCCCTCCTTATGGAAGGAGAAGGCGATTTGACGTTGGCCGATCCAGATGCCCGTGTATCCCTAACACACGGAAACGACCCGTCGCAACAGGAAACCTTGGGTTCCCGATGTTTATGCAGGAACGACTTTGGCCTCAGATGGACTTGAGCGACATGGGATTTCATGAGATGGTACATTAAATTTTTTAATCGCCCATCGGTTTACAAGAAACGGGATCTGCGGCTGCGCATGTAGCCCGACGAACCAACGGGTTGTCCCGGAGATGCCGCGAGGAGTGGCTTTACCCCGATCGCGGCGCAAGGAAGACTGCCCCTGACCGGATTTCACGAACACGTCGCGGACGGGGTTGGACTCAGGTCACGCTGGAAAAGGCATTGACCATAAAGGCGGTCTTGGTTATAGAAAGAAGGACAATCGCACCCGAATAATGGCTTGGGGACACGGGTAACCATGTTGAAGGTTTTTGAACACATCGGAGGATGGTTTTTCATCCAGGTAAATACCGTAGGACGGGCCGGGATATTCCTGTTCTTTTCTCTCGTTGGTTTGTTCAGTCCACCCTATAAGATACAGGCTTTCTTGAAGCAGGTATATACCATTGGATCTCAATCGATTTTCGTGATCTTCTTCACAGCCGTATTTACCGGCATGGTGCTGGGTCTTCAGGGGTACTATACTTTGAGCAAGTTCGGCTCTGAAGGTCTGCTGGGATCGGCGGTCGCCTTAAGCCTCATACGGGAACTCGGGCCCGTACTGACCGCCCTGATGGTGACGGCGCGCGCCGGTTCGGCCATGTGCGCCGAGATCGGGATCATGCGCATTTCGGAACAGATCGACGCACTGGAATGTATGGCCATCGACCCGTTCCGGTATTTGATCGGCCCGAAGTTTCTTGCCGGTGTTCTTTCCATGCCGCTTCTAACCTCTATTTTCGATGTCGTAGGAATTATGGGCGGGTATCTGGTGGGGGTGAAGCTGCTGGGCGTGGAAACGGGATCCTACTGGAACAGCATGCAGGAAAGCGTGGTGTGGCAGGATATCCATATGGGTATCGTCAAGGCTCTGTTCTTCGGCTTGATTGTGACTTGGGTGTGTACATTCAAAGGATTTTATGTGCACCTGGACCGGGAGGGTTTCGGAGCGCAAGGCGTCGGTCGGGCCACGACGGTCGCCGTGGTTCAATCCTCGGTGTTCGTGTTGTTGTGGGACTATATCCTTACGGCCATTTTGCTATGATGGCCCATCGGGTATCCGGGGATGTGATCCGCCGGGTGGTAATACGTGAAAGGTAATACGACCGAGCGGTGAGAGATGCGGGATATACACGCTTTCTTCCCCGAACACCCGTCGGCGTCTGTGTGTGCCTTTCCGTGCAAGGACAGGTGCGACGCACGGTGGACAGCGATAAGGAACAACCCTGCGGATCGCGTTTCTCCCGCATGCTGGGGAAGGAAGAACGAGATTACTGAACCATGCCTGGAACCGAGACTCCGATTATCCTGTTGGAGGGAGTGGAGAAATCGTTCGGTCGACAAAAAGTACTGGACGGTGTGGATCTGGAAATTGTGACCGGGAAGACCACGGTGATCATCGGCGAGAGCGGTCAAGGGAAGAGTTTGATTCTAAAGCACATCCTGGGATTGTTGACGCCCGATAAGGGGCGGGTCGTAGTGGGGGGCAAGGATCTGGCGGAATTGTCCAAACGAGAACTCCGGGAGGTGCGGACACTGTTTGGTGTATTGTTTCAAGGGTCCGCCCTTTTTGATTCTCTTACGGTATATGACAATATAGCCCTTCCCTTAAGGGAACGCACGAATCTGTCCGAAGCTGAAATACATCGGCGTGTGCAAGAAAAACTCGAAATGATGGGTTTGGCGGACAGCGACAACAAGTATCCGGCTCAGCTGAGCGGCGGAATGATCAAGCGAGTCGGATTGGCCCGGGCCCTTCAGTTGGAACCGAAGATCGTCCTGTTTGATGAACCGACCACCGGTTTAGATCCGGCGAAGAGTTCCGAGATGTATACCTTGTTCTACCAAGCCCAGAAGAAGTTGGGATACACTGCGGTAATTGTGAGTCATGACGTTCCCAAGATATTCAAGCTGGCTGATTACGTGGCCGTTCTTCACAATGGGAGAATCCGGGAGTACCTGACCCCGGATCGCATTCCTTTTTCCGAGGACCCGCTTATTCGGTCATTTGTCAAGAGCACCATGGGACTTGTGTATACCAGTGAACGTGAGGAAGCATGAAAAGGTTCAACATAGAGACCGCGGTCGGGGTATTTCTGGTTGCAGGATTCGCGTGCTTTGCTTACCTGGCGGTGATGCTGGGGGATGTCAAGCTGTTCGGTGATTCGACGTACGTGGTCACGGCTCGATTCACCTCCGTTTCGGGCCTGAAGGAAGGGGGGCGCGTCGAAATAGCCGGCGTGCCCATAGGCAAGGTTCGAAGAATTCGTCTCCACGATTATCAGGCGGAAGTGGAGATGCTGATTGAGTCCGGGATAGGAATCCAGGATGATGCGATTGCATCCATTCGAACGTTGGGTATTATAGGAGACAAGTACGTGATGATTTCGCCCGGTGGGTCGGATGTCATGATCGAAGAAGAGGGCGAAATATTGGAAACGGAAGGGGCGATAAGCCTCGAGGATCTCATCGGCAAGTACATCTTTGAAAGCAAGTAGCGTAGTCGGCAGGCTGTTGAAAAGCGTGATCCGCGGTGTTGTGCTTCATCCTCCGTCACTGTGGCGTACGGTATATGTGCGCCTAATTCCTCAGGATAGGCGCGCCTTGCATCTCTTCGGCTTTCACCAGCCTGCCTGAAATACGGTTTATCAACGGGCTGTTAGGGAGGGAAACGGGTATGGAACACTTCCGAAAACACCGAGCCCTGCTTGCGGTGACGGTCTTGGGGTTCCTGTGTGCGTGGGTCGGGTATGCCGCGGCTCAAGAAGGGAAACGATACACTTTGGATGAGTGCATCTACCTGGCACTCCAGTTCAGTCCGGAAATCAAGGAAGTCCGACATGATGTGGAAATCGCTCGGAGCCGGCTTGCGGAGGCCAAGGCCTATCAATGGCCCCAGATCGACGCCCTGGGTTTGACCGGCCCCGTGTCGCACGCCAGAGGGAATCAGGTGGAATCCGATTATCGAAGTGACCATATCGAGGGTGTGGGGCCTTTCGGGAGCATCGATGTACAGCTCGTTCAACCGCTATATACCTTCGGAAAAATTACGGCGGCCAAGAAAGCGGCGGATTACGGAATACGGGTGG
>CAZQXK010000103.1:0-10667 GCA_964597345.1 uncultured Thermodesulfobacteriota bacterium | reverse complement strand
TCACGTTGGACGCGTTCACCACCACGGGCAGCACATCGTCCATCCCTCCGATGGACATGTCGAACCAGCCCAGCACCGTGGAGCCCAAGGTCGGATCCGGCGTCCCGAAGGAACCGGCTTTCGCCGCGCCGCTCAGCCCGAAGGTCAACACTGCGACCAAGGCTACGGCCAGCAGGCTTTTTTTCATGTGACTCATGTTCCCCTCCTAAAAATCAAGTTGCAGTTCCGAACATTCCGATAGCACAAACAACAACAGGTTGAATGACTCTTTCCCCTTCCTCTAAAAGCGTCGTATTCTCAATCCTTAGCCGCCCTCACCTCCCTTCTCCACTGCCTTCCTTA
Organism: uncultured Thermodesulfobacteriota bacterium; assembly: GCA_964597345.1. Classification (GTDB taxonomy): domain Bacteria; phylum Desulfobacterota; class Desulfarculia; order JACQYL01; family JACQYL01; genus CAZQXK01. Next base: position 10,325 of record CAZQXK010000103.1, on the reverse strand, counting down.
TGTGCGGGTCCCTTAACGGGGACCGGAATTTCCTGCACCACTCAGCAAACGCTGTAGCACTCTTGCACCCATTCTATGAGAATGTATCGCCGTGTCAAGGGAAAAGGGCAGAGGGCGGCGCTTTTTTTCGACATGACCCCCCAATGTCCGTGCTTACTCCTCCTGCATCCCCGGCCGGTCTTCCTGCCGGGGCGCATGCAGCCACCGGCCCTCGGAGCGCACCCACACGTCCCTCAACGTATACTCCATCTCCGCCCGTGCCGGATACCGGAACTGGTAAGCCACCTTCACCGGCGCCACGGCCATTCCCTTCTCCTCGTCCACCTCGGGCTCCCCGGCAAAACCCAGGAACCGGAACGGGATACCGGACAGGGCCCGGGTTTGCCGGACCGAATAGGTAGCGAATTCCTCGATGTCCTTGTACGCCTCGTATTCGTAAGCCGTCTTCCAGTCCGCGGACGCCCGGGCCTTCCAGTACGTCTCCACGGAAATTTCCAACGGTTCCGGCTCGGGCTGCGGCTGCAACGTCGCGCACCCCGCCGTAACCAGCAAGACCGCCGCCAGCGCACAGGCCGCGGCTCCCAAAGATCCTTTTACCCACTTCATGGGGTCTCCTCCGCACGCTCGATGATATACGCCTTGAGCCCTCCGCCCTGGTTCCCCGACACGGACAGGGCCGTCGCCAGCATAAACCGTCCTTCACCCACCGGCTCCAGGGTCAGATGGTATCCTATGGCGGGTCTGCCCGGCTCCAACCGCTCCACATGCTCCACGAATCCCCCCTCCGGATCCCGGAAAAAGATCCGCACGGCTCCGGTGAAATACTCCAGGGCCACGATATCCTTCCAGCCGTTTCCATTCAGGTCCGCCGTGGCCACGCCGGCGAAACGCGTATCCGTGGGAAGACCCAGGCGGTCTTTCTCCCATCCCTCGCTCCGGCGATAAAAAATGCGCAGTCCGTTGGGATCCGGCAAGGTGCTGTTCATCTTCATCACCCCGGCCACCATATCGTCCAGACCGTCACCGTCCATGTCCGCCAAGGCAATGCACGTGTACGCGGTGTATCCTTCGATGAATCCCCTTCCCGAATCCCCGGTGAAATTCAAGCCCGCCCCGTGGAGCCACACCAGGTCTCTCCGGGCGCTGTTCAGCGTTCCCGCGGCCACGTCCGGCAACCCGTTTCCGGAAACGTCGCCGATGGCCATATCATCCGCGAAAAGTCCCGTGCTGCCGTCCATGGCCCGGGTCCGAAATTTTCCCGTCCCGAAGCCCTTGAACACCACCAGCCCCATACTTATCAGGCGGACGTACGGTCCGTCCTCGATGATTTCCCCCACCGCCACCAGATCCAGGCGGCCGTCCCCGTCCATATCCTTTACCCGCAGGGTCCGGGTGGGAAACTGATCCCCCGTGGGGAATACCGTGGGATCCACGGCCCAGGTCCACTCCCCGGTACGCTTGAGGTACATCAAACCTTTTTTGTGACGGGCCAGCACCATGTCCGTCAGACCGTCCTCGTCGAAATCCCCTATACCCACTGAGCCGTAATAGAAATCCGCGTCCGCCGGATACTCCATACGTTGGGTGACGTCCGTCCAGCCCCCCTTCCCGTCCCCCAGGAACACGTGGGGACGCAGCGTGTCCCCTTCGGCCAGCCGAGGGGGAGGCGTAACGATGTCCAACAATCCGTCGTGGCTGATGTCCGCCAGGAGCACGTTCTGCCGGAAGCGTCCCTCCACCGGCAAGCCCTCCGACACGTCCGTGATGCGTAAGCCCGCGGCCAAATCCGCCTGCACGGCCGCCTCTTCGGCAGGCTTCACGTCCGGCATGGCGCACGCCGCAATCCACAACAGGAGCAACGGCAGGATCCCCGCAGCCGCAATGGTTCTTTTCTTCATTCCGCTCAATGTATTCTCCTTGTTTCAGGGTGACGATTACCGGCCTTGGTACCAACTCCACCGACTCAAGTCAAGGAGTATGGCGTCCGATCACAGGGCGTCCGCGAATTCTCCTTTCAATTTCTGAAACACCTTGTATCCCGCCCAGTACACCAGCACCGAACACGCCATCAGGTACGCAAAACCCCCATCCCACGGGATCTTTCCTTCGAACACCGCCCCCCGATACATGGACACCAGGTGGGTCCAGGGGTTCAGGACCAGCACTTTCTGAAATCCCACGGGAACCAGGTCCATGGGATAGATGACGGGGGTCAGGAAAAACCACACGGTGACCGCCGCCGTCACCACCTGGGCCGTATCCCGTATGAACACCTGCACCGCGGCGCACAACCAGCCCAGCCCCAAGGTGAACAGAACCTGAAGCGTCAGCGGAATCAAGACCCAGGGCAGATGAAACACCCCGGTCCACGGAATCTTTCCGAAGAGGAGCAGGTAGGCGAAAAAAAGCGAAAATCCCATGCCTTGGAGGGCCAAGGCGGAAAACACCGCCGACGGCGCCAGAATCTCGATGGGAAAGGCCATGCGCTTGACCAGATGCGCATTCCCCACTATGGATTGCACGCTTCCGTTCAGGCCTTCCTGAAACGCGATCCAGGCCCACAGGCCGCAATAGAGAAATTCGGCGAAATTCTGCCGCACTTCCGGACCGAGTCTCACCTGGAGAATGTACACGAATACGGTGGTGTACACCACCAGCAGGATGACGGGATGCACCAAGGCCCAGAACCAACCCGCCATGGAGCCCACGAACCGGGAAGACAACTCCCGTCTTACCAGATTGTACAGCAGATACCGATTCCGCACCAGGTGGGTGACCATCGATGCATCCAACACAGACGCTCCGTTTCCAGGCCGGTGCAACACGATGAGATGCAAGACCCGCGAATCCTGAGGAATGAGGCCCACATACAGTACGCCGCAATACCGAAGGATGAAGTCACCCCAAAGGCGTGACCGCAGATCGCGTTTGGCGCCGGCCTGCCCGATATACTGTTTACCAGCGGTATATGCCCCAGCCCCGCTGCTAACGGCGGTTTAAAACGCTCCACAAACTCCCCTCAAACGCTTCTCTTGTCAAGGCGTTTCGCGCCTGTCTTCCGCCATATACGTTGACGAAGCGACCCCTTTTCAGGTACACACAACCAGCCTGTGAGGCCCGTGAAAGAAGCGGCCCCCGGCGTACCCGGCCTGCGTTTCCTCAGCGGGAACCGGTGCGCCGCGCATCCGATCCTCATTCACCGGTCCACCGGGAGACCCGAATGGGAAGAGTCGCCATGGAACCTGTGTTGTCCGCATACCAGCTTACCAAGGTGTATCGCATTTATCGAAATCCCCGGGACCGGATCAAGGAGATCCTGTTTCGAAGGCCGTATCACGAGCCCATGGTGGCGCTGGACCACGTAAGCCTGGAAGTCCCGCCGGGCGCCGCCCTGGGGGTTGTGGGAGAGAACGGCGCCGGCAAGAGCACCCTGCTCGGCATTTTGGCGGGGGTGTTAAAGCCCACGGGCGGCGCCGTGACCCGTCAAGGCAAGGTCGCCTCCATTCTGGACTTGGGCGGCGGCTTCCACTCGGAATTCACGGGCCGCCAGAACATTCAGATGAGCGCCGCCATGCTCGGGTTGGGCCACAAGGAAATCGAAAACAGCCTGGACCGCATCATCGACTTTTCCGAGCTTCATCATTTCATGGACAAGCCCTTGAAAACCTATTCCGCGGGGATGCACATTCGTCTGGCGTTTTCCGTGGCGGTGAACGTATCTCCGGATCTACTGGTCATCGACGAAGTTCTGGCGGTGGGAGACGCCTATTTTCAAAAGAAGTGCCTGGACCGCCTGGCGGATTTTCTCGAGAACGGCGGCTCCATCGTGTTTTGCTCCCACTCCATGTACACGGTGACCCAGTTCTGCTCCCAGGCGCTCTGGCTCCGGCAGGGCAGGGTCCAAGCCATGGGGGACGCCCGGGAGGTGGTGGCCGCGTATGACGACTATACCCGGGAAAAGACCCGGCGCATGGAGCAAAAGGACCCCTTTTCCCGCGGGGCGCCGGCCGAAGGACGCTCGGAAACTCCGGAGCGGAGCGCGGCCTGGATCGAAACCTGTTTTCTCGACGGGGCGCACGCGGGTCCCGACGCGTTGTATCGTCTGGGCGACGAACTCCTGGCGACGGTGCGTTTCCGAACGTTCAGGCCCGAATGGAAATATCACCTGGGCGCCGCCATCGACCGGAACGACCATCTGACGTGTTACGCGGTCTCGACCCTGTCCGAACGGCTGCCCTGTTTCTCTCTGAACGATGCTTATGAGGCCACCTTCCGTATCCCCCGGCTCCCCCTGCTGCGTGGAAATTATTTTCTCAAGCTGTTTCTCCTGGACGAATCCGGCATCCGGGTCCTGGACACGAAAACCCTGCCCTTCACCGTGGTGTCCGAGGAGGAACCCTGGGGGGTCTGCTATGTGCCTCATGAATGGAAGATCCACTGACCCGAGAGCGTCGTTCCCATCCGAATCACCGGACGTCCGGAACGGAAGGGTTCTCATTTTCTAGAAAGCGGCCGGCTTGAGTCTTGTCTCCGTCATACTGGTCAACTACAACACGGCGGTTCTGGCCGTGGAGGCCGTACGGTCCCTCCAGAGAGACCAGGGTTCGAACCCGGATATGGAGATCCTCCTGGTGGACAACGCCTCCGACCGGGAAGACCGCGGCGTCCTGGAAGAAGTGCACGGGATCCGGCGGATCTTCCTGTCCGAAAACCGGGGCTTCGCGGCGGCCAACAACCACGGGTTGGAATACGCGCGAGGCCGCTACGTCTTTTTCCTGAATCCGGATACGGTGGTGTTCCCAAGGGCCGTGGAACGGCTCACGAGCGCCCTGGACGCCCACCCGTCGGCCGCCGCCGTGGGACCCCGAACCTGGTGGGACACGGACCGCACCTTCCAGCTTCCTCCCACGTATCCCTTGACACCCGCCCTGGAAACGGCCTTCACGACGGCGGGCCGTGTCCCCGGCGGATACCGCGCCTTTTCCCGCTGGTGGACCCTCCGCGCCGCCCGATACTGGAGAAGCACGGCCCCGACCTATGTGCCGGCCCTGTCCGGGGCCGCTCTTCTGACGCGGCGGAGCATCCTGGACCGCATCGGTCCCTTGGATGCACGGAACTTCTTCATGTACTTTGAAGACGCGGACTGGTGTCTTCGAGCCCGAAAAGCCGGCATGCGCCTCCTTTTCGAACCCGGCGCCGAAACGGCTCATTTCGTGAACCAGAGCGGCCGGCGGAATCCGGGCGCCGCGGCGCAGTGGATGGAACATTCCAAACAGGTGTTTTTTCGAAAACACTTCGGGGCTGCATTTCTGAAGTTCCGGCGGGTACTGGGAACGGCGACGGAACGCTTCGGCCGACCCTTCCGCTCGTTTCCCTTCGAAATACTCCCGGAAGTCACCCCGGAAACCCGGTTTCGCGTTTCCGGAAGGAGGGAAACCGCCCGCTGCGTGTTCCAGGTGGCCGTAGACCCGCTCATGGTCCCTTCCGCCGGGAGGTTCACCCGGGAGCCCGAAGCCGCCGTGACGGCGGATATCCTGAACCGCCTGGGACCGGGCTGGTACTTCGCCACCCTCACCCGCCTCCGGGATCTCGCCGTGGTCGGGGCCTGGAAATGGCAGGTCCCCGGCCGGCCCGTCCCATCGGGAACCGGCTCCGGGGAGGCGGATTCTTCCGGGTGATATGCTTAAGGAACCATGGATACCAACGGACCAGGGACGCTTTTTCATCCGGCCCTACGAAGAAGCGGACGAGGAAAAGGTCCTGAGCCTCTGGCGCGCCGCCTTTCTCAAGCCCATGGATCCGGCGCTCTGGAGATGGAAGTGGCGGGAGAACCCTTACGGCCGCCAGATGATGCTGTGTATCGGGGAAGACGGAACTCCCGCGGCCATGTACTCCGGGATCCCCTATCGGGCCAATCATCACGGCCGGGAGGTCCGTTTCACACACCTGATGGATCATTGTTCCCACCCGGAATATCGAAACGTGCTGGGTGGAAAGAAGGGGTTGTTCGTCCGGACGGCCGCCGCCTTTTTCGACCGCTACGGCGGGTTCTGGGCTTCCGCATTCATGTACGGATTTCCGGGGAAGAGACACTTCCGCCTCGGGCAGAAACTTCTCCGGTACGAGCCGTTGCGGGGCGGGACGACGTACCTCGCCGCCCCGCCTTCCCAATGGACGTTCCGCAGCACGGTTTTCGGGGGACGGATCCTGCCCGTGGATACCCTTTCCGACGCCTTTGACGCGTTTTTCGCCGCCTGCCGCGCCCGGTATCCCTTGACCGTCATCCGGGACGCCGAGTTTCTGCACTGGCGTTTCCGGCGACACCCGCGGCGGAAGTACGAAATCTGGACCCATCATCCTTTGCTGGGAACGTCCGTAAACGCCTACGCGGTGCTGTATCACGAGCCTCAAAGTTCCTGCATCGTGGATATCCTGTCTCCCGGACCGGGAAACAGGTTCCAGGATTTCATGGCCCGTCTGGGACGGGTCCTGATGGAACGCGGCGTATCCCGGGTGAACGTTTGGCTGCCGCCGTCCCATTTTCTGACCCCGGCCCTGGTATCCGGGGGATTTCGCGGCGCCCCCGAACCCTTCGGCTTCATCCCGGGCGGAAGGACCTTTCATTCCACTCTGAATATGGGCCGCATGAGCGAAGACCTGTTTTATACCATGGGGGACGGGGACCTTTTCTAGCCGGCTGGTGAAAAACGCGATCCGCTGTGTTGCGCTTCATCCTTCGTCATTGCGGCGTACTGCTTGTACGCCTCATTCCTCAGGATTCGCCCACGCCGAAGGCGTGGCTTGCATCTCATCGTTTTTCACCAGCCGGCTCGAAAGGATGTTGATCTACGGGCTAACAGCAGGCTTCCCGCCGCCGTGTTTTCCGCGGCCCTCCGGATGAACCGAACCGAGGAAATGTTTCCATGATCGAAGAAGAACGCGTGATTCCTTACCGCACCCGATCCTTGACCGGGGTTCCCGTCCTGGTGGTGGCCCCGCACCCCGACGATGAAACCATCGGATGCGGAGGAAGCATAACGGCCCATGCGGAAGCAGGGGACCCGGTGCATGTGCTGTTTGTCACCCGCGGAGAACAGGGGGACTTCTCAAACCGGTACGGTTCCGGGTATCCGGCCCTTCGGGAAGCCGAAGCACGGAACGCGGTCCGGGTTCTGGGCGTGGACCGGGTATCGTTTCTCTCCCTCCGGGACCGGGAGGTCCGGGCGGACGACGGCTTGATCCGGGAAGTGGCGCGGCATGCGGCGGCGTCGGGAGCCCGCCTCCTGTACGCCCCCAGCCCCTGGGAAGCCCATCCGGATCACCGCCAGACGTCCCTGGCCGTTTGGGAGTTCTGCAAGACGGCCGGTCGTCCCGTGACGGCGGCTTTTTACGAGACCTCCGCGCCGCTGCGCTGCAACACCCTGGTGGACATTACACCCGCTATGTCCCGCAAACTGGAGGCCCTACGGTGTTATGCATCCCAACTGGCCGAAACGGACTGGACGGACCGGGTCCAATGTCTGAATCGTTTCCGGACCATCACCCTCCTCGGGCGGGCGGAGTACGCGGAGGCATTCCGGGTGGAGGAATGCGTCCCGGAACGTCCGAACCCCTTTGAACGCATTTTCCGGGATGTCCTTGAGGATACGGGACCCTGGGTCGAAAGCCGCCCTCCGGAACCATCGCGAGGGAAACGCTGCCGGTTGCCCTGGCCCGGCGGTTCCATCGAGCTGCGGTTTGTGCGCAAGTAACGTTGGGGGACCCGACGGGGGGAGAAGTCAGCGCCTGAAATCGAAACGCCATGGAGAGCGCCCCGAATTCCCGAAACCCTTCCTGGCCCGCTCCCACAGGACCGCGGGCATCAGCCGGAGGGTCTCTCTCAGAAACGCGGGATGTCTCAAGGCGCCCCCGTAGCGAAAGGCGCAGGTGGCCGCGTGGAACAGGATGTGCCCTAATGAGCCGTTCTTGAGATTCATGAGCAGGAGGTTCTTGGCGCTGTGCCTGCGCGCCAGGGGACTCAGGTGGCCCGTGGAACCGCTTCCGTGATGGCGCACCACGGAAGCCGGAACATACACGATGTCCCAACCCATTTTCCGAAGGCGCCAGGAAAGATCCACGTCTTCGTGGTACGAGACGAACCGCTCGTCGAACAAACCCACATCCTGCAGAGCGCTCTTGCGGTACGCCGCGCTGCACGCACAGGCGCCGTCCACCCGGCAGGGACGTGAAAACCGCTGAACCGGTTCTCCATACCCCAGGTTTCGAGGTTCGCCCAACGGGGTAATCCGTATTCCTGCGTTGTAGACACATCCGGGATTGTGGTAAAAGACCACGCGGGAACAGGTCGCTCCCACGCAAGCCTCCCGCTCCAGGGGCTCGATCAGGTGATCGAGCCATCCCGGGTCCACCCGGGTATCGTTGTTGAGCGCCACGAGATACGCGCCGAGACCGGCCCGAAAGCCCTGGTTGACGGCGGCGGCGAAACCGAGGTTCCGCACGTTCCGGATGAGACGCACCTGGGGAAACCGCCGGCTCACCCAAGGGGCGCTTCCGTCCCGGGAACCGTTATCCACCACAATGACCTCGGCGCCGCGGAATTTCTGCTCCGATACGGATACCAGGCATTCCTCGAGGAATCGCAAGCCGTTCCAGTTGGGTATCACGATGGAAACGAGCGGGACCATGAACGTCACCTCTAAGTTATCAGAGAACCGTTCCCTCCGGTTTCCGGCCGGGAGCAAGACAAACACCGGTGTTCCGTGCGGCATCTGCTGATCATATCTTCCATGCCGATCCTGAACGAGCAAGGGTACCTTACGGGTCCCACAATCCGACTCTGGGAAATGGCCCGCGCATTACACCGAAGCGGCCTTACCGTAACCCTGGCCGATCCCGGCCTGACCCACCCGGTGCACAAGCAGGACCTGCCGGTGGTTCCCTGGTCTTTTCGAAGCATCTCGGAACTGGCGGGCGGATTCCACGCGTGCCTTCTCGGTCATTACATGGCCGGAAAGTTGGTCGGAAAGCTCAAACATGCCCGGGCCGTGGTGGATTTCTTCGATCCCGAGTATTTCGCGCTGGCCGGAAGCCTAAACCTCTTCCGCCGAAAACGCAAGCAGATCCGAAGATTGAAGAGCATCCGGAGGCACATGCAGGCCGGGGTGCGGCTGGGAGCGTATTTCCTGTGCGCCAACCAGCGGCAATACGATTGGCTGGCGGGCATGCTCACCGCGGAAGGCCGCCTGGACCGTCTCGTGCGCGCCGATCTTCCCATCGGCATCGTGCCCACGGGAACACCGCCGGAAGACGTCCCCGAATCCGGAGAAGTCCGGTTGCGGGGTGTCCTGGTACCGAAACAGTCCAAGATCGTTCTCTGGCCCGGGGGCCTCTATCCCTGGTTCGACGGCATGACTCCGCTTCGCGCCTTGCGCGCCTGTCTCCGGCATGTGCCGGAGACCGTGCTCGTGTATTGGGGAGCCCGAAACCCGGTCTCCCCCGAATTTTCGAGGAATGGGTACCGGCAGGTGCGCCATGCGGCTCGAGAATGGGGATGGCTGAACCGGAAGGTCTTCTTTGTGGACTGGCTTCCTTACGAGCAACGCGGCATCATGTACAGCCAGGCGGATTTGGGGGTTTTGTGCTATCACCCCAGTCTGGAAACCCATTATTCCTTCCGCACACGCATGGTGGATTGCCTGTGGGGAGGACTTCCCTTGTTGACCACCGGGGGGGACACGGTTTCCCGCCTGATCCAGGAATACGGCGCGGGGCGCATTCTGGAAGGCGACACGGATGTCGAAACCTGGGCCGCCGCCATGGCGGAAATCCTTCGCCGGCCCGATCAGCTCAAGGAGATGGGATCTCGGGCGCGCCTTCTGGCCCGGAAGGAATTGAGTTGGGACCGTAGCGTGCTTCCCCTGGTCCATTGGCTCCGCTCCCTGGAGGAAGAAAGGAGCGCCCGCACCTCCCCCCGGTCCGAATCTCTTCCGAATCCCCCTTTTCCGGCCGCTGCGGCACGCGCCTGGACAGCCGCCGCCCGGCGTTTCAGAGAACTTTCCTCCCGCCTGAAATCCCTCTTCAAGCGTTCCTGACGGAACGGGGGACGAACGCCGGAACCGGGGGCGCTCCAGGCGGTATCAAGCCGTTGAAAAACAGCATTTCGGGCAGGCTGTTCAAAAACGGTGAGAGGCAAGGCGCGCGAAGCCTGAGGAATGCGGCGTACAACCCGTACGCCGCAATGACGAAGGATGAAGCGTCACGCCAAAGGCGGGAAAGCAGATCGCGTTTTTGAACAGCCTGTTACGGGACCGGGGCCGGGTAAGGCG
>CAZQXK010000102.1:0-10994 GCA_964597345.1 uncultured Thermodesulfobacteriota bacterium | reverse complement strand
CGATAGAGGCGTTCCACCGGAAAGTCCTGGATGTATCCATATCCGCCGTGGACTTGAAGCGCCTTGTACACCACGCGGTTGACCATTTCCGATGCAAACAGCTTGGCCATGGATGCTTCAATGGTGAATCGGACGCCCTGATCCTTGAGCTGAGCCGCGTGAAGGCACATCAATCGCCCGGCTTCGATTTCCACGGCCATGTCCGCGATCATCCATCGCAACCCCTGAAACTCGGAAATGGGTTGGCCGAACTGCTCCCGCTCTCGGGCATATTGGACGGCGGTATCCGTGGCCGCCTGAGCCACGCCTACGGACTGGGCGGCAATTCCGATCCGGCCGCAATCCAGGCACGCCATGGCGATGATGAAAGCCTCTCCCTCTCTGCCCAGGAGATTCGTCGCGGGCACCCGGCAGTCACGGAAGATCAGTTCCGCCGTATCCGAGGCCCTTAGCCCCATCTTTTCCTCGATCTTACCCACTTCGAAGCCCGTAGTGCCTTTGTCCACCACAAACGCGCTGATTCCCCTGTGTTTCCGGCTCTTGTCCGTGTAGGCGGTGACGATGGCGACTCCCGAATTCAGGCCGCTGGTAATGAACTGTTTGGTACCGTTCAAGACCCAATGGTCTGCGTCCCGGAACGCTGCGGCCTTCTGATTGGAAGGGTCCGATCCCGCCCCTGCTTCCGTGAGGGCGAAGGAACCCAATAGTTGTCCGGAGGCGATGCGCGAGAGGTATCGTTCTTTCAGATCCACCGAACCGAACCGATGGACGGCTTCACAAATGATGGAATTCTGAACGCTCATGATCACGGCGGTGGATGCGCAAGCATAGGCTATTTCGCTGAGCGCCAGGGCATAACTGACCGTATCCACTCCGGCTCCGCCGTACTCCTCCGGGACGGTCATGCCCATGAACCCGAGTTCCCCCATCTTCTTGAGGTTCTCGAAGGGGAATTCCTTGGTCCTATCCCGCTCGGCGGCTGAGGGCATGAGTTCATGCCGGGCGAAGTCACGGGCCATGCTCTGGATCATACGTTGTTCTTCCGTGAGAATGAGCGGCATAGATTCTCCGGTGGTGAGAAGAGGGGGGTCCCAGTCCCGGTCGGGGTCACGGAGTGTAGAGTACTACGATGAGTTCCGTGGGCGCCGCACCCGAGTTTTTCAGTTTGTGCGTGACGGAAGAGTTGAAATGGAGGCTTTCACCTTGGTGGATGCGGTTCATATTTTCTCCGATAGTGACTTCCACCTCTCCCTGGAGCACGTATATGAATTCTTCCCCCTCATGCTGGTAGGATACCCCCTTGTGATGGGTATGGGGATCGATGCTCACGTGAAACGCTTTGAGATGCTTGTGCGCCACGTCAGGGGTCAGCATTCGGTAGGAGTAATTATCGGTACGCTTGCGAGTTTCCGCACGCCGTTTCTCTTCCGCCGCCTCGTCCTCTTCTTTGAGGAGAAGTCCGCTTTCCACTCCCAAAGCGCGGGCGATCTTGAGGAGAGCCCCTACGGGCGGAATTCTGTGTTCCCCCTCGACATCCTGGAGGAACTGGCTGGAGAAACCGGTTTCGTTGGCCAGGGTTTGAAGTGACATGTCCCGTTCCTCACGCAACCGCTTGATCCGGACTCCCAGGGACTTATACTTCTTCTTTGCCATGTTTCCGCACTCCTTACCGACGGTTCAAAACAGACTTACCAGGCCGTTGAAAAACGCGATCTGCGGTCACGCCAACGGCGCGACGCGTCATCCTTTGTCACTGCGGCGTACTATATGTACGCCTCATTTCCCAGGATTCCGGCGTCTTGCATCTCATCGTTTTTCACCAGCCTGCCCGCACTACTGTTTATCGAGAGGCTGGTACGGGCGGCCCGGCGAAAAGCGCTCGCCTCGGAGTTGCAAGTTTCTCCGTGGCCGCCGCAGTTCGTGCCGGCTGGACTGCAAGAACCCTGGATAGCGGATCCCGGCGAAATTCGGAGCACTTTCGTACAGGTCGGACGCCTTTCCTTTCTGATGTCCCGTTCACAGACCGCAGTGTTTTTGCAGAAGCCGGTCACAAACAGAGTAGGGGTCCGTCTTTCGCTTCATCAGGTCCCGGATGATGTCGCTCAACTCCCCATTGGCCTCGATGGGCGCCATCAGACGTTCCAGAATTTCGGCTTTTACGAGATCCATGAGTTCCGAACGGTGTTTGGTGCTCAGATAACGGTTAAGGCGTTCGTCGTTTTCGTGAAACAGATAGTGTCGGTGCCGGTCCGTTTCTTCCAGGAGAGTGTCGATTCCGAAGTCCGTCAATGCGTTGGTCTTGACGATGCGGGGTCTCCATCCCGAATCCCGTTGTATACGGCCTTCCATGTCCAGCATCATTTCCAGTTCCCTTCGGGTCTGGTCCGCACCTTCCCGATCGCATTTATTTACCACGAATACGTCCCCCACCTCCAGTATGCCCGCCTTGATGGCCTGGATCTCATCCCCCATTCCCGGGATGACCGTGATGATGGTGGTGTGTGCCGCGGCGGCCACCTCGACCTCATCCTGTCCGACTCCCACGGTTTCCACAATGATGACGTCCTTGCCCATGGCATCGAGCACGTCAATCATACTTCGAGTGGACTGGCTCAGTCCCCCGAAATGGCCCCGTGTGGCTATGCTTCGGATGAATACGCCGTCATCCGTGCTGTGCCGTTGCATCCGCACGCGATCTCCCAGGATAGCGCCGCCGGAAAAGGGGCTGGTGGGATCCACAGCCAACACACCCACCGTTTTTCCGTCCTTTCTCAAGTGGTCCACCATGCGGTCCACCAGTGTGCTCTTACCTACGCCGGGCGCCCCGGTGACGCCTATAACATAGGCTTTTCCTCCATGGGGATAGATCTCTTTAAGAAGGGCTCGCGCCTCGGGACCCCGATCGTCGATGATGCGCATAATCCGCCCGGCGGCTCGAATGTCACCGGATAATAAGCGCTGTACCATGTCATTCATGTACTGCTCCGTTCCTGCTCCGATGAGTGCGGCTCCTGAAGCCATCGAATCAAAGCGCGGAATTCCCTGTCTCCCGGATGGAAACAATCGATCCTCATGTCGGCCGTGCCGAACCATTGCAGGTTTCCCACGAAGGCGATGCGAACGTCTTGGAGGTTTTCCCGATGCTGCGGACTCGTCAAGGATTCCAGCAGGCCGGTTTGATCTCCGGAAAGACCGGAAAGCAGAATGACATCTGCATCTTCCTGGATAGCGCCGCGACAAATGGCGCCGGGATCGGTAAGGAATCCAGCGTAAATGACTTCCGCTCCCCCATCCCGACAGGCACTCGCCAGCCGCCGGGAGACGTCGTCGGAGGAGTTTCCGTCCACTTGAACCAGCATAACGCGAAGGGTTTTCGAGGGAATAGGGTCTTTCCTCCCGGGACAGTAAGGCTTGCCTGTGGTTTCACACGTTGGTATGGGGTTTCTTCAAATCGGTTCGGTAGAGGACATTTCCGGGACCATGAGGTCACGCCCGATTCCGCTCCTTGGGTTTTCCTCTCAGCGGCCTTTGATCAGACCGTTGGCGATGACCAATCTCATGATTTCGTTGGTGCCTTCATAAATCTGGCAGATCTTTGCATCCCGCATATGCCTTTCCATGGGGTATTCTTTACAGTAACCATATCCGCCCAGGATCTGGACCCCCTCCACTGCGGCGTTCATGGCCACATCCGAAGCGAACATTTTGGCCATGGCGGCTGCCGTTTCGTAAGGCTTGTGTCGATCCTCCAGGTAGGCGGCTCTCAATGCAAGAAGCTCGGCGGCGTCAAGCTGGGTGGCCATATCGGCCAGTTTCCACTGGATGGCCTGAAACCCGGCAATGGGTTTACCGAATTGCTCGCGCGTCTTGGCGTAATCCAATGCTTCCTCGAGCACGGCACGGCCGATGCCCACGGCCTGTGCGGCGATGCCGATACGTCCTCCGTCCAGCGTGGAGAGCATTTGTTTGAACCCGCTTCCGGGAACCCCCAATAGTGCGTCGGCGGGTATCCAGGCTTCCTCAAAGATCAGCTCTGCGGTCCCCGAGGCACTGATGCCCATTTTCTCTTCGATTCTTCCGACGGAAAACCCCTGGGTTTCCTTCAGATTGATCACAAAGCTGCTGATTCCCCGGTATCCCTTATCTTTGTCCGTTACCGCAGCCAGCACGCAGTAATCGGCCACGTTCCCGCTCGTAATGAACCGCTTGGAACCTTGGATGATCCAGCCGTCGTCCCGTTCCACGGCCGTAGTCCGCATACTGGCCGGATCCGAACCCGCGGTATCTTCTGTCAGTCCGAAGCACCCGATCTTTTCTCCCCCGGCTACGGGCGCCAGGTATTTCATCTTCTGATCGTGGGTCCCGAACGCCATTACCGGAAAGCAATACAGGGAATTGTTCACGCTCATGATGACGCCGGTGGAGGCGCAGGCTTTGGAGATCTCGATCAAAGCGAGAACGTAGCTTATATTGTCCATCCCGCCGCCTCCGTACTCTTCGGGAACGGCGATGCCCATAAACTTGAGTTCCCCCAGCTTCTTGCAGATGTCCTCCGGGTGCGCATGGGTTCGGTCCAGTTCCGCTGCGACAGGACGAATTTCGGTCACGGCGAACTTCTTCGCCATGTCCCGGACCATTTTCTGTTCTTCAGTAAATTCGAAATCCATTCGTATCCACCTTGAATAAAAAGGTGAAAGCAATCCTCCATGCATGCAGGATGCTTTCCGGCAGGAACCTTATTTTCTTTTGGAGTCCATGTCAATTATTTTGCGTTAGGAGAAGTGAGTTGCGCGTCTTGGGCGGTGAGGCGGCCAGTGTGGCTTCGTGCTTCGTTTAAAGCTTCCTCGGCGCGTTGGACCAGGTTCCGGAAATCCCGGTCCGGTCCCAAACCGGAGTCTTTTAGGGAGGAGACGCCGATAACAACCGGGATCCGGTTCTCCACGGCGGCGGCAAATCGGGCTCGGACGCGTTCCCCGATACCCGACGCCTCGCCGGGTTCGGCATCCGGCGCCAGAATGCCCAGAATGTCGGAGGCGTACCTGAACCCCATGTCCACGTCCGTGCGAATCGAAGACAGGACAATTTCGGCAAGCATGGGGAGGAGTCGGTCCCGCTCGCCGTTGCTGAGCGGGTCACCGGAGGCTGAAGAGGGCGCCATCAGGATCAAGGAGAGAGGAGAGTCCTGGCGGAGACTGCGCGCTACCTCATCGACTCCTCGAAGATCGAAATAACGTCGGTTGTACAAGTCCGTCAAGCGATCCCGGTCGGTCATACGCTGGAATACGGACCACACCTGACGTTCCTTAAAGATTCGGAGTATTTTGGCATGGAGTTCGTCCACATCCACCGGTTTTGCGATGAAGTCGCTGGCCCCCTGACGTACGATATCCGTATAACGGTATTCCTTGAACCCCGTAACCGCGATCACGTCCACTTCGGGATGAGATTCCTTGAGTCGGCGGATGAGTTCCAGACCGTCCAACTCGGGCATCTGGATATCCGTGATCACCAAGTCGTAGTAGAATTCTCCTGCTCGGGCGAGCGCCTCCCTGCCCCCGGATGCGGTATCCACCTCATAGCCCATGTGGGCCACCATTTCCTTCATGGTGTCGAGAACTTCCGGCTCGTCATCCACGATCAGAATTCGTGCGGGTTCGGTACCGCCCGCCCGAGAATTAGACATTGCTTCCGGTGACCTCCGGTGAATCCGACCTACGGGCCCGTGAGAAAAGCCGTTGGCCCCTTTGCGCCTTGTGCCTGGCGCCTAAGGCGCGTTGTAGGAAGACCTTATTATCAAGGCCTGATGCAGTCCGACACGCCGGCCGATCCATCGTCCCGTCCGAGAACGTAGGTAACAACGGGCGTATGAAACTCAATCACTTTAACATAAAGTTTGTACCATTCCCATGCTTCTTGTTGTTTTTTATCCGCAGGCCCTAAACCCTGTGCGCAACGAGCCGATAGGGTTCTGTAACAGGCTGGTGAAAGATGCGATCCGCTCCGTTGCGCTTCATTCTTCGTCATTGCGGCGTACTGTTTGTACGCCTCATTCCTCAGGATTCGCGCGCCTTGCATCTCATCGTGTTTGACCAGCCTGCTCAAAATGGTGTTTATCAACGGCCTGGTAAGTGACTCCCGGCGTTCCCGGCATTCGATGTTGATTTATGAGGAGCCGGCGGATACAATCGTGTAGAATCAACCGGCCACTCCTGAAACCCATTCCGACATGGTGTGAGTAGGCGCCACCCTCATGAAGAACCCCGAAGAAAGCAAAACCTGGATGCCCATTCCCCGGGTATCTTCCAAGGCGCCGGTCCAGTCTGGGACCATGGTACCGTCCTCCGCTCGAAACGCCGGCTTTCCCCGCTTTGAGGGAGTGCTCCGGGAAGAGCTGAACGAAGTGTACGCCGAAGTGGTCTCTTCCCTCTTCACGGCCACGGAGCGATTCCAGCACGAATTGCTGGAACAGGTGCAGGAGGCCATGGATCGCGCCGATGTCCATCATGCTTCGGTCATTTCAGAGGCCCATTTGGGGGACCTAAAGAAACTCGTTGGAGCGTTCATGAAGTTCATCGATGAGCTTCGCGCCTTGCGGGGGCGTACCCGGCATGGCATTCTGGAAATGAGGGAACTCGCGCGCGCATTGGGGCATCCGGGTGCATCCATCGGCGGATCCGTCCGTATCGAGAAGCTTGCATCGGATCTGCTGGAAACCGAGCGCATGGTGGGAGAAAGACTGAGGCAGGGTGAGGGCGTGTTACAGAATATTCTGGATCGTTTATCCCGCCATGCAAATCAATGGCGTCCGGAGCGTTGAAGAGTCGGTGCAAGACGCCATCCGACAGCAGGCTGTTGAAAAACGCGATCTGCTTTCACCCCAACGGGGTGGCGCTTATCCTTCGTCATTGCGGCGTACTGGTTGTACGCCTCGTTCCTCAGGATTCCCGCGCCTTGCATCTAATCGTTTTTAAACACCCTGCCCGAAATGCTGTTTTGTCAACGGGCTGCTAAGGATCCCGCTCCTCACCGGATCCGGGTGCGTTCGGATTCCGGGCCTGATAGGCCGGATAGATCCATTCATAGAGTCGGTCGCGGTCCAGGGAGAGCTTACGACAGGTTTCTCTGAGCAGGTCCCGTTCCCGTTCCATCCGCCTGAATGCCGTCATGAGCTTTTCCATTCGTGTGCTCCATACCTGTTCCCGATCCCGCTGTGCCTCCAGAGTTTCCTTTCTTTGGAGTGGAGTTCCCCGTTCTTCAATGGCTGCTTTATACAGGCGCTCGAATTGGTTGCGTTCCGAAGCAAGTCTGCGGCAGGATTTCTTCAGTACTTCGTTTCTCCGGAGAATATGAGCGCTTGGGTTACCCATCGAAATCCGCTGTGTTTCCTCCATGGCGCCGGTCCGGGGAGCTGTGGAGGGCTTACCGCCGTGTTCCGCCAGCCTCAGCAAACGGCGCCGGGCGCTTTGACACCATTCCAACAGCAGGTTCCGATCTTCCTCGAGTTTCCGGCAAGCAGCTTCCAAGAGCGTTATTTCTCTGTGCAATTTCCTGTAGTCCCGTGGAAAAGCCGTCGCCGAGGGCTCTTGCAGGTTTCTTTCCCTGTCTTCAGGGAGCAAAGGGCGCCTGTCGGTGGAGGATGTTTCTGGTTCTGCGGAAAAGGCAAAATCGCTTTCGGGCGCCGAAGGTTCCGCTCGGCTCGGATGTTTTATGTGAGAGCCGGGGGGAATGTCGGTGGGGGTATGGGATTTGTCAGGAGCCCTTCCCGACCCGGGGAAATCGCGAAAGCTTCCTGCGGAGTATCCGTGTATGGGAACCTCCCGCGTACGCGGTTTTTCGGCGTTTCGGAGGCGTCCGGCATACAGGAGAAGGCCCGCCAAGGCAACCATGACGGGAATCAGTAATGCGCCTGAAAGTATCAGCACTGGAGCACACCATTATGGGACAGTCGGATCAAAACCACGATCCACGGCGTTGCTCGTTGAAAGAACCCTTCCGATGCAGGATTCCGCAAATCTCTTCCAAATTTCTCAAATAGCGGTGATCGGCCTCAGGCCGGAAATTCGGATAGAATTTCCATCATCCCCTTCGAATCCTATAAGGTTACGAACCATCCACCCGTTCTTTCAGGTTCTTTCCCGGCTTGAAAAAGGGAAGTTTTTTGGCGGGTACTTCGATGGGCTCTCCCGTTTTGGGATTGCGGCCTACGTACCCGTCGTACACCTTTACCTTGAAACTGCCGAATCCTCTGATCTCGGCCCGGTCTCCCTCAACCAGCGCGCTCTCGACGCCCACGAAGAATTGGTTCACGACGGATTCGGCCACCTGAATGGTAAGTCCTTCTTCCTGAGCCAACTTTTCGATGAGTTGCGATTTGTTCATGAGGCCTCCTTATCGGTTTAACTCGCCTGGTTACCAAAATGAAGCGGATTCTCGGGCGATGCGAGACCCGTTGTTTCACCATGCTTCTGAGAGCGCATATCTGTCACAACACCTTGGATGCGGTTTTCCGGGAAGTTCAGGCAGGTTCCAGTCCAGCCTCGGGAGAATACCTTCCCTCCCTTTGTCCGTTCCGGTTTCTCGGCGGAAATCCAGCCCGTCTTGGGAAAAGGAGCCAGTGCGGTGAAAAAATACCCCCTTTGCGCTGACGCTTGAATCAAGGGGACTCTTCTCCGCCCCATGAACGGAAATCTTCATTATTTTGAAATGTTATGGGCCTTCTGTCAATGGGAAAGGTGCTTTCCCGGCGCGGCGGCGAAAAAAGGGGCTGCAGAGCGTTATCACTTCATGTCAAGGCGCTTTCCGGATCCAGGTTTCCGTCTCGTCATCTTGGCCGACGGCGGATCCCTCGACCTTCTCGATCTACCGTAAGGAAGGGGCGGTGCGGAGTTTCGGCCGCTGGAGGTGTTCAACCGCGTTGCGGAAGTAGAGTGGAAACGACAGGAAAGGAACTTTCACATTCAGTCTTGACGTCGTGTCAGTTTTATGTTGAAAATAAGCGGTTATGGCCTACGCTATCCATCCAAATTACTTCCTGGAGGCTTCAATATGTCTATTCCTCCCAGAATGTTTACATCGGAGTCAGTGACCGAAGGGCATCCGGACAAGGTGGCCGATCAAATTTCCGATGCCATCCTCGACGCTATTTTGGTAAAAGACACGAATTGTCGAGTTGCTTGTGAAACTCTGGTGACTACAGGTGTCGCGTTCATCGCCGGAGAAATCACCACGGACTGTTGGGTGGATATTCCATCCATCGTCCGGGAAACCATCCGGGACATTGGATACAATGATTCGTCCATGGGATTCGACTGGGAAACCTGTGCCGTGCTCACCAGCATAGACAAGCAATCTCAGGATATTTCGATGGGAGTCACCGAGGGGGAAGGCCTGTTCAAGGAAATGGGAGCCGGGGATCAGGGCCTCATGTTCGGATATGCCACCAACGAGACGGAAGAGCTCATGCCCCTGCCCATTCTGCTCGCGCACAAACTGGCTCAGCGTCTGAGTCGGGTTCGGAAGAAAGGAGTGCTGAATTTTCTCCGACCCGACGGAAAGACTCAGGTGACCATTGAATATCAGGATGGCGACTATCGTGTGGAAACCATTGTAATCGCTGCACAACACACGCCGGACGTAAAGGACCGCATCCTCCGGGAAGCGATTATGGAAGAAGTCATCAAGAAGGTGATTCCCGAAGACCACATGGACGGGGACACGAATGTGTATATCAATGCCACCGGTCGGTTTGTCGTAGGAGGACCTCACGGGGACTGCGGTCTAACCGGGCGGAAGATTATTGTGGATACCTACGGCGGACAGGGAAGCCACGGAGGCGGATGCTTTTCGGGCAAGGATCCCAGTAAAGTGGATCGATCCGGTTCCTATATGGCGCGTTACATTGCCAAGAACGTCGTAGCGGCTCAATTGGCCGATCGATGCGAGGTTCAGATCGCATATGTCATCGGAGTGGCCGACCCAGTTTCCGTCATGGTGGAAACCTTCGGTACCGGAACCATTCCGGATAAGAAATTGCTGGGTCTTATCCGGCAGCATTTTCCATTGAAACCGAAACAAATCATAGAGCATCTGCAACTGCTTCGACCCATTTATCGGAAAACCGCTTGTTTCGGTCATTTCGGTAGAAATGATCCAGATTTCACCTGGGAACGGACGGACAAGGCGGAAATACTGAGAGATGCGGCTCGGTGAGGAAAGGGCGGGAACGTGCAGTATGATGTGAAAGAAGTAGGGCTTGCGGAGAAGGGAAGGCTCAGGACGGCGTGGGCTTTTCAAAGCATGCCGGTGTTGGGAACCATTCGGGACCGATTCGCCGAAGAACGTCCCTTAAAGGGAATTACGGTGGCGGCATGCCTTCATGTGACCACCGAGACGGCCAGTCTCGTGTCCACCCTGAAAGCCGGGGGGGCCGAGGTGGTGCTTTGCGCGTCCAATCCCTTGAGCACACAAGACGACGTGGCGGCCTATCTGGTTCGGGAAGAGGGCATTTCCGTATTCGCCATCAAGGGCGAAGACAAGGAAACCTACTACCGGCACATCCATCAAACGTTGGATGCCCGCCCCCAAATCACGCTGGACGACGGGGCAGACCTGGTTTCCACAGTGCACTCCGAACGGACCGAACTTTTGGATCACATCCTGGCGGGTACTGAAGAAACGACCACGGGAGTGATCCGTTTGCGAAGCATGGCGGCCGGAAACGTACTCAAATATCCCATCGTGGCGGTGAATGACGCTCTGACCAAACACCTGTTCGACAATCGATATGGGACGGGGCAGAGTACCATTGACGGGATCGTCAGGGCCACGAACCGACTCCTGGCAGGGAGCGTATTCGTGGTATGCGGCTATGGGTACTGTGGAAAGGGGGTGGCTGCCCGGGCGCATGGGATGGGCGCCAACGTGGTGGTGGTGGAAGTGGATCCCTTACGGGCGCTTGAGGCAGTCATGGATGGTTACCGCGTGATGCCCATGCT
>CAZQXK010000101.1:0-11203 GCA_964597345.1 uncultured Thermodesulfobacteriota bacterium | reverse complement strand
CGCAGCCCCGCAAGTCCGAGCAGGCCGCTACCGAGAAGCCACAGGGCTCCGGGGACAGGCACAGGGGCCACGGCGGCAAAGGCGTCGATCTCCCCCCCTGCGAATCCGCTAAGTCCCTCCACCTTGACATACTGGATCCACTCGAAGCCGGATTCGGCGAGGTCAAAACCGGTGCCGCCCGCGGACCCCTCGTAAAGAAGCATGGCATTATAAGAAGTTCCGGCAAAGTCGGCTGCCGTCAGGGCGGGATTCACCGGTTTGAAGTAATCGTTCTCCACATCGGTCCAGCCGTTGCCTGTGGCATCCCACAGGTCCGGGTCCCACACCCAGGGGTTGGTCGGATAGTAGCTGTCCGCATAGTGACCGCCATCATAGGTATACCAGTCGATGCCGTCGGGGCTCACGGAAATCTTTGTCGGCTCTGCGAAAAGGCCTCCGGTGATGTCGAAGGTCCGATGATCGGTGGTGTCAGAAACGAAGCCGCCGCTGCCGGCGAAAAAGGCGTTTCCGTAAACGATGAAGTCCAGTCCGTAAGGGTTCGAGGGATTGTCCCAGACCGGTTCGGGAAACTTCACCACGGCCCAGTCTCCCAGATTGAAGGTGGTAAGGGTGTTCTGGCCGTAGGGCGGTTCGACGATACTCACATGGCTGGTTCCACCGCCCCAAGCGGCTATCATTGTAGTGGGTTTCCCCAGCAGATTCTCGGGGTTATTGTACCAGCCGGAGCTGTTCAGACTTGCGGACCAATCGACCAACTCAGTGGCGAAAAACGAAGCTTGGGATGAGCCCGCCGCCATGAGCAACGCCATGCCCAATAAAGCGGTTTTCCATAATGACTTCATACTAACCTCCAGATATCATGTCCGTTGTCGGGGGAACGCAGTCAACGCTTTCTACGAAGGCCGATAAGACCGATCAAACCGCTTCCCAGCAGCCAGACCGCCGCGGGGACGGGCACAGGGGCGCCCACCGGTGTCCGGGGAGGCCCTCCGGAACCAAATACGGCATCATCTGAGAAGCTCCAACCATCCCAGGAGCCGTCGGCGAGTTCACGGCCCGATATACCGACGCCGGAGTAGCCCCAGGCAGAGTCCCCATCGCTGAGCCAGTAGCTCCAGTAACCGTCGAGCCATCCCTCGTGAAAATGATCGCCGAAACCGATGGAGCCGTCGTTGTCCAGATCATAGCCGAAACCGTAAACGATATACGCATCAAACATGTCATAATATTCTAGAACGGCGTAAAGCCGCGTATCGTCCCCCTCAAGATCGCCGCTGTAGGGGCCTCCGTAACCGCCAAAACCGCTTCCGGCAATGGCGGCCAGCATGTTCACCCCCGTGGCATCGCCGTCCCAGCGATAGCCCCAGGCCAGCGATTCAGGGGCTTTCCCATCCCACCAATCGATCACCAATGCGGCCCGGTTCTCTCCTTCTCCAACCCAATAGATGATGTCGTCAAAGTTGAAATCGGTATACGGAGTGGCGCCCGAATTGCACCACCATCCGGACACCAGGCCGAAAACGGCCAGCGCAATTGCCAAGATTCGGATCTTCTTCATGCTGTTTGCTGCTCCTCTCTGATGAATATGATTCCGCATGCTTCGTTTTGGGTTCGCCCGCTTGCCTGACCTCCGGATCAGGACTCGGCGATTCCGATCGCGATCCTGTACCATCGGCGATCTCAGAGACAGCCTGTGGAACACCTCCTTTCTACAAAACAGTCCGTGCCTATTTCCCCGTTCATCCAAAAGAAAACAGCCGGGTTGCGCGTATGCGGCAACCCGGCTGTCCGGAGTCCGAGTCGAAGAGATGGCATGCAATGCGCTTCGATTCAGATGCCCTTAGGACCCGTGGCTTTCCGGCCCCCGGTTTCCCGAGGTGTGGCTTTGTTTACAGTTTCCGTGATGTTGGGCCTTCGCCGGGGAACAGGGAGTGGTTCAATGCAGCTCGCACAGTCGAACCGTTTCCCAGGTACACTCCCTCCGTGCGCAGGCTTCCATAGATATTCGGAATCGTATGCATCTCCCGGGACATTTCCGTCTCGTGGAGGACGTCTCCGACTCCCTGGAGCCGTTTTGCGGTCCCAGGTATCCAGTTTCATACATCAACTTCCTTCACGATGCTTGGCATATGTTGCTAAAAACGTGGATTATGTTGGCACTTGGTGAGAATGAGAATGAATAGAGTGAACCGGTGTCGCCATGAATGGTTATTGGGAAAGACAAGAAGGGGAAAGACGTGTTTGTGTTGTTGCATTCTCGACTGGTGGGCCGATATGCGGTGAGCATTTCTACTAGAAGGGACGGACCGATTGAATGGGCAAGGATCGATGCGCCTGCTATGCTTGAAGTATCGTAGGGTTCTGAGTCTCGTCGGGCATGCTTGTGGATTCTCTTGCGGACCTTATATACGATGAAGGCGCCATCCCAGTGAGCTTCCTGAAGATACGACTGAAGTAGGACACGTCGTTAAAGCCGACTGCAAACGAAGCCTCTGATACATTCATGCGTTGTTCAGACATAAGGGCCTTGGCGGCTTCAATCCGCCTTTTATTTAGGTACTCACTGAACGTAAGCGATGTCTCTGATTTGAATACCCTGGAGAAGTGGTATTTGCTCATGCCGTTGGCTTTGGCAACGTCTTCCAGAGTGATAGGTTGGGTGTAGTTCTGTTCCATGTACAGAATGGACTTCTCAACGTTTCGTGGGATCTTCCAATGATGATGCGTTATCGATACAAGACGGGTCGGCTGACTCGATCCCATACCGCCCCATACTTCCTTAATACAAACAAATGCGAGGCGGTAAAAGAACTCCCTTAGTTCCTGATGATAGCGGAGCATCAGCCGAAACTCTTCGCTCTTCTGGATATAACAAGTGACCGGCTCGATACACCGAAGGATCGTAATCGAAGGTCTTTCGGATAGGACTTCTACAAGACCAAACCAATCTCCCTGGCGCATTGTGCCGCTTAAAACGGTGTTCTGGAGAGGGACGTCCCAACGGGCCGAACCGGACGCTATCAGCCCGACTTGGGTTACGGTCTTACCCTGCTCCAGCAGGACGGCCCCCGGAGGGAACAACACGGGACGAAACGCCAAGGCCAGCGTTTGGAGGGACGAGGACGGCAAGTCACCGTGAGGACACAACTCACTGATTTCTTTAAGTGTATTAAGCTCGGACATCGTAAACACCTCTTCCATTTCACGACAAAGCCCGCCTCGGCGGAGCAAGGCATGATCCGGAATGTGCCTACGAGGGGAAGGAGGGAAACAGTTGGAAGTATACAACACGTATACGGGAACGGAAAAACGTTCCGCATGCCGCAGTTCAGACTTCTTCCATCCTTGTGGGCAATCCACCATGCCTTGATGTCGGAGGCACACAGTGGAGGTCATCCCGGCAGGTATCCTGGCTTGTGGATCATCCTACTCACCGAACCTTCCCGGCCGCTAAAAGGCCAGTGGCGTATTCCGGCTTTCGTCCCCACTCACAGTGGCGGTCCCGCAGCGGCTCCTTCCCCGCTTTCCCCAAAGCTCTTACAGAGCACCGGTGATGACTATGTTCTCCTCTTATCAGGCCCTTGAACAATGCGGCCTACCGTCACGCCAACGGTCGGGTCTTCAGTGTGACGCCGCATCCTTTGTCCTTGCGGGGTACTGGATGTACGCCTCATGGCTCAGAATCGGCCACACGAAAGACACGGCCTGCATTTCGTCGTTTTGTTCCGGCCTGCCCGCGATACGGTGTATCAACGGGTTGTTATGCGGTTTCAAAAAGGATGGACTCGTGAATTCCTCTGGGTCACGGAGCATCCTCGAATCGAAGTTCCACCCCTTTTTGAATGGCGCCGCAGTTGGGTATGTAGGTCGACACGGTTCCCGAGGCAGGGTCGGCTGCGTTGAGTTCGAAACTATATTCGCGTTCGTGGAGGTCGCGGAAAACCGAAATCCCGTCCGCGTAGTTCTCATCCAGGAATACGGTATATACCCCATCTCCGACAGTGACAACAACAATGCAGGAACCCGCCGCGTATTTCTGCAAGTAGAAACTGAGAAAGTCGTCGGGACTTTTCCACACCCCGTTTCGGGGGTAGGAGTCCGCCGAATGGATATCCGCGAACCGCAGTTCCACAGGTTTCACAATGGAGTCAAAGAACGGCAGCTTCGCCGTAACGGTACCGTGGGTTTCATCCGTGAGATCGAGGCGGAAGGTGAAGCCCTGGGAGTTAAAATCGTTCGAGACATCGATTCCGTCCCTGTAATCGGGGTCCAGAAACACCGTGTAAAAGCCGTCCCCCATGGTGGCGATCACAATACAGGAGTCCGTGGCGTACTTCTGGATATACAGACTCATGACATCGTCGGGGCTTTTCCAGATTCCGTTGGAGGGATACAGGACCGAATCCGTCACCACAATGTAGTCCGTATGTGTGGTCGTATCCGTGCCGTAGGCGTTGGTAACGGTCAAAGTGACCGTATAAGTTCCCGGGGTGGCGTACACATGAGTGGGGTTTTTCTGCGTGCCGGCGCCTCCGTCCCCGAAACTCCACATCCATTCCGCAGGGTTTCCGGTGGATTGATCCGTGAACGCCACCGTAAGAGGGGCCGCACCGCTGAGAGGCGTGGCCGCGAAATGGCTTACCGGAGGTGCGCCCGCCGCCGAGACGACGATGTAATCGGTCCGCTGTTTGGTATCGGAACCGTGGATATTGGAGATCGTCAGGGTTA
This sequence comes from uncultured Thermodesulfobacteriota bacterium, assembly GCA_964597345.1. Lineage (GTDB taxonomy): Bacteria > Desulfobacterota > Desulfarculia > JACQYL01 > JACQYL01 > CAZQXK01. The sequence goes on along the minus strand of CAZQXK010000101.1, from coordinate 6,475 downwards.
CCGTGTAGGTCCCGGGATTCGAGTAAGTATACTGAGGATTCCGTTGAGAGCTTGTTGAGTACCCTCCTCCTTCGCCGAACTCCCACATCCAGGCGGTGGGCGTGCCGCTGGACTGATCCGTGAAATAAACCAGCAGGGGGGCCGGACCGCCGGTGGGGGCGGCGGCGAAGTCGCATACCAGATCCTCGACGGTTCCTGTGACCGTAATGTAGTCCGGCCGGGTCTCCGTATCATTTCCCCATGTATTGAACGCATAGAGAGACACCGTGTACACCCCGGGCACCAGGTATGTATGAGACGGATGCTCGGTTCCCACCAGGGGGCTTCCGTCTCCGAAGTCCCAGCTGACCCCGGCGGGGCTGTTGGTGCTTTGGTTGGTGAATTGCACCGTGAGAGGCGCGGCGCCGGAGGTGGGAGTCGCCGAAAACGCGGCTATGGGGGGATTTCCTCGGACCGTGATGAGATCCTTTCTCGTTTTCTTGTGACTGCCGAACTCGTTGGTCGCCGTCAGCGCGACGGTATAGGCGCCGACCTGCTGATAGACGTGACTGGGATTCCGATTCGTACTGGTGTGGCCGTCCCCGAAATCCCACTCCCATTGACTGGGACTTCCCGTGGACGTATCGGTGAACGAAACGGTGAGGGGCTTGGCGCCGCTGGTGGGCGAGGCCGAAAAGTCGGCTGAAGGGAAGGATTCCGTGCCGAAGAAATCCGGCCCCCCGTCATGAAGAAGCTGATTCTTGGTGTTGTCCGTGTAGATGTGCAGGTCAAAGAAGGGTCCGGCTATCTCAAAGTCCCAACCGTCCTCTGGATAATGTTCGATCCAAACGTCTTCGCCGTCGGGAAGGCCTCCATCGAAAGCGAATTCCGCGGTGAACAGTAAGAAGTCCTGCCCGGTGGTCAGCGGCTGAAAAGGCAGAAATCCCAGCAAACTCCACCGGGAGATGTGTCGGACGGCGCCTGCATCGGATTCCGGATATTTTCGGGACCCTCCCGGTTCATACCAGGCATCGGGGTCAAAAGGGGCCTCCGTCAATATGCTTTCACCGTATTCCACGCCCAGAAACGTCAACTCGGCGCCGTCCGTCAGGGTATCATCAAAGCCCAAGGTCAGGCTCCAGGCGTGCAACTCGTCGTCGTGTTCCGCATGGAGATAGACCTCCACCTGAAAAATTTCTCCGGACACGTTGGGTCCTTGCGCTCCGATGGGCCGCATCCAGAGAAAATGCGCCGAACTCGGAGAAAGCATCATCCCCTGGAAAAACACGATCATCAAAAGTCCAAAACCAAATCGCCCCATGTTTTTTTCCTCTGGACCCGCATGCCGGGTCCCGCCGGTTGCAACGAAAGAAACACTTTCCTGACTTGATAATCAGTATAGATGAAGGAGCCGAAACGGTCTTGTTGATTATTGCTGAACTTCAGCAGAATATTGCGATAACCCCGCCTGCAAGACGATCTCACAGGGGAGGCCGGGCACCGTTCTTCTATGAGTCGACTCCATGGGAAACGATTATGAAAGACAGGGAATATCCATCGATGCGGACCGAAGCCGTCTAACAGGCCGCTGGAAAGCGCGATCTGTGGTCACGCCTTTGGCGTGATGCTTCATCCTTTCCGCCTGTGTGTTGCACCTGTCTCCGTGCACTCACGCACAGGAAGGCGCGGAGAGGCGCCCTTGCGGCGTACTGTATGGTCGCCTCATTCCTCAGGACTCCCCCGCCTTGCATCTCACCGCTTTGCACCGACCTTCCCGCAATACGGGATATCAACGGGCTGCCAAGGCAAAAGAATCCATATATTCCGCAAAATAGGTTCAGCAAAGTTCCGGGGAAAGGTGTAGACATGTCCGCAAGCAATCTTCAGAACGCTGAACTTTCGCCAAAGCCACACCCGTCGTGAGGCGGGGCCGGAAAGCCGAGGGTCTCCGATGCGAGACGGCCGGGCTGCCGAAAGGCAACCCGGCCGTCTCTGTTTTCGGGACCGGGGTTCAGAAGACACCGTGGGGGGAATCACGGCGTTACGCTTCGGTGTGAAAACGCCCTGCGGGTTGGAACCATTTAGCGCAAGGAGAAGGAACGTGAAAAGCAAACATCGGAAGACGTTGTTCATCATGCTTGTCGCCTGCGTCTGGTTGTCCGCCTTACCCCTGTCGGGCGCCGCGGCGGATTTCGACACGTACGCCGTACCTGCGGGCGCGGCGCCGTTCCATCTACCCACCGTGGGGGGCGCCGGGTACGGCCCCAGCTGGTTCACCGCGGCGGACTTCTTCCCAGCGTCCACCACGGCTTCCCTGGACGGCGGCGCCAATGTCGGCGTCATCCATCTCCGAGGCAGGATTATCGCCGCCACGGGAAATCAGCTGCTGCTGCAAAGGAATTACGGTTCCGGCAAGTTCGACGTGGTGGCCACCACGCCCGGCACCATGGATCCGTCCTTTATCCATATATCCCCGAGCGGCGCCAAGATAGCGCTTGGTGCGGGATACGGAGCCCCGTTGGCCGTCATCGATCCCGCTGTGTTGAGCATCACGGCGCCCCCCCTGCTGTGGAGCGGGTCAACCCCCATTGCCGGAGTCACGCTGTTTCCTCAGGTGAACTTCTACGAAGCCGACTGGGCCGACGACCGGTACCTGGTGGTCAACGGGGGCGGCTTTCCGTTCGGTGATCCGCCTGTGTACAAGAGCGGTGTGGGTGTGGTGGACACGGAAACCCCGGATCCCGCCACGCACCGAGGGGCGGGCATCATCGAAAACATCCCCGGTGCATCCGGGGATGTTGAGGTGGATCCGTTCGGCAACCTGTACACCGGTATCGGGTACGCCTATCCCACCGGCACCGGAGAGATCAAGGTTTGGGATGCCGGCGAGTGGGACCCGGCCAACCCCGTTCCCATGTCCTACACCGCCAATACGAAGGTGTTGCTGCCCGGATCAGGCAAGCTGAGCGCCGCACAACTGGGCACGGACCGGGATGGAAATCTCCATGTGGGCGGGGGAAACTACTTTGGTTCACCCCCGGACTACGGATATGGGGGTCTGATCCGCTTTGAGGCCACCGCCCGGGTGCTGGCGGGAGGAATCCCGGTGGACATCACCAATCCCAATGAATGGAGGGAGTTTCAACCGGATCCCTGCGGGAACGATTCGGCCACGAACATCATGTACAGCGACTGGGGCGCGGGGCTCGCTGTTTCCTGGAATCCGTCGACCCTGCCTCCCAACTGCGCCGGCGCCGACGAGTGGCATCCCGGAGTGACTCCCGTAGTCACCATCTATCATCCCACAGGGGCCCCCGACGACGACGGCGACGGGGTTCCGAATGTATCCGACAACGCATACCTGACACCCAATACGGGACCCGGTCAACAAGGCGCCGATGCCGACCAGGACGGGTGGGCCAATATCGCGGATGCCGATTTCGACAACAACGGCGTCGTGGGAATAACGGACGCCAACTATTTCAGAAATCAGGTGGGTACCACGGATCCCCTTGCGGACCTGGACAGCAGCGGCACCGTGGGAATTCCCGATTCGAGCATTTTTCGAGGACTGCTTGGCAAGAGCGCGCCGTACTATTGAGAGGATAGACAGGGTTGTGTCCGACAAGAACCTGGGAACAAGCGGTCCTTGTTGAGAGACCGATAGATCAACGACGAACCGACCCAAGCAGCGTACCATGGAGGAACGGATCATGAAACGAAGAACCATGCTTGTCCTGTCCATTGTGTTTGCATTCAGTTTCCTGCTTTCCACCTCCGCCTTCGCGCACTTCCTATGGATGGATCCCATCGGCTTTCAGACCGCCGCCGTTGGGGAAGAAGTGAACGTGTCCGTCTATCTGCATGCGGAAGAAGACGACAATCTTCATGGTTGGAGCCTTTCCCTCGGATTTGACGAGAGCGAACTCACCTTCGTGGAGGTCATTTACGGCGATACCGACATGATGCATCACCCTTTCAATCCGAATGCCTATTACGAAGCCGGTGTATCCCTCAAGTACCCTGGGGAAAGTGTTATTCGTCGCATATGCAAATGGAGCCTGCTCGGCTTCACACCTCATCAAGCCCTGAGTGAGGGGGAAGATTTTCTCCTGTTCACGGCCACGTTTGTATTCAACGGGGGATTCTATGGAGATGGGGAAGATCTGTGGATCGAACACCATGCGGAAGAAGGATGGGATTTCGATGAGGCGGGAGGCTTATTCTTATTGCCCGTCTATACGGACAATACTATGACCACCCTGTTTGGAGACGGGGGGGCGGATTTCGGTTCCGCCCAAGTCCCCGTCCCGGCTTCCATTTATCTGTTGAGTTCCGGGTTCCTGGCCTTCCTGGGAATCAGGAGGAAGGCCAAGCAATCCTGACCGGGCCGGCCGTTCGAAACGACGCGAAAAGATTGCGGAGACCGGGCAGCGGGCTCGGCTCCGCGTTTTTCTAAGCGTTTTCATCCCGGGTCACCGGCCCTCGGCCGGCGGATCCGTGGACGGTCAAACCGGCCGTCTTCGGGGCTGGTTACGCTTTTCACGAGGTCAGGCATGCGTAGAGTGTATTTCATGACAACGTCGTTTCTTGCGTTGCTCGTGTTGCTTGTAGCGGTTTTCTTGTGGGTCCAGGACCGGGACCGAAGCCGAAGCGTTTCAGGTGAAGGTGGTTCGGGAAAGACGGTATCGACGGAATTCCGGGACTACAGTCCGGAACCCGTGAATCCCCCCGAGCAATCCGACACTCCCCGGGATCCGGATAGGTCCGTGGTTACCGCAGAGAGTTCTGTGGAAGCCGTACAGCCTTATACCTACAGCGATGCGGAGCGGCGGTATGGGCTGAACAGAGGATTCGAGGCGGCGGCATTGGAACTGCTTCCCGTGCATACCGTACAGACCCACGACCCGCGGAATCCTGAGGCCTTCGGGCCGAGGGAGAACGAGGTGTGGCTTCGCATCAGGGTGGAGGCAGCCCCCATATACAGGGATATCATGGCTGAGGCGGCGGAACTATACAAGGAATTGACCTATCACGAGGGCCCCGTTACCGTGATGCACTGGGTGGGAAACCGACCCTACGCAAAAATGTCGTTTCCCGAGGAGTACGAGTGATGATGGGCCTGCGCCCCGGAACTTCACGACCCACGAACAGATTTCCTTGGGAGTCCCGGGATCATGAGACAAGTTTCACGCGGGGCTTCATCCGCCGACCGGAGTTCCGGTTATGAACGGCTGTACGAAGATTGCAGTAAGGTGACCTCCGGAAAACTATGTCGGTCATGAGGGATACGAGTTCATGCTGCGTGCTGTCTTTAGGATTTACCTGATTATAGGCGTACTGTGCTTTATAGGGTGGGATAGTCGTTCACCGGCGGACGAGGCTGTCTCGGGCGCGCCCGTACTGGTGCTGCACGACGCGCCCCACGACGTTCTCGCGGTGGTTGAGGGACAAACGCTCACACACACCATCCCCTTTTCGAATGAAGGTTCGGCTCCGTTGACCCTGTTCGAGGTATTGCCCGCCTGCCGATGCTCCACGGTGGAATATCACAAAACGGTACTCCCGGGCGGGAGCGGGCGAATCGTTCTTTCCATGGATACCGAAGGATTCCAGGGAAAAGCAACGCTGAAAGCGGTGGTGACTTCCAACGACCCCGGCGGTGCCCGAAGGCTCGTGGAGATCCCGGTTCGGGTAATGCCTGCCGTCGAAGTGAACCCGGATCGCGTGTTCCTGTCCGGATGCGCCGGGAATGTGATTTCCAAAGAGGTGGTTATTCGCAGCAACACCGGGGAATCCCTCGAGTTGAAGATCGACGGGAAAACGGTTCCTTCCGAGATATCCTGTGTTTTAAAAACTTCGGAAAAAGATACATCGTACACGCTAGTCGTTCGAAACCGGAGCACCGAGCCGGGTTCCTATCGCAGGATCATTCACGTAAAGACCAATTCCACGCGGCGTCCCGTGCTGAAGATTCCTGTTTTCGGGCGCATTCAGGCCGACGTGGAGGTTACGCCCGCTTCGGTGGATTTCGGGCGAATGCGGAAAGATAGCTATGCGGCGGGGCGGGGGAATCCTGTCGGGAACTCCGCTCAAGCCATACGCTCTCCCGATGCGGATCCAGCCGTATCACGGGATGTATTTGTGCGGCTGAATCGCGGGGATTCTCTCGATATTACTGGTTTGGAAATCGACGAAACGCTGTTCCGGACCGAATTGAAAGCTATTGAAACAGGCAAGTATTACTGGATCCGAATCGTCCCCATCGTGAGCGGAATTCGGCTTGGGGTCACAGAGGCTCAACTCAGGATCCATACGAACGATAAAAGATATTCGCCGTTGATCGTTCCCATATCTATACAAATACAGTAGACTTGGCGTCATTTCTATGCGGTTTGTCGGCCTGCCGCTGAGCCTGGAGTCGGGAGGCTTTGAATAGGTCCTGAATCCGTGAAACGACGGCTATCATTTTATTAGGAATAGGTTCGTAACTAGT
>CAZQXK010000100.1:0-11302 GCA_964597345.1 uncultured Thermodesulfobacteriota bacterium | reverse complement strand
CCTGAGGAATGAGGCGTACAACCCGTACGCCGCAATGACGAAGGATGAAGCGCAATACGGCGGATCGCGTGTTTCAACAGACGGCTAAGGTCCCCGTTCTCGATCCCGATGCCGGACCCCGTGTGCCGTGAACGGTCATCCGATCCAACATTCTGGTCCAAAACGAACATTCATATCGGGGGGAATGGCTTTCATGGAGAGCATCCGCCATCCGTACCCCTGCACCGCCCCCAATTCCATCCCCCAAAACACCGGCGCCCGATCCACCCAAAAGGGATCGAGCGCCGGTGTTCCAGATAGAAAAATATAAGGATTACTTCGTGGCCGGAAAGACCAAAGATACTTCTCGAATCTGAACGCCGCAGGGAAGCTTGGCGATAACCGTACCCTTCGTGCGATCCTGAAGTATAAGCTGCCACGTGTATCCCTGGTTTCCAAGATCATTCACCACCCAGATGCCGTCGGAGTAATCCGGGTCCAGGAACAGCACGTTGTCGATTCCGTCCGTGGTGACGGCAATGGCCGCCGATCCGTTCTGGTAGGTTTGGAGGTAGAAGCTGAGGGTATTGGAGGCGTCCTTCCAGATTCCGTTTGCCGGTCCGACCCCTTGGGCGAGAAGAGCTTTGACGTTCAATTCATAGGTGGCGTTGGCGGAAAAGAAGAGGGTGAAGTCCTGATTGGCGTTCAAGCGGAGATACGGGTCTCGTAACCGCAGCGTACGATCGGCTGTAAATGTCTCGCAGAATTCCTGCCCGTACTCTCCTTGAAGGGACAAATTGGTCAGATCCACACCGTTCTGCTGAATACGAAAACCCTTGGAACACGCGAAGAACTTCTCGGTGATCAGCTTGAAATGCACGTACACTTCCCCGCCTTCGGCCCACGAATAAAGAAGGGCGACGTCATAAAAGTGTTGGACGGGGTACAAGGCCGCATCCTCGGGAACCGAAGGAAATGCAGCCCATGCGGATCCGGCAAGCAACCACGTGCATACCAAGACGACGGCCACCAGTCTTCTCATGCTTGTCCTCCAGCGGTCGAAACGAATTGTTTTCCATAAGCCTCTGCCGCGCTATGGGCGCTTGTTACGAAGAGGAACGCAAGGCTCCCCAAGTCGGCGGGTGATTTACCTGATAAGTATACAGGCCTTAAAAGAAATTTCAAGTGGATTATCAACTATGCCGCCCTTTTTTGAAGCACCGGTTACCGGTTTCCCAGGGTGCTCCGAATCTCTTTGACGGCTTGGCTCAACCCCATCCGCCCCCCGCCTCGTCCTCCCCGTCCCGTTGGGTAATGCGAGCCCCTCCGGGCCCTCAAATCCGTTTCCACCGAAAAAAATCGGTAGACTAACCGGCCGCTTTCCTGTACCTTTTCCGGCACATTACCCATTGTGCCTGAAACCCGATATTCGGAAGGAGAGGCTGCTCATGGCCGTTATCACAGTATCTCGACAGTTCGGGGCCGGCGGCAGAACCCTTGGGGAGAAGCTCGCCAAGCGGCTCCAATACCGGCTGGTGGATGAAGATATCCTGGACATGGTGGCCGAAAAGGCCAAGGTTACTCCCGGGGGCGTTCTCTCTTTCGAACGTTCCGCCGGGTCCATGCTCATGAAATTTCTGGATTCCATGGTAAGCAGAAAATTCATCGACCGTCTCATTTCCGAACAGCGCGGATATATCGACCACGAACGGTATGTCGAGCTGGTACGGGAAATCGTGCTCCAGCTTCACAAAGACGGAAACGTGGTGCTCATCGGCAGGGGAGGTCAATACATTCTGGGAGGACATGCCGACTGCGTGCATATTCTCCTCGTGGCGGACCGCAAGTTCCGGGAGCGTTTCCTCATGGACAAGTACAACGTTTCCGAAAAGGTCGCCGAACAGGCCATCAATCGCGAAGACCGGCAGCGTCATCTGTTTTTGAACTGCTTCAAGGATGAAGACCACGACCATCCGCTTTTGTACGATCTGGTGATCAACACCGGACGCGTTTCTATGGAAAAAGCGACGGATCTCGTAGTTCAACTCCTTCCCTGAGGCTTGCTCCGCCGTTCCGGATGTTCCCGCCCGCCGTGCGCCGTCCGTCGCGCCGTCTTCCCGTTCTGTTCGGGAACCGCGCCGGCCCTTTCGCGAACCGGCGGGTCATCAAGGCCGCATAGTCAGCTTCGAAGCGATTTCCGCCACATGTCTTCCCTGAAAGCGGGCTCCCGCCAGTTCGACGGCGCTGGGCCGCCGCGAACCGTCTCCACCCGCAATGGTGGAAGCGCCGTACGGGGAGCATCCGGCAATCTCGTCCATCGTCATGTGTCCCTCAAAGCTGTAGGGCAGTCCCACCACAACCATACCCTGGTGCAACAGGGTCACGTGAAAGGTAAGGATGGTGGCTTCCTGCCCTCCATGCTGCGTATTCGAGCAGGCAAACACGCTCCCCACTTTTCCCACCAGAGCGTTCTTGACCCACAGCTTTCCGGTGGCATCCAGAAACTGCCGCATCTGCCCGCACATATTTCCGAACCGTGTGGGAGTTCCAAAGAAAATGGCATCCGCCTCTTCCAACTCGTCCACCGTACATACCGGTATGTGCGCCCATTTCTTCCGCGGCTCCAAAGCATGCATCTTTTCGAGCACCTCGTCCGGGAGGGTTTCAGGCACCCGTTTCAGCTGCGCGCGCGCTCCCGGGACTTCGTTCACCCCGGCTTCCACCGCAAGCGCCATTTCATAGATATGTCCGTACATGGAATAGAAAACGATCAAAGCATTCATCGAGTCTCCTCCTCGCGTCGATCCGATTTCCCCCGGCCGTTAGGTCACCCGGCGGGAAACCCTCGGATGTGTCTCAAACCGGATAGGGTCACCTATCGCATTCAGCGTAACCCATCTCAAGAGCCAACACAAGAATACCTGCACAGACGACCGGCTTCACCCCGGATTCCGGCATGAAACGCATGTTCCGGCATATCTTGGTGAGAAGCATTCGGGAGTCGGAATACGCTTTGACCAGGCGGCAACGATCGAGAAGGGGTACAGCCATGCCCACAAACGCCCTGTCAGGCTGTTGAAAAACACGATAAGCCGTGTTGCGCTGCATCCTTCGTCCTTGCGGCGTACGCTATGTACGCCTCATTCCTCAGGATTTGAGCGCCTTGCATCTCATCGTTTTTGAACAGCCTGCCCGAAATGCTGTTTATCAACGGACTGCCATGCCCACAAACTCCCTATTGAACCTTTCCACGGTTCCGGGTACCATGGCATCGAGGCTTGGACCTTTACATAGGGAACCGAAAGAGCGCCGCCGCATCCTTGACTTTTAGGCCGCGCCATCCAGGAAACCCATGAAAACCCCCGTAATCCGAACGCCTCTGCCGGGCCCCAAGGCCGCCCGCTACATCGAGTTGGACCGCCGGTACGTGTCACCGTCCTACACCCGGGTTTATCCCCTGGTGGTGGAACGAGCCGCCGGCGCCTGGGTTCACGATGTGGACGGCAACTCGTTTCTGGACTTCACGTCGGGCATCGCCGTTTGCGCCACAGGGCATTGCCACCCGGAAGTGGTGCGGGCCATCCAGACACAGGCGGAGCAGCTCCTACACATGTCCGGCACGGACTTCTACTACACCCCCCAGATCGTGTTGGCGGAAACCTTGAGCAGGCTCATGCCCTGGGAAAACGAAGGAAAGGTGTATTACGGGAACTCGGGGGCCGAAGCCGTGGAAGCCGCCTTCAAGTTATCCCGATGGCACACCCGGCGGGAGCTGAATATCGCTTTTTTCGGCGCGTTCCACGGCAGGACCATGGGCGCCCTGTCCCTCACGGCCAGTAAAGCGATTCAGAAAAGACACTACTACCCGCTGGTGCCGGGCATTACGCATATTCCTTACCCATACTGCTATCGGTGCCCGGTCCACCTGTCGTATCCTTCCTGCGACATCGCCTGCGTGAGCTGGTTGGAAGACACTCTCTTCCGCACCACCGTGCCCCCGGAGCAAGTGGCCGCCATTTTCGTGGAACCCATCCAGGGGGAAGGCGGATACATCGTGCCTCCACCGGAGTTCCACGCCCGCTTGATGGCCGTGGCCCGTAAATACGGCATCCTGTACGTGGTGGACGAGGTTCAGAGCGGCATGGGACGAACGGGCGCCTTGCTGGCCATCGAGCATTTCGGGGTGGTTCCGGACGAGGTCTGTCTGGCCAAGGGGATCGCTTCGGGCATGCCTTTGGGCGCTTTGGCGGCCCGAGCCGAGATTATGGACTGGGAAGCGGGCTCCCACGCCTCCACCTTCGGGGGCAATCCCATATCCTGCATGGCGGCGCTGACCACCATCCGGTTATTGCAGGAAAGCCTCATGGCCAACGCGGCCGCTCGGGGCGAACAGCTTCTTCAGGGTCTTCGGGAAATCCAGACCACGGTGGAATGCATGGGGGATGTGCGCGGAAAAGGACTGATGGTGGGTGTCGAACTGGTCCGGGACCGGGTGACTAAGGAACGAGCCACCGAGTGGCGCAACCAGGTGATCCAGGCGGCGTTCCGCAAGGGGCTCCTGCTGCTGGGGTGCGGGGAGAATACGCTGAGATTCTGTCCTCCGCTGTCCATTTTACCCGAAGAAGTGGACGCGGGCCTGGATCTGTTCTATCAGGCGGTGCGGGCAACGGCCGGGTAGGCGGCGTTCTCTGCTCGGGGAAACCCTTCGGGGAACTCCCGATCTTTCATTTCGAGAGCTTTCCCTGATCCGCGGTTTCCGGTCCCCCGCTCTGTGGCTCGGCGGCCGGAAGTCCCGGAGCGGTTCGGGAAATCCGGATCCGCAGGCGTTTCCGAATCACCCGTCATCCTGCTCCGTTTCAGCAGAGACACAGGTGTGCCGGCAGGAGGTGAATCATGACGGATTTCTTGACTCGACTGGGTGTCTCTGATGTGCACTCGGGGGCGGGCACGGGCGTATGGCTGTCCTGTCGGGGACCCCTGCTGGATCTGATTTCCCCGGCGGATGGGACCTTCCTGGGAACCGTTCGGACTGCAGGGAAAGAAGAACTGGGGGAAGTGATATCCGCGGCGGAGCACGCCTTTCGTCAATGGAACGCCGTGCCCGCGCCCAAGCGCGGCGAGGTCGTTCGCCGTATCGGAAACGAACTGCGACGTCACAAGACGGATCTGGGGGCTCTCGTGAGCCTGGAAACGGGTAAAATTCGAGCCGAGGGCGAAGGTGAAGTCCAGGAGATGATCGATATCTGTGAGTTTGCCGTAGGTCAATCCCGGATGCTTTACGGCTTGAGCATGCACAGTGAGCGGCCCCGGCATCGCATTTACGAGCAGTGGCATCCTTTGGGACCTGTCGGTGTGATTACGGCGTTCAACTTCCCGGTGGCCGTGTGGTCCTGGAATGCCATGATCGCCCTCGTGGCCGGGGATACGGTCGTCTGGAAGCCGTCGAGCAAGGCCGTCATGAGCGCGGTGGCCGTCATGCGGATCGCCGGTCGGGTGATCGAGGAGGAAGGACTTCCACACGGTCTTCTGAACCTGGTGGTCGGCTCCGGGGAAGATGTGGGGGAAGGCCTGGCGGGAGATCCCCGGGTCCCTCTGGTTTCCGTTACGGGGAGCGTGCCTATGGGACGCCGCGTGAGCCGCATCGTAGCCGAGCGATTAGGGAGATCCATCCTGGAACTGGGGGGGAACAACGGAGTCATCATAACCCCCAGCGCTGATCTGAATCTCACCCTTCGGGCCGTGCTCTTCGGAGCGGTGGGCACGGCCGGACAGCGATGCACCACCATCCGAAGAGCCTTTATACACCGGGATATCTACGACGGGTTCACCAAGGCGCTGACCGAAGCCTACCGAAAGATTCCCATCGGCCATCCTCTGGACCCGGGCACCCTCATGGGACCCTTGATCGACCGTCACGCCGTGGATAGGATGCAGGAAGCCTTGGCGGCCGTCTCCACCCAGGGGGGACGGGTGCTCTACGGGGGGGGACCGCTTTCCGGCGGGTTGTTCGACACGGGAACCTACGTGACTCCGTGCCTCTGCGAAGCCTCCTATGAAATGCCTGTAGTGAAGGAAGAGACCTTCGCTCCCATCCTCTATCTCCTGAAATACGACACTCTGGAAGAAGCCGTCCACAGGCACAACGACGTACCCCAGGGACTGGCTTCCGCCGTGTTCACCAACGATCTCCGTGAGGCCGAATTCTTTTTGAGCCACCAGGGGAGCGATTGCGGTATCGCCAATGTGAACATCGGCACCTCCGGCGCCGAGATCGGAGGCGCCTTCGGAGGCGAAAAGGACACGGGAGGCGGGCGCGAGGCCGGTTCGGATGCCTGGAAAGGCTACATGCGCCGGCAGACATGCACCATCAACTGGTCCGGGGAACTTCCGCTGGCCCAGGGCATTCGTTTTGAATGGCCCGCATCGTGAGGCGGATTCATGGGCAAGGTGTTCATGGATGGAAACGAAGCCGTGGTGCTGGGGGCCTTATACGCCGGCTGCCGCTTTTTCGCCGGATATCCCATCACGCCGGCCACAGGCATCTATCAGGGCATGTTGGAGCGCCTGCCCAAGATGGGAGGCATGGCGCTTCAGGCCGAGGATGAAATCGCTTCGCTGGGGTACTGTCTTGGGGCCTCCATGGCCGGGATCAAGGCCATGACGGCCACGTCCGGCCCGGGAATCAGCTTGTGCAGCGAACATATCTCCTTCGCCGTGGGGAGCGAAATTCCCGTAGTCGTCGTAAACGTGATGCGCCAGGGTCCGTCCACCGGATCCGCCACCCGGGGCGCCGACGGGGACGTCCAGTTCATGCGGTGGGGACACAGCGGCGGATTGCCGGTCATCGTGCTCGCCCCGGCCGGCGTTCCGGACTGCTTCACCCTCACGGTGCGGGCCTTCAATCTCTCCGAGCGGTTCCGCTGTCCCGTGTTCGTGGCGTCCGGCAAAGAAATCGCCATGACCCGGGAAACCGTGGACGTGGAGGCGCTGGAAACGATCCCCGTCGTGAATCGACGCCCGCATCGGGAGGGGCCGTTTCTTCCGTTCGGCGTTCCTCCCGGTAGAGACGTCCCTGATTTCCTGCCCATCGGAGGTCCCGTCCCGGTCCGCCAGACCTCTTCCACCCATGGAGCCGACGGGCATATCACCACGGACCCGGAACTGATTCAGGCGGGGGTGGAACGACTCCGGCGAAAAATCGAGTCTCATGGATCCGAAATGACCTATTATGATTGGGAACCCGACGACGGAGCCGCCGTGCTCCTCATCGCGTACGGCGTAACGTGGCGGGCGGCCCGGACCGCGACCCGCACGCTGAGAGAGAGAGGCGTTGCCGTTTCTCTGCTCGGACTCAAGACCCTTTGGCCCTTTCCCGAGGAAACGGTGCGGCGGGCCGCCGAAGGCGCGCATCGGGTGATCGTGGTGGAAATGAATCTGGGACAGATGGTGCGCGAAGTGGAACGGGTGCTTTGCCCCCGCCCTGTGGAGTTTTACGGGCGCATGTGCGGCCGATTGATCGGCCCCGAGGAAATCCGGCAGGCGGTCCTCCATGGCGCCCGTTAATGGGGGGCGGAATGATTGAAACCGCGGCTTCGTGCAGTGCGCCGCAGTTCCGGCTCTCCCTTTCTCCGGAACCGCCTTTCCTGCATCTCTTGACGGAAATCGCATATGGATGATTTTTTGAACCCGCACCGCCCCCCGGCCTTCTGCCCGGGTTGCGGCCACGATCGCAGCGCGCGGGCCCTGGACCGAGCTTTTCGGCAATTAGCTCTGGAACCGCACCAAGTGGCCCTGGTGACGGATATCGGGTGCTCGGGGCTCTTCGACGTGTTTTTCCGCACCCACGCATTTCATGGTCTTCACGGTCGCGCCTTGACCTACGCGGCCGGCGTCAAGCTGACTCAACCTCATCTCCGGGTGGTGGCCGTTATGGGGGATGGGGGTTTGGGGATCGGGGCCGCCCACGTACAGGCTGCATGCCGCCGTAACCTCAATCTGACACTGCTGGTGCTCAACAATTTCAATTTCGGCATGACCGGCGGACAGTATTCGTGCACTACGTTTCAGGACGCCTCCATGGGAACCTTTCTCCATAGCATCGAAAAGCCCCTGGACGTATGCGCCCTGGCTGCGGCCGCCGGAGCCCCCTTCGTGCTGCGATGCTCTGTCTATGACCGGGAACTCGCCCAAAAACTGGTTTGCGCCCTCCAGTATCCGGGATTTTCCGTGGTGGATGTGTGGGGTCCCTGCACCGGACGCTTTTTGAAAAGGAACCCCCTGTCGCCAAAAGAACTGGACAGGCGTATGGCCGAGCTTCCGGCGTTCGAAGGACCCGTTCCGGATAATGCGCGGCCCGAGTTCGGCGCACAGTATCGAACGTTTCTGGGAAACGAACCTTTTGCCCTGGATCTCGATCCGATAACGCCCCTGTTCCCCCGTCCTTTCCAAGGCCGCCGAGAAGCCGCCATCTTAGGAGCGGCGGGGCGGCGCATCGTGTCCGCCGGAGCCGTCCTGTGTCGAGGAGCCATGCTTTCCGGTTTATGGGCCACCCAGAAGAACGAGTACGATATTACCGTCATGCGGGGGCCTTCCGTCACGGAAGTGGTGCTTTCCTTGGAACCCATAGAGTACACGGGCATGGAGTGTCCCGAAATGATCGCCGCCTTGGCGTCCGAGGGTGTCGCCATCCGCCGGGACTGGTTTCCCCGGCTCTCCTCGGAACATCGGATACTCCGTGATTCCTCCGTAGCCGTGCCCGAAACACGGGCGCAGGTTTTGGAAGTGGATTTTCAGCGGCACGGCGTACGAAAGTCGGACCGGGCGTTGGCTTGCCTGGGTCTCATGGCCCGCATGACGTCGCTGCTGTCTCTGGAAGCGCTCGTTGAGGCCCTGAAGGGCGGGCGAAGTTCACCGGAGGAAATACGGCGATTGTTGACGGCGGTTCCGATTTCCGGCCCTGTCCTCTATTAGGATCGTCGGGAAAGTGCTCCCGGAGGGATTTCCCGACTCCTCCCCGCCTTTCGGGAACAGGCTTACCAGCCTTGAGCCGCCGAGTCGAAACCTGGGATTTCCACAGCGGACCCGGTCCCGCTTTTTTACTGGTACACCATAAAGTAAAGCCTCTTTCGCGTCGATGAGTCCAATAGCCGGCCGCTGCAATCCGCTGAAACGCCGCTGCAACGGCTTCGGGAACAGGCCTTCGATCTCGTCCCGTTTCCCGGGGATTTTTGTTGTCGCCCTAAACGGCACGAAGCTTGCTCTCACAGCAAATACCCATTTTGAACGGAACATCCACGAGCCCAGGAGGATAACGGTGCGTTCACGCTGTCTCAGGAGAACCGTTGGGTCTGTTGCGGTCCTTACCATACTCGCCGGCGCACTCTTCTCGGCGGTTTTTGCAGCGGAAGTGTCCCCTTCGACGGCGCGGATCGTGGCGGAGAACTACCTCGCCCACCATGTGCATCTCTATGGGGAGTGGGGAGGCTCGCCCACCCCGGAGATTACGGATTCCGAAACCATTCGGTACCAGGATATGCTCATCGCCTTCAACTTTCGGGTGCATCCCGCGGGGCACCTGTTGGTTTCCGGTTGGGATGAATTCTCCCCGGTGGTCCTCCATTCCACCCGTACCGAATTCGACCCGGAGCGTATCCATCTGCCCGGCGCCGTGGAATCCTGGGTGATTCCGGAAATGTACCAGGCTTATATGGACATCGCTTCCAGGCGCAGCGCCCTGGAAGCCGCGGCGCCGTATGCGGAAAGCCGCGTGGCTCAGGCATGGGCGGTATTCGGGGATACGACCAAACGGCTTTCCACCGGGATAATGCCGGCCGGATACACATTTGCAACCACGGGTCCTTTATTGTCCACCCAGTGGAACCAGTCGTCTCCCTATAATCAATACTGCCCCGTCATACCTGGCCAGTGCACGACGTACGTGGGGTGCGTTGCCCTCGCCTTCGCCCAGCTTATGAAATACTGGAACTGGCCCGACCGGGGCGCGGGAAGCAAGACGTATTACTGGCGCGCCGGAGGGACAAACCTGAGCGCCGATTTCGACCACGAATACTACTGGGACCGCATGCCCAACGTCCTGAGTGCGAGCAGCACCAGCGCCCAGAAGGACGCCGTGGCGCGCCTGTGCTCCGACGCGGGAATCGCCGCGGAAATGGAGTACGGGTGCAGCGGCTCGGGCAGCTACATGTGGGCGGACCAGGTCCTGGGAACGTACTTCAAGTACAAGAACACCATGCTGCGGCGCTACCGCTCGAACTTTACGGCGTCCCAATGGCTGGCCCTTTTCAGGCAGGAATTTGAAGCCCTCCCCGCAAGACCCGTGATTCTTTCCATCTGGACCACGTCCGGAGGCGGTCATGAAACCGTGTCCGACGGTTACCAGACGGGAGTGACGGACAAGATCCACATCAACATGGGTTGGGGAGGCTGGTACGACGGCTGGTACGACATCACGCACAATTTCACCGCGGCCTATGAATGGAGCGCCACCCAACAGGTCATCGTCATCGGCATCGAACCGGACCGACCCACGCAGAATCCTCCGGTGGCGGACTTCACGGCGGATCGCGTTTCCGGAGCCAAGCCCCTGTACGTGCAGTTTACCAGTACGGTGAGCGGCGGGGCCGTGGACACGTACCTGTGGAATTTCGGGGACGGCGGCGCGAGCTTCGAGGCCAACCCGGGATACACGTATACACAGGAAGGCGCGTACACGGTGAGTCTCTCCGTGAGCGGTTCGTCGGGATCGGATCAGAAGACCCGGACGAACTATATCACCGTGGGCGCACGCAAGGCCGGGGCCATGCCCATTTCCATCCTGCAGTTTCTGCTCGACGAGAACTGACGGCCCGCCCTGCCTCGATCGTGTCGGATCTTCTATGCGTTCTCCGGGCATGACACCCGGTATCCGCTTAACGGACGAGGGGGTTGAGCCTTGCCGTGAATTCCACCCGTGGAATGCGGACCCATTGGCTCATACGCCAAGAAGCCCTTTTAAAAGATCGAGAAACCCCTGCTTGACACCCCACCGGCCTTTTTCCTATGGTTTCATCGATTGAGAAACGAAACCGTCTCCATTGAGGGCGGAAACGTACCGCCGTTTTCAGGCGGCGTGGCGCCTGAATATCCTGAAATCCCCCGGAGGAGCCGAATATGCCTTTGTTCGAGGTGGATGAAACGCGATGTCGGCGGGACGGCATTTGCGTCGCCGTGTGCCCGGTGAGCATTATCGAATTCAAGGAACGGGGAGCTGTTCCTTCGCCCGTTGCCGGGGCCGAGAAACGGTGCATTGCGTGCGGTCATTGCG
>CAZQXK010000099.1:0-11383 GCA_964597345.1 uncultured Thermodesulfobacteriota bacterium | reverse complement strand
GCGCGTCTCCTTCGGCCGTCTCGGCCAGCAGACGCACCGCCTCCGGATACCCCTCGATCCCGAGAGCCGCCACCCCGTTTTCGGGATCTTTCAATGCCCGCCACAGCAGGGTCTCGACTTCCCGAGTCTCCAGGGGGGTCGTCACGAAAACCCGTGTCCTGGAAAGCAACGGCGGAATGATCTCAAAAGAGGGATTCTGCGTGGTGGATCCCAGGAGTGTGATCAGGCCGCATTCCACATGAGGCAGCAGGGCGTCCTGTTGAGCTTTGTTCCACCGGTGAATTTCATCCACGAACAGCAACGTGGGCGTATCCGGCCGCCGTTGAGCTTCCTCCACAATCTCCCTCAATTCCTTTACGCCGGCCAGCACCGCGGAAATGGACACCAAACGCCCGCCCATGGACCGCCCCAATATCCGGCACAACGTGGTTTTTCCGGAACCGGGAGGCCCCCAGAAAATCATGGAGGCCCGTTCTCCGCTTTCCGCCAGCAGTCGGAGCACCTTGCCCGGACCCAAAAGGTGATCCTGGCCCACGAACGCGGTCAGGTCGTGGGGCCGCATGCGCTCCGCCAGGGGCGCGGACGCGAGGCGCGGGTGTTTCGTGGAGGTTGTTTCCATCGGGATTTTGCCGTATCGTTCGATCCGTGTAGGCGCGTCATCCTGGGTAACGTATACCCTTATATCTTATATATCGTATCAAAATACCGGATCTTTCTCAAAGAGACGGTTTGCGGGCGGAACACGGTACGCCGCAATGACGGAGGATGAAGTCACGCCAAAGGCGTGACCCAGATCGCGTTTTTCAACAGCCTGTCAGGGTGCCCGAACGGCGGTTGGGTGTGGGACCAGGGAATAATCCGCCGTGAGTCCGGGATGGTCTTCCCCACGGAGCAAAGACAGGGTTTCCCCCACGGTGAACAGGGAGCCGCAGACCACCACCACGCCGTCCGTTTGAACGGCTCGATGCACGGCGTGTTCCAGCGCCGTTGACAGCTCCGGTATACAGAAAACCCTCGGATGCGCCTCGCACGCGGCGTCGTACAGCACTGCGGGGTCCGCGGCGCGGCTGTACTCGGGCCGGGTGCAGATGAGTTCGTTCGCGACCGGCGCAATGTTGCGAATCATCTCGGCAACGGCTTTGTCCGCCATAATACCCAGGACCACGATCACTGTCCGGTGGGGAAACGCCTCCCGGACGGCCTCGCGAAGCGCATCCATGGCCGCGGGGTTGTGGGCCCCGTCCAGAATGACCTCGGGATCGGTTCGCACCCGCTGAAATCGGCCCGGCCACAGTGTCCTGGAAATCCCGGAACGAACCACTTCGTCGTCCGCATGCAGTCCGCGCGCGTCCAGCAACTGAACGGCGGCGATAGCCAGCGCGGCGTTCCGCATCTGAACAGGACCTTTGAGAGGTAAGGATATACCGGAAATACGGCGTCCGAATCCTTCAAACAGGATTTGGTCTCCCTGCCGTTCCGCATGAAAATCCCGGCCCAACACGTACAGAAGACTCCCGCATCGATGGGCCGCTTCCCGGAACTCGTTCAGTACCTCAGGCTGATCGGCGGCCGTGAGCACGGGAACGCCGGGCTTGATGATCCCCGCTTTCTCCCAGGCGATCTTCCGCACCGTGTCCCCCAGGTATTCCTGGTGTTCCAGAGAGATGTTGGTAATCACCGTAATCCAGGGGCGCACCAAGTTGGTGGCGTCCAGACGCCCCCCCAAGCCCACCTCCATGATGGAAAGATCCACTTTCTGTTCCAGGAAATACAGAAACGCCATGGCCGTGGTGAACTCGAAGAATGTAGGAGGCTCCCGGTGATCCACGGCGGCTTTTACCCGTTCCATCAAACGGGCCGCCTCGGCGCGGCCGATGTTTTCGGTTCCTATTCGAAACCGCTCCTCGAAATCCACCAGATGGGGCGAAGAGTAGAATCCCACCCGGTATCCGGCTTCCGTAAGAATCGCCGAAATCATGGCGGAAACGGACCCCTTACCGTTGGTGCCCCCCACATGAACGGCCGGCAGCTTTTCGTGAGGATCGCCCAGCCGGGCCAGCAGGTTGGCGGTGCTTGAAAGACCGAGCTTGATCCCGAACTTCTGAAGCTCGTAGGCCCAATTCAACAAGGACTCGTAGGATTCCATGGCGGTCGACTCTAACGGGAGGAATAATAGCGCCGGATGGCATCCACCATGCCGGCGATGGTGTAGTCCGCGGGTTGAACGTGCGTGGTCACGCCGCACCGGGAAGCCGTTTCCGCGGTGATGGGTCCGATACACGCCACATCCACGCCCTGCAACAGGTGAACGGCTTCTCCGGGTTGGAACATGGCCATGAAGTTCGTCACCGTGCTCGAACTGGTGAAGGTCACCATGTCGATATGTCCGGACGTGAACCGTTCTCGGATTTCATCCGTGCGATCCGCCGGCATCACGGTATCGTAGGCGGTAACCACGTGAACCAAAACTCCGCGTTCTTCGAGTCTTTCGGGCAACACCTCGCGGGCTTCTCCCGCCCGCGGCAGAAGAACGCGCATTCCGGGCGTAAGGCGCGGTCCCAGCTGTTCGATGATTCCTTCGGCTCGGTATTCCGTCGGGACGAACTCCACTCGGAGTTCCCGGGCATGCAGGGCTTCCGCCGTGGCCGGACCGATGGCCCCGATGCTCAGACCGTGCAAGTCTCGGGCATCCATATGCAAGACGTGCATGCGATGGAAGAAGTAGCGCACTCCATTCACACTGGTAAACAGGATCCACTGATATGTGGACAGGGAATTCAAAGCCAGATCCACCTGGTCCCAGGAGGAAGGAGGCACGGTTTCGATGGTGGGAAACGCCACGCACTGGGCGCCCAGTTCCTCTAAACGTTCCAGAAAAACACTGGCTTGCTCCCGGGCCCGGGTGACCACGATGGTTTTTCCGAACAGAGGTCTCCGTTCAAACCAGTTCAACCGATCTCTCAAGGAAATCACCTCTCCCACCACAATGACGCTGGGAGGTCGGATATCCTCCAACTCGGCCTGCTCCACTATGGTTTCCAGGGTACCGGTAACCGTTTTCTGCTGTGGGCCGGTGCCTTGGTGTATCACGGCCACGGGAGTCTGCGGGGAACGCCCGCAGGCGGTCAATCGCTCCACAATCAAGGGCAGGTTCCTCGCACCCATAAGAAACACGAGGGTATCTACGCCTACGGCCAGGGACTCCCAACGAATTCGAGATTCCGGTTTCGTCGGGTCCTCATGACCCGTGATCAAGGCCACGCTGGAAGCTTTTCGGCGATCCGTCAGGGGAATACCCGCAAAGGCCGGAACCGCTATGGCCGACGTGATTCCCGGGATCACCTCGAAAGGAATTCCCGCCTCGTGAAGAGCGCACGCTTCCTCACCACCCCGGCCGAAAATATAAGGATCCCCGCCCTTGAGACGCACCACGGTGGAACCTTCCTCGGCCCGACGGATCAACAGGCGGTTGATCTCTTCCTGGAGCAGGCTGTGGGCCCCGGCCTGCTTGCCC
This sequence comes from uncultured Thermodesulfobacteriota bacterium, assembly GCA_964597345.1. Classification (GTDB taxonomy): domain Bacteria; phylum Desulfobacterota; class Desulfarculia; order JACQYL01; family JACQYL01; genus CAZQXK01. The sequence continues at coordinate 7,869 of CAZQXK010000099.1, read as the reverse complement.
ACATACACCCGCTCGGCGGAAGCCGGGGCATAGTCCATGATCCTGGGATTCGCCAGATAGTCGTACACAAGCACTTCCGCACGTCGGAGCGCATTCACCCCTTTGACCGTCACCAAGTCCGGGTCCCCTGGACCCGCCCCCACCAGATATACCATTCCCCGCTTCACCACACACCTTGCCGATTCAGGGCGCTCTGTCATACAGGCGCTCGAGAATACCTCGGGCGCCTCCCTCCAGTATGGTTTTCGCCAGTTGAACTCCCAATGCAACGGAATGCTCCCGGGGGCCTGAAATCCGGCTCCGGATCACCCGGGTCCCGTCCAGTTCGGAAACGAGCCCCGTCATGTCCAGAATCCCGTCCCGGCAGGTAGCCTTGGCCGCTATGGGAACCTGGCATCCCCCCTCGAGGGTGCGAAGAAAAGCGCGCTCCGCCCTCACTTCCGTCTCGGTATCCGGATGATTGAAAGCCGAGATACGCTTCCGGGTCTCTCTATCGTCCTCCCGGACTTCAAGGCCCAACGCACCCTGCCCGATGGCGGGGATCATTTCATCCGGAGAAAACACGTGGCTGATCCGATGTTCCAGGCCCAAACGTTTCAATCCGGCTGCGGCCAAGACGATCCCGTCCAGGTAAACCGCCTCCATCCGGTTCAGACGTGTGTCCACATTCCCCCGTAGCGTCACCGTTTCCAGATCGGGCCGCTTTTCCAGGAGCTGGGACTGGCGGCGAAGCGAACTAGTCCCTACCCGCGCCCCCAGACGGAGTTCGTCGAGACTGCGGGCGTACGAGGAAACCAAAGCGTCCCTGGGATCCTCACGGGCCGTAACGGCGGCAATGACCAGGTTGTCGGGAAGGTATACGGGCACGTCCTTCATGCTGTGCACGGCCAAATCGGCTTCTCCCCGGAGAAGGGCGTCTTCCAATTCCTTGACGAACAGACCCTTTCCGCCCACATTGGCCAAAGCCGTATCCAGGATCTTGTCCCCCCGCGTTTGGATGCGGATCAAACGGACATCCAGATCCGGATGCGTGCGTTCCAGCCGGCCCTTGACGTATTCCGCCTGCCATAACGCCAACGGACTGCCACGAGTGGCGATTCGAAACTCCTTGGACATACGTGTGTCCAATTCCTTTCAGGAAAGTGTTCACGGAAGGGCGCACGCGGAAAGGCGTCATTGCGGCGTACTGTAGGTACGCCTTATTTCCCAGGATTCGGGCGCCTTGCATGTCATCGTGTGGCGCCGGTCTGCCGGCGACACGGTCTATCAACGGGCTGTTACGCCCAAGGCGCATGCGTCGTTCTGAATCCGGGAATCAGTGACATGTGGCGCATGATGTGGCCGAGCAGGAGCCGCATCCCGAGCCCTTGCTGCTCACATAGGTGGTTCCGCTCTTGTAGCTGCACGCCGACATGAGCCGTTCAACTTCGCGGCACGCGCATTCGGGACAGCATACGTCCGGTGAACTCCCCATGACGAGGGTTTCGAACTGACACTCACAACCTTTACATCGAAATTCGTATATGGGCATGAACCTTCCTCCGGTTCTTCATAGGTCATTTTATATACAATAGGCACTGTGATAACCCGTTTCAAGGTTCCCGTTTTCCGTGAGCGAGCCGTTCAGCCACCGCAGCGCACAGCAGGGGAAACATGATCTCGTGGTGACCCGTCAGGTGGAATCCCTTGCCCCCTTGCCGCACCGGGCGTTGCACCACGTTTACTGAGGGACGGTAATGTCGGATGAAATCCATGTTCACCGTCGTGAAACGCTTCACCGGGTACCCCAAATTACGGACCAGGCTCAAGGCCTTGAGAAACACTTCCGGAAGAATGACGGCCGAGCCCAGGTTGAGGAACACTCCCCTCTCCAGTCCCGAAACCACCCGGCAGAATATGCGAAAATCCTTGTGGCTGGCTTCGCCCGTATAATCCGCTCGGAATGAGGGATGCATGTGAACGATGTCCGTGCCGATGGCCACGTGAACCGTTACGGGAATCCCCAGGCGGGCCCCCGCAGCCGTCAAACTCAGATCCGAGTGAGGAAAGCCTCCTTCGAGCACCGTACGGCCCACGCTCTCCCCAAGACCCGCCGATTCACGGGCGCTTCGCTCCGCGGCCCGGTTAATGACGACGGCCGTCTCCTCGGCCATGCCGAAACGGCCTTCTTCGAGTTCCGCCTCTACGTCTTCGGAAGTACGACCGGCCATGGCCACTTCCGCATCGTGGATAATGCCCGCGCCGTTCATCGCCAAGGCGCTCAGAATACCCCGTTCCATCCATCGAATGATCAGGGGGCTCAGTCCCACCTTGATGGGGTGGGCCCCCATGGCCAGAATCACGGGTCTTCCCTCGCTCTGGGCCGTCCCGATGCGATCGGCGACCTCCTTCAGATCCCGGGCCGCCAGGATGTCCGGAAGGGATTCGAGGAACCGGGAAAATGGATCTCCTTGCTCCCAGGGGCGGGCGAAATCCGCGACGGAGACCTTGCTGTTCCGGTCCGCCAGACGCACCGTGCGCAGGCGGGAAAGATCGATGGGCGGCGTGCTCATGGGTTGAGGCCCGGAGGTTGCGCCGTTGGCGGTGATTCTCCCGGAACGTCTTCCCGGGATTTCCCCGAACGGCGCATTGAAAAGTTTTCCTGCAACGCGGACTCACGAAACGAGTCCGTGTTCAACGGGACGTGAACACCGTTTCGAAGGCCCGGGCCGTTTCGTCCAATTCCGAGTCCAGCAAGGTCCGAACATCCAGCAGGATTCGATTCTGTTCGATACGGCAAATCACCGGCACAGGCAGCGTACGAAGCGCCGCTTCGATGCGGCCCGCGGACCCTCCTTCTTCGGGAGTCAGCGCCACCATGCGCGTGGCAAGATCCGTTTCCGGCAGGGAGCCGCCTCCCACCCGGGAAACACCGTGGATCAGAGAGCATGTCGCCTTTCCGGAAGGCAACACGGCCGTAAGCTTCCGTTTCAGTTTCCGGGCGCGCCGGTTCAGCGTTTCCATGGGCGTCGTAATCATGGCCAGGGTAGGAATTTCCCGGAGGGCCGTTTCCTCGTCCCGGTATAAAGAGAGCGTGGCCTCCAGGGCCGCCAGAGTCATCTTGTCGATGCGCATGGCCCGGTTCATGGGATTTCGCTTGATACGATCCACCAAGTCTTTCTTGCCCAGGATGAGCCCGGCCTGAGGTCCCCCCAAGAGCTTGTCGCCGCTGAACGTGACGACGGAGGCCCCTCCGCGCAGCGTATCCTGAACGGTGGGCTCATCGAGCAGTCCAAACCTGGAAAGATTCACCAGGCATCCGCTACCCAGATCCTGAGCCACGGGAATACCGTGTTTGCCGCCCAGGGCCGCCAATTGGGGCACGGGCACATCCTGGGTGAAACCGATGATCCTGAAATTGCTGGTGTGCACCTTGAGCAGGAGCGCCGTACGGTCCGTAATGGCCGCCTCATAATCCCGCAAATGGGTCTTGTTGGTGGCGCCCACCTCCACCAAGCAGGCCCCGCTGCGGGCCATAACGTCCGGGATGCGGAAGGATCCCCCGATCTCCACCAGCTCTCCCCGGGAAACAATGACTTCCGCTCCTCTGGCCAGGGTATCCAGCAGAAGGAACACGGCGGCGGCGTTGTTGTTTACCACCAGGGCGGATTCGGCGCCGGTGAGTTCCCGGAGCAGTTCCTCCACGTGGCTGTATCGGGACCCCCTTGAACCGGAGTCCAGGTCGAACTCGAGATTGGAGTAGCGCCCGCTGAGTTCCGTGATCCGCTCCAGGGCCGAGTGACAGAGAAGCGATCTCCCCAGATTCGTATGAACGATCACCCCCGTGGCGTTGATCACCCGCCGGAAACGGGGCCGGGACTTTCGTTCCAGATGTTCCAGGACCTCGGCGACCACGGCTTCCACAGAGACGGCGGACTCGGAATCTTCCCCTGTTTCCAGGATACGGCGACGCACTTCCTCGATCACTTCACGCACTACAATCTTGACCAGAGTCCGGGGAACCGTCCGGCGAACGGAAAGAATGGCGGGATGTCTGAGCAGCTCGTCCACCGCCGGCAGATGCCGCAGGAGATCTTGTTTGGACATGGAAGCGAGAACCTTACCAGGCTGGAGGAACAGAAGAGGCGCGGACGCCTGTCGGATGCGGCGCTTCCTTCTTTCCGTCCGTGCGTTTTACACCGGGAGGCGTCCCGGCGATGGACCCTGCGCGCGCACCGTGCTTCGGAAGCCGCAATCCCGTGTCTTGCCGCTTTCCGACCACCTGCCGGCGACTCCGTTCCGCACCCGTTGATTACAAGCCCGTTGAAAAACAACATTTCGGGCAGGCTGTTCAAAAACGATGAGATGCAAGGCGCGCGAATCCTGAGGAATGAGGCGTACATGTAGTGCGCCGCAATGTCGGAGGATGAAGCGCGACACAGCAGATCGCGTTTTTCAACAGCCTGTTACAGGAAATCGCTGACGTCGCCTTCGCCCTCGCGTATGATTTCCGGCTCCGGGTTCACCAGGGAAACGACACTGGAAGGACCGGATACCAGGTAGCCTCCATCCACAACCAAGTCCACGCGGCCTTTGTACACCTCTTCGATGCTGTACGCATCCGGGAGCACGTCCCCGTCCGGATCCGTGGCGCTGGTATTGATGATGGGGTTGCCCAGTTCCTGCACGATGTGCAGGCAGATGTTGTTGGCCGGCACCCGTATACCCACGGTCTTTCGTTTCGTCATGGCCAGGTGGGGCACCAGTTTGGTGCCTTCCAGAATAAACGTATACGGTCCCGGCAAAAACCTGCGCATGGTCTTGTACGCGTAGTTTGAAAGCTTGGCGTACTGGCTGATGTTGGTCAGATCGTAACAGATAAAGCTGAAGGGCTTGTCATGCCGCCGTCGCTTAATCTGGTAAATCCGCTCCAGGGCTTTCTTGTTCATCAAATCACAGCCGATGCCGTAGACGGTGTCCGTGGGATAGGCAATGATCCCTCCCCCGCGGAGCACATCCGCCACCTGCCGGATCAGTCGCGGCTGTGGGTTGTCGCTGTTGATTTTCAGGACGATCGATTTTTGAGACATGGCCTACTTTTATAGTGGACGGAGAGGGTCGGTGTCAACGCCTTTGATCCGGAGGGATCGGCGGCGAACGAAGTCCCGCGCGGGTATTCGATCCGACGCCCGAAAGAGGGTGGTCATGAGGCGCTCTTTTCGGTATACTGACAACTAAGGTGCGTGTCGCAATGGACTTGTGGCAGGGTCTTTCCCCGAGGGGCGCGCGGCCCGAAAGCGGGATCCCGTTTACCGTCCGGAGGCGCCGAAACACCGAGGTCCCAGGGGAAAGCCTTCAACCGGGAGGTATACATCACGCCGTCCAACGTCCTTTGGAAAGGACACCGGCTGCGCATCGTCCGCGTCCAGCGATGTCCGGCCCCCGTCCTTCGGAAAGACACGATTTACCTGTCGAGGGGCCCGGGGTTCGGTTCCGGCCGCCATCCCACCACCCGTTCGTGTCTGCAATTCCTGGAACATCTCACGGAAACCTGGAATCCTCCGGCAGTGCTCGATGCGGGCTGCGGATCCGGTATTCTGTCCCTGGCCGCGGCCCGCCGCGGGGCCCAACGGGTCCTGGGTCTGGACGCGGATCCCGAGGCCGTGCGCACGGCCGTCCGCAACGTAACCTGGAACAGGCTGGACACCCGGGTGCGGGTGCGCTTCCAGGATGTCCGCGCCCTCAGGGGATGGTACGACCTGATCCTGGCCAACCTGGACCCCGACACGGGATCCGTCCTGGGATGCACCCTGGCGGAACACGTGAGCCCGGAAGGATATTTGGTGCTTTCGGGTCTTTCGGGATTCGAACGGGATCGCGCTTTCAAGCGACTGCGGGATAAGGGGGGAATGGATCCTGTAAACGAATGCCAAAACATGGGCTGGTGCACCCTGGTCTTCCATCGAAGTTAAAGTGCGCAGGTTTCGGGCAGGGCAAAAAATGAAGTTGCCCATTTTTTGCGCAATCCACACCCACCCTCAGCAAAAGACCACACAAATTCAGGGGGTTCCCTTCCGGCACACCGCTTGCTTCTTTTCCATCTCCGGCGATGAACACAAAACCCCGTTTCTTCGGGGTTTCGAAAAGCCCACGGCCGGCCGTTCTCGCCCATAGATTCCCTTCATGGGTCGCAAAAGCCGCTCATCGCTGTCCTGCAGGCTTTGGTGCGGCGATTCCCGGACATACCACGACCCGGCTCCCGATACGAGGGGTGGAAAGCCATGAGAACAACGGAACTGGAACATGCACTGCAATCCCTGGAAAAGCACCGGATGATGCTAAAAACCGTCCTGGACAATGTTCCGTTCGCGGTGTTGACCATGGATCCGCATCGGCGGGTTACGCACGTTCATTCGGGGACCCAGGGTATCCTGGGCCCGGAACCCCTTCGGATCCAGGGCGCTATCCTGGACGAGACATGCGAACGGATAGGCATACCACGGGATCTCCTGGAACGCGGATTTCGAATGCTGGAAGAGGAAGAAACGGTTCAATTACTGGAAGGCGTCGGAGATGAACGGCAATCGCGATATGTTGAGCTGCGCTTGTTCAAACTGCGCAATTCGGCGGCGGGATTGCGGGGTTACGGTCTCTTCTATCAGGATGTTACGGAAACCAAACGGACGGAGTTGCAGTTACAGCACGCCCAGAAGATGGAGGCCCTGGGGACATTGGCGGGAGGCATTGCCCATGATTTCAACAACTTGCTGCAAGCCGTATCCGGATATGCCCAGTTGCTCATGATGGAGAAATCTTCCGAGGATCCGGATACCCGTTTTTTGATCCAGATTCTCAACGCCGCCACACGGGGAACGGAACTGGTGCGTCAACTCATGATGTTGGGCCGAAAATCCCAACCCCGGCTCCGGGTTCTGGACCTGAACCAGGAAGTGGAGCAGGCCAGGGATCTCTTATCCCGAACCGTTCCCCGGACGATTCGATTGGAAACGCGTCTGGAACCGTTTCTCGAAGCCATCCAGGGAGACCCCGCACAGGTGATGCAGGTCGTTATGAATTTGGGCAAGAACGCCGCAGACGCCATGCCCGAAGGTGGACTCCTGCTCTTCGAAACCCGGAACCTGGACTTGACTGCGGAAACCTGCAAGATATACCCAAGACTCACCCCCGGTCCTTACGTGGTGCTCCAGGTATCGGACACAGGCCATGGCATGGACGCCGAGACGATGGAGCGGATCTTCGAACCCTTTTTCACCACCAAGGAACCGGAAAGCGGGACCGGTTTGGGACTCTCCATGGTATACGGCATCGTCACGAGCCACCGGGGTCACATCACCTGTTACAGCCATCCCGGAAAGGGAACCACCTTCAAGGCATACTTTCCGGTTTACCGGCCGGAGCGACAAGGCAATGCGATCGAGACCGTCGAGCCTGAATCGGGCCCTTCCGGCAAAGAGACCGTTCTTATCGTAGACGACGAGGCCTCCATTCTGGAAGTGAGCAGCAAGATCCTGCGCCGGTATGGATACACGCCCTGGACGGCCCGGTCTGGGGAAGAAGCTTTGGCTGTCATCGAGAAACACGGCGCGCGTCCGGATTTGGTGATCCTGGATCTGAGCATGCCCGGTATGGGCGGAAGCCGATGTCTCGAGGAACTCCTGGAGCGGGCCCCCGACCTTAAGATCCTGGTCTCCAGCGGGTATTCCGGGGAACTGCTGGGACAAGAGACCTTGAAAGCGGGCGCCGTGGGATTCATCCCCAAACCATACCACCTGCCCGCACTGCTCAAAGCCGTGCGCGCCGCTCTGGATAAAGCGTAGCAGTGATGGGATGGCCCAGCCCCTCTCGAAGGGGTATCATGGCGTAGACAAA
>CAZQXK010000098.1:0-11602 GCA_964597345.1 uncultured Thermodesulfobacteriota bacterium | reverse complement strand
CAGGGTGTTGCGGTCAACGCCTCTTTTGTCTTCTCCGTCGAACAATTTACGGCCGTCCTGGAAGCCATGGTTTCGGCCTTGGAGTTTCGGATCGCCACGGAATCCTCGTCCGGCCCGGTGTACGCGGCGGCGACTTGCGTAGTGAATCGGTTGGATCGAAACACGGGCGCCCAGGGCATGACGAACGTACACGGCTCCCTGGGATTGTGGACGGCGCGGCGGATACATGCCCGTCTGACGGCCTTCCTCGCCACGCCTCGATGGAAACGGTTGGAGGAGTCCGGATGTCCCGCGCCTCGGGTGGTTTGGTCGGGAATCCTACCGGTGGACCCGGTTCAACCCCTGGACCATTATCTGAAACAATTACCGGTCCCCCACACCATTCTCAGCGTCTCACTCACCGCCCTCCCGGCATTTCGGGCCTCGTGCGCGTCATCCCCGGACACCGAGTCTCCATCCGCCGCCAGCCCGGCACGCTTGGCGGGAGAGGCGCAGGATCCCCGTTCCCGCCTGGCGGGTCTTCAGGCGCAGCAAGCGGCGTTGCGGGAGCACGATGAATCCGCCGACGCCGTCCCCGACGCCATACGCAAAAAGAGCCGCGAACTCGGGACGGGACATCATCCCCTGGAACTCAGCCTGGGAACCTATTGGGAAATGTATGACCGGGCGTTATCCCACTTGAACGAAGCGCGGATCATGCCTCGCATCTGGGGCGCCGACCACACGGTTTGGAAACCCGAACCTACGGAAATCTCCAATCGGCTGGGATGGCTTACCCTCCCCGAAGTCATGGGAAACATCTGCGGTGATTTAGAGGTACTGGCTCGTTCCATCCGGGAGGAGGGTAACGATCACGTCCTGCTCATGGGGATGGGGGGATCCAGTCTCGCTCCGGAAGTGTTGAGCAAAACCTTCGGGGCCTCGCCGGGATATCCGGAACTGTCCGTTCTGGACACCACCGACCCCGACGCCGTACTCCAGGCCGCACAACGTATGGACCTGTCTCGAACCGTCTTCATCGTTTCCACCAAGTCGGGAACCACCGTGGAAACCCTTTCCGGCTTCAAGTATTTCTACAACCGGGTTGCTGAATCCCTGGGCTCTCCCCGGGCCGGATCCCGCTTCCTGGCCGTAACGGACCCCGGAAGCGCATTGGAAACCCTGGGGCGCGCATTGGGCTTTCGGGCCGTACTCTTGAACGACCCGAACGTCGGGGGTCGATACTCCGCGCTTTCTTATGTGGGACTGCTTCCTGCGGCGCTCATGGGGTTGAAGGTAAGAGGGCTTCTGGACAGCGCCATGGTCATGGTTCACAACTGTGGGCCCTGGAACTGCCCGGTGAACGGAAACAACCTGGGAGCCCGCATCGGGACCCTTATGGGGAGGTTGGCCCGATCCGGAAGAGACAAGCTGACCTTCGTGTGCTCTTCCGTTCTGAACAGTTTCTGCGACTGGTTGGAACAGCTTATCGCCGAGAGCACCGGCAAGCAAGGGACGGGGATCCTGCCCGTGGTGGGGGAACCGTTGGGTTCTCCGGAGGAATACGGCGACGACAGGTTGTTCGTTCACCTGCGTCTGGAAGGGGACGAGATTCGGGATGCAGGGTTGCGGAAGCTGGAAAACGCGGGGCACCCCGTTCTGACCGTCCGCATGAACGATATACACGCGTTGGGGGGACAGTTCTTTTTATGGGAGATGGCTACGGCGGTAGCCGGGGCCTGCCTGGGCGTCAACCCATTCAATCAGCCTGACGTGGAAGCAGCCAAGATCATGGCCCGGAACATGTTGGCCGCTTTTCAGCAGGAAGGAGGAAGAGCGGAGCCGGAACATTCTTTCCGACGTGGGGACCTTCGGGTTTGGGCGCCGGAGCCGGGAACCGATCTCGCCGGTATTCTCAACAGCTTTCTCGCTCAGGCGAATCCGGGGGATTACGTGGCGTTTCAGGCATACCTGAACCCCTCTCCGGCAACGGACGCTTCCTTACTCCGCCTGAGAACCGCGATCCGAAGGCGGACCCGCACCGCAACCACCGCGGGCTATGGGCCGCGCTTTCTGCACTCCACCGGTCAATTGCACAAGGGGGACGCGGGAAAGGGCCTGTTTATCCTGCTTACCGCGGATCCTCGTGAGGACGCACCCATCCCCGACGATCCCGGGTCAGAGACTTCCACGCTGACCTTCCACGCCCTGGAGACGGCCCAGGCCCTGGGCGATATGGAGGCCTTAAAGGCGCGTGGACGGCGGGTGATACGAATCCATCTGGGCGCGGATGTACTGCACGCTCTCCAGGTATTGGAGGAGACCCTGGATCATTCCTGAAGAAACGAGGTCTCCTCTTCGTTCAGCTTCAATCCCTTCCTCCAATGGATCTCACGGATCCATCCACAGCGGTTCGTTTTTGAAGACCACCATGCCCAGGGGAGGGAGGGTCAGCGGAAGTGAGTAGTACCTCCCGTGGAAGGAAACCGGGGTCGCTTCCAGTCCTCCCAGGTTTCCGTGGCCGCTTCCCCCGAATTCTTCGGCATCGCTGTTCAATACTTCCCTCCAATAGCCGTCGGCGGGGACTCCTACCCGGTAATTGTATCTGGGAACCGGCGTGAAATTGCACACCACAAGTATCGGATTCTCTCCGGACTGATCACGGCGAAGGAACGCGAGGATGCTGTTCTCCCAGTCACTGCAATCCACCCATTCAAACCCGGAGGAATGGAAATCCGTCGAATGCAACGCCGGTTCACTGCGATAACAGTGGTTTAGACTCCGGACCCATTCTTGAACTCCTTGGTGAATGGGATATTGGAGTACCTGCCATTCCAGGCTTTCTTCATGAACCCATTCGCGCCGCTGCCCGAACTCCCCCCCCATGAACAAAAGCTTCTTGCCGGGATGCATGTACAGGTAACCCAAAAGCAGCCGAAGGTTCGCAAACTTCCGCCAATCGTCCCCCGGCATCCTGCCCAACAACGAACGTTTCCCATATACTACTTCGTCGTGGGAAAAGGGCAGGAGAAAGTTTTCCGAAAAGGCGTACATGATGCTGAACGTAAGTTGATTGTGATTGTATTTTCGAAACACGGGATCTTTGGAAAAGTAATCGAGCGTATCGTGCATCCATCCCATATTCCATTTCATGCCGAACCCCAATCCGCCTACATGGGTTGGTCGAGTCACCAAGGGCCATGCCGTGGATTCTTCGGCAATGGTCTGGACGTCCGGAAAACGTTCGTAAACGACCTCGTTGAGTCTGCGCAGGAAGTCGATGGCCTCTAAATTCTCCTTGCCGCCATATCGGTTGGGAATCCATTCACCGTCCTTCCGGGCATAATCCAGATAGAGCATGGAAGCCACCGCATCCACACGGAGACCGTCCGCATGGTACTTTTCGAGCCAGAACACGGCGCTGCTGATGAGAAAGGACCGGACTTCGTTCCGTCCGTGATTGAAGATGTAACTGGTCCACTCCGGTTGATAGCCCTTCCGCGGGTCCGCGTGCTCGAACAGCTGGGTTCCGTCGAAATACACCAGTCCGTGTTCGTCGCCGGGGAAATGAGAGGGAACCCAATCCAGCAGGACCCCGATGCCTTGTTGGTGAAGATGGTCCACCAGGTACATGAAATCCTGCGGGGATCCGTATCGACTGGTGGGCGCAAAATACCCCAGAGTCTGGTAGCCCCAGGATCCGTAAAAGGGATGTTCCATGACGGGGAGCAGTTCCACATGGGTGAACCCCATATCCGCCGCATATTCGGCCAACTGGTGGGCCGTTTCACGATAGTTGAAGTATTCGGAGGTCTTGTCCTCCGGCTTCCGCCAGGAACCCAGGTGCACTTCGTATACGGCGAAGGGGGCCGCCAGTGCGTTCTTTCGCCGCCGGCGACTCATCCAATCCCCGTCGGACCAGGCGTATTCCAGTTTCCACACCACGGTGGCCGTGTTGGGAGCCGACTCCCAGCAAAACCCGAAGGGGTCTCCTTTTTCCACCCTGAAGCCGTTGTACTGAGATTCGATGTAATACTTGTAGAGCGCCCCGGGATGGACATGAGAAACGAATCCCTCCCATATTCCGCACTCATCCTCCCTGGGCTTCAGGATATGGGCTCCCCGGTTCCAGTCGTTGAAATCCCCTATAACGGAAACGTATCGCGCATTGGGCGCCCATACGGCGAAGTAGGTTCCTTCGTCCCCTTCCACCGTCATGGGGTGGGCGCCCAGCTTGTCGTACAATCCGAAATGCTGGCCTTCTTTGAACAGATAGATATCCAACTCGGTGAAACGAGTTACACCATACAGCATACGACAGGTCGGTTCACTCAATGCTTCACTCCTCCCAACCTCTGATAAGTTATTCGGACTCTCCCAGAATCTCCAGGATCCCATACATGGGGATCACTACCCAGTCCGGTCGATGGTTGAGTTCGTAGTCCAACTCATAAATAGCCTTCTCGAGCAGGAAGGCATTCAGCAGAACCTCCAATTCCTCACGTGTCTGGGGAACGAACGGGGCATCCCGCGTGCTCTCCAGATAGGAACTCAGGAACGCGCCGCTTACGACCATGCAGAACGGCTTCACCCAGTCCTCGATCCTGCCGCCGTGTTCCGGGCTCAAGGCGCGGTGGTTTAGAAAGGCGCTGTACGAAGCATAATGGATGGATCGGAGCATGCCGGCTACATCCCGCATGGGGGATCGCTTGAGCCTTCGCTCCCCCAGGGAGCGGGCCGGCTCCCCTTCGAAGTCGATGATTACAAAGTCCTTTCCCGTAAAGAGAACCTGTCCCAGGTGGTAATCACCGTGAATCCGGATCTTCATGGACCCGATTTCCGTCTGGGTGATTCGTTCCATCCGCCGCAGGATGCGGTCTTCTTCCTTCAGGATGGACACGGCTTGGGATTGCACGTGCTCGGGCAATCCAGGCGCATTGCGTTCCAGACTCCGGAATGTCTTCCGGACCAGTCCCCGCATGGATTGGTACACGGAACGTTGGTACAGCCTGGAAAAACCTTCGGGAGAAAACGCCGGATCCGCCGTCTCCGAGGAAATCGCCAGGTGCAGTTCTCCGGTCCTTCGTCCCAGCAATCGGATCATTTCGAGGAAGAATTCGCCGATATCTTCTCTGAGAACGGGGGGTACTTCCAGCTCTGCGGATTGCAGAACCGTACTCGAACACCTCGGAACGGGAGTTTCTTCCCGTTGAGCCAGAATGTGCTCGAAGGTGCGTTCCGCGGATTCCAGGGTCAACGTCCAGGCATCGCCCTGGTTTTGCACGTACTTCTGGAGCAGCCCCAGGGTAACGGCCGGTTTCCCCTCTCTCCGATACTCCCACGCCCCCGCAAAAGAGGCCACTCTCGCCCGGTCCTCGCGTTCACTCAGGAATCGGGTGATTTCGGCATCCGGGTTAATACCTTCCTCCAGCCTTCGATATAGCTTGAAAATAAACGTGTTTTCATAATGAAACGAGCTGTTGCTCTGCTCCGCTTTGAGAAGTGTCGAGCCAAGGGGAAGTTTTTTGTCTCCCAGCAGGGATCGGAATTCCCGGCCAGTATAGGCATGTAACTCGCCCAGCTTTCCTTTGAGTTTTCGCCTTCTCGACATGAGACATAAAATGAGTTCTCTGAAGCGGCTGTCGTAAATGCCGTCATACAGGATTCCCTCCTCAGCGCCGATGAGCAACCTGCAGATGACGGCCCTGGGGGATTCGGTCTGAAGCCTGACGGCGTCTTCGCGTATCGCAAAGGATACCGGCAAGGAATAGATTTCAGGGGTGCCGTCCCTGTAAGACACTTCCAACAGCAGCAAATGTACGAGCATGGCATCATCCGGGCCCGAAACCGAAATGTTTTCGATCACGCGGATCCCCCGAATGGTCCTGGCCTTGGCGCCGAACCACCGGCTGCCCCCCAGATACCGGGGAAGAATTCGCTCCTCCAACATCCGTTTTGACTCACCCTCCATCAGATCCTCCCAGCGAGGACCCATTTCCAGCCGGGGAAGCGTTTCCTGGTCAGGAACTGCAATGCGCTCTTCCACGGATTTCAACCTCAGCCAGTAGTACCCGTTGAAGCCCACGGTCAACGGATAAGGGCCCTCTCGGATGGGAGGAAATTCATTTCCGCTGAAAATCTCTACCGGGACGGCGCCCGCGAATCGCGACAGGTCCAGTTCCACCGACTGGGAAAATCGAGACAGATTGGCGACAACCAGAACCACCTCCTCCTCGTACTTGCGCAGAAATGCCAGAATCTTTGGGTTATTAGGCAGCAGAAACTCGATGGCGCCTCTTCCAAAAGCCTTTACCCGATTGCGGACAGCCATCACTCTTCGGGTCCACCAGAGGAGGGAGGAAAGATTCCGATCCTGGTTCTCTACGTTCACCGCTTCATAATGGTATTCGGGATCGATAACCACGGGCAGATACAACTGCTGCGGATTTGCCTTGGAAAAACCCCCATTTCTATCCGGGGACCATTGCATGGGTGTTCGGACACCATTTCTATCACCCAAATAGTAGTTATCGCCCATACCGATCTCATCTCCATAGTAGATTATTGGCGTACCCGGTAGCGAGAACAGTAATATATTCAAAAGCTCTATCTTTCTCCTGTTGTTGCCCATTAAGGGAGACAGGCGGCGACGTATTCCCAGGTTTACTCTGGCTCTTGGATCACGGGCATATATACGGTACATGTAATCCCGTTCCTCATCACTGACCATCTCCAGAGTCAGCTCGTCGTGATTCCTTAGGAAAAGCGCCCACTGGGAGCTATCCGGAATGATCGGAGTCTGATCCAGAATATCGATGATGGGAAACCGGTCTTCCATCCAGAGTGCCATGAAGATCCGCGGCATAATCGGAAAGTGGAAAGCCATATGACATTCGTCCCCATCGCCGAAGTAAGGAACCGAGTCTTCGGGCCATTGATTCGCCTCCGCCAGGAGCATCCGATCCTTGTAGCGTTGATCCACATGAGCCCGCAATTTCTTCAGGAACCTGTGCGTTTCGGGCAGGTTCTCGCAGTTGGTGCCTTCTCGCTGATACAGGTACGGCACGGCATCCAGACGCATTCCATCCACTCCCATACCCAACCAGAAATCCAGCACTTTCAGAACGGCCTTGTGTACTCTCGGATTCTCGTAATTGAGATCCGGTTGATGCGAGTAGAAACGATGCCAGAAATACGACTTGGCTACGGGATCCCAGGTCCAGTTGGACGTTTCGAAATCTTTGAAGATGATCCGCGCCTGCTGGTATTTTTCGGGCGTTGCGCTCCACACATAGTACTCCCTGGCCGCCGAACCCGGTTTGGCCCGCCGGGCTTTTTGGAACCATGCGTGTTGATCCGAGGTATGATTCAAGACGAGTTCCGTGATTACGCGCAGCCCCCGGTTATGGGCCGCCTTGAGGAAGTCCTTGAAGTCTTTCAAGGTTCCGTAATCCGGATGGACATTGGTATAATCGGCGATATCGTATCCGTCGTCCTTCAAGGGGGATGGATAGAAAGGAAGCAACCAGATCGCCGTGATTCCCAGTTCTTTCAGGTAGTCCAGTTTCGACGTGAGGCCACGGAAATCTCCTATGCCGTCATCGTTACTGTCACAGAAAGACTTGACCGGAACCTCGTAAATGACGGCATCCTTGTACCACAAGGGGTCGTCTCCGAAATAACCGGGGTTCATAGGCATCCTCGTTCTCCTTACAGGAAGTAGTCAAAATCCGCTTCCCGGCGCATGCGTCTCCGGACCGAAAAGATTTTCGCCGGCATGACGTTGGGGTCGAGTTCCACATAATTCCCAGAGCCTTGCCATATGTATTTCTCATCCCCAAGGAGATCGTGGACCAAATAAGGCTGTCTTTCAGTGATCCCCAACTCAGCCAGGGGAACATGGATAACGCCCGCCTGCGTCCTGAAGGGATCCAGGTTGACCACCATCAACAGGATGTTCGAGGCGTCCTCGGTTATCTTTCCGTAGAAAAGCAGATACTCGTTTTCCACATCGTAGAAGCGTACATTCGACGTCTTGTGCAGCGCCGGGTTCACCTTACGAATGCGGTTCATTCTTCGGATGAGATCCCGGAGATTTCCTGGCTGCTCCCGATCCCAATGCGTGATTTGGTACTTCTCCGAATCCATGTACTCTTCTTTGCCTGAAATGGCTTCCGATACGCACAACTCGAAGGCGGGACCGTAGATCCCGTAATTGGATGACAGCGTGGCCGCTAAAACGAGCCGTATGATGAAGGCGGGTCTGCCTCCGTACTGGAGAAATTCGGGAAGTATGTCCGGGGTATTGGGCCAAAAGTTGGGGCGGAATACCTCTTTGGCCGAGGTGGCCGTGAGTTCGGTCACATATTCCGTGAGTTCATGCCGGGTATTGCGCCACGTGAAATACGTGTAGGACTGGGTGAACCCCAGTTTCGCCAGCCGATACATGACTTTCGGACGTGTGAACGCCTCGGACAGGAACAAGACATCCGGATAGGACGTTTTGACTTCCGCAATGAGCCACTCCCAAAAGGAAAAGGGCTTGGTGTGCGGGTTGTCCACTCGGAATATCCGAACCCCCTTCTCCACCCAAAACAACACCACTCGTTTCAATTCATCCCAAAGTTCTTGCCAATTCTCCGTGTCAAAGTGCAAGGGAACCACATCTTCGTATTTCTTCGGAGGGTTTTCAGCAAACTGGATACTTCCATCCGGTCTCCAGCGAAACCATTCGGGATGCTCCCGGACATACGGGTGATCCAGGGAACACTGGAACGCAAGATCCAGGGCGACCTCCAATCCAAGTTCATTGGCCTTCCGAACGAATTCCATGAAATCATCGAGCGTACCGAGCTGAGGATTCACGGAAGTGTGTCCTCCCAGAGACGATCCGATGGCCCAGGGGCTTCCCGGATCATCGGCGGTTCCCTGTGGAACGTTGTTTTTCCCCTTCCGGTTCGTCCTCCCCACGGGATGGATCGGCGGCAAATACACTACATTGAACCCCATATGCGCAATATCGGACAGAAGAGCCACACAATCGGCAAACGTACCGTGCACCTTGGAATCCGATCCGCATGAACGGGGGAAAAATTCGTACCAGGCGCTGAACTCCGCCTGTTTCCGGTCCACCCACACCTTCAGTTCTTTCTCAAAGCAGGTTTCCCGACGCGGGAGAGAACAAGCATCCACCAGCGCCGCAAGTTCCGTGCTTTGGGTGATACTGTAAGCCTGCTCACTATCGGACTTCTCACGATCCAGGGACTCCGCGAAAAACCGGAGCCGCTCGGCAACCGAAGAAGGCGCACGGATCAGCGCCGTCCGGATGAGATCCAAGCCCAGCAGCAACTCGGCGCCTATGTCTTGCCCGAATTCATACTTCTTCGCCAGATTCCGTTGCCACGTTCGGAAATGGTCCACCCATGCGGTAATCGTATAGTAATGAAATCCGAAACGATGCACTTCAAACGCGGCCCCCCATCTGTCGTTTCCGAGCGGCTCCATGGGAACCCTGCTCCAATTCTCATTCTGTTCAAATCGATGGAGTAGAAATGCGGTGATTTCTTCGTGGCCATCGGCGAACACATCGGCCTTCACGGCGACTTTGTCACCGATTACACGTTTGATTGGGAAGCGGCCTCCGTCAATTTCAGGTTCAACCCCTTCAATCACCACTCGTCTCGGCTCCTTAAGCACATTCTCCTCCCACGTCACGTCGTTTTTCCAGGATGACCTGTTCATTCGTATGTTAAGAGGTATCATATACGGGCGAACGAGGGCAACCGGCAGACCCCGAATTCGGGCTCGTCGGATCCGTCGGATGTATTACGGCTTTACGATCCGGTCACGTCAAGAAAAAAAGAAACGGATCACACGCGTGCAAGATTCATGGAAGGCTCATTTGAGAAATACCCGGCGGATAAAAAAGGACATATCCTCGGCCTACAAGGTTTCCGCCGGCCACTCACCGTCCTATAGGAAACCAGCGAATTCATCCACCATGAAACCGCCCGAGAACCGGTTTCATGAGAAGCCGTCGCCCTGTCATTTCGGCAACTGTTCGACCCTGTTCTTCCACTTCTCGCTGAAAAACCGCATCGACATCCATGGATCCCCTACGCTTAGAAACCGAATTCCACGGAACCCGTCGGCCTGCTGTGTTTCACTCTCAGGGATTCCAGTTCGTCGGACGGAAAGCGTTTGAGATATTCGGCGCGGGAGGACACATCGTACACATACCGCCGGAGCCAGTCCCTTCCACCCTCGGGCTCCCTGGTCTCCCCGGCATACTCCACGTAACACCGGTCATGTCTACCGTAGTACCCTTGAACAGGGGACGGATGAGCCCCCTGCGGCTCCACTACCAGGCCGTTCACGAGAAACCCGGGAAGAAAGGTGCGGTTCGGATCGGTACGAATCACCTCCGTCTCCACGAGTTCCTCCACCACCACAACCACGTATTGAGCGGCCCGCGCCGCGTCTCCGGCCACTCCCGAACAGCCCCATAACTGAACATTACCGTACCGGTCCGCTCTCTGCGCATGCAGGACCGTAAGATCCGGTTTCAACGCCGCCACGGCCGGCAGGGATTCTCCGGTAAAGGGACAGGTGACTCGTCGAAAGCGACCCTCGTCCCGCAGGATGTCGGAACCCGGGAGGCTCCGGGTGATCGCGAACGGGACCCCCATGGCTCCCGCGTGCAGGGCCAGAGCCAGGCTGAAGTTGGAATGGTTCTCCACCTCCAAAGGCCGGGGAACGCCCTGTTCCACCGCCCGTCGAAAATGGTATCCCACGCCCGTACTGACGTTCCCGACCCACGCCGCGATGACTTTTCCGACACATCCGCCTCCGATCATCTGATCGAAAAGCATGTCCGATATGGGTCCTATCAACGTCAGGTCCTTGCGCTCCTGTCGCATCACCTCGTGTCCGAAAGCAAAGGGAATGAACCCTTCTAGGGAGCAACCCAGCGCGATGCTCATGCCGTCCCATACATACCGGGCGACGGCCTCTTCCATGGTCGCGATCTTTCCAGTCATGCGCCACCCTCCTTCCGGCATAGACCCGGTCACATACCCTGCTTCGAAGACAACGTCTCGAACGGTTCGAACAGCGGATCCCAGACCGGCCCGGAAATGCGGTACGCATATCCGGCGGAATCCCGCCTTACTTGTACCGCTCCGTCCAACTCTTCACGGAATCCCTGGAGTTGCACGGAAGTGTCGTCATCCAATAGGATATGAACCCGGAACATCTCCCGTGGGTCCACCGACGATTCCTCCGGATCATACGGCGCCACCCTGACCGCCCGCATTCGGGCCAGTGTGTCCAGCAGAGCGGGAATACGATCCTCATCCATCACGGGGGAATCCGGGAATGTCTGTTTCCACCCCGCTTCCCGGCCCGTGGCGGCGGATGCATCGCGGTCGTCGAGCCCGCCCGTCGCGTCCTTCAGATTTTCAAAGGCGATGGAGCGCTCCCTCCAGGAGAACTCCACCCGTCTCCAGCGATCCCGGGGGAAGTCCAACAGGGCCGTATCGACCCACAAGGGATCCTCGGGTAGTTCCCCCTCGTCGCCGTGTATTCCAAACTGGGCCAAAAGATTGTTGTCCGCCAGATGCAC
>CAZQXK010000097.1:0-12426 GCA_964597345.1 uncultured Thermodesulfobacteriota bacterium | reverse complement strand
ACATATTCCTATCTCATATAGCAACTTATTTAAATGCATCTTATACACTACCTGCTCAAATACCCGCTCAAATAATTTTCTCATGATTCCAATAAATTACATGAAACGAGTCAATCAAAAGTGTCAAACTTCGGTGAACACCGAATTGGGATAGGAGTAGATGGCTCAATACAGGAGCCCGGACGGTACAGGACCAAGGCTCAAGGTCAGGAAGGTGGGTGGGTAGGATAGCACCCACGCGCAATCGGATCCCGGAAAGCTGAGATCTTCTCAAAAATGAAATCGAATAGCGGACCTGCACGCAACCAATAGGATGGAGAATCGTATACTCACGATTTGGATAGGGCGTTCTACCCAATGATTTTTTCTGAGTACCCCCGGCAGGACTCGAACCTGCGACTCCCAGATTAGGAATCTGGTGCTCTATCCGCCTGAGCTACGAGGGCACACTCGGAAAATCTCTAACACGGGCGTTTCGGCACCGTCAACGCCTATCTCCCCCCCAAATCCCAGGATCCGGCTCCGAATCTTCCTCTTCCTCCAAGAGCCTGCGCACCACGGGCTTCACATACACCCCCGACAGATCCACGGTCTTCAGGGTATCCAGTAGGATATGGATTCTCTCTCGAACCGTTCGGCCGCCGTGAACAAACAACACGCGCCGTCCTTTGATGCGACACAATCCATCCCGTACCGGGGTTTCCGGGTCGTCCAGGACTTCGTATCGCACCTGGATCCCGACTTTCTCGGCCGTTTCCTCGAGCGCTTGAAGCAAGAGGTCCGATTCCATGGACCAAGCCCTTTCGACAGGCGGTATTGCGGGATGCCTTTACGGTGGAAAGTTCACGCCGCAAAGGCGCCGTCCGTTTCGGGATCGCTGAAAGAAACCACCCACCGGCCGCATAGCGGCGTGTAATTTTGTGAAAAAGGTTTTGACGCCTTCACAAATACCCTGTATAGATGGGCCGTTCGTTTTCCACATTCGGACCTCTTCCAGACCCGGTTGGCGTTCCACATGAACCAGAGTCGGCCTTCAGAAGTTCCATCGGCCCTGTCTCCTTTGGAAGGGCGCGTGAATTCGGTTGCGGACCGTCCCGGCCGCGTACTCGAACTGGAAGTGACCAGCCGGTGCAACCTCAAGTGCCCCCCCTGTCCGCGCAGCGCCTTTGAAGATACCTGGGTGGACGCAGAAATGACCAACGCACGGTTTGATCAGGTCCTCGAGCAGACCCACCGGTTCAGGACCGTCTATTTCCGAGGTTGGGGGGAACCGCTTCTCCATCCGGAATTCGGACGCATGGTTCGGAACGTCCATTCCAGCGGGGCCGCGGTGGTGGTTTCCACCAACGGAGTACGGCCCATCCCCGAAAATCTCCTGCCGTATATCGACAGCATCCACTTTCGTATGGGCTGCGGGGATGTGCGGGTGTACGAGAAGCAGAATCCCGGCAGACGGTTCAATCGGGTGCTGTTCAATATCGGCCGGATCACCCAATGGAAGAAGAAGGAGGGATTCGCCGGTCCCCGATTGTGCCTCCAATTCACCAAGAACCGCTTTACGCTCCCCCGCCTCCAGCATTACATCGAGCTTGCCGCCCGCTTCCATCCCGTGGAGGTCCGATTGATGGAACCCCATTTCCTGGTACGGACCATCGATGAACAGGGGGTGCTCCCCGGCGGAATTCCCGAAGAAGAACTCATCCGTATCGACGCGGAGCTGGACGAGGTAGCCCGGGAAGAGGACGTTCGATTATTCATGGGAGTGGATGAAAGTCATTGCAGCTTCAATCCGCTGGACCACGTGTTCGTCAATTGGAAAGGTCAGATCTCCCCCTGCCATTTCACCCTGTTGCCCTTGGCCACCCAGGAGTTTTCCGTATACCGCAAGGGTCGATGCCAGACGTTTCGCTGCGTGGACCTCGGAAACGACTCGAGCCCCTTGGACTTCTCCAAATGGCATCTCAAGGTGCGCAACCGATTTACCCCCGCCGCGCTCCAGAAAGCGGGGCATCTGAACCGGAACACACTTCCCACCATTTGCGCGGTGGTTTGCTCCACGGTGCACGCCCCCCCGGAAGAACCCTGAAAGTCCGCCTATTCGGGAGGTTCGGCGAAAGCCTTGGCGGACGCCTCTTTGACGAAGTGATTCAGGTAACCGCCCACCACGGATTCCACCAGCCACTCCAGAATTTCGTTCTTGGTCTCCGAGTCGTTGTGTCGCAGGAAATAGGTAAACTCCTCGTCCACAATGTCCGAAAGCAGATCGATGGCGCCTCCCAGCGACTTGACCTTCTTTTCCCGGACGAGACCCCGGACCCGTTCCACGGCGGGAGCCAGAAATATGTCCGCAAATTCCGGGATTCCGGAAGTACGGGTGTTCAAAACGACTTCCCGGTCCGAGCCAATCCTGAAGGAAATCTCTTTTTTCACGACGTCTCCCGCAACGCAGGGGAACCGGACCGGAGATGGTAGGTCTGAAGGGAACAGACGTCCAACTCCGCCTTGCGGATGGCGGCGATGGCCCGCACCGTGGCTTCGGCCCCGGATAGAGTCGTAGTATACGGAACGTTGTTTTCCAGCGCCGTCCTGCGGATGGAAAAGGAATCCTTTACCGCGCCGGTTCCTTTGGAGGTGTTCATCACCAGGGCCACTTCGCCGTTCTTGATGGCGTCTACGATGTGGTAGTGCCCTTCCCGGACCTTGTTGATGAATCGGGCCAAAATACCCTGCTCGGAGAAAAACGCCGCAGTGCCCTTGGTGGCCAGAATCTCGAATCCCATTTCCAGAAAAGTCCGGGCCACACGGGCCATGGCCGGTTTGTCCTCGTCTTTCACGCTGAAAAAAATGGTCCCCCGAATGGGGAGAACCTGTCCGGCGCCCAGTTGGGACTTGGCAAAGGCGGCCCCGAAATCCGGATCGATACCCATGACCTCTCCCGTAGATTTCATTTCCGGTCCCAGGAGTGTATCCACACCGGGAAAGCGGATGAAAGGAAACACGGATTCCTTGACGGATATGTGCTTCGGTCTGGGTGAAACATGAAGCCCCATTTCCTTCAGGGTTTTCCCCAGCATGATCCGAGTCGCCACCTTGGCCCATTGCACCCCCGTGGCCTTGCTTACGAAAGGAACGGTCCTCGACCCTCTGGGGTTCACCTCCAACACGTACACATCGTGGTCCTTCACCGCGAACTGGATGTTGATCAGGCCCCGGACGCCGAGTTCCAGGGCCAACAGTGCGGTCTGGCGTTCGATTTCCCGGATGACCGGTTCCGCCAGCGAGTGGGGAGGAAGCACGCAGGCACTGTCTCCCGAATGAATGCCCGCTTCCTCGATGTGTTCCATGATTCCGGCGATGACGGCGTCCACGCCGTCGCACACCGCGTCCACGTCCACTTCGATGGCGTGCTCCAGGAACTTGTCGATGAGAATGGGGGCCTCGCGACCCACGTCGGACACCCAAACGGCCCGCTCCATGAAGCTCCTGAGTTGCTTTTCCTCGTACACGATTTCCATGGAACGCCCTCCCAACACGTAGGAAGGACGAACCACCACGGGAAAACCGATTCTTCGGGCGGATTCCAGAGCCTCGGCCGTATTCAGAGCCGTGTCGTTATCCGGTTGTCGAAGCTCCAGTTTCTGAAGCAGGTCTTTGAACCGCTTCCGGTCCTCGGCCCGGTCGATGGAATCCGGAGAAGTGCCCAGAATAGGGACCCCCGCTCGTTCCAGGGGCACGGCCAAGTTCAGGGGGGTCTGCCCTCCGAACTGAACCACCACCCCCACGGGTTTCTCGCGATCGATGATGTTGAGCACGTGTTCCCGGGTCAACGGCTCGAAGTACAGCTTGTCCGAGGTATCATAATCGGTACTCACGGTCTCGGGATTGCTGTTCACCATGATGCTTTCCACGCCCTCTTCCCGCAGGGCCATGGAACAGTGCACGCAGCAGTAATCGAACTCGATTCCCTGACCGATACGATTCGGACCCCCGCCCAGAATCACCACCTTCTTGCGATCCGATGGATTGCTTTCATCCTCGGCTTCGTAAGTGGAATAAAAATAGGGAGTATACGCCTGGAACTCCGCCGCGCACGTATCCACCAGTTTGAACGTGCTTTTGATTCCCTCCCGGACTCTCCGCCTCCGCACGGAATCCTCGTCCGTGCGCAGTAGTCGGGCCAGGTAGCGGTCGCACAGACCCCAGCGTTTGGCTGTTCGGAGCGAATCCCGGTCTACTTTTTCAATAGATCCCAACGCCTCGACGGCGTCTTCCAGATCCACGATCTGTTTCATTTGAGAAAGGAACCAGGGGTCGATACGGGTCATTTCGTGGATGTCCTCCAGAGAGAGCCCCTGTCGAAACGCCCGGGCGATATAGAACATTCTTCTGGAATTGGGATGGATAAGCATGTGCCTGAGGTCGTCCTCATCCATGGGTTCCCGGAACATCCCCAGACCGTAGGCCCCGATTTCCAGGGAATAGACCGCTTTGTTCAAGGCCTCTTTGAAGGTCCGCCCGATGGACATGACCTCTCCCACGGATTTCATGGACGTGGTCAGCATGTCTTGAGAGCCCTCGAATTTCTCGAACGTCCAGCGGGGAATCTTGACCACGCAATAGTCGATGGAGGGTTCGAAGGAAGCCATGGTCTCCCGTGTGATATCGTTGGGGATTTCATCCAGAGTATACCCCACCGCGAGCTTGGCCGCGATCTTGGCGATGGGAAATCCCGTGGCCTTGGAGGCCAGGGCCGAACTACGGGACACGCGCGGGTTCATTTCGATGACCACCATGTCCCCGTCTTCCGGATTCACGGCGAATTGAATGTTGCATCCCCCTGTGTCCACACCGATCTCCCGCATGATGGCCAGGGAGGCGTCCCGCATGCTCTGGTACTCTTTGTCCGTAAGCGTTTGCGCCGGGGCCACCGTAATACTGTCCCCCGTATGCACGCCCATGGGATCCACGTTTTCTATGGGACACACGATGACCACGTTATCTTTACGGTCCCGCATGACCTCCAGTTCGAATTCCTTCCAGCCTACCACGGATTCCTCAAGCATGACTTGGTGGATGAGGCTGAGAGACAGCCCCGTGGAAGCCAGGAGTTCCAGGTCCTCGAAGGTATAGGCCACTCCTCCGCCGGTGCCGCCCAGCGTAAAGCTCGGGCGTACGATGAGCGGCAGGCCGATGTCCCGCGCCGCCTCCCGCGCTTCATCCAGGGTTCGCACGATACCGCTCCTGGGTACCCTCAACCCAATACGGGCCATGGCCGTTCGGAACAGATCCCGATCTTCCGCCTTGCGGATCACCTCCGGAGTGGCCCCGATCACCTCCACGCCGAACCGATCGAACACGCCGAGTGCATCCAGGGAGACGGCCAGGTTCAGACCTGTTTGCCCGCCCAAAGTGGGAAGGCAGGCGTCCGGGCGCTCCTTTTCGATCACCTTGGACAGCATTTCCGGGGTGAGGGGTTCGATATAGGTATGCTGGGACATCTCCGTGTCCGTCATGATGGTGGCCGGATTGGAGTTGACCAGAACAATTTCATACCCTTCTTCCCGTAAGGCCTTGCAGGCTTGGGTACCGCTGTAGTCAAACTCGCACGCCTGGCTGATCACAATGGGGCCGGAGCCGATAATGAGTATTTTCCGGATATCCGTTCTCTTAGGCATGTCGTCGGTCCTTCCGGGTTTCCATGAGATCCACGAACCGGTCGAACAGGTACGAGGCATCGTGGGGTCCCGGTGAGGCTTCCGGGTGATATTGCACGGAAAACACCGGTAATTTCCTGTGCCGAAATCCTTCCAGCGTACCGTCGTTCAGATTCACGTGGGTGGCTTCCACTTCCGAAGGCTCCAGGCTTTCAGGATCCACACAGAAGCCGTGGTTCTGGGAGGTGATTTCCACCGTGCGCGTCTCCAAATTCATCACCGGTTGGTTGCCCCCTCGATGTCCGAACTTCAACTTGTAGGTCCTACCCCCCAAGGCCAAACCCAACACCTGGTGACCCATGCAGATGCCGAATATGGGATAGATCCCCAAGAGGCGGCGCACCTCTTCCACCGCGTAAGGAATACCTTCCGGATCTCCGGGTCCGTTGCTCAGGACAATGCCGTCGGGCGCCAGTTCGTCCAGAAGTCCTCCATGACCCTCCGGAGGAAGAACCACCACCTCACAGTTTCGTTTTTCCAGGCTTCGCAGGATGTTATACTTGGTACCGTAATCGTACACCACCACGCGAAACCGCCCGGTTCCCTTCCAGGAAGCCGCCGGAACCAGATCGGGCCAGGCATAGGCATGGCGTGAAGAAACCTGTCTCACCATGTCCACACCCACCAGTCCGGGCCATCGGCGGGCCTGCTCCACCAAGGCCGCCGGGTCGGAAACGTTCGTGGACAATACGCCTCTCAAGGCCCCCACGGACCGGGTATGCTTGGTCAGGGCGCGAGTGTCGATGCCCTCCACACCCAGGACACCGGCGTTCATCAAGTACTCCGCCAGATCCCCCCTGGCCCTCCAATTGCTCACCCGAGGAGGATACTCGCGAATAACGAATCCTTCCACGCGAATGTCCGCTGACTCGCGGTCTTCGAAATTCACCCCGTAATTTCCGATCAACGGATACGTCATGGTCACAATCTGTCCCTTGTAGGAGGGATCCGTCAGAATCTCCTGGTACCCGGTCATGCTCGTGTTAAAGACCACTTCCCCAAGGGCCTCTCCCTCACCGGTAAAGCTTTCGCCTTCCAGGACAAAACCGTCTTCCAACGCCAAATATGCCTTCATGGTCGAATCTCTGTGCGTCCGCCGGAAAATGTGGGAGGTGCTTCCGAACCTCCGGCCGGGGCATTTGGAAAGTTTGTGTTTCGGGCCGTGAATGGCGCGACTCGACGCGCCGTCCTGCCGGCAACCCCTACCACATCCGGGTGGACCACTCCGGCGGGTTCGCCGTAGCCGCCCGCCTAACGTGGCATAGACCGCGTGCGGACCCTGTTTCGCCGCCCGCGATTCCAAAGCTCCCGGATGGTTTCCGCCGTCCGGCGGGAAGCTCCCGTAAAGGATTGAAAGGCGGCCCGGGCATTTTCATCGCAGACGTTGCGGTCCTCGGGGTGTTCCAGCAACCACAGGACCGTCTGGGCCAGTTCCTGGGCGTTTCGGACCCGCACTCCTCCCTTGAGAGATTCCAGATGCCGCACCGCCTCCCTGAAGTCATCCATATAGGGACCGTACAGGGGGCAGCGGCCCCAGGCCGCGGGTTCCATCACGTTTTGCCCCCCCAGGGGAACCAGGGAGGCCCCGCAAAACACCACGTCCGCCATACCATAAAAAGCGAACAACTCCCCCATGGTATCCAACAGGATCACCTGCCGGGTGCGACGCTCTTTCTCCGATGCCAGACGGGACCAACGCTGCGTCTCCACGCCGTGCATTCGAAACGATTCCTCCAGCACCGGAATCCGGCCCAGATGGCGGGGGGCCGCTATCACGCACACTTTCGGTCCCGCGGACAGGACTTCCTGGACGGCCTGAGTCACCATGGGGACCTCGGATCCTCGGATACTGCCCAGGACCCAAACCAGGCGGTCTTCTTCCAGATCGAGCCTGGAACTCAGTTCCTGTACCCTTTCCGGATCCATCTCCCGGTCCGCAAGGTCATACTTGGAATTACCCGTGATTCGGATTCGTTTCGGATCGACTCCCAGGGCGAGCAGTCTTTCAGCATCCGTATCCCCGGTCACGCAGCACAAGTCGAACCGATCGAGGACCCACTTGAAAAACGGCCGCAGGAGCCGATACCGACGAAAGGATCGAGACGAAATACGGCCGTTGGCCAGCACGGTCATAACGCCTTGGTGATGGGCCGTATCCAGAAAATTGGGCCACAGCTCCGTTTCCAGCGCAATGTAGAGATCCGGTCGAACCCTGTCCAGGGACCGCAGCACACAAGGCCATAAATCCAGCGTATAATACACAACCTGTACCGGCGGGGGAATCCGGTCCCTTGCATGTCGATACCCGTCGGGAGTAGTCACCGAGACGAGAATGGAAGCCCGAGGGAATACCTCCAGAAGAGCTTTACTCAAGGAAGCGGCGCCGTGCACTTCCCCCATGGAAACCGCCTGCATCCAAATCCGCGGGGTCCCTTCCAGCGCATTCAGAATGGAATGAGGAATGCGGCCCATTCGCTGGGAGGCCCCCCGGAAATGATCCGGCCGCTTGAGCAGATACCCGAGAGCCGCGCCTGCAAGAGGCGGTAGAGCCAGCACGGAGAAGGCGTTGTACATCCAGAAATAGGGGTGACGCATCATATGGATCTGTTACCCCACTGCGGGTCATGGGATGCCGGGTCAGGGACTTCGCCCCGGGCTCCCGGTCCGTAAAAACTCCCGGGTCGTCCAAAGGTTCAAACTGTTTTTTATAGGTCAGAATTCCCTTCCAGTCAAGTGTGGGCGGCTTCGGCGATCCCTGGAAGGGCCTTTGCGTTCTTTGGTATCTTTTCCCGCCTTTGAGGGAGAAAATCCTCAGGGATTGCGTAGCAGTAGCCCGTTGATAAACAATATTGTGAGCAGGCTGATGAAAAAACGATGAGATGCAACGCGCGCAAATCCTGAGGAATGAGGCGTACATACAGTACGCCGCAGTGACGAAGGATGAAGCGCAACCCGGCAGATCGCGTTTTTCATCAGCCTGTTAAAAAGTATGCGACATGGAAAGGTGAAGGGTGAAATCCGGACTGCTCGCCGATATGAGGTCCTCGGCGAATCCCACATGCAACTTCGCGGCCTGGGTGCATTGATACGAGAAACCCACGATGAATTGGAGAAGGCCTCGATCCAGCGCCTTCAGCCCGGTCCCCTTAAACAGAGGTTCGGCGCCGTTCAATTGAACCATGGGTGTCAAACGCTCCGTGAGCAGATAGGCGGCGGTGAAGGACCCCGCGATGCCGTTCCGCACTCGGAGATCTTTGAGGAAGGCGGGAGACTCCTGAACTCTGTAACAGGCATTGAGGTTGAAAGCCAAGGGATAGACGTTCTTCTCGATCACGATTCCGCCGGATCCCCCCAGGGTGCGAGATGACAGAAACGAACTGCGGTCTCCCGTGGGAACCCGCAACTGACCCGCAAGACTGATTCCCGGCCGGTACGTTCCCTCGCGAAAGACAACGTACCGGCCGAACACGGACAGGTCCCCGAATCCGCTGCCGGCGCCGGTCCGCTCATAGATCACGTCTCCTTCATGGATCCAGACCATGCGGACAAGGTTCCGTCCCGTCTTCTCCCGGCCCGCGTTGGGAAACCCGAAAACATCGTGAAAAGATTCGATGAAACCATCCAGAAAGCCTCCGTAATAGTGCCGAAAAGGCGCATGCACTCCCAACTGGAGCCGGGAGGTCACTCCATAGTCCAGCCCAAGTCCGACCTCCAGGAGTTCCATATCGAAATCCACCAGGTTCTCTTGCGTACCTTCCACGGAGAACAGGCTCGAGTAGCTGAAATCCAGCCGGAACCGGAATTCACCGGACTGCAGGGTGTGGGCCGAAGCCGGCTCGAAGGGAAGAAACAGAAGAGCCGGAACGCCTTGGTTACGGAAGGGGAACGGTTCGATAGGGTTCCGTCCTTCCCCGACCCAAGCGGTCTGCGGGGAAAGGATCAACAGGACAATCAGGGCACACGCCGCGGCCCGGACCAGGATCGTCGGCGACCTCCCTCCATGTCTTCGGAACCGCCTTCCCAGAAAATCCAACGCAATGTGGAGGAAGGAATTCACGATCAACTCGTTGCCTGCTTGTCGTACGTATCCTGCACGGTCCGCACCAGGGCGGTGAACAGAGCATTCACCGGTGTCGGGATACCACGAAGCGCTCCCTCCCGCACGATGGCTCCGTTGATGTAATCAATCTCCGTCTTCTTATGGTTCAGTACATCCTGGAGCATGGAAGAGATATTCCGGGAGGTGTTGCGGCACACATTTTTCACTTGAGCCAAAGGATCCGGAAACACGATGCGCACGCCGGAGGCTTCGGCCACCTGAAGCCCCTCGCCTACCGCCTGCTCGAGCAGCTTTTCGCTTTCCGGATGAAGCACAAGATCGCCGTTCCTGAGACGCGTCAATGCCGTAAGCGCATTGATGCCCACATTGACCATGAGCTTGCTCCAGATGAGATTGTGGATTTGGTCCGCAACGCGGGTGACAAAACCCGCCTTCTGGAAGCAATCCACCATTTCCAAGAGAATCCGTCGGGCCGTGGAAGTGTCGTCGGGAGTCGACAGGCCCAACATGGTTTCCCCTTCCCCGGCGTGTCGAATATGCCCCGGACCCAGCACCGTCGCTCCCTGGGCGGTAATGCCGGCGGCCACATTCCCCCGCCCGGCCAAGGCGAGCGCGAGTTCCTCCACGTTGCCCAACCCATTCTGAAGAGTCACCACCAGCGTGTCCCTACCCACCAGGGGCCTGATCTTCTCGGCCGCGGTCCGGGTGTCGTAGGATTTCACGCAAACGAGCACCACGTCCACCGGCCCCACGCGTTCGGGTTCCAGGAAGTCCTGGACCTCGGCGCGGAATTCACCGCGGACACCTTCAATCCGAATACCCCGGTTCTCCAGAACGCGCACCCGTTCCGGTCTTCGATCCAACAAAACCACGTCGAATCCCGCGTGTTTCAGGTAACCCGCAAACAAACAGCCCATGGCGCCGGGACCGATCACACAAAACCTCACTGAAGCCCCCTTTCCGAAGATCCGAGCCTTACTTCAGCCGGGTCAGATCGCTCTCATCCATAGAGAATCCGTGTTCCGGTCCAGGAAAGCCTCCTGTGTTCACTTCCTGGATATACCTTTCGAACGCTTGCTCGATCTTTGGATGCAGGTCCTCGTACTTCTTGACGAACTTGGGAGTAAACCTTCTGAACAGCCCCAGCAGATCGTTGGTCACCAGGACCTGACCATCGCAGTCCTTGCCGGCTCCAATGCCGATGGTGGGCATGCGCACTTCCCGGGTGATCCGCGCGGCCAGTTGATCGGGCATACATTCCATGACCAGGGTGCATGCGCCTGCCTGGTCCAGAGCTCGGGCCGAATCCAGGAGTTTCTGAGCGGATTCGAGATCTCTTCCCTGGACCTTGAACCCTCCCAAAGCGGTGGCTGTCTGGGGAGTCAGCCCGATATGACCCACCACCGGAATTCCCAGTCGCGTCAACGCAGCCACCGTATCGGCCATTTCCGTACCGCCCTCTAGTTTGACGGCATCGCATCCGGCCTCCTTCATGAACCGGCCGGCGTTCCGGATCGCATCTTCTCTGGACGCATGGTAGGACATGAAAGGCATGTCCCCCACCAGGAAAGCATACCGGGTACCGCGTCGCACCGCTTTGGAGTGATGGATCATTTCATCCATGGTCACCGGCACCGTGGATTCGTATCCCAGGACCACCATACCCAGGCTGTCTCCCACGAGAATCATATCGATCCCAACCTGGTCCATAATGGAAGCCATAGGAAAATCGTAGGCCGTCAGCATGGAGATCTTTTCACCCGTTGCTTTTTTCTCCATGAGCTGGGGGATGGTCACTTTCTTTCGATCCGTGTTCATCCGGTCCCTCCAAAAGAACAGCCTCCTGATGTTCTCAAGAGGCTGTTTTCTCCGTTGATCGTGTCCGGGTCGTTCACCTGCGTTTCAGTGCGCCTGGTATGGCATCCTATCTGGAAGGATGTCTCCGCGAACACC
The DNA here is from genome assembly GCA_964597345.1 of uncultured Thermodesulfobacteriota bacterium. Classification (GTDB taxonomy): domain Bacteria; phylum Desulfobacterota; class Desulfarculia; order JACQYL01; family JACQYL01; genus CAZQXK01. The sequence goes on along the minus strand of CAZQXK010000097.1, from coordinate 699 downwards.
TGGAATTTTACTGGATGCACATCTTTGCGGCTTTCACCGTGTTCTTCATGAGCATGGTGATGGTCATGGGTCCTACACCCCCCGGCACCGGCGTGATGGCCGCAGCTTTCTCCTTCGCCGTGTCGAATTCCACGTCGCCTTTGAGGATCCGCTTTCCATCCGCCGTTCTTCCCACTTCATTCACGCCTACGTCGATCACATAGGCGCCTTCCCGGATCATGTCTCCTTTGACATACTCCGGCACGCCGGCGGCTACGACCAGGACATCCGCCCTTTTAGTATGGAACGCCACATCTCGGGTCCGCGTATGAACCACGGTCACCGTGGCATTGGCCCCGGGACCTTTCTGAATCAGCATGTTGGCGATGGGTTTTCCCACGATGTTGGACCGACCCACCACCACTACTTCGGCGCCTTCCAACTGGGCGCCGGAACGTACCAGGAGTTCCTGAATTCCGGCGGGGGTGCACGGCAGAAATTCGGCGGTCCCGATCATCAATTTTCCCACGTTGACCGGATGGAAACCATCCACGTCTTTGTCCGGATCGATGGCGTACAGGACCTTGGTTTCGTTGATGTGCCTCGGAAGGGGCAATTGCACCAGGATACCGTGGATCTTATCGTCCTTATTGTACTTGTTGATGAGGCCCAGCAAATTCTCTTCGGATATGTCCGCGGGCTGCGTGTCCTGAATCGAAT
>CAZQXK010000096.1:0-12774 GCA_964597345.1 uncultured Thermodesulfobacteriota bacterium | reverse complement strand
ACAGTGTCCTCATCCCCATCCAGTGCGAATACTATGCCCTCGAGGGGTTGAGCAGCCTGTTGCGTACGATCAAGACCGTGAAAAAGCGCTTCAATTCCCTTCTCGTCATCGAGGGCATCCTGATGACCATGTTCGATCCGAGAACCAACCTCTCCCACCAGATCGTCAAGGAAGTGTCCGCGCACTTTCCCGACAACCGGTTTAAAACCATCATTCCCCGAAATATCCGTCTGAGTGAAAGCCCCAGCCACGGACTCCCCGTCTTGCTCTACGACATCCATTCCAAGGGAGCCCAAAGCTATCTCCAACTGGCTCAGGAGATCATGCAAAACGGAAGGAAACATGGCCGGCAAGAAAGGACTCGGTAGAGGACTCGACGCGTTGCTTTCCGAATGGAACGCCCAGGCCGAGAGTCCTCAGGATGAAATCACCCTCGTGGCGGTGGAGCAGATCCGCCCCAACCCTTTTCAGCCTAGGCGCACCCTGGACGAACAATCTCTTGCGGAACTCCAATCCTCCATCGAAGAAAAGGGGATTCTCCAACCCATCTTGGTACGCAGAAGAGACGACCATTATGAACTCATCGCCGGGGAACGACGATGGAGAGCGGCCATGCGCTCCGGATTGGCCCGTGTCCCCGCCCTGGTTCGAGAAGCCGGCGACACGGAACTTCTGGAAATCGCCCTTATCGAAAACATCCAACGGCGAAATCTCAACGCCTTGGAGGAAGCCCAAGCCTACCAAAAACTCATCGAGGAGCATGGCCTTACCCAACAGGAAGTGTCCCTTCGGGTAGGCAAGAGCCGGGTGACCATCGCCAATATGGTGCGCCTGAACCAATTGCCCGATACCGTGAAGCATGCCTTGCTGGAAGACCGAATTACCATGGGGCATGCCCGCGCCCTGCTGTCCCTCGGAGACCCCCAAGCCATCGAGCACCTGTGCCGGCGTATTCTTGAGGAAGGCCTCTCCGTTCGAGATACCGAGAAAGCCGCCACGACTCCGCAACGGGCCCGCAAATCCAAATCCCCACCCTCCCTGGAGGATCAGGCCTATATCGAGGATCTGAACCGTCGATTATCCAGCCTCCTGGGCGCGCGGGTCCGGGTGGCGCACCAAGGCGCGTCCGGGTTCATTCGCATCGACTACAAGAACCTGGAAGAACTGGATCGCATCCTCGATCGGTTCAAGCCCGTTTAATCGTGGCCGTGCATCTGATCATAGACGGATACAATCTGATCCACGCGTCCCCCCTTCTCCAGTCGTGCGCCATGGAAAGCCTGGAGACCGCACGCGAGGAACTCATTCGAATGCTGATGCGCTATAAACGGCGCAAAAAACACGAAATCACCCTGGTCTTCGACGGTTCCGGGAAAGGACCCGGTTCCGAGAAGGGTTCCGTTCATGGCGGGGTCCGGGTGGTGTTTTCGGCGGGAAACCGGCAAGCAGACGATCTCATCCGGGAACTGGCGGCGCGGCATCGAGAAAAAGCGGTGGTCGTATCTTCGGATCGCGCCGTGGCGGATGCCGCCATGGGCTATGGAGCGGTGTCCCTCCCGGTGGAGCGGTTCCTTGTCTATCTCGAAGTAGACGGGGACCGTTTCAAGAAGGCGGATTCAGCGGATGAAGAGGCTTCGGACCGCCCGGGCAAAGGAACCCGCAAGAAAGGTCCTTCCGCGAGACCTTCCCGAAAAGAGCGGAGGCAGCGCAGCCGCATCGAGAAATTATGATTGTCGGCGCGGGGAAGCGGAAACGCTTCGTAACGTCCTCCAATGTCGGCTTCAGGATGGGTGGGAAAGCCACCGACGCGCTCCGCGTTTCTATGCCGGACTTCCTTCAGCGAGTCTTATTCTCCCTCCGATTCCGGGATGCCGTCCGCCTTCGAAGCAATACGTACAAGGCCCCGGATCCCCCATCAAAACAACGCGCGGATGCGTATGCAAGGACGTGATGTCTGTTCCCGGACTTCCTAAGCCAGCCGGGAATCCGCCGCTTCAAAATGGGTTCCTGATTCCGGGAATTCAGGCCCCTACCGTGAATCAAGAGAACGCAACGCAGCCCTTTCCGAACACATTCGGATAGAAACCAAAATACTTCCTCCTCCGCCTCTTCGGTGCTCAAGCCATGGAGATCCGTGTGTGCCTGAACCGGAATCCGCCCCTCCCTCAGGTCATGGAAACGAGCAGGGGACAGGTCTGAAGCGGACCAGGAAAGATATTCCTCGGATTCAGATTCGTCCATGGGTGCTAAGCCGGAAATCAAATGGCTCAACTGCGTCATCACCTCGATGGTTTCCGGTACCGGACAAGAACGCCTCGTATGTCGAACTTGTCCAGAGGGCCCAACCGCCCTGCGACATGGGTCCAACGGTTTTACTCCGGACATGGCCGCCACAAACAAACTTCCCTCCGAAGCCTTGTCGTGGGGCAAAACGGTTTCCACCTCCGAAGAATCGGCCACCCGAACCACCCGCTGACGCAGGGCCTTCCGAATGTCCGAAAAAGGCGTATGGACAAGTCGCTTGCCACCCCTCAGGGAATCGCTCTTTTTCACGATGGGACTCCCTTTCTGATGGATTTTGATCCGAATTTGGTATAGCGTTAACCAAAAGAAAATCGAATGGACAGCACCAATCTGAGTTCCTTATACCCCAACCGGCCCGCTTTTTCAAAGCCTCCCCGTTTTTCAGCGGCGAACCGTTTCACCGTCTGTTCCAATCGCCGTGCAGATCACGGTGAATGGAAAGGCCTTTCCCGAGAGGACCGCGCACGATGGGGATGAAGCCGGTGACGAGCCCCATGGGAATTAGATGGGTGTCGGGTTGGAAAGGAGGCAACTGTGAAGCATACCGTCACATGCATCCCCGGAGACGGCATCGGACCTGAAATCACCGCCGTGATGAAAGCCTGTGTGGAGGCCACGGGCGTGCGGATTGAGTGGGAAGAAATAAACGTGGCGTGGGGCGATGCCCGAGGGAATGTGGCCGGCATCCCCAGGAACCTCATCGACAGTATCCAGAAAAACCGAGTCGCCATCAAGGGACCCATCACCACGCCCGTGGGGAAGGGATACCGCAGCCTCAACGTCACCCTGAGGCAGATGTTCGACCTCTATGCGTGCTTGCGTCCCTGCAAGCTCTACCCCGGGGCACGGACGCGATACGATCGAGTGGATCTGGTCGTGGTCCGGGAGAATATGGAAGATCTGTACAAGGGGATCGAGTACCGATCCGACGACCCAGTGGGGATCGAACTTCGCGAGATTCTGGATCGAAGAGACGGGGTACGCCTGACCGCCGATACGGCCGTGGGAATCAAGGCGATCAGCCGCGCAGGAAGTGAACGAATCGCGCGGTTTGCTTTTGAGTATGCGCGCGCCCACCATCGTAAGAAGGTCACTGTAGTCCACAAGGCGAACATCATGAAATTCACGGACGGACTGTTTGCCGAATCCGCCCGGTCCGTCGCCGCGGACTATCCCGACATACCCTGTGAAGAGATTCTCGTAGATAATTTGTGTATGCAACTGGTGGCCAGGCCGGAAGAATTCGACGTGCTTCTTCTTCCCAATCTCTACGGGGATATCGTATCCGACCTCTGTGCGGGCCTGGTGGGCGGTTTAGGTCTCGCGCCCGGAGCAAACTTCGGGACGAATATCGCCATTTTCGAAGCCACACACGGAAGCGCCCCGAAATATGCGGGCAGCGACCGCGTAAATCCAGGAAGTCTGATCCTGAGCGGAGTTCTCATGCTGGAGCATCTCGGAGAAGAACCCGCGGCGCGGGCGTTGGAAGCCGCCCTGGCCCGCGTCGTCCGGGATGGCGAGTACGTAACGTATGATTTCAAACAGGATCGAAGTGATCCGTCCGCGGTGGGAACCCGAGGGATGGGGGAAGCCGTCATCCGGGAACTCCGCCGCGCTTGAACCGGAATGGGATCGATTACTCCCGCATATCGGAGGAAAACGGGCGCGGATCACGAGAAGAGCGGGTGCGAGTCCATTCAAGACGACTCCACGTTGCGGTCCGGAACCGAACACAAGCGGGAACCGCCCATGCATGTACGGTGGGGGCTGGGCGGCAAACACCGTGCACGGTTCGGTGTTCACATAGCAGCCCATTGATATACCGTATTGCGGGAGGGCCGGTGCGGAACGATGAGACGCAGCCGGGCGAATCCTGAGGAATGAGGCGTACATACAGTACGCAGCAATGGCGAAGGATGAAGCCCGACGAAGCGGATCGCGTTGTTCAACGGTCTGATCAGACTTGCCGAACCTCGGGGATGAATCTTCGGTTGTGAAAACACCGCCGCCGGAAAAGAGAATCCGCCGTATGGTGGGCGCGGCCATCCATCGCTACGGAATGATCCGGCACGGGGATCGGATGCTGGTGGCCGTATCCGGCGGAAAAGACAGCATGACGGTCCTGTGGATCCTGCAGGAACGGCTGCACCGTATCCCCATCCGATACGAACTGGTCCCCGTGTATCTGGAAATGGGGTATGCGCCGGCGACCACGGAGCAGATGGAAGCGTACTTTCGTGCGGCCGAGTACGCCGAGTACCGCGTGGAGTCGTTGGATTACGCAGTCCAGGCCCACTCGGAAATAAATCGGGAGAATCCCTGTTTTCTCTGTTCCCGGCTGAGGCGAAAGCGTCTTTTTGCCATGGCGGTGTCGATGAACTGTAATAAACTGGTCCTGGGACACAATCAGGACGACATGATCGAGACGCTCTTTCTGAACATCTTCTACGGCAGCACCATCAGCACTCTACAGCCTGTTCAACCGCTTTTCGGCGGGAAAATCACCATTGTGCGACCCCTGACGCTGGTTCCAGAGGACGCGGTCCGTAGATTCGCGGAGCATGCCGCGTTGCCTCTGCTGAAAAACTCCTGCCCGTCGGCCCGAAACTCCAAGAGAACCGAAATCCGCAACATGCTGGCGGCATTGTACAAAAGCAACCGGAAAATCCGGGGGAATATCTTCCACGCCATTCACAACGTGAATCCGGATTATCTCCCGGGGAACCCGGGATCCGATCCCGTTCATTCCGAATGAACGGGCCGCGCCTTCAGGAGCGGCTCCACCGGTCTTTGCCGCTGTTTGCATCTCCGGAAATGTTTGGAAAGAAACAAGGAAAGAGATTCGCCCAACCTCACGGCGACGGAATTTCCCGGGAGCCGGAAAGAACCCCGGGGGTCCGTCCTCATCGGCGGAAAAGAGTTCCGCCTCAAGGGAACCATTAACGTCCGGACTCGACTTCGTGCCCGATGGGAGGCAAGGGCAGGGGGGCGCCGGGTGGGGGTACTTCCTCCACGGCTTTCTGACCGGATGGGGCGGTACCGCCCTTCCCCTTTTCTTGGGATTTTCCTTTCCGTTCCGTTGTCGAAGCGGCTGGAGGCTTGCCGGATTTCTCGCCTCCCTGAACGGAAAGCGGAGGTATGAGGAGGAGGCACAAACCCGTACACAACACCGTAAGCAGGACTCCTACACGCATGGCGGCTCCTTTGACGATTTCATCACCGATTCAGATTCTGAAGCCAGCGAAGGACTTGCCAGTCTCCAAGACTCATGGGCCTGGGGTTTCCGCTCATCACCTCGAAGCTCGATGCCGCGATCGGCGAGCCCGCATCATCCCCCGTGACACTTCCCTGGACCATTACGGCCGTATGACCGTGCTCGTCCTCGATGGTGCGGGGGTTGGAAAGCACGATCCATGCCAGATCGTAGATCTCGAACTGTGGCGTAGTGCTCGGGTTCGGATCGTCGGGGTCGGCCTTGGGAGGCAGCATGAGATCGGAAAGCGTGAACTGAAAGGCGCCGTCCCCCCCCGAATACTGGGATTCCTCCACGGAAGGGCATACGGCGATGCGGTACATTCTGCTGGAGCCGCCCTGAGAGCACACGTCCGCCGAAGGCGTCAGAGAAACGAACCAGGATTCATTCCAGACGACCTCGGGCGTGGAAATGGAACGCTCCCCTCCGCTCAGATCGATGCGCCACCATCCCTGGCCTTCTCCGCTCATGTCCCGGATGGCAAACAAGTAGTTGCCTTCCGTATTCAATACGTCGGCGGGCTCGAGATATCTCCCTGTACCACCCAGAACCACGGGTACGTTCTGGCACACACTGACATTGAGCTGGGAGGAAATGGGGGCCCCAAAGTTCCAAAGCTTTTGGGCGGTGAAGGTTTCGGCAGCGGTGGCGGGAGCCTTGAATCTCCACAAATTGCCACCCAAGTCCCCTGCATAGATGATCCGAAGAGCGTTCTTTCGACCGTAAATCACGGGCGTGGTCAACCCTCCGTGAGCCTCTCCCGTTGCAATATTGGCGATGATGTTTCCCGTATCCAGATTCACGATGAGCAGCCGATCGCTCAGGCCGGACCCCGATTGGCAACCATACCCGTTTCCAATCACCATCACGGGAATCTTGATGGGGTCGCCTTCTCCGCCCGAGCCGGGAATTTCATAATAGTACAGCTGAGGCTCCGAAAAGGAGTATCCCAGGCCGGAAGCGGTCGATGCGTCCAGTTTCCATTTGAATAGGGGAGAGAGGGGATTGGTCACATCCAAACAGAAAAATCCTTCGCCCCCACCCCGCAATCCGCCCACCAGGTACGCTCGTTGGCCGGAACCCTCATCGCCGAGCCTCTTTACGTTGGCGGAAAGATCCACATAGTAGCGGTGGTTATCCGAATAGGAGGACTTCGCCAAATGGGCCAGCACGGGAAGGTCGCCCGCGGTCTTCTCCTTAAGCAAGGAAGGAATATAGGTCCACTTCTCCTCCATGGTGGACAGTTCGATGGCGTGGAGCATACCCCCGTTGCCGCCGACATAAATCATGCCCTCGTCCACATCCACCGCCGGAGCGGAATGAACCACGTCCGGGAACAGCCCGGCTCTGTACCGAAACCCCTTGCCGCCGATTTCGTTGGAAGGATCCCCCTTGAGGTAGTCCGCCAGCGCGGGGCCGTAGTCCGGGTCGTCTTCGTATCCCGGTAGGTTGTTGAGACCCAGATTGATGGCATCCACCGGAGCCAGAGAGCCGTTATGATCCGTATACACCATGCGGCTTTGCCATGGCGGTAAAAGGGCTGCGGCGCTCACCGGGTTCGAAAGGGAATAAGACGTTACGTTCCCTTCAGCGTCCCACGAAATCTGGATGTTCTGCCGAACCACGTCTCCGGTCCAATCCCCGCTCATGAACTGGGTGGTCACGACGTAAGTGCTTCCCGCCCGGTAGGTGGGCGAGGAAAAGGCCAGCCCGGAAATAGAGTACGAGCGGTCCACGATATCCGCAATGGTCTTCTCTAAAGCATCGGAAAGTTCGTCCGCGCTCCTGGCGGTGAAGTACAGTCCGTTTCCGACTTTGGCGGTCTGGGACAACAGCGGGTGATCGATGGCGAATCCAATGGTGTACGTGTTCACCGGCGCGGCTTTGATGGGGGAGCCCGGACCCACCAAAGGCCAATAGGAGTCCGTGGCTCTGCACCGGTGTAACCAGTACGCGATGCCGTCCATCAACGTGCGCCCCATTTCGTTGTTGTTCGTAATGGCCGGATTCTGCCAGGGAAATCCGCTGGATGCATAGCCGATCTCCGTTTTGTACGTCAGGCAGAACGGATCCGCATCGCAGGCGGAGTCGATGGTGCTCTTCAAGCCCGAGGGATAATTTGTGTCCAGATAGGGATCGCCGTCCGTCACGATGACGATGAAGTTTTTCTGGCAGTAAAAATGGACGGGGCTGGAGTAGCTGGTGGAATTGTAGTATCCGGAACGGCCGGCGAAGGACCGGTAGGCTTCGTAAAGGCTTTCCCCTAAAGGCGTGTTGGTGGTGCTGTCCATGGCGTCTACGGCCGTGAGCAACGAAGAAAGGGAGGATCCCACGGGGGCCACCAGGGTTCCTCCCTCGTTGAGGTTGAATTGCATGAGCCCGAAGCGAAGTTTTCCATAGTTGTCGCTCAGAATACGCTTGGTGACGTCTCGGGCCGTAGCCATGCGATGCGTATCAGGTACCCGGTCCGTGATGTCCATGGACCATACGGTATAATAAGGGCTATAGTTGGGTTCGGCGTATACCGGGTCCGGTTGGTGCGGGTAGTCGCCGGAAAAGGCGTATTTATAGAACAGGTACCCTAGATACTGTTCGTCGAAACGCACCGCGTTGGAGCCCGAATAGGCCAGTCCGTCCGGCAGGGGGAGGCGGAGCCGCCGGGACTGACTCTGGCCGGGAATCCGCGCGTAAATGTATCCGGTGGACGTGCTTACGATGCGTCCGCCCACTCCGTTCATGTTGTCTCCCTGAAGGGAAGGTCGGGCCACCGTTTGCCAGGCCCCGGAAGTGAAGTTGTAATACTGATACTGGGGATGGGGGATGAATTCCCCGGGCTGATTCGGGTCCGGCGTACCCCGGGGATCGAAACCCTCCACCCAGTTGATGTTGTTCATGGATCCCGAAATGTCGACGATGATCAACACATTGGGGAACCCATCCGGATCGTTGATGATGGAAGACGCCACAATCGGGATCTGATTGACCTCGGGATCGAAGGGGCAGGCGGCGAAGAGCAGGGGGCTTCCCAGCATGTTAAGCACCAGGATCCCCAGGAACGGCCACAGGACCCGGATGGCTTTCCGGCCTTGTCGGTCGATTTTCATGACGTCGATTCCTCGATGGAGTAATGACGGACCTCCGCGGTCCGTGCTTCAGGGTAGCTTCTTGATGCTCAGAGCCAGGGCCTCCAGATTCACCCGTATGGAGGTGGAGGACGCATCTCCGGTTCCCACGGACCGAATGAACACCTTGGTGGCTCCCCAGCTCTCGTCGAACGGGCTCAAACCGGTTCGTCCCCGGCTCATCTGAGCCCCTTCAGGGAGCACCTCGATGACGGCCAGGTTTTCGTTCCCGTTCACATAGGCTCGGTAGGACCCGTCGGATTCGGGCAGCTGGCTCCAGGATCCCCAAGCATCCCACGCCAAACCGCTGCGAGCGGTGGTTACGTCGCCCGTCATGGCCGTCAGCTCGCTATGCCACTTCCCACGGAGGCTCTGCTCGGTCCAGACCAGGCAGCTTTCGGCGGAATACAAGCCGTCCCCGGCGCGGCGGACGGCGCTCACGGCCTTGTGCTCCGTGGTGGACGTCACCGCGGACACGGCGCCGATCAAGGCAAGGGCCGCAGTGATGCCCAACGCCATCAGCAGGGCGCTCCCCCGTTCGTTCCCCAACCGTTTCCGAATGTTGCCTATCCGCATGACGGGCCGGCTCCTCTTTCTAATGTCCATCAGAAATTACGTAATTCGGCAATGCCCGAGACCTTGACTTCTTCCGAATTCTGCGTCAGCGTTTCCACTTCGATCCGGACAACGGAAGGTCGCCCCGCGGGATCGAAAGGAACGTAGCCTCCCCCTGAATACATGAACAGGCGGAGGTTGGAGATATCCCGGAGCACCTCCCTGGGAGCGTTGTCGTAGAGCAGGTCCTGAAACCGCAGGATGCCCTGAGTCGTGTCCAGGGTGTACTCCACGGTGCGATTGATTTCCATGACCATCCGGGCGCCGGCCACCACGTCGTTGGCGGACACCGTACCTACGGGGAAATTGGCGTTGAAACAGGAACCGTCGTCGGCCACGTTGTAGGTGGGAAAGGACCCTCCTGTGATTCGTCGGATGACTCCCATATTGCCGTTGTCCGTTTCCCCCACCACGAGAACGAACGCGCCGCTGCGCCATTCCGGAAAAGGCCGGTCTTCCGTGGGTACGTTGGGATCCAGATTCAGGGTATGGGTGGATGCGCCGCCGGCGGTGTGAAAGACCGGATTCATTTCATACGCCGCGCCGGACAACCGGTTGATCCTCAACGTTTGGTTCACCAAGGTCCCGTCCGCATTGGTGCTGGTCTGGTTGAGAGGATACGGAGACCGAATGATTTCTTCCGGAGCATACGGGAGGGTCCTGCGGATCGCGGTGGGACTCTTCTGGCCAGAACCGGCGCCGCCCACGGAGAAAAAGGGATATCCGTTGGCCAGGTCCCGGCACGCGGCATCGAACATGCCCGCGCAGCCATCGCCGGACGGATCGCCGAGGCAGGGATCACCCTGGCCGGGGAGACCGTCGTCGCAGTAAACCGGTCCCAAGGGGTTGTTTTCAAAAAACACGTTGCTCCCGGCGGCGCGAATATCCCGTTGAATCATCAGCAAGGCCAGCCGCGCGTTCTGACGGGACCGCACCTGTTCATTCCCGAAGGAATGCGTCCTGACGTGGGTCGCGAACACCATGGCCACGCTTCCCATGATCACGCCGGTGATGGCCATGGTGACCAGGAGTTCCGTCAATGAAAACCCCCGCCGATTCCGGATCCATCCATAAAACGTCCGACCGTTCATGAGTTACAACCTTATGGAGGTGGATACGTTGCGCTCCGCGGATCCCACCTTCCAGTAAATGGTTACGACCCATCGCCCGGCGGAAGGAATCACTTCCAGCTCGGCGTCCTTGAGACGTTCGGCGAGTTCGTCCCTTAACAGGGCCTCCCGCAGCGCGTCACACACTTCCTGAGTCCATCCGGCGCCCGTGCAGCTGTAGATACTCATTCGGGGTATCTGAGCCACCTGGGTGGGATTGTTCAGGATGATTTCCATCACCTGAGTGGAGAGGGTGTCGGCGGCGAACATCTGTTGGGCCTGGAAGGTTTGCTTCACGTAAAAGGCCTGCATGGCGGCAACGGAAAGCAGGCCCATGGAAATCAGCAGGAGGGCCACCATCGCTTCCACGAGGGTGAATCCCTTCTCGTTGCACCGCAGGCGCCCGGCATGTTTCATGATCTCACCCCGTTGCGGCTTCACGGGGAACGCCGCGTCATTCAAGATAGACGAACCCGCCCCGATCCACTTGGACCGTGCGGCTTTTCGTCCCGGTTTCAATGGTGACTGTGGTGAAATCCTGTTCGATCACGGCTTGTCCCCGCCCATCGAAACTTATGGCTTCCGGAGTGACGGTAAAGCTCCTTCCCGAAAAAGTTCGACCGAGCCACTGGGAAAACTCGGGGGCTTCCGCGGCGGAGCCGGATGCACTGTAGAGAAGGTCGTCCGTACCGATGCGCCGGCCCTGAGAAATGGCTTCGGAACGAGCCCGAACCAGCAGGTTATACACCAACCATTGCCCTCCCCGGACGGCGGCCTGCTCCCGATACTTCTGAAAGGATGTGGCGGCCGTGGCGATAAGCGTCCCGATGACGGCTATGGTGACAACCAGTTCCACCGCGGTCATGCCGCGTTGGCGGTGTGATCGTTCAGACAGTATCCTGCGGGAAGTGCTCATGACGTCCTCGGCCTGCACCGTATATGCCATCAGATCTCAAAATAACCCTTAGGGATTCTGAGCAAGTTTCATGCCAGGAAATGATCCCCTCCCGCACTTTCCATATCGACATGCGGGGGCGCCTTCTGAAGGGGAAAACGTCGCTGGAGAGAATTCTCCTGTGCCTCTCATTCTTTCCGCGAAAGGCGCTTCGCCGGATTATCGATGGGACGGAAGCAGACAACCCGTACCTCCTTCAGATCAAGAAGGGAACAAAAACCCCCTTGTCACGGCTCACTCCCGTCACCCTCCATGCCCCTTCCTTGGCCCGGATTTCGACGGATACGGCTTGCCGATCTTCAGCGTCGCCGTATGTGGCGCAGAGGTCGGCCATGGTCGGGATCCGGGCCTCGTGTATTCCGCGAGGCGCCAAAACCGTCGGGCCGGGAATTTCCGGTGTCCGGGCCAGGACTCCCGCGGAAAACCGCAGGGACTCGATCATTTCGTTCTCCCCTTGATCCCGGCCTACAACCAGCTTGAGACCATCCGCCATGCGGAAGTGTCTCCCCACTTTCAAGAGTTCGAAATCCTCAATCTGTACGCCCGCTCCTTGAAAATGGAACAGGTCCTCGAGTCGGCGGCTGAATCCCTCATCGGTCAGCAGACAGCCCCCGGCGGGCCCGGGATAATTCGTGAGACCCAGCTCCTGGGCCAGTTTCATTTGAGGTTTGCGGGAACGCCCCTTGAAAGCGGGTAGCAGCGTGCGATCCACCCAGCCGCGCTCCTCGGGGATGGTGGGGGCCAGATGCGGGGCGCTCAACGGGCGAAGCAACAGACCGCCCAGACCCGATTCCCGGGCCACGCACTCCAGGGCCTGCCGATTCTGGGACATGGGGCGTTGCCCCAGCACCTCTCCCGTGAATACGAAGGATGCCTCCCGCTCCCGAAGCAACCGGGACGCCGTGCGGAGCATGAGGATATGGCAGTCGATGCAGGGATTCATCTGCTTTCCGAATCCGTGCCTGGGGGCCTGAAGCATGGCCAGGTGTTCCCGTGTGATATCCATGATGATCAAAGGGATTTGGGTATGCAGCGAGACTTCCAGGGCGTTGTCGCCGGCGAAAAAAGGCGTGGTGAAACACACCTGAAGCACGTGAATTCCCTGTCTCCGCAACACCAGGGCGGCCAGGGTCGAGTCCAGTCCTCCGGAAGTCAGACCCACGGCTTTGATTTGCCCCTCCTTTGGTGTATTCTGTGTTCCTGCTAAAGGACTCATGGGCGTAGGATTCGGGACTCGCGAGAGGTTGATCCCGGCGCGCCGCCTGTGAAACACCGTTCCGTAACTCCGGTTACGTTCAGGATTGTACTTGGATGAAGGTGCACGCCCTGCTTTTCGATCTGGACGGGACGCTGACGGCGCCTGGCGCCATCGATTTCTCGGAAATCCGCCGCTGCATCGGCTGTCCCGCCGACCAG
>CAZQXK010000095.1:0-13046 GCA_964597345.1 uncultured Thermodesulfobacteriota bacterium | reverse complement strand
CCTCGTCGCCGTGTATTCCAAACTGGGCCAAAAGATTGTTGTCCGCCAGATGCACCCGGGAAGACTCCCGTCCCCGAACAAAAACACCGTATGCCTCAGGCCCGCGCTTTCCCAACAGCAGGCGCTCCAGGACCCGACCGCCCTCCCCGACGAGTTCCAGAGCCCATGCCTGATCTTCCCGCAGATGAAACACCGGGAGCAACTCCTCCTCGGAAGCACGAAGTTCCCCCTGAAGAGAAACCAGGCCTTTCAGAAACGCTTCCACGCGCGTCCGATCTGCAGGGACCCCGTAATGGTTGGGGAAGATCCACGACCCGCCGACTTTCCTCAACACCAGCGACCTTTCACCCTCGGTCCGACTCAGCCGCACTTCAAGAACCTGCTCCGGGTCCAAATCCGGCAGGAGGGAAACGGTTCCCGTTTCAAGAGTGGTAATGCGAAGGGCGTTCTGCTGGGCCACGTAGATTACGGCTAACAGCACGAGAACGCCGGCCAACACGGATAATGGAAGCGTCTTCATGGGGTCTCCCGAATCGATGCGGCCAGGTTACGTTCGTACCGTTCCCGCCGCCGCCTGCGGATTACGAACCTCCCGACTCCCGCGCCCGCCAGGAGCAAGGGAACCAAAGCCACCGCAAGAAAGCGGTATGCCAGCTTCCGGCCGGCCGTCAGATCTTCGAGGAGGCGAATCGTTTGACCTTTGGTCCGAATCCCGATCAAGTCTTCGCTGAGCGTAACGCCGTCTACGAGATTCTGGAAAAAGAGACGGTTGTCCATGGCGCCGATGACGCTGTCGGAAAACATCTTGGAGCATCCCACGATCACCAGGCGGCCGGGTTCCCCGTCCACGGGCGCCGCGGTTTCCGCTTCGCCTTGAGGCGGCGCCTCGGAATCAGGAGAGGACTCTTCCCCCGGCCAGGGGGGCGCCGGTTTTCCCGCATGCAGGTCCGGAAACCGGCCTTCCAGTTTCACAGCCAGGACTTTCGGACCCCGACCCGCCGTAGCTGGAGGGAGCAAATCCTCGGGACCCAGCGCCTCATCCCTGCCCTCGATGGTCCAGGACAAAGGACTCGATTCGGCCAGGACGTCCCACCGGAGCCCCAGCTTTTCGAAGACATCCCGATTCACTACAAGAGAACTTCCCCACAGATACAACAGGGCGCCGATACGGTTTGTCATGGGGTCCGTACGGTTCAGGTCCCGTTCTCCCAGACGCAGCTGGATGGGGAGCTTCACGGGGGTGGATACCATGGCATTGAAGACTCCCCCGATACGTCGGGGTACCTGGACGTTCAATATCTCCATCTGTTCATCCATGAGAATCCCGGGATCCACGCGCACGCCGTACGGCTCGATGAGCCTGTTGACCGAACCCGGAGTGGGGACGGGCGTCACGGAAATACCCGCCCCCCCGACGGGTGCATACGTATATTCATGCGACTGGGCCGACACAATGACGTTTCCTCCTTGCGCCAAAAACCGTTGGACTTCAAAGAGCTGCCTGTCGTTGAGTTCCTTGGGCTCGATGACGATGAGCGTCGCCGTGTCTCTCACCAGGGGTTCGTTTTCCGACAGAGATATCCGGTTGACCTGATAGCCTTCCATCCGAAGCGCCTGCATGATTCCGCGATAATGATCCTGCATTTGCGGAGGTGTTTGCCCCAACTGCATCAGTAATTGACGCATCCGGGGGTCCGAATACCGCAGATCCTCTGTTTCCATGGGCGCCAGCATGCTGATGCGGGGCGATTGCTCCAATGTCATTCGGTATATTTTGGACACGAGATCGTATTCCAGGGTTCCCAGGTTCTGGGGCACCACCTGGGGCAGCACCTCTGTCTTCCTGTCCAGATAAGTGATGCTTATGGCGGAATACACCCGCTGTATACCGAAGGAATCCTGTTCGATGGTGCGGGCCTGAAACGGCGCAATGCCTTTCTGCTCCAGTTCGTCCAGTTTGGATTCATCCGCCAGGGGATTGTGTATGCGATACCGGAAGTTCGGTGACAATCGGCCCAAGTCGGAAAGCTTGTCTTCCACATCCTGCCTCAAATTCTTCAAAACGGAGGGCATCTTCTCCTTCTCGGTAACATAGTAGTTCACTTCCACAGGTGTCTGGAGTCGGGCGAGGATCCGTTCCGTGGCCGGAGAAACGGTGTACAGCCTCCCCTCGGTCAAATCGATGCGCTTTAGGCGGACATCGCTGAGCACGAGGTTCAGCAGGATACCGACACCCACCAGAAGCACCACGGCAACATAGAAACGGCTCGTGGACCTCAGCTTGATCCGGGTGTCCAGGGTAAAGGCGTTCAGCACCAGCAGGACGGCGCTGAAGGAAAGAAAAAACAGCACACCCCCCAAGTCGATGACTCCCCGCTCGAAGGCGGCCGTGTGACGGGTTACGCCCAACGATTTCTGAAGAACCTGGCCGAGACCGCCGACCCATCCGTCCAGAAACGCGGCCACAAAATCCAGTCCCAGCATGGCCATGGCGAAACACACCAGAATACTCAGAATAAACGCCACGATCTGGTCTTTCACCAGTGCGGAAATAAACATGCCGACGGAAAGGAACAAGCCGCCCACCAAAACGGCGCCCAGATAACCGGCAAGGATGGATCCCCAATCCGGATTCCCCGCCAAGGCGATCACCACGGGCACCGTGAGAGTACAGGCGAGTGTCATCAGGAAGAAGACCAGAGCCCCTGCAAACTTGCCCCACACCAGGGCGCCGCTTCGAACCGGAAAACTCAACAGCAGGCTGATGGTCCCGAGCTTACGTTCCTCGGCCCACAACCGCATCGTCAGGCACGGAATGAATATGGTCAGGAACAACGGCAGGACGGCGAAGTACCCGCGCATGCCGGCGACGCCCGCCAGGAAGAATGTGGACATGAACAGACCGGCCGTCATGAGCAGAAACACGATCATGTACACATACGCAATCGGTGAGTTGAAGTAGGCCTTAAACTCTCTCCCAAAAATGGTCACCCAGGATCCCATGAACCGATTCTCCATAGCACGTTGAACTTGAACTGCTCTCTTGGGAAACGCCTCCGTGCGCATCCCGCCTTACCGATTCCCTCCCGAGGAGGAGCGGGTCAGGTGGATAAATGCGTCTTCCAACGTAGGGGTTTCCATCCATGAATCCCGGATCAACCAGCGGTGATCCAGGATGGACCGGGCCAGGTGTTTCCAGACCTCGCCGCCGGGCTCCATGGTAATGCGAAAGGCAGCGGGGCCTGTCTCCGAAGTCCGCACCATGGGTTCCACGCGCCGTACGTTCGGTATTTCCTTCAGGACTCGTTCTATTTCCAACGGATCCCCTTCCAGCGAAATCACCCGTGTGGGCAGGGGCATGACCGCCGATTGAAGCTCCGTTCGGGTGCCGTCGGCAATGATCCGGCCCTCGTTCAGAATCACGATGCGATGGCTGACGGCCTCCACCTCCTGCAGAATATGCGTGCTCACGATAATGGTTTTGCTGCCGGACAATTCCTGGATCAAGCGCCGGATTTCGATGATCTGAAGCGGATCCAGCCCCGAGGTGGGCTCGTCCAGCACCAGGACCTGCGGGTCATGGATCAGGGCTTGAGCCAGAGCCACCCGTTGCCGGTACCCCTTGGAAAGATGAGCAATCAGGCGGCGTAACACGGGCCGGATCCGACACATTTCCACCACCCACTCCAGTCGCTCCTCCAAACGGCCCTTCCCTAAGCCCCTTGCCTTACCGACGAACCGGAGATACTCCGCCACCTCCATATCCACGTAGACGGGAACGGTTTCCGGAAGGTACCCCGTGGAGGCTCTCACCCGAAGCGGCTCCTCCAGCACATCGAAGCCGTTCACCACCACGGTGCCCGATGTAGGGATAATCTGCGTGGTCAGCATGTTCATAATCGTGGTCTTTCCGGCGCCGTTCGGGCCCAACAAGCCCAGGATCTCCCCCGGCTCCACTCGGAAGCTCACATTCTCCACAGCCATGGTGGCTCCGTAGTACATGGTCAGTGATTTGGCCTCGATCACGTTTAACACTCCTTCTTCCTAGCCGCTGTGGGATATGGGTTCTTCTGGATCGCACGGAAGCCCGGTGGAGGCTCGCCCGCCCGCCCGATACGGTTCGCATGCGGCAAAACTTAAAAGGTTCACCAATACTCTGTCAAGTTATTGAATCCCGGTTTCCATGGGGAGAGAACCCGAAGCGGACAGGATGCGCCCCGGAATCGAGACCGACGCCAAGAGACTCCGCGTGAATTCTCCGGCACGATTCCTCCATCGGGCGGACCGGTGCGGCTAAGGCAAATCGACCAACCCCTCGATTGCACTCCCGAACATCCCCGTACGCATTCGTTCGATCCCCGGCAGACACCTGTGCATCCGCCCAAAACGATTACTTTGAGCGCCGACGGGCTTGAAAGGGTGTTTCTACAAGGGGTAGACTGGGGTCTGCGTTGGGTCCCGATTCCGGCTTCCTGTGGAAAGACGGACTTGCATACCGGCGATGAGTATGCGGGCCGGGCCGACCTTCAGGCGTTCCAAAGGCCGGACGGGTAAGCATTGGTCTAAGCGTTTCCTAACCGGCGACAGGGGAAACGGTTCATGTCACGAATCCTGCTGCACATCTGTTGCGCTCCATGCACCGTTTACCCTCTGCGACAGCTCGGCTCGGAAGGGAACGAGGTAGTGTGTTTTTTCTACAACCCCAACATCCATCCTTACCGGGAATACGTCCAGCGCCTGGAATCCGTCCACCGTCTGGAAAAAATCACCCGCGTCCCGGTACTGTATCGCGATGAATACGGCCTGGAAGGCTTTTTGCGCCACGTGGTATTTCGAGAGCAGGACCGCTGCGCGACCTGCTACAGGCTTCGACTGGACGAGGCCGCACGCACGGCCGTCGAAAACGGCTTCGATGCTTTTACCACGACCCTTCTTTACAGCAAGTTTCAGAAGCATGAACTCATCCGGGAAACCGGAGAAGTCGCGGGCAAGGCGTGCAACGTCCCGTTCCTGTACCGGGATTTCCGGGTGGGATGGCGGGAAGGCGTCGAATCGAGCAAAGCCATGAACCTGTATCGCCAGCCCTACTGCGGATGTGTTTACAGCGAATGGGAACGCTACCGGCCGCGATCCACCCCATCCCGGCGCCGTCCGTGACCGTGCGGGCTTTTCCCACCCTGTGCGTTTCAGGGAACCAGCCGGAATCAGAGGTAAACGCACGAAGGAGTTGAAGTCATGACAGGGGAAGAATTCGTCCGTTTGGACGCCGTGGCGCAGGCGGAGTTGGTTCGGAAGAAGGAGATTCATCCCGTAGAACTCGTACAGGCCGCCATTCATCGGATCGAGGAACGGGACCCACGGATCCATGCCGTGGTTTTCAGGACCTTCGACGAGGCATTGGATACGGCGCGGGGGGAACTGCCTGACGGACCTTTCCGGGGTGTTCCTTTCTTGGTGAAAGATCTCTTCACCGCCGTAAAAGGGTTACCCTGCACCGGGGCCTCCTCATACCTGCGCGGTTATATCCCGGACCACGACAGTGAACTCGTGCGGAGGTACAGACAGGCCGGCCTCGTGCTTCTGGGTAAGACGAACACCAGTGAATTCGGTTCGCTTCCCACCACGGAACCCTTTCTCTTCGGCCCCACGCGAAATCCCTGGAATCCGGAAAGGACCCCCGGAGGCTCCAGCGGAGGCTCCGCCGCGTCCGTCGCCGCGGGCATGGTCCCCATGGCGCACGCCAGCGATGCCGGAGGCTCCATCCGGATTCCGGCTTCCTGCTGCGGGTTGTTCGGACTCAAACCCACCCGCGCCCGCACGCCTCTGGGTCCCGACTTCGGAGATCTGTGGGCGGGATTCCATTGCGAACATGCGGTGACGCGCTCCGTCCGGGACAGCGCGGCCCTGCTGGACGCGGTTTCAGGACCCGATCTCGGGGATCCCTATTGGGCCCCGCCGCCGAATCGACCTTTCCTGGAAGAAGTACGGGCGCCTACCGGACCCTTGCGCATCGCCTTTACTTGGACGAGCGCCACGGGCGTCCCCGCGCACCCCGACTGCGTCCGGGCGGTGCGGGAAACGGCCCAACTGTGCGAGGATCTGGGGCACAACGTGGAGGAGGCATCTCCCGCCATAGACGTCAAACAGCTGAACCGAGGATTTTTTACCGTCTATCTTGCGGGACATGCAGCCATGTTGGGGCATTTCGCCCGCATCCTGGGGCGGCTCCCCCGTGAAGACGAACTGGAGCCCGTCAATTGGGTGCTCTACCAAAAAGGGCTGGAAGTTACGGCCGCGGAATACGTTTCCGCCGTTCATGGACTCCAGAGGATCGCCCGTGGGGTAAGTCGGTTTTTTGTGGACTACGACCTGTGGTTGACACCGACGCTCGCGGAACCGCCGGTGGCTTTAGGCGCATTCGATTCGGAGGCGGAGAACCCGCTGAAGGGATTCTTCCGGTCCGGCGCCTTTATGCCGTTCACACTGGTATGCAATGTTACGGGGCAACCGGCTCTGTCGGTTCCGCTTCACTGGAACGACGAGGGCCTTCCCGTCGGGGTCCAGTTCGTCGGACGCTTCGCCGATGAGGCCGGCTTGTTTCGCTTGGCTTCCCGGCTCGAAGAAGCCAGACCGTGGGCCCATCGGCGCCCGCCGGAATGCTGAAGGCCCGTAAATAAACAATATTTCGGACGGACCGGTGCAAAACGTTGAGATGCAAGTCATGCCGAAGGCGTGACGGCGGGCCGGGTTTCTCAACAGCCTGCCAAGAGGAATATCATGGTTCGAAGAGTGGTTATCGCTGGTTGGGGTCAGGCCACCCAGGACAAGGAACCGTCCCACTCCCTGCTGGATCCCCTGGGACTGATGCGGGAAGCCTCCCTGGCCGCCGCGGACCGGGCGGGCGATGGAAGGCTTCTCCAGTCCGTGGATGCGATCTTGCTCACCAAGACCATGAGCGTGGAATACCAGGATCCCGCTTCGCGGTTGTCCCGGGCGCTGGGAGCGTCTCCCCGACTGAAGACGGTGGCTCGGATCGGAGGAAACAGCCCCCAGTGCCTCATCCATAAAGCGGCCGGCATGATTCTGAGAGGGGAATTGGACAGCGTGCTTGTTGCCGGCGCCGAAACCTACTATCCCCGTAATGCGCATTACGGGGGGGAACCCTCCCGACTCATGAGCGCCCTGGATCACGGGGAACCTTCCGACGACATGGTCGGTTCCACGCCCCTGGAGAAGCGCCACGGAATGTGGCTCCCCGTCCATGGCTTTCCCTTGTTCGAGACGGCCTTCTGGGCGGAGTCGGGGAAGGACCTCAACGCGTATCTGCGCCGAGTCGGCGGAATGTGGGCGAAGTTCAGCCGCACGGCCGCACAAAATCCGTTTTCCTGGACCCGGACACCTCGTACTACGGAGGAAATCGTCACGCCCACATCCCAAAACCGGTATATCGCATTCCCGTACACCAAGTTCATGACTTCCCTCCTCTCGGTGGACTTGGGAGCCGCCGTGCTCGTCATGTCCGAGGAAACGGCCCGGCGCTTCAAGCGATCCACCGACCGGTTCGTGTACTTCACGGGGGGTGGGTACGCCGAGGACCGGCGCCGTTTCATGATCCAGAAGTCCGATTTCACCTGGAGTCCCGCCTACCACTCAGCGGTTTCCAAGGCCCTGGAGCGATCCGGACTACGGGTGGAAGATCTGGAATGCTTCGACCTGTACAGTTGCTTTCCCTGCGCCGTAACCATGGGACAAAGGGTCCTGGGAATCGGGCCGGAAGACCCCCGTCCGTTGACCCTTACGGGAGGACTGGGGTTCTTCGGCGGGCCGGGAAATAGTTACAGCCTCCACGCCGTAGCCGCTCTGGCCGAAGAAATCTCCCAGGGACGCAGGACCAACGGCATGATAACCGCTTTAGGCTGGTTCATGCACAAGCTGGCCGCAGGAGTCTACAGCGCTATTCCCGGCCCTGTCTTCTCGGACCGCTTCGACCTGGAGGACGAAGCCCTTTCCCCCGTGGGAGACACACCCGTAGACGTCGATGTCGAACCTTCGGGCATGGGCGTCGTGGAGACGTATACGGTGGTGTTTTCCAGAAACAACGAACCGGAGTACGCGATTCTGTACGGAAAAACGGACCAGGGAAAGCGATTCGTGGCCAACACTCCGGCCGAACCCTCCCGGTTCTCCCATTTGTGCACGCAAAACCACGTGGGTCGGCAGGTTCGACTGGCGTATCAGAGGAACTCCGGAAAGACCCTGGCCGAATTCCGGGAATGATCCGGGACAAGCCACGGCGCTCGTGACGCGGATTGGGCTCCAGGCCGCGCCTCCGGTAAGACGCGTCATCGAAGCACCCGTTACCGCATGCCTACGGGCATGATGCCGAGAGGAACTTCCTTGGAGCCGAGACCCAAAACGTTGTGCACGGCGTCATCGTCGAAGGCGCCCACCACCACCGTCGCCAGCCCCAGGGATTCGGCAGCCAGGTAAACGTTCTGCACGGCGTGCCCCGCTTCCATATGCACGTAGCGAATGCCTCTTTGCCCGTATTTCCCGGTGGTCCGCTCATATACGGCGGCAATCACGACGGCCGCCGCGGCCTTTTGCATCCACGACTGCCCCAGTGCGGCGCTGGCCAGCCGATTTCGGACGTCTCCCTTCTTGATTTCCACCAGGTCATGGGAGTGGGGACGGTAACGATACACCCCCGCAGGCAGTGTTTCGATCCCGCCGGCCACCAGCAGCACCTCCAGCGGGTACAGCGCTCCCGCAGAGGGCGTGGTGCGAAAGCCGGCGGCGGAAGTGACCCCCTGCGCGGCCCACAGCAGTTGTCCCGCGTCCCGCAAAGAGATGGTTCCATCCGCAAAAGACCGGCGTGATCTCCGGGCATTCAGCACTTCCGCCATGGTCAACCCACCGGCGATGCCCGGGGACTCGAGACGAATGGATTCTTGAACGACCACGGTTTCACCTCCTTCTGCAACCCCGCATCCGATTAAAAAACACAGCGCCCAGATCCATACAAACCCCGGAAGCCTTTTCACGAAATTCCTCCTTTCTCCCGAACCGCTTCCCCTTTGATCCCCCGGATGATCTTCGGAATGAACAGGGAGAACACGAACAACCCCACGGAAAACAGTACCTTGAACGAGATGAGATCCCCCCAGTTTCCCGAGACCCATACCTCTTTCACCGTTCCCACGAAAAAGGTGAAGATGAAGGTCCCTACCATGATTCCGAGGCCCGTGCCCATAAAGTAGTCGCGGAATCGAACCTTGGTGAGCCCCATGCCGAAGTTCATGGGAGTGAAGGGAAAATAGACCAGACGGAGATAGAGCACCGTGGCGAAACCGTTTCGTTCGATGGCGTCATCGTACTTCTTCAACCGCTCTCCGATGACGGAAGCAGCGAACTCCCTTCCCAGGGTCCGCCCGATGAAAAAGGCCCCGCCGGCGCCGAGCATGGCTCCGATCCATACATAGACGAATCCCCAGTATGCCCCGAAGATGGCCGCCCCCAAGCCGGTGAGAAGCGTACCCGGAAGAAACAAACAGATTCCCACGGCATAGAGCACGATGTAGGCGACGGGGGCCCACATGCCCGCGCTGTCCAGAAGCCGGCTCAACGCCTCGGCCGTCAGATACTCTTTAGCCGGCGTGAATCTCATTACAAAAACGGCCGCCACGACAAAGACTACCAGAACCAGCGCTTTGACAGCCGCGCCCTTGCCGCCTCTTGTGAACGCTGTTTTGACTTGCGCCTTCAATCTCGTCCCCCTTTCGCCCCGACCTCAGGGCCGTATGGCGCCTCCTCAGGTAAAGCCTGCGCCGGCAGTGCACGTATAACAATGATCATCGACGGCGATGGGGCTCCCTGGTAGAGGGGGGCCTTCCATCTCAGATACATGTGTCTTGCTCCCACCCATGCAAAGCTCTTTCGCCAAATTGAAATCGCAGTCGTAGAGATATCCATCCCACGAAACGGAAACCAGGGTCCTGCACATCAGCCCATCCACGGCGCGGGGATTGAAACGGGTAGCAAGGCGTTCCATATAGGATTCAAGATTGCCCTTTTCCTGAAGCCAGTTGCGAAATCGGCCTAAGGGAACATTGGCGAATGTGAATAGCGTGCTGAAAACAATGCCCCACTTTTTGAAAAGAATCTCACGAAATCGTTTTTCCACTTGGGCTTGAGAGCCTGGCATAAAAGCTCCCGTGGGATTGGAAACCAGATTCAGCTCCAAACCCGTTCCTGCAACTCCGTAACCCAGCCTATTAAGCTTTCGAAGGGTATCGACGCTTTTCCGGAAAACACCGTTCCCTCTCTGGGAGTCCGCTTGAGCTTTGTCCAACGAGGGAAAAGAAGCCGTAATAGCGACCTGTTTTTGCTGGAATAAGTTTATCAGGTCATCCTTTCTTCCATCCTCCAAAGCACTCAAGTTCGAACGGAAAATGAGCCGTTGGGTACGATGGGAGAGCTCCTGTATAAGCATGTCGATATTCGGATTGAGTTCAGGCGCCCCACCCGTGATATCAATGGTCTCAAAGCCGCTTCGCTCCGCATAGGCGATAACGGCGCGCGCCGTCCGGAAGTCCATATTTTCTCTTCCCACCGATCCAGGCCCCGCACCCAAGTGGCAATGACGGCACTTCTGATTGCACAAGAGCCCGACATTAACCTGAAGAATCGTCGTCTTTCCTCGAATCAGGTGAAGGCCATGCCGGAAAAGGGTCTGCCGGAAAGGCTCCCATGTCCTCTTATAAAGCTCGTCTTGTTGGATTCCCTCGGCTGCTTTCATGAACCATGATCCCCTTCACATGGAAAGCTTCCCGGCGATATTCCGCATTTGCACACCGTGTACGAGGGAGGCGCCTCCTCGGATGGCCGTCACGACATGAACCGCCTCCGTCATTTCCTCCAGGTTGGAGCCCTTCTCCAGACATGCCTGTGTAAAGGCGTCAATGCAGTAGGGGCATTGTACGGCATGGGCGACCGAAAGGCCGATCAGAGTTTTTTCCCGCTCCGTAAGCGCTCCTTCCGCAAACACGGCAGTGTAATAGTCAAAAAACTTCTCCGCCAGTTCAGAGGCTTGCAGGCCTATATCCTGAAACTTACGAAGATCTTCCGGCTTGTAGTATGACTCCATGCTTAATATCCTCTCTGATTTTGATATATGTAATCCATGGCTTAATGGTTTCTGTAATGCCTTATTTGTAGCTTTCTTATATGAAACACCCCAATTAATTGTTTCTTACATAGCGACTCCTTCACACTATATCGATATTTACCCTATAGTCCTTTCCTTCCCAAACGCCGGTATCCGGCCAAAAAAAGGTAAACCGAATGGGGGCCTTCTGTTCACTCCGTATGGGAATGTCCAGAAATCCGATTCCCAGCCCGGTGGGGAACGATTCGGAATCCGTAACAGTCTTCCATTCGTCCTCCGTCCAGCGGATCCCAAATGGCCGGGGATTCTGAATTCTGAGCACGTTGCCGGGGCGGACGGAGCGCACTTGGCGTACCGGTTTCCAGACTTCGATGTCTTTTCTCCCTCGGGAATAGTGGTAGCGTTCGGCCACAATGGGGATGAAATCGAATACCTGTCCGTCGTGAATGGAGCGCAACAATTTAATGTATTCGGCATGGGCCCAGCAGAGGGGCATCGCCGACCCCGTGGGGCGACCCCGTTTCATGCGGCCTCTGTCCGGTTCGTCCCAAACCTGCTCCGGGAGCATTCCGCCAGCTGAGGCGAAGCCCTCGAGGGCTTTGAGAAAAGGGCGAGGATCCCGGCCCGCGGAAAACTCGTAATGGCCCCGCTCTCCGGTCAATAGAGGCCAAGCCCTTCCTATTCCGTGGCCCATGTAAGGCCCCCCGTCCGCACACTGCCCATAGCCGTCATGACTGTAACGCCTCCAACACGGGCCCACAGGAGTCTCGACCTTCAGCACGGCATCGACGACACGCAGCGAATCCTCCACCAGGGGGTCGCCCGGCTTCAACAAGCCGTACCTTACAAGTTCCAGGAAACCCGGATCCACGATCTCCCTTGCAGGAAACGTATGCTGCGAACCGGGGGGCCTATTGGCGAGGGTCACGAAAGCGGCATCCGGGTCTTCAAGGGGACTCGGGTGGCTGATATCGGTGGGCAAGATGCGGATGAAATGTCTGGGGATCTCAGGTACAAGGGAACCCTGGTTGGTTACCGTCCAACGGGTGATATGAGATTCCAAGAAGTCGGCGTATTCCTCGAGAAAAACAGCGGCGTCTTTCCGGCCGCGATTCCGGGCGAAATCGGCGGCGCAAATGAGCGCCGCCACGTTGGATGCGAGAGTGGAAGGGGAATAGCCGCTGTTTTCTTCCCAACGTTCCTGCTGAGTGACGGGACCCTGTTTGATCATGAAATACGCAGCACGCATTACCATGTCATAGGGGTCGAAAAGGCCCAGGGCGTCGGCCTTCCAGAGCCGCCATGCCAGAATCACCGGAAAAGCGACTTCATCCAATTGAACGCCGTCCCAATAAGGAGCGCCATCTATCCAGAAATTCTGAGGAAAGCCCCCGTCCGGACGCTGGGAACACGCAAGATAGACCAAGGCGCGGGTCGGCGTGTTCGTGTCTCCACAGGCAAGCAGCGCCGAAACCGTATTGACCATGTCCCGTGTCCACACCAGATGGTATCCACCCAGATCCTCGTCACCCTTTGCTTCGCCCCACGGGATGCTCGCAGAGGCGATAAAGGCGCCGGAATAGGTCTTATCCTCATGGGAAACCAGAACGGCGTGGCTGATGTGGTAAAGCCGTCCTCCATCGGTGGAATGTTGACCCAGGGGTAGAACGCCTTCACCGGATCTCCGCCATTGTTGGACGAACCGGGCGCTATGCGACGAAAACGGCACGGAAAGCGCCTGTTTCAGGCAAGTTACGGCCGCATGAAAGGCATCACCGAAAGAGACGGCGAGAGTGAATTCCGCCCCTTTGGATAGATCGACCTCTCCCATGACCGCAATATTGCCGTCCATCGCTTCATCGAAGGACCAATCCATGCG
>CAZQXK010000094.1:0-13123 GCA_964597345.1 uncultured Thermodesulfobacteriota bacterium | reverse complement strand
GATCAGGGGGGCGTCGGCCCAATAGACCAGTCCGTGGCCGTAAACGCCGGAATACAACAGCGCCGCCAGAAGGATGGGAAGGACCCATGCGGCCCGCATCCAGGAGTCCGGGAGCCGGACGCTCTCCACAGGCCCGGGAATGGAATGAATTCCCGGCGGAGGGGGCGGGGTCTTATTTCCCTCGGTCTTGCGCTTCCCGGTTTTTTTCAGGTTCCCGGATTTCTCCGGGACCCGTGGGTTACGCTTCATGTCGTGAAGAACCTGCAAAAGTACATTGGCTGCCGGCTTCGAACCCGATAACCCCTTCCCGCGTGCAACGAGAGGGGATGAATGGGATTCCGGCTCGCACCGTATGGGGTTTGGAAGGAGTCTGTTCAGGGTTCCGCGTGGAAAATACGATACACGGCCCGGTCCCTGGGGCCTTCCGGAAATATCTTGCCGGGGTTGAGGATGCCGTTAGGATCGAAGGCCTTTTTGATCCGTTTCATTACATCCAATCCCAAAGAATCCAACTCCAGTTCGATGAAGGGGGCCTTGGTGAGACCCACGCCGTGTTCCCCGGAAAGCGTTCCTCCCAGACGGACCGTTTCTCGAAACACTTCTTCCACGGCCTTCCGGGCCTGCTCGGCCTGGTTCGGATCCCGTTTGTCCAGCATCACGTTTACATGGAGATTTCCGTCCCCCGCATGGCCGAACGTCGTTACCAGAAGTCCGTACTCTCTCCCCACGGCCTCAATCTTCGAGATCATCTCGGGAATCCGGCTCCGGGGAATTACAATATCCTCATTAATCTTGTGAGGGGCGTAATGAAACAGTGCGGGGGATATGGATCGCCGGAACTTCCACATCTCCTCCGCCTCTGCTTTCGTTTCGGCCACACGCGTGGTTTGAGCTCGATTCTGCTCCGCAACGGCCCGGATCTTCCCCGCCTGCACTTCCACATCCTGAACCTGGCCGTCCACCTCGACAAAAATCAGCGCCTCGGCCCCCTCGTACAAATCGGTTTTCAGGCGTTCCTGTACGCAGCGGATGGAAGCCCGGTCCATGAACTCCAGCACGGTGGGTATGATTCTGGCTTTCATGATGTCCCGCACGGTAAGCGCGGCGTCCTTAAGCCGCTCGAAGGAGACGGCCAGGGTTTTCCGAGCGGAAGGCAGCGGTATGAGCTTGAGCACGACCTGAGTGATTACAGCCAGCGTCCCCTCGGAACCCACCAGCAATCGGGTGAGATCGTATCCCACAACGCCCTTGGTGGTTCGAACACCCGTTCGTATCCGCTCTCCCGTGGGAAGCACGGCTTCCAATCCCAGAACGTAGTCCCTGGTTACGCCATACTTGACGGCGCGGGCTCCTCCGGCGCATTCCGCGACATTCCCGCCGATAGTGCTCACGTGCAGACTTGCCGGATCCGGCGGATAGAACAATCCCACTCGTTCCACTTCCTCCTGGAGACGCCCGGTAATCACCCCGGGTTCCACCACGGCCACCATGTTTTCCTCATCCACCTCCAGAATCCGGTTCATTCTCCCCAGCGCCAGAACGAGTCCGGAACGCACCGGAAGGGATCCCCCGGTCATGCCGGTACCCGCTCCCCGAGGAATTACGTAGAAACCTTCTTCATTGGCCAATCTCAGAATACGACCGATTTCATCCGCGGAATCCGGAAAAGCCACTCCCCAAGGCATGAACCGCAGTCCGCTCGCATCGTATCCATATACGGCCAGGTCCTCTCTCTTGGTCCAGAACCGGTCATCGCCCAGAATCTCCCGAAGGCGGCGCCGAACCTGCCTCAATTCTCCGGTTTCCTCACGCATACATCGCCCTGAAACGGGAAGGGTAATCCGGTGTCGCCGGCGGTCACCTGCCAAAGACCGAACCCAGCCGGGGGTCCTCGTCCCTCCGGATCCGGAAAGGCCGCGATACTCGAAACCGACCACCGGCGCGCCCTCGCCGGGTTGGCAAGCCGTTGAAAAACGCGATCTGCGGTGTTGGGCTTCATCCTTCGTCATTGCGGCGTAGTGGTTGTACGCCTCATTCCTCAGGATTCGCCCGCCTTGCATCTCATCGTTTTGCACCGGCCTGCCCGCAATAGTGGTTATCAACGGGCTGGTACGGATCGATATATCACACCCGACCGACAATCACAAAGCGTCCCACGCGGTGCGGAAAACGGGGACCGGGATTTCGGGGGAAATCCGCATCGCGGTTTCGTCCGAAGCTAAGCTCGCAGATGGTTCATGAGACGGAAACGGATCCGGATGACCCGGAGGCGGGGGATGGTTCAAACAGCAGACGCTCCATTTTGCCGACCATGAATTCCAGCTGCCGGCGTGTACCGGGGCTTTTCTTGATTTTCTTGTCCAGGGAGGTCAGCGCGTACAATACGCTTGCATGGTGTCGTTGAAACGCCTTGCCGATGGATTCCAACGTCTGGTCCGTGAATTTGCGACAGAGGTGGATGGCGATGGACCGAGGAAGCACGGCATCCGCCTTCCTGGATTTGGACTTCATCCGTTCCACGGTGGTATCGAACTGCTGGGCCACGAATTCCTGGATGGTCTCGATGTTCAGCCGCTTCTTATGCTCCACGTAGCCGCGAACCACTTCCTGGGCCAGGTTCAGGTTCAAGGGCTGCTTCTCCAGGGAGGACCTGGCGTTCAAACAGATCAGACTGCTCTCCAACTGACGGATATCGCTATGGATATGCTCCGCAAGAAATTCCAGGACCTCCAGCGGCGCTCGGATCCCGAATTTCTCCGCTTTTCGCTCCAGGATCCGGACCCGGGTCTCGAATCCGGGCGCATCGATGGGCGCGATCAATCCGCCGTTCAAGCGGGAACGAAGATTTTCATGGACGTTCTGAATCTCTCGTGGCGGTTTGGCGCTGGTCACCACGATCTTCTTGTTCATTCCGAGCAACGAGTCCAGGGTGAAGGCGAACTCGTCCTGGGTTCGTTCTTTTCCGCTCAGGAAGTGAATTTCCTCCAGAAGCAGAATGTCGCAGTTCCGCCGGTATTTTTCTTTGAACTCCGGCATACGGTTTCCCTTGAGGTATCGTATCATCTCGTTGATGAAATCCTCCATGCTCAGATAATGCAGGCGGCACGCCGGCTTGTGGGTCAGGATTTCCCTTCCGATGGCCTGGCAGAGATGACTCTTGCCCAGCCCCGGTCCCGAGAAGAAATACAGGAAATTGTGATGCCGGTCTCCTTCCAGTGTGAAATCCCGGGCCGCGCTGTACGCGAATCGGTTACTGGCCCCCGTCACAAAATCGTCGAAGGTGAACTTGGGGTTCAACAAACGGAGCACGTGGTTGGGTTCGGCCACCGCCGGTATACTCACCTGTTTCGGCTCATCCGCAGGCGCCGATTCGCGGGCTTCCTTGGCCACCGTAAGCTGAAAGCCGACAGTTCCCTGAATCTCCCGTTGCAGTTCCTGCTGGAGCAGAACCCCGTAGTTTTCGCGAATCCAGTTGATGAAAAATTTGTTGGGACACCCCAGAACGACTGAACTCTCCGAACTGTTGAGATACCGGAGGGGTTCTATCCACACCCGGTAGACCTCGGAGGGGATCCGGTTCTCCAATCTCCTCTTGACCTGCAACCACGCGTGTTCCATGGGCAGACTCATCATACCTCCTAATACTCGATAGAAATGAGGATTTCAGGTGATTTTCGTTAGGTTGGGATTGTTGCGCCGGAATGAGGTCAGGTTTACGGGAAACCGTCTTCCCTGTCAAACTCCATATTCCCGGATCCTAAAGGATGACGTCGCGAAAAACGCACAGAGCGTATCCTATGGATATCCTAATAAGATTTAATTCACATACGGTAACTGCCGGATCTTCGGGAGTTTTGACAAACCGCTATGGACGCAGTACCAGCAAGGCTCCTTGCATTCGTAACACTTTGTTAAGAAATGAGCTAGATTCCTAATCCTTCCCCTATCGCCAATATTCTCTCAATTACTCTGCTTAATGTGTTCCGGAAAGCCGGTGGGCGAATTCTTGGAGGTGAAAACATACTGGCAAATGCGTCGTGCTTCTGGTACTAGAGTAAAAGTGCGTTTCCGAGAGCAGCCCAACTCGTAGAACCCGGAGAGTGGGATCATGAGACCTCTTCCTTCAATGATTTATTTCCCGGATATCCCCGTAACGGAGCAACCCTTTGCTTCGCTTGCCGGGTACGCCCAACTGATCCATCTGTATGTTCCCACTGAGGAATTACCGGGCTTCCTGATGAATCTCCGGGATTCGGAACGGGTCCGCGTTCACCGCACCGGTCCCTGGACGGCCAAAGAACTCAGGCCCCTGGTTGCGGACTGGCAGAGGTGGGCCGAGGCGCATCAAAAAGCGGATTGGGAGGCCATGAAACTGTTGTACGCCTATCAGGCCCAGGAAGACGAAGAACAGCCCGCCGCCTTGGCGAAAGCCATCCGGTTTCCTTCCGGGCCGCAGCCCAACCTGCATCAGGATCCGCCGGAAAAAATCGAGGCGCTGGGGATTTTGTTGGCGCGCAGTTATCGAACGAGCAGGGCGGAGTGCTCGGATCTCCTGTCGAGTATACGCGACGGAGAAGAACGGCTGCAATCGCTGCTGAGGGATCCCGAGGACGATTTGTCCCCGTCTCCCCGAGCCGGCGCCGGATTTGATCTTGAACACGCCGATCCGGAAGCGTTTCAGCTGGCCTCCTGGGGACGGCTGTTCACCCGGGAGCCCGTGGCGGATCTTCCCCTGGTAACGGACCAGCCGGACTGGGTCCGCTGCCTCACTTCGAATCTGGAGGCTAAGGCCGTCGCGGAGATTTCCCTGCCGCTTCTGCACGATGGGTTCCCTTCGCGCGACGATTCCGCGCCGCAGGCATATCTTGCCTTCACGGAAGAATGGAGCGCCGCTTTCGATCAGTTGGATTCGGTGAGGAAACAGGCGTCCCCCGACAACGCCGCTCTGGATTCGTTGAGGAATCAATTTATTACGGCTGCGGAATCCATGGCGCGCGCCGCGGAACAGTTAAGGCATTCCGGTTCCATGAAACTCGAGTTCTTTCTTCTGGAACGCCGTTCCCTGGAAACGCTCCTCCGAGGTCGCATAGAAAACAGCCATAAGGAAACCGGCCTGCTCGGAACCGCTCCCTGGTGTGTTCTCCTATCCGCCCGTTGATAAACCGTATTGTGGGCGGGCCGTTGAAGGACGCGATCTGATGGGGAACCTC
The DNA here is from genome assembly GCA_964597345.1 of uncultured Thermodesulfobacteriota bacterium. Lineage (GTDB taxonomy): Bacteria > Desulfobacterota > Desulfarculia > JACQYL01 > JACQYL01 > CAZQXK01. The sequence continues at coordinate 7,913 of CAZQXK010000094.1, read as the reverse complement.
GGAACCGTTTGCCGGCCCGCGGGATCCGGACTCCGGGGGGGCTGCTTGACAAGATGGTGCGCATTCGATATGTGTCCGCAACGTAGGGGTTTCGGGCCGCTTTCCCCGTAAATCGCAGCCGGGTGCGACTCCATGGAACCCTGAGAGGCGTATAAACCGGGGATCTCTTCGCGGGCTCCCCGGCCATGTTTCGAGTTCGGTCGGTAACGGGCCCGTCGAGCCGGAATCAGGAACTCTTCAGGAAAAGGCCGGGGAACCCCGGTAGGGAGGAAGGACATGGACCAAGTCAAGATCCTGTTGAATGAATCGGATATGCCCAGGCAGTGGTACAACGTGTTGCCGGATCTGCCCACGCCGCTTCATCCCCCTTTGCATCCCGGCACAGGCAAGCCCGTGGGCCCGGAGGACCTGGCCCCCATTTTTCCCATGCCCCTCATCGAACAAGAGGTGAGCACCCAGTCGTGGATCGATATCCCTCCCGAGGTTCTTTCCATTTACAGTCTGTGGAGACCCACTCCGTTGATTCGGGCGAGAAGGTTCGAACAGCTCTTGAACGCCCCGGTGCGGATTTACTACAAACAGGAGGGAACGAGTCCGCCCGGATCCCACAAGCCTAATACGGCCGTGGCTCAAGCCTACTTCAACAAGGTGGCGGGGACCCGGCGTATCGCCACGGAAACGGGAGCCGGCCAATGGGGTTCCGCCTTGGCCTTCGCCTGCAACTACTTCGGCATCGAATGCAAGGTCTACATGGTGAAGGTCAGCTTCAACCAGAAGCCGTATCGCCGTCTCATGATGCAGGCATGGGGCGCCAATTGCGTAGCCAGTCCCAGTGAAGAGACCCAGGCGGGCCGAACCATTCTCGGCCAAAACCCGGATTCTCCCGGGAGCTTGGGCATCGCCATCAGCGAAGCCATTGAAGACGCCGTGACCAGCGGGGGCGATTCCAAGTATTCTCTGGGAAGCGTGTTGAATCATGTCTTGCTTCATCAGACCATCATTGGGCTGGAAGCCAAAAAGCAACTCAGTCTGGTCGGTGAATACCCGGATGTCGTAATCGGTTGCGCCGGGGGAGGGAGCAATTTCGCCGGCATTTGCCTGCCCTTCGTGGCGGACAAGATCGCGGGGCGGAATATTCGGATCATCGGAGCCGAGCCCTCGAGCTGCCCCACCATGACCCGGGGACCCTTCGCCTACGATTTCGGAGACACCCTGAAAACCACTCCGTTGCTCGCCATGTACACCCTGGGACACGACTTCGTCCCGGCGCCCATACACGCCGGGGGATTGCGTTACCATGGCATGGCTCCCATCATCAGCCATCTCGTGCACGAAGGCATTGTGGAACCCCGAGCCTACGACAACCTGGAGACTTTCCGGGTAGGAGTCCAGTGGGCCCGCTCGGAAGGCATCATCCCCGCACCCGAGACCAACCACGCTCTAGCCTGCGTGGCGGACGTAGCCCGGACGGCCAAGGAGGAAGGCAAGGAAAAGGTCATCCTGGTCAATTTCAGCGGCCATGGAATCATCGATCTCATGGCCTATGACGCCTATTTTTCGGGTAAACTGACGGATCACGCGCTCCCGGACGCGGAAATCGCCCGGGCGCTCGAAGCCATAAAAGGATTTCCCCCCATCGCCTGAATCGAAGATACGATTGGGTACGGTGCGAGACAGGCGGGGCCCAGCCTCAGAAGGGTCCCCGCCTTCTCCATCCATCCAAGCGGTTTTGGGATCGAACCATGCCTTCGCCACCCACTCCTCCATCACAACCCTCGTTGGACGATTTTGAAATCCGCTGCCCAAAGCTGGGCGCCATGGTGACTTTCGGCTATTGTCGCCGGGAAGCAGGCATCCTACCCTGCTCTCGAGCTCTGGCCTGCTGGCGGTCACGCTTCCCGGCAGAGGCGTTCTTTCTGCGGCTCCTCACCCCCGACCAGTATGCTCAATGCTTTGAACAAGCGCCCAAGCCGAAAATGCTTTCCCTGGTGGAACTCATCGAGGCGGCCCGGAAACGTTCCGAGAACGAAAAAGACTGAGGATCTCTCTTTTCAGGGCGGGACACGGGAACTCCCCGTGCCGCAACTCGCACCTGATATCTGAAAAAATCGTACCGCAACAAGGAGGTATGAAAAAAACTGTTGCATTACCTTTAAAAAGGTGATCTAAGTTACACGTGGTTTTTTTGCTCCGCGAGCCGATTTTATCCCCTCAACGAGGAGACACCAATGGGAACAGGGACCAGGAATGCAGTCGTACTATGTCTTGCGGTGCTTGTGGCCGTGGGCCTCGCCGCTCAAGCCTTGGGCTCCGACCCCGAACCCCAGGCCATCGGAAACTGCCCGGATACTCCCCACATTCAGTTTTTCTTTACGGTGGGCCTGGGTCCCGGTTGCGGCAGTGACACGTCCCTGCAGGTGCCTCCGGGAACCGAGGTGACGTTCTGCTGGCGAGCCGTCAACGGCGATGATCCGGAAGGATCGCTTCCCATGGAGTGGTGGGGATACAACATCACGGACTCCCATTTCGGGGAAATCGTCGATGTGCCTCCCCAGGATTTCGTGAACGTGCTGCCGGCGAGCCAGTCCGTGCAATTCACCCGGACCTTGACGGTAAACCAGGCCCGGTCCTTTTCTTCTCAACTGACGGTCTATACGGATCGTTTCTCCACGGTGGATCCTGTGGGCCAGTGCGCCTACCAGGAGAACCGGTCGGTGGCCGTGTCCGTCACATCGCCGGAGAGAACCGTCGTGGGCAGTTCCAACTTCGCTCCCTGGGCGGTCTTGTGGCTCGTGTTCACCGTAACGACCATTTGGGTGTTGCGGCGCAGGCGAAGTCACTGACGCGACACGCAGAGTCACCCCTTATCTGCATGCAACAGGGTATCCGTTCGTGGCGGGGCTGTTTTTACGGCCCTTCCATGATGGGGATTTTCATCGGCCCAAAGGATTTGCCGCCGCTTCTTCTCCCCGCGCAATCCGCGAAGACCCACATCGCTCCACCCAGGTGAAAGAATCGGAACGCCGTGCAATCTTTGGATCCCGGAAGCCGGGACCCGATATCGGAACGCCGTGTTCCGGACCCACCCGGTCCGAGGGGAGAACAGGACCTCGGGTTGTTGCCGGGCTCATCTCGAGTCCAGCGCCGCTCGGACTTTGGAAGCCAAGTCTCTCAAGGAAAAAGGCTTCTGAACGAAATTCACCCCCTCTTCCAGAACGCCCCGGTGAGCAATTACATTGGCGGTATACCCGGACATAAACACGGCCTTCATGTCCGGGTACAGGGCGTGTAATCGATCAGCCAAGTCGCGACCGTTCATTTCGGGCATGACCACATCCGTGATCAGCGCATGAATGCTTCCGGCGTGCTCCCGCGCCAGGCGTAGGGCCTCTCCGGGCGTACCCGCCGCCAGCACATGATACCCCAGTCGCTCCAGCATAACCTTACCCATGTTCATGATCGCCCGTTCGTCTTCCACCAGCAGCACCGTTTCGCCGCGGCTCAACGGGATTTCCACGGCGGCTTCCGCTCGGATCGCCTCGGCTTTGCCCTCATGACGGGGCAGATAGATCTTGAACGTCGCGCCTTTTCCCGGTTCGCTGTAGACGTTGATGAATCCGTTGTTCTGCTTGACAATCCCATAGACCGTAGCCAACCCCAGGCCGGTGCCCCGCCCCATGTCCTTTGTGGTGAAGAACGGCTCGAAAAGACTCTCGAGTGTCTCATGGTCCATCCCGCAGCCGTCGTCGCTTACCGCCAGAAGCACAAACTCGCCGGGAAAAAAACCGGCATGATGGGCGCAGTAGGTCTCATCGAGGATCACCCGTTCCGTCTCGATGGTGACGCGGCCTATTCCGGCAATAGCGTCCCGGGCGTTCACGCAGAGATTGGCCAGGATCTGATCGATCTGAGCGGGATCGATACGCACCGGCCACAAATGCGCACCGGGAAGCCAGGCAAGATCGATGTCTTCACCGATCAACCGCCGGAGCATCTTGAGCATGCCCTCCACGGTGTCGTTCAGGTCCAGCCCCCGGGGACTGATGGTCTGTTTGCGGGCAAAGGCCAGCAACTGACGCGTGATATCCGAGGAACGCGTGGCCGCGCTGAGTATTTCCTTAAGATCGGCATGCAGCGGATCCCCGGGGTCCACCTTGTCCAAGGCCAGTTCCGTATAGCCGATGATGACACTGAGCATGTTGTTGTAGTCGTGCGCCACGCCTCCGGCCAATCGGCCTACGGACTCCATTTTTTGCGCCTGGATCATTTGATTTTGCAGAGATTGGTGCTCCCGTTGGATCTTGTCACGGGCTTCCTCCATTTGCAGGACGTGCAACGCGTAGGCGAGATCCCCGGCCATTTCGCGGAAAAGGCTCTGCTCCTCCGAATCCGCTCCCAAGCCCTGTTTCAGAGCCACGGCAAGATAGCCGAAACCGATCTCGTCGTGGATCAGGGGTATGCACAGCGTGTCACTGCCGGTGCAGGACCCGACCAGGGGACACGAAACACAAACGTTGCGACGGTCCTGTATATGCACCAGTTCTCGAGTGCTCCGAGCCTGCTCGCAGCAAGGCGGCGCTCCACCCCGCTCGAGGATCGCCGCCAACGGCTCGAAGGCCGATTCCATGCCGGCCTCGGCCCAGGAAACAGGCCGGTCGTTCTTATCCGTCAGTACGATCACCGTGGAGGCGTAACCCCGATTGTCCACAAGCAGCCGGCAGGCATCCCGAATCAGGGCGCCCCGATCACGCTCGTGCACGATCAACTGGTTCACGTCACGGATAGCCCGCAGTACGGTATTCAGATGTTCGATACGTTCCCGTGCACGCTTGAAATCGGTGATGTCCTGAAAGGAGCCGTAGAGCCGAACCACTTGCCCGTCGGTTCCTCTTTCCGGATAGCCCCGGGCCAGGCAATGACGGACCGTTCCATCCGGTCTCAAGGCGCGGAGTTCCACTTCGTAAGACGATCCCCGCTCGACGGCCGCTTCCACCGCCTCCAGCAACTTGGGCATGTCGTCCGGGTGATACAGATCCGAATGTAGGGCAAACGAAGGGGCGCCCCCGGCCGGATCGCGTTGAAAAATGCGAAACAGTTCATCCGACCACGTTACGGCATCTGCGGCGATGTCCCACTCCCAGCTTCCGATATGAGCGATCCCTTCGGTGCGCGCCAACATGGCCTCCCTTTGTCCCAACGCCTTTTCGGCATGCTTGCGCTCGCTGATATCCTGCATGGCGCTCATCATTCCGATGAGATGGCCTCCGGCGCTTTTTATGGGGGCGGTGGAAAGGCTTCCATCGAAGAGCGAGCCATCCTTCCGGCGCCGGACTACCTCCATGCCCACGAAGCTTCGTTCTTCCATGAGCAAGGCCAGAGTGCGGGCGTATTCCCCCTGGCGGTCCTCAGGCACGGTGGGCAGGGGCCCGCCCAGGACCTCCTCAGCCGTCCAACCGAACATCCGCTCGGCCGAGGCATTCCAGGTTTGCACATTGCCCTGTGGATCGATGCTGTAAAGCGCCACGGGTGAACACGCGATGATGGACCGTTGGAATTCCTCGCTCTTGCGCAATTCCTCCGTCCGGGCCGCCACTTGTTTCCGCAGGGACCAGGACCATAGAAAGGACGCGAGAAGAATCAAGAACAGGGGAGCCGCAATCAGGACCGCGTAGCGAAGAATTTCGGCGGCGCTCGGGGTGGTTTCACCGTAGAAGCCCATCCATTTCTTCTGGATGCGCCGGTACTCGCCGCTTTCCTCGAGCATCTTCAGCCCTTCGCTGAACTGCGCCAGAAGCGGTTTGTGATCGTTGGGAACGGCATAACAGTATTCGGGGGAAAGCAGGGGACGTTTTCCCACGGTCAGGTGCGTCCATCCATGCCTTTCGATCCAGTATAACGCGGTGAGTCGGGCCACGAGAGCGCAATCGTGCTTTCCCTCGGCCAGTTCCCGCAACGCGGCCTCCTGGGTATCCGCGGCTGAAACCTGCTCCCCGAATCCCTGTTCCACCAGGAACTCGTGAAGAATATCGCCCCGCTGCACCACAATGCGCTTACCGGCCAGTTCATGAAGCGTGGCCGGAGGCGCGCCCGACCCCTTCCTCACGACACCGACGCCGTGATTCACCGTATGCGGTTGCGTAAAATCAAACTTTCGGTCGCGCTCCAACGAGTAAAACATCCCCTGGACCGCGTCGATGTCACCGCTTTCCAAACCCCGAACGATCTCCGTCCAGGGTCCGAGGCGGATCTCGATGTCCAGGCCCACTTCCAGGGCGATGGCTCGCGTGAGTTCCACGTTGTACCCGGCCGGACGTCCGTTCTCATCCACATATTCATAGGGCGGATAGTTGTGATCCCCGCCGATCATGATGCGGCGATCGGACGGCAGTTCCAGGGCGGCGAACCATTTGGCGTGGAGCCGCCGGTAGGTTCCGTCCGCCATGACCAGCGCCAGGCCTTCGTTCAGCAACGCCAGCGTGTCTTTGTCTCCCTCTTGGACGGCGAAGCAAAAATCCTGGCGGAATCCTTCAATGGGCTTGTGGATCACCCGCAGATTCGAGAGCCCGGTTTCCTGAATGAGTCGCAAACCCACGAGCCGCTGAATGACCACGGCGTCGTGAAGGCCCTCGGACAGCTCACGCAGCGCCTCTTCAAACGTGGCCGTCGTGTGGATATCGATTCCGCGATCCCGCCGCCGCAAAAACTCCTCGGCGTTGTCGCTTTTCATGACGGCCACGCGTTTTCCCGTAAGATCGCTCAGTTCTCGGATACCCTTGGTGTCGTTGCGTACGACGACGGCTCCGTGAATGGACATGTAGGGAAACGTGAAGTCCAGAAGGGCTTCCCGCTCCGGGGTCCGACCCACCAGAGGCAGGGCCTGAATCTCCCCCCGCTCCAGCAGCCCCTTAACTTCTTCCCAGAGCCCCGTGTGGAACACGACTTCGCGTCCCATGGCGGCGGCCGCCGCTCTGAGCAGCTCCACGGAAAAGCCGGTGGCTCGGTCCTCCGCATCGATCATGCAGAAGGGCGGATAGTGGATCTCGGAAGCGGAAAGGATGGGCGGACCGACCCCATGAAATTCTTGGGCGAAGCCGGCGGCCCCAAAAAGCAAAAGGGCGGTCAGGCCGAAAACCACGGCCGCGAAGACATCATACCGTTTGAATCGGAACGTGCGGACACTGTTCATGCGCGATTTCATTTTTCTAGTATCGGACGTTGCATTCACATTACTTGAGGATTGTTTCGAGTCATAGGCTCCCGCCGAAGTCCCGCAAGGTCACGCCCATTGCCGATCGTGGGCGAGGCGTTCCGGACAGGATGGGGAGTTGAGCCAATTATTTGGGTCATATTTTTATGTTGACACGAAAGGAGGTTCAACCCCAGAATGCAGTGACAAACGTCTGTTCTCTGTCGCCCCGTCCCTTCGGATCGTGGGGGAAAAGGGGCCGCACCGGAAAGGAGAACAACGGTCTACACGGGCGCCACACGGCACACTTCTGTTTCGGGCCGATCCAGCGCATGCGGATATTCGACGGCGCCTGCAAACTCCTCACAGGATCCAAGCTTTCCCGGCATGGGGTGAAGCAATCCGGCATCCCATAACGTATAGGCTCTTAATCACAGAACGGCGCTCGGGGGAGTGACTTACACTTAGGCTTCAGGCTGGCCCGTACGGGGAATACCCCTGTGGGAACCGTGTCGCCCCGAGGTCTGTCCCGCGAGAAGCATGGGAAAGTTTCACCTAACTCACCCAGCATTGGCTATGGAAGTAACGGCAGGCCGGCAAGCCATCAAGAGATGCGAGGCGCGTTAATCCTAAAGCATGCGGCGCCACCTGCCCTGCGTCCAAGGGACGCCGGACTGTGTGCACTCCGGAGGCGGAAAGGACAGAGCGCCGTGCCGCGGGCGCGGCC
>CAZQXK010000093.1:0-13264 GCA_964597345.1 uncultured Thermodesulfobacteriota bacterium | reverse complement strand
ACTCAAACTGGACGCCGATGCCTTCTCGGCCTTCGTGGCTTTGATTTCTTCCGCCATAGATTCATTCCTCCTTGTTGTATGGTCTGCTCCTCGCTGTAACGAGGGCATTCTGCGATTTTCCGATGTATCCGTCCGAATCACGTTTCCGAGGTTTTGCCCCGATCTTTCACCAGTTCTCTTTCCCGGCAGGGGCCGCAGAGGCCCAGAAGATGAATGCTGATCTTCTGAATGGTAAAGTCCGGCACGGGGAGCGTGTTTAACGCCTCGATTCCCGGAAAATCGGCCTCCACATCGGAGATGGATCCACAACTCGTGCACGCGGCATGAAGGTGAAAATCAGTGCGAGCATCGTAACGGGCGGTACCGAACAAGGCGTTGACCTTTCGGACGAGCCCCACTTCTTCGAAGCGATCCAGCGTGTTGTAGACCGTAGCCAAGGACAGGTGCGGGAAGCGTTCCGTAACCCATCGGTAGATCCCTTCGGGGCTCGGGTGTCCCGATTCCTGCAGGAGGACCTCCAGGATGGCCGCACGTTGCGGAGTTACGGTCAAGCCGGAACGTTTGAGAAGATCTGGGATGGATTCCACAGTGATTTGGACGTACTCTCCTTTTAGAATGATTCTAAGATAGAAGAGTTTCCTGGATAAGTCAAGAGGTTTTCACGCGGCGTGGAAATTCCGTAAACTCTTGATGGGTTGCATGGCCAGGCCCGATGCCGATGAATGAAGCCCGTCGGCTACGAAAATTCCAACGGGAAACATGGGGACGGAACGGAATCATGCGTCCTGTCCTCTAAATGGCGGCGGCCACAGGTTTTCGCCGATCCGACGGTGGGATGAACCACGGATGGGGGAAGGTTCCCGGGAGATCCGGGCGATGGTCAATCCTGAAAGAATTCCGCTGTTAGTTCTCCGTATTCCAGTTCGGAGGCCAGGCCCGAGGACGATAGTGCGAAAACGCGGAGCGAGCCGCCTCGCAACTCTTTTATGGGAAAATGAAACTGGAATCCGGAATGGATCAGCTCGGGCTTGTCGAAATGATCCGCCACGTCCGGCCGGATGTAGTTGGTTCGGTCATGGTACACGGTATTGCCGCCGGACACGACCACCACCGCTTCAGGGAGTTCTCCCGCTTCCACATCCGCGGCCCAACCCAGCAAGCGGATGATGTCGCCTTCTATAAGCGCGAAATCCAGAAACCCCCGCAGCGCCCCATCCCGGATCCTGTAGGATCGCCCCGCGCCGTCCTTCAGGGATTGCTCGGCGTCGTCCAATTCCAGCGAGGCATACCGCGGCTTTGCCGCGTGAGGGATATGAATGAGGTCTTGAGGCTCCGATGGTTCTCCCACCAGGAACACCTCGACCCGATTCGATCCCTTCCGGAATGCCTGTTCCGGGACGATCACGGAGAGGTTGCATTCGCCGCTTCGATATTCCGTGGGCGCCGTTTCGGCGAAAATCGTTCCATGGACCGACACCGCCAGACGAGCGGCTTTCGGAGGGCAGGGTTCGAATCGCCCGACGATGTGACAGGGCACGAATCGCAGGGCCGGGTCGTACGTGTCGAACAGGTCCTGACGCTCGAGCACGATGCGGATCCCGGTATTACCGGCGATGCGCATGTCCCGTAGAGGACGTCCCACGAGGCGGTTCGAGGAGACCGCGCCCCGCCGTTCATCGGGAAGGTTCCCGGATGCGAATGGGGTCCAATGCATTACCAGGCGATCCCGTGTGGAAACCCAGGGAGGATTGAAGACACGACGCTCCAGCTCCGGGCTGAAAACCACCTTCACGTTGCGTTGGGGGGCGTCTTCCTCCCACAACGATCGCCCGTCCATGGGCCACGGCGCCTCAAAGCCCAGCAGATGAGCCAGGGTCGGAAGCACGTCGACGGATTCCGCGTTGCGGTCGCTGACCCGACCCTCCCGTTGCCCCGGGGCCTTGATGATCAGCAAGGTGGACAGAATGTCCTGCCGGTTGCTCTCCGTGAGATGCCTCCGATGATCCCCGGGAACAAAACTTACTCCGTGGTCCGATGTCAGCATAATCAGAGCCCTGTCGTAGAGGTCTTGCGCTTTCAAGTGCTCCATCAAATCCCCCACCAGGCGGTCCACGAATCCCACCTGGAGAAGATATCGTTGAAGGGCGTGCCGGACGGCTGCTTCATCGGGATTCCAGAGTTCCGACGCCGTGTCCAGGCCGTACAAGCAGTCGCCTCGGGCGTAGAGCTTGCCCGAAGGCAGATACTCGTATGGCGAGTGGGGGAGTAGAACATGCAGAAAATGAAGCGCCGGTTCGGGTAAGTCTCGTATACTGCGGACGAACGTCATGAACATCTCGGCCCTGTCCCGCCGGAAGGCTGCATCCAAACGCTCCTGGACATTCGGGGAAGCATCTCCCATGAATCCGTGGGAAGAGCCACGGCGGAACCCTTCCCATGCGCGGTTTACCGCGGGAAGGGACTGCGAATAATCCCCCGGTAGGACCCGGTGCAGATATACCAGAGACAGATCCGAGAGGACTTCAAGCAAGCGGCGGGCGAACCGTGTTTCGGAACCGGGGATCGGAGTTTCCATGCTGGGGCTGAGGGCCGTCACGGGTTCCGTCACGTTCAGCCGGTAGGTACCGGCAAGCAGGGTAAACAAGTTATCCGGAACATCGGCCAGGAACGGCAGTCGGGGTTGGTCCGGGTATCTTCCCGTGAGCAGGGCGGGCAGAGCCATTTCCGTGGATTCGGCCACGGTGGAGGCTTGGCGGAACCACGTGGCGTCCTCCGCCAGGGCCGCCAGGTTCGGAAAGCGCACGGGGTCTATGACCATATCCTCATTCATGAGGGCGAGTGCAGGCAGTTCGTCGAAGACCACCAGGATTACGGGGGCCGGGTTTTGGACGGAAACCCGGAATTCCAGCGATACGCCGGAATGAAAGAGGATTCTGGACACGGGAGAATGGAACAGGAACAGGCCTGGAAACAGGAGGATCACGGGAGACAGAACGGTTAAAAACGTGTGCGCCGAGCGGTGGCGGCGATACAACCAGGCCGCAAAGAGACCGCCTGCCGCCGAAACGGCCAGGACGGCCGGTCCGGGAAGAAACGGGACGTATTTCCAGGCCGGCATGAGACACAAGCAGACCAGCAATGCGACGAGAAAACTATGGATTCCTCCGCCTACGAGCGGATTCCACGCATGGAACCCCCGGTAAATCACCGCGAATGCCCCGGGGACGGCCAGACTCAACACGGCGGTCAAAGCCCACACGTCTCCGGATGGAATACCCCGGGCCACAAAAAATCCGGCATGTCTTCCCAGAAGATCCAAAAGCGGTTGGGTGACGGCAAAGGCGCCCAATACGAGCAAATGAATATCCGGGAGGAGCGAAGGGAAACGGGAGCGGACCGGCTTCAAGGCGCCTCGGTGGGAGCGAGCATGGCTCATGGAGTCAAAAAACCTTACTACTTCCCAGAATTCCGGGCGAATATCAGTTCCCGGGTGCCGCAACCCAAGGGTTCCCTCCAAATCACGTCGAACCGTTCATTCAGGCTCCGGTCGAAGGTCCCTCGATTGTAGTCCCCGTGAGGGTCTTTTTTGTTCTTCAACAGCTTCCGGGCCATGGGATCCCGTTGGGACACGAATTCGATGATCAGATCCCCGCCCAGAGAGGCCAGCCATTCGAGGAATTCCCAAAGGGGCACGTTCCCGGTGAGGCACGCATGGTGCATCAACGCCAGGCACAGGATCAGGTCGGGTTTGCCGCGTTCCGGGAGGTTCTTGCGTTCCAGTCCGCGCCAGCCCTGGTTCGGCGAAGCGTCCAGGAGATTGAGCGTGAGCGGCAGGATGGTTTCCCTGCCTTCGGCCTTCAGGTCCTGGTACAGGAGTTCGACGGCATGGGAATCCGAATCCATGGCCACGGTATAACGGGCGTGTTCCGCGGCGATGCGGGAAAATGCGCCGGTGTTGCAGCCCAGATCCCATACCAGATCCCACCGGCGCGCGCCTGACGCGCGCCCGACGAATTCCAGCTTTTTTTGGTAATCCGAAGTCGAGTAGTGGTGGCTGTTTTCGTAATCGGACCATTCCGAATGTTTGTCCCGCATCCGTAGACGGCTCACGAGACGGTGTAATCTGCGCGCATTGGTCCGAATGAGGTTCTTGTGGAAGCCGGCGTTTCTGAGATCCGCCTTGATTTCCCGATCTTTGTTCGAATACCGCGCCTGCAACTTGGCCTGGAGAAATACATGGGCGAACACTCCGGGTTTGAGCAGCTCTCGGGCGGTGAAGAGGCGGTTCATATGTTCGGTCTCGACGCCTTCCAGGGATCCGCGCAGCCACGGCTGGAAAGGCAGGCCTTTATAGGCTTGCAGCATCAACGGATTCAGGAACATGCGGCAGAACTGACGGTATCCCGCCCAGGGCTCGCCCAGGGAGCATCGCTCGAAGGACAGAACGTCGATGAATACCGGTCGACTTCCAATCCATTGTACGTTGTACGCGGAAGCGTCCTTGAGGATCAGATTTTCTTCCAGGGCTTCCAGCAGGAGATCCAGGTGAAGGAGGGCGGCGTCCTTCAGCATGCCGAACGGCCACTCGTAGGGATAGGAAACGAAAGGAATCCGGTCGTGTCGGAGCGCCGCCGACCAAGGTTCCTCGGAATGTGTCGAAGGCGGCGCCCATTCCCGATCCACTTGCCGGGTTTCGACGATGCGGCCCCCATTCATGGCATTCCGGAAGAAATTCGTGGCCTGAAGAAAGCGCCACTCTTCCAGAGCACGGGCGGAGAGCATTCGGAAAACGCCCCCGGAAGAACCGTACACAATGCGCCCGTGACGGTCTCGAAAGGATCCGGGTTCCGCCGCATACGCCGGCGCCTGCGGGGAGGGATGCGGATTCAAACCGTCAGAGGAGGGCTCCAATGCCCTGGATATACGCATGGAACATTAATCCGATTCTTCGCGACCCAACCCGAAGAGGGAAAGCACGCGGCGCCAAAAGAGCTTCAGAAGAACCACGGCGCCCGCGATGCCGCCCAACACCACCTGAAGCAGCATGCTTCCGCTTCCTGGATCCAGATAGGCATGGGCGTTTGACGTCAGCGAGAAAAGAACGACGCACACCGCGCCGAGAACCCGGATTCCGAACACCATCCTCTCCTTTCTCCACTCCCGGAACTCGTGCCGATACTTCGAGCCTTCGCAGCCCAACGGGTCGGCACGCATTGCCTTTTGCCCTTATCATATTGAGGTCTTTCTGTCCACGGAGTTGTCACCGGTTTTTCACCCTTTTGTGAAGCATGCGCCATATTGGGACGTGGGAACCGGCCATGGGGGGCTGCCGGCGCAAGTTCCCTTTTCCCAAGGAGTGGGAACGGGGCGGGTCGTTGCATCCGCCTGGATCCGTTCCAGCCTGCCCGAAATACTGTTTACCCATGGATAGTAAGAAGGCATTTAAGATTTTTTGTGGGCCTTACGGCGATATTGTGCTCAGAAAAGTTGACACGCCGCCGATAGTCTTTTTAAGGTGGCCCCGAAGTGACTCCGCCCGGAAAGAGGGCCATGGAGGGTTGATCCGTCGGCGGACCCCTGCGTGTTCCGCATTCCGCAGTAGGGACCCTTCTTCCGTTCGGGGGATGCCGGCGGTTTGCACTGCGGCGCATGATCCGCTCAGGAGAGAACGCCCATGAAACAGGCGGACGTTCCCATCGTTCTCGTTCCCTTCGGTACGCGGACCTCCGCGTCGTCCACCTACGACCGGATGAACGCCCGGTTTGTCCAAACCTTTCCGGACTCCCCGATTTCGTGGGTGTTCACTTCCCGGACGGTGCGGTCGCATTCGGTTTCCTCATCCGATTCCGCCCCCGGCGATATCCGCCATGCCTTGCGTCTCCTGGCGGAACAAGGAAGCTCCCGTTGCGTCGTCCAGTCTCTTCACATTCTCCCCGCCTGGGAATTTCATACCATGATCCGGGAAATCCGGGATTCCGGGCCGCCGCTGGACGTATCCATCGGCAAGCCCCTGCTCGGGGACCCCGAGGATTTCGCCGTCGTGCTGGAAATACTGAGCGGAAGGCTCCTTCCGAAATCGGATGAAGCGGTGATTCTCGTCGGGCACGGCACGGATCACCCGGCCGACGCCCTGTACGACACCTTGAACCGGGGGCTCAGGGAGCGCTGCGGCGAGCGGGTTTGGCTGCAGCGGCTCCAGGGGTCGTTTTGGGAAGAGCCTCTCGAAGTACGGGTCCTCCGAACGGGAACCCGAAGCGTCCGGTTCGTTCCCTTTCTGCTGACGGCCGGCCGGCACGTGCGGCGCGACGTCATGGGAGACGAACCCCGTTCCTGGCGGTGCAGGCTGGAGGCGGCAGGCGTCACGTGTTCGTGCCCGTGGGGAGGCTTGGGCGAAATTCCCGGCATCTCCGGCCTGTTCGCGCGGCACACAGGCCGGGCCATGGCCCGATTTTCGGAGGAACCGCTTTCCGAACGATCCCGGATGCTGGTGATTCCGCGAGACGAAGGCGGGCTTCGGTGACCGATCCGAAGAACGCCCGGTCCGGCGCCGGGACCGAAATCGGGACGTTGAAACGGAAATGAATCCGACAGGGCTGGTTTTTCCCAAAACGAGCAACGATCCAGGTTGAATCCCGGAGGTTTCTGCTTGAGCGGGGAACTGGACTATATTCTTTTTCTGCAGGGTGTTGCTTTTCTGCTTCTTGCCCTGGTGCTGTGGAGAGGAGACCGCGCCGGAATACCCCGCCCCGGGGCCCGCCGTCTCGCCGGGTTCGCCCTGCTCCAGGGATCGTGGGCGTGGCTGGAACTGTGGGCCTTCAGCGTGGGAGATTCCGAGTTCCTTTCGGCGTTCCGTCTTCTTCTCCCGGCGGCGTCTTTTCTGGCCCTGTGGGCTTTTGTCCTGCATGTGTGGAAGGCCCGGAGTGCGCGGGTCCCGGGAAGGTGGATCTATCCGGTGCTTCTGCTCCTCGCCGCGCCCGGAATGTGGGCCGGGATGGACGGCCTGCGCGCCGCCTTGTCGGCGGGCCTGGGGATGCCCGCCGGACTTCTGGCCGGGTGGCTCCTGATCCGGGGGGGCCCGGGTGTGAAGGACCCGGGGCTCCCCGGGCTCCGCATCGCGGGGGCCTCCCTTCTGACATACGCCCCGGTGACGGGTTGGCTCGGCGTCCATGCATTCCTGTTCCCGGCCGCCGCGCCGGACGGGGAATTCTTCTCCTCCCTGTCGCCCGTGTTTTGGGCCCCATGGGTGGTTACCGCTTGCGCCGCGGCCGCGACATGGGGCGTTTATCGGGCGCACCGGTCGCGTCCCGGAGGGGCGGAATCTTCGAATTGGTATCTTCACCGGTTGACACCCGCCCTGGTGGTCCTGGCCCTGGTCTTCGGCTGGTGGATGACGCATCACTTGGGCCGGGTTACGGATACAAACCTCCGGGACCGGCTTCTTTACCAGGCCAGGACCATTGCGCGAACCGTCAATCCCAACCATATCCAGGCCCTGGCATTCGCCCCGGAAGACCTGGGGAATCCGCATTTCCGGCGACTCCGCCATCAGCTGCGGGCCTACGCCGAAAGCTTGGGACACCGAAGCATTTACACCCTGGCCCTTCGGGACGACTCCCTGGTGTTCGGGCCCGAAAGCCTGGATGAAGACGACCCCTGGGCCTCTCCTCCGGGCACGGTCTACCTGGAGCCCGGGCCCGAAGACTGGGAAATTTTCGAGAAGGGCAAATCTTATGTGGGGGGCCCTTTTTCGGATGAATACGGGACATTCGTCAGCGCCCTGGCCCCCGTTCGCACCCGGACCGGCGCCGGAGTGGCGGCGGCCGTCGGAATGGACATGGACGCTTCTTCCTGGGGGCGGTCTATCGCACGGAGCCGGCTGGCTTCCATCGGATTCACCCTGGCGCTGGTTCTGATCCTCGCGGCCGGCGGAGTCCTGCTCCAGCGGCGCAACCGCCTGCCGCAGCATCGCCGGAGACGGTGGGGGTATGCGGAGGCATGGATTACCGGAGCGGTGGGAGCGGTCCTTACTCTGGGAGCGGCAGGCCTGTTGCACGACGCCGAAGCGCGCTCCCGCCGGGCCGCCTTCTCCCAGATCACGGAAGCCGTGACCTGGAACGTGATGGATGCCTTGTTCGATATCCGGGACCATCAACTGAACGGCATGGCCCGTTTCTTCGAAGGCAGTGAGGAGGTGACCCGGGAAGAATTCCGGGCCTTCACCGGCCCCCTCGCCGCGGCGGGAGAGGTCCAGGCCTGGGCGTGGATCCCGCGGGTCCCGGCCCAGGAGAAAGACCGGTTTGAAGAGACGGTCCGCCGCAACGGTCTGCCCGATTTCGTCGTGCATGCCACGGGTCCCGGCGGCGACGCCGTGCCGGTAACGGACCGGGATGAGTACCACCCCATCCTGTACGTGGAGCCCCTGCGCGGGAACGAGTCCATGCCGGGATACGACGTGGGGTCCGAATCCCTTCGGAGAGCCGCGCTGGAAGAGTCATTGCGCGTCGGTCTGACTACGGGAACGGATCCCGTCCCACGGGTGCGGAAAACGGAAACGCAGAAGGCTATTCTGGTTTTTCGTCCCGTGTTTGAAAAGGGCGGCAACAACCCGCGGACGGGCGTCGAGGGTTTCGTGGCGGCGGCCATCCGCATGGAGAGCCTGCTGCGGAACACGCTGGCCCGGTCCGGTGACGGGTTGTCTCTGGTGCGTGTGGAACTGGTTCAATTGGAATCCGGAGAGGCCCCGCTCACGCTGGCCTCCTTCCCGCCGGAAGGGAGGGACGCAGCGCCTGTCGAGATGATGCAATCCATCCTCCGGCCGGAGTTCGCCGGTCTTGCCCAGGTGCTGCCCCTGTTTGTGTTCGGAAAGGCGTACGCGCTGGTGTGTCTTCCCGGAGCGGATTTCTCGGCAATGCTCCCTCGCCGGGCCGGCGCTCGGGCGCTGATGGCGGGCCTGTTCGTGACGGGGGTGCTGGTTGCCTTCGTAAGCTTCCTGCTCCACCGACGGGCCGACCTGGAAGCCTTGGTGCGAACGCGCACCGGAGAGCTGAGGGACAGCGAAGAAAGGCTCCGGCAGGTGACGGACGCCATGAATGAAGTCTTCTGGCTGCGGTCCGCGGGGGACGGCCGCTTCCTGTATGTGAATCCCGCCTACGAAGGGATCTGGGGCCGCACCTGCGGGAGTCTGTACGAGGATCCGCGCACTTTTCTAGAATCCGTGCATCCCGAAGACAGGGAGGCGGTTCTATCCGGAATCGCCCCCAATCCGGGCGCCGGGATTTCGGATCTGGAATACCGGGTGGTGCGACCGGACGGCGATACCCGATGGGTCTGGGCTCGAGAGCTTCCCATTCAGGATGAACAGGGCATTGTCATCCGGCATGCGGGAATCGCCGTGGATATCACGGAACGCAGGCGGGCGGAAGAGGAAAAAGAACATCTGCGAGAACAACTGCTTCAGATCCAGAAGCTGGAATCCATAGGGCGGCTGGCTGGAGGCGTGGCGCACGATTTCAACAACATGCTGGGAGTCATTATCGGACATGCGGAAATGGCGCTGCTTACATTGAAACCCGACGAGAGCGTATGTTTCGATCTCCGGGAGATCCTGACAGCGGCGCACCGCTCCGCGGATCTCACCCGCCAATTACTGGGCTTCGCCCGCAAGCAGACCATCAGTCCCAAACCCCTGGACCTGAACGACGCCGTATCGGGCATGATCAAGATGCTCCGGCGGCTCATCGGCGAGGACATCGAGCTGTCCTGGAGTCCGGGTCCCGATCTCTGGAACGTCCGGATGGATCCCACCCAGATCGACCAGCTTCTGGCCAACCTGATGGTGAATGCCCGGGACGCCGTTTCCGGTCCGGGGCGCATCGCCCTGGAGACCCGGAACGTGGAGTTCGACGAATCCGTTTCCGGCCGGGATGCGGAGATCGCTCCCGGAGCGTACGTCATGCTGGCCGTGAGCGATACGGGCTGCGGCATGGACCGGGAGACTCTGGAGCGCGTCTTCGAGCCTTTCTTCACCACCAAGGAAGTGGGCAAGGGCACCGGGTTGGGGCTCGCCACCGTCTACGGCATCGTGAAGCAGAACGGCGGGGTCATTCATGTATACAGCGAGCCGGGGAATGGGACGACCTTCAAGATCTACCTTCCCCGACTCGATATTCCGGCTTCCGGGGCCCCCGCGGAAGTCCGGGAGGCAAAGCCGCGCGGGGGAACGGAGACCGTGTTGATCGTGGAAGACGAGGAGCCCGTGCTGCTCCTGGGCAAGAGGATCCTCGATCGGTTGGGATACGCCGTGCTGGCGGCCCGGACGGCGGAGGAAGCCATGCATCGGGCCGAGGCGCACACGGGAGAAATTCACCTGTTGCTTACGGACGTGGTTATGCCGGGCCTGAACGGCCGGGAACTCCGGGACCGGCTCCGAAAGCCCCGGCCCTCCATGAAGTGTCTTTTCATGTCCGGCTATACGGCGGATGTGATTGCGCACCGGGGCGTTCTGGAGGCCGACGTGCAGTTCATCACGAAACCC
This sequence comes from uncultured Thermodesulfobacteriota bacterium, assembly GCA_964597345.1. Lineage (GTDB taxonomy): Bacteria > Desulfobacterota > Desulfarculia > JACQYL01 > JACQYL01 > CAZQXK01. The sequence goes on along the minus strand of CAZQXK010000093.1, from coordinate 2,730 downwards.
TTCACGGTCCGTGAGTTGGGGATCAAGGTGCGGGAAGCGCTGGACCGGGAATAGCGGGGGCGAAGGAGTCCGTTTTCCGAAAAAGAGGCTCCTCCGCGCCCCGGCAGGGTCCGGGTCAGCGTTCCAGGACGGCCAGATACTGGGGCGGAAGCAAGGTTTCCGCCTTGGCCGCCAGGCTGTTCGTCCCGGTGTCGAATACGAGCACGGCGGGGTCCGCATCCGAACGATCCCCGACGAACAGGGCGCAGGCGCCCTGGTACGATGCGGACACCATGTCCTGGATGAAATAAGGCGCCTCGAAAAACCTCGGATCGACTAGGGCTCCGGTGCTCGGATTGAACTCGGAGATAAAGTACGTCCACGGCCAATCCCCGACGGGGTCGTATCCCAGGAAGTATCCTTTCCCGGCATGGCATACGGCCACGTCCGTTATGGGGCTGCCGACGCCTTCCTCGGTGAGAATCAGGCCCTTGGAGAGATCCGTGTGGGTGTCGATGACTTCCACGCCTCCCCGGATCTCCGGGTCCGCGTACGAACCCACGCACTGCACGAACAGTTCACCCGTGGATTCGAGATACACCAGGGCCCCCGGATTCCGTCGAGCCAGGGGGATGCCCTGAACCCCTTCCAGGCCCGGATTCAGGTCCACCACCTGATCCGTGGCCGTGTCGATCTTGAGAATCATGGCGTCGGCGGGCTCGAAGCCGGCGTTGCGGTCCAGTCGTTGCAGCGCCACATACAGATAGGGGCCCACCCGGACCATGGCCGACGCCTCGGGAATGCCGTCGTCTCCTTCGCTGAACGCGGAAATGTCGATGAGGCCCAACCGCTCGCCGGTGATGGGATCGAGTTTCAGAATCACCGGGGCTCCCAGAAAAGACATGTAGGCCGTGGATTCGTCCAGGAACGCCATGTCCTGGGGGTTCGTGGTGGATTCGGTGGTGGGGATGTCCAGCAGTCCCGCCGGGTCCGTTTTCCCCACGCTGTACTGGGATATGGGGGCCGAAACGGGATGGAAGGCGTCCAGCACGGTGACCGTGTCATTTCCATACTGCCCCAGGATATAGACTTTGCCCTTGAAGGCGCGCGGAGCCGAATCCTGATAGATCTCCAAAGGGGATCCGTCGGCCAGGGAAAAGCGGGTTATGCCAAAGGGGGACGAGCCGGTGACCTGGTACGCCAGGCCCGCGGGATCCGCGAAGAGACCCGTGGTGGCCGCGACCATGCCCGCATAGGATCCCCCGAACTGCTTGCGCAGGGTGTAGTTCACCGGGGCTCCTCCCGAAGGAGTCCAAACGGCGGCGGCTTCCGTGGGGCCTGCAAACAGGATGGACAGGTGGTGGCCCTTGCCTCCTAAATCCGCGGCGGAGAACCCGTCACTGAAGTCGGGATCCAGATACCCGTCGAAGGTGATGGCGTCGGGAGTCATCACCACGGTCATGGAGCCCGTGTCGTGCTCCGAAATCCAGAAATTGAGTTCGCTGTCCACCGGTTTCCAGATCCCCCCGAAGCCCGCCGCCGCCGCGGAAGCCATCCAGATCCATCCCAGGATCGCCGCTAGGCAACACATCTTTTTCATGACTCATACCTCCCCGTCGTTTGGTCCGTGAGTCGACCGGAAAGCGGACCCGAAGCTAATTCCGCCGCGCTGCGCCGGGGGTTCGCCGGTGGAGGTGCATCGCACAAAAAAATCCCTACCCCCCGCAAGGGGAATAGGGATTTCGCACTGAGTCGCGTTTTTGTGATCTCGCATATCCCGGCGATCCGAATGGAATGGCGCAGGCAGGTCTTCTGGCTTCCGGATCTCCGGACGACTCGCTCCTTCCCGTTCCTGATCCGCCGACTGCCAAACGGGCGGATATTTCGGCCGTTATACTCGATCCGATCCGGCGCTATACGGTATCCTAACTCCCCGGGGCATACACCGGGCCGCCGGGATGTGCGCCTCGCGCCGCATCGCTCTTTTCCGACCTGTCAGGGAACAGTGGTATCTTGCAGTCGTCCTCCCCGGTTACAGCGGCGGGTCCGCTCCCGATTCTCACGGGATTCCCTATTAAGGCAATGCACCTGTCTCCTCACATCTAACAGCAAGCAGGAAGCTTGTCAATGCGCCCGCGCACGGGCGGATCCGTTCAGGAGCCCGGAGGCTTGCAGGGAGGAAGGATGTCTTCCCGGGACAGGTGTTCATGGATTTTTCGCGGCGGCAATTTGGTGAAATCGCGGGCCACCTCGAAAATCTCCACGCCCTGCCGGTGCACCACGTCCATTTCCGGCCGGAGTACGCCGAGGATCCTGGGTTGGGCCGCAAGGACCACGCAGCGGGCCCGTTGTTCCTGGATTAGCCGGGCGATTTCCCGAGTCACCGTCTGGCAGAACCGCTTGTCCAATTCATCCGTGTGACGGTCCCGGTGGTCGTCGTATCCATGGGCCGGGCCTCCCTGGGGCGCCCGCCCTCTTCCGCTTTTCAAATTGGTGAACAGCTCGCCTTCCGCGAGTTGTCCTTCGGGATTGATCAGGTCTTGCAGTTCCACCAGTTGAGGACCGGATTCCATCTCGGGAAACTCGACGGGTTCCAGGGTGAAGTACCGCGCGCGGGCGCTGTCCGTGACCACGATCAAGTAATCGCTCATGATCCGTTTCTCCTTTACCAGGCTGTTGAAAAACGCGATCTGCTGCGTTGCGCTTCATCCTTCGTCCTTGCGGCGTACGGGTTGTACGCCTCATTCCTCA
>CAZQXK010000092.1:0-13993 GCA_964597345.1 uncultured Thermodesulfobacteriota bacterium | reverse complement strand
AAGTCTTCGCCTGAAGGCGAGGGATTTTCTCCCATTCCCCGAAGGGGACATTAAACTGGCATTTAAGGGTGTTCACCTGAAAAAGCTTGACGAGCCCTCCGGAACCGTATATAGACTGGATATCGAATGTAACGGATGAATCGGCGGAACGAATCTATGAAGGCATATCAGGTAATTACCCTGTCCCGGATCAACTGGTGGTGGCGCAACCATAAGGGAGGGGCGTGCCGGTAGTTTTTCGTTCCAAGTAGCATCCGAATGAAACGGGCGGTCTCTCCAGGGGGGCCGCCCTTGTTGTTTTCGGAGAACGCGGGTGGTCATAGCGCCACCCGCGTTTTTTTATTCAAGGAGGCATGCAGTGGACGTGAAACGTTTCATGGAGTTTGCGGGCGCAGCCAACGTCATTCCCGTATTCCGGGAGGTGCTGGCCGACCGGGACACCCCCGTGGGTCTCCTGTACAAACTCGGAGACCGGGTGCGGTTTCTCCTGGAGAGCGTCGAGGGCGGGGAACGATGGGGCCGGTACAGTATCCTGGGGCTGGAGCCCGCCGGTCACGTGGAGCTGTATCCGGACAAGGCCTACGTGGAATTCCTGGGCCGAAAGGAAGAAGAACTCCCGGAAGGCGACCCGTTCCGGGTCCTCCGCCGATGGATGCAGCGGTTCCGGCCGGCCGAGGTCCCCGGTTTGCCTAGATTTTCCAGTGGATTCGTCGGGTACCTGGCCTATGAACTCGTGCATTACCTGGAGCGCATGCCTCCCATCAAAAACGAGGCCTTACGGCATCCTCTGGCGTACTGGTTCCTCACCCAGGAACTCATCGTCTTCGACAACGTACGCCACACCATGAAAGTCCTCGTCAACGTCTATTTGGAAAACGGAAAGGATCCGGAGCATTGCCACCGGCAGGCCCTGCATCGGATCGACGCCATCCTGGAGGACATCAAATCCACCGCTCCATGGACGGACTCCACGGAGAATGAAACGGAGCCTCCTCGCCCTGTTCCCGACGACTCGGCGTTCATGGAGCAGGTGCGCACCGCCCAGGAGTATATCCGGGCCGGGGAAGCCATCCAGGTGGTGCTTTCCCGTGAGTTCTCCGCCGCCGCTCACGCTCCGTCCACAGACCTGTACCGGGCTCTACGGCACGTGAATCCTTCCCCCTACCTCTTTCTGATAAAAACCCCACATCTGGATCTTATCGGGTCCTCTCCCGAAGTCATGGTGCGCAAGGAACGAAACCGGGTCACCGTTCGCCCCATCGCAGGAACACGGCGCCGGGGCGCATCCGAGCAGGAAGATCGGGAACTGGCCCACGAACTGCTCAACGATCCCAAGGAACGGGCCGAACACGTCATGCTGGTGGATTTGGGGCGGAACGACCTGGGGAGAGTGGCCCGCATGGGCACTGTACAGGTTACGGAGTACATGGCGGTGGAGCGCTACTCCCATGTGATGCATCTGGTGTCCAACGTCAGCGCCGAACTGGATCGGGACAAAGACTGTTTCGATGTGATCGCCGCTACCTTCCCGGCCGGCACTCTCACCGGAGCCCCCAAGGTCCGGGCTATGGAAATCATCCATGAAATGGAGGATCGGCCCCGAGGCCCCTATGGCGGAGCCATAGGGTACATAGGCTACAACGGAGAAATGGACCTGGGAATCACCATCCGCACCCTGGTCCGATACCCGGATCGCCTAACGTGGCGCGCCGGCGCAGGTATCGTTTTCGACTCCGTACCGGAACGGGAATGCGAGGAAACGATGAGCAAAGGCAAAGCCATGGAACGGGCGCTTGTGTTGGCGCAGCGAGGCTTTCGCCTGTGAAAGGAGCGGGTTATGGTTTTTCTGCTGGATAATTACGATTCCTTCACCTTCAACCTGTACCAATACTTGGGAGCCATGGGCATCCAAGTACGGGTGGAACGCAACGACCGGGTTACTCCCGAGGAGGTCCTTGCTTCCGGGACCCGGGCGCTGGTCATTTCGCCGGGCCCCGGGGCCCCGGACAGCGCGGGGATCACCCTGGATCTCATCCGCGCGGCGGCGGGCAGGATCCCCATTCTGGGGGTCTGCCTCGGCCACCAGTCCATTGCCCAAGCTTTTGGGGCCCGGGTGATCCGCGGGGAACGCATCATGCACGGAAAAACCTCCCAAATGACCCATGACGGCAGAACGGTGTTCGCCGGCATCCGGAATCCCTTCATTGCGGGACGCTATCATTCCCTCCTCATCGAAGAAACCTCCCTGCCCTCCTGTCTCGAGGTTTCCTGCCGTTCCGAGTTCGGCGAAATCATGGGTCTTCGACACAGGACCCATCCCGTGGAAGGGATCCAGTTTCATCCGGAATCCGTGTTGACCCAAAGCGGCAAACGGCTGCTTCGGAATTTCCTCAAACTCGCGGGGACTTATCCCGCGGAGGCGGAAGTTTGAAGGGGGGAAAGCGTATGGACGTGATGAAGAAGACCATAGCCGTACTCGGGGAACGACAGGATCTTCCGGCGGTTCTCATGGAACAGGCTATGGATGCCATCATGGATGGAAAGGCCACGGACGCGCAGATCGGGGCGTTTCTTATGGGATTGCGGCTCAAAGGGGAAACCGCCCTCGAGGTGGCGGCGGCGGCCCGGATTATGCGCGAAAAAGCCGTTCGTTTGGATTGTCGCTCCGGGGCCGTGGTGGATACGTGCGGCACCGGCGGGGACGGCCGGAACACGTTCAACATCTCTACGGCGGCGGCCCTTGTGGCCGCCGGAGCTGGGGCCGTGGTGGCCAAACACGGAAACCGTTCCGTGTCCAGTCTCTGCGGCAGCGCCGACGTACTGGCGGAACTGGGAGTCAACCTGGAGGCGGATCCGGAAGTGATCGAGGAATGCGTTCAGGAGATCGGAATCGGCTTTTTGTTTGCCCCGAAGATGCACCCGGCCATGCGGCACGCCGTCGCACCCAGGAAGGAGTTGGGAATCCGAACCCTGTTCAACCTGTTGGGACCCTTGACGAATCCCGCGGGCGCCACGGCCCAGCTCCTGGGAGTGTTCGATGCCCGGCTCACGGAAACCTTCGCCCGTGTGCTCGCCGAATTGGGAAGCCGGAGCGCCCTGGTTGTGCACGGTCTGGATGGACTCGACGAAATCACGGTCACCGGGCCGACGCGCGTCAGTGAACTCCGGGACGGCCTGGTGCGCACCTACAATCTCCATCCGGAACCCTACGTGGATCGGCTCTACGATATAGGAGATCTTGCGGGAGGAGACGCCGTGAGAAACGCCGCCATTATCCGAGGAGTTCTCCGGGGTGAACCGGGGGCGCCCAGAGACGTTACCGTGCTCAACGCGGCCGCGGCCCTGTACGTGGCCGATCGGGCTCCGGATCTGGAAAGCGGGGTTTCCATGGCCGTGGAAAGCGTGGATTCAGGTCGGGCCATGGAGAAACTGGACGCCTTGGTGGAACGAACCCGAAGCTGAGGCCCCGTTGACTGGACCAACGACTACTCGAGGAACCACCATGAAAGCAGACCTTCCTCACCAAGGCGTTAGGGATTCCATCCTCCACCGGATTGCGGATGAACGGCGCCGGGACCTGGAACAATCCCGCAAACGAGTCGATCTGGAGGCTCTACGGCAAATAGCGGAATGCGCGGACCCGGTCAGAGACTTGGTCCGTGCACTGAACAGGCGCCGTCCCGCCGTCATTGCCGAGTACAAGAGGGCTTCCCCATCCCGTGGAATGATCCGGGAAGACAGGTCGCCCCGCTCGGCGGCGGCAGTTTATGAAGCCGCCGGCGCCGCCGCATTGTCCGTGCTGACCGAACCCCGCCACTTCGGAGGTCGCCTGGAACATCTCTCGGAAGCCCGCTGGGCCGTCAAGATTCCCGTTCTTCGCAAGGATTTTCTCGTGGACCCTTTCCAGGTGTACGAATCCAGGGCGGCCGGAGCGGATGCGTTCCTGCTGATCGCGGCGCTGTTTTCCACGCAAGGGCTCCATGACATGGTGGACTTGGGCCGGCGTCTGGGAATGGCGGCGCTGGTGGAAGTGCACGACGAACCGGAACTGCGCCGGGCGCTGGAAGCGGGCGCCGAAGTTGTGGGCATCAACAATCGATGCCTTCACACCCTGACCGTTTCTCTGGATACTACACTCCGGCTGGCCCCCAAGATTCCACCCGAAAAGACCGTGGTTTCCGAAAGCGGCATCCGGTCCGGAAAAGACATCGCCGGGTTGACGGAAGCCGGCGTCCACGCATTTCTCGTGGGGACGGTCCTTATGGAGGCCCCGGACCCGGACCGGAAGCTCCGGGAACTTCTGGGAATGGAGTAACGTTGCATGGTTCGGATCAAGATCTGCGGTATCACCTGCCGGCAAGACGCCCTGGCCGCCGTGCGGGCCGGCGCCGATACGCTCGGATTCGTGTTTTACGAACGCAGCCCGAGGCATATCCCCCCGGAACAGGCCGCCGCCATTTGCCGGTGCGTCCCTGCGACAATCGGAAAGGTGGGTGTGTTCGTGGACGAGGATTTGGAAGAAGTGAAACGAACCCACCGGAAATGCGGACTCACGGCGGTCCAGCTCCACGGCTCCGAGTCTCCCGAGTTTTGTGAGTCCTTCTCCAACGTGGCTGTTTGGAAAGCGTTTCGAATCCGTAGTCCCCGGGACCTGGCATCCCTATCCCAATACTCCGGCGTGGACGCCATACTGGTGGACGGATTTCACCCGGACCAGCGGGGAGGATCGGGCGTCCGGGCGCCCTGGTCCCTCCTGGAAGGGCTTTCACGCAGAGTGCGGCTCATCCTGGCCGGGGGGCTCACTCCCGAAAACATCCAGGAAGCCGTCCGCCGTGTGGCTCCCTTCATGGTGGACGTATCCAGCGGGGTGGAGCGGGCTCCCGGGAAGAAGGATCCCGGACGGATGATTCGGTTGATTCAAACGGTGCGGGCACTCGAACCGGAAGGGTAACGAAATCTTCAGCATAGCTTGAACCCGAGGCCGCTCGGTGCGTATCCGGAACCGGGCCGAAATCGGAACAACCCCGCGGCGGAATGGATCCGCTCGCCGGGGAAAGCGCACATACGCGCGGAAAGGAATCCATATGCAGGCACAGGACGCTTCACCGGCGGGCCGTTACGGCATCTTCGGGGGACGGTATGCTCCCGAAGTACTCATGCCCGCCCTTCTGGAATTGGAACAGGCTTTTCTGGAAGCGTGCGAAGACCCCGCATTCCAGGGAGAGTTCGAAACATATCTCCGGGAGTACGCAGGACGGGAGACCCCGTTGACCTTTGCCGGGAATTTGTCGCGCTCATCATCCGGCGCCCGTATATACCTGAAGCGGGAGGATCTCCTCCACACCGGGGCCCATAAGATCAACAACACGCTGGGGCAAGCTTTGTTGGCCCGTCGTATGGGACGAAAACGCCTCATCGCCGAAACCGGCGCAGGCCAGCATGGCGTGGCTACGGCCACCGTGGCGGCTTTGTTCGGAATGGAATGCCGTGTATTCATGGGAACGGAGGACATCCAGCGCCAATCTCTGAACGTGGCCCGCATGAAGCTGTTGGGCGCGGATGTGGTTCCGGTGGAGTCCGGAACCTGCACGCTTAAAGAAGCCATGAACGAGGCCATGCGGAACTGGGCTTCCTGCGTGCGGGATACTCATTATGTGGTGGGCACCGTGGCTGGTCCTCATCCCTATCCCCTCATGGTCCGCTGGTTTCAGCAAGTGATCGGTTTCGAAACCAGAAGACAGATCCGGGAGAAAGAGGGACGCCTTCCGGATCTCCTGGTGGCCTGCGTGGGAGGCGGGAGCAACGCCATCGGTTTGTTTCATCCGTTTCTCAACGACCCGGACGTCCGGATGCTGGGAGTGGAAGCCGGCGGACACGGACTGGAAACAGGCCTGCATGCGGCTTCGCTCACGGGTGGGAGCATCGGGGTGCTTCACGGCTGTAAGACCTATGTTCTTCAGGACGAGGAAGGGCAGATTCGGAACGCTCACAGCATTTCCGCGGGTCTGGATTATCCCGGCGTGGGGCCGGAGCACGGGTTTCTGTACGAGAGCGGACGGGTCCGGTACGCCGTGATCCGCGACCGGGAAGCCCTGGATGCAGCGAGGTGGGTCGCCCGGTGCGAAGGAATCATTCCCGCCCTCGAGAGCGCCCACGCCCTGGCATGGGTCCGGAATCACAAGGACTCTTTCCGGCCGGGACAGATTGTCGTCATCTGCCTGTCGGGCCGGGGGGACAAGGACATGAACACCATCAGCCGGGAACTCGGCTTGATTTAGAGACAGGGGGGATTCATGAACCGTATAGATCAGAGGTTCCAGGCGCTGCGCAGCCACGGCCGTAAGGCTCTCATCCCCTTTGTGGTTTCCGGCGACGGGGGCATGGAAACCACGATCCGGTGCGTGTCGGCGTTGGAAGAAGCCGGCGCGGATGTGGTGGAACTGGGGATGCCCTTTTCCGATCCCATCGCGGACGGCCCCACTATACAGCGGGCCTCGCAGCGGGCTCTCAAGGGGGGATTTTCCTTCTCGTCGTTGTTTCAGACCCTGGAATCGCTCCGGAGGCGCTCTTCTATCCCCTTGGTACTCATGGGATACTTCAATCCGATCCTGAAATACGGGGTACGCCGATTCTGCCGGAACGCAGCGGATGCCGGAGCGGATGGGCTTCTCATTGTGGACCTGCCGCTGGAACAACTGGACGAGCTGGAAGACCCTCAGGCCTCCGCCGGGCTGCACACCATCCTTCTGGCGGCCCCCACCACCGGAATGGAACGCGCCGGGCGCATCTGCGTCCGGGGAGGCGGATTCATCTACTACGTCTCTCTGACAGGCGTGACGGGCACGGAAAAATCCCTGAACATGGAGGAAATTTCCGAAAACGTCCGGAGGATCAAGAGTGGTACCTCTCTGCCCGTGGTGGTGGGATTCGGAATAAGCGCGCCGGCGGAGGCACGGGAAGCGGCGCGCTTCTCCGACGGCGTGGTTGTGGGTAGCGCCCTGGTGCGATTCATGGAACGGCGCGGGGAGGAAACGGATCTCTATCGCCGTATGGCGTCGTTTCTCGCGGATCTGCGCCGGGCTATGGATGAGCCGTCGTAGATGTTGCACGAAACGCCGGCTTCTTCCAGGTACAGGGGAAAACCGCGCCCCAAGATCTCAGTGAGGCCGCCCCTCCACGCCCTCGCTTCCCCGCTCGATCTTACGGGATTCCAGGGCCTCCAAGGCGGCGGCCTTCATCACGGCCACGGGGGCCTCGAGCCCGGTCCATGTCTCGAACTGGGCCGCCCCCTGCTGAACCAGCATATCCAGACCGGAGCGGATGCGGCATCCCGCCGCTTGCGCTTCACGCAGAAACCGCGTCATCAGGGGATGATATACGATATCGAAGACCGTAATCCGTTCCGACAGGAGATGCTTCGGGACCGGCGTTTCATCTTCCTTCGGAATCATGCCCACCGGCGTACAATTGATCACCAGGTCCGCATCGGCAAAGACTTTTTCCAACTCCCCGTAAGCGAAACCGCAAGCGGACAAGGGTACGTCGGTGTAGGGAGAGAGATCCCCAACCAGGATCCGCGCCTGTTCCATCCGCCGGGCCACGAATGTGAGAGACCGCAGACGCCGGGTGGATGAAAGCGTAAATCCCACGGCCCGGGCGGAACCCCCGGCTCCCAGCACAACCACATTGGATCCCTCCAAGACCGTGCGTCCGGCTTCAATGGTGCGCAAGGCCCCCATGCCGTCCGTGTTCGCGCCGATCAGGAGGTCCCCTTTCACGGTGACCGTGTTGGCCGCTCCCATGCAGCGGGCGGATTCGTCCGTCTGGGAGAGCAGCTCCATAACCGGCACTTTGTGGGGAATGGTGACGCTGCAACCGCGGACATCCATTTCGGGGAAATACGCGAACAGCGAGGTCAGGTCCACTGTTTGTATAGGCACATATACCGCGTTCAGACCGTAGTGCCGGAAGGCCGCATTCTGCATGTGCGGAGAGCAGGAATGGGCCACGGGATTGCCCACCAGGCCGTAGACCTCCGTGTCCTTTCGAATCCGGTGAACCTGGTACACGTGGACCAGCGTGGCGACGTCGATCTGGCCGGGTGCGGCTCGGGCGGCTTCGGGGTGATGTCCGTAGGTCCATAAGGACCCGAACTTCCGCGACAGGATCCTGCTGATGATCCCCAGTTCTCCCATAGTATGGGCTACCATGGCGTTCTTCACATGCTTGAGCATGCGGAAGACCCGGAAGTTGTCCTCCAGATTCCGGGCAAACGTGGTGATCTTGATCACATCAGCGCCGTCGTGAACCAGAGTTCGGGCGAGGCTGAACAGATCCGACGGTGTCTTCTCGAAGTCATGCCAGGACAGAATCACTCGGGCGGAACCCGGAGCGCAAAGTATCCGGTCTCGATAGTTTTGGGGCGTCCGCCATTCCACGTCGATGTACGCGGCCCCCGCCTGCTTCGCCCGCATGAGGAGGCGTGCCCGCTCCTCTTCCCCACCCGCGAAGGCGCCTCCCTCTTCGCGGCGTCGGACGGTCAGGATGGCGGGCCGAGGAGAAGCATGCAATAACGTCTCTACGTCCGGATCCGCTATCAGATCCGCTCGGATCTCCACCAGGCCCACTTCGTTCGGAACGGTACTCAGACGCCGGAGCGCTTCGCGGTTGGTCTTTTCCGTTATGGTTTGACAAATCAAGACGGCTTCTCCAATACAAGACTCCGATGGGTCCGGGTTTTCCTTTCCGGAAATTCTTTCCCGCCCCATAACAGCCCGTTGATAAACAGGATTGTGGGCAGGCCGGTGCAAAGCGATGAGACGCAAGCCACGCCTTCGGCGTGGCAAATCCTGCGGAATGATCCAGTACGCCGAAATGACAAAGGGCAAAGGATGAAGCGTCACACCCAAGGCGTGCCGGCGGATCGCGTTTTTGAACGGCCCGATCAGGGCTCATGCTAGTCTCCGCCTTCTTTCTTTGTCAAGGTGAAAGAGCACGGAGAAGAGAGGCGAAGGCGACCCGCGTAAACCGGAAAATCCTCCGAAAACCGCACGGACAAATGGTCGCCCGGACATGGAGAGGCTGTCCGCGGCAACGGGACGGCGGCGGGAGCCCGCTTGCTTTTTCACAAACGCGTGCATAAGGTAAGCGCATGTATATCGGCAAGGTACACATCGACTTCCCTGTGCTGCTGGCGCCCATGGCCGGGTTCACGGATTCGGCCTTTCGAATACTGGCCCGGCGGTTCGGCTGCGGACTCGTATTCACGGAGATGATCAGCGCAGAGGGGCTGGCGCGCCAGGATTCCGGGACCCTCCGGTATTTAGGATTCGATCCCGCGGAAGGACCCGTGGGAGTTCAGCTTTTCGGATCGAATCCGGAGGTTATGGCCCGCTCCGCCGTCATGGCCAGGGAAACGGGAGCCGACCTCATCGATGTGAACCTGGGGTGCCCGGTGCGCAAGGTGACCAAGAACGGTGCGGGAGCGGCCCTCCTTACGGATTTGGACAAGCTGGAAGCCATTCTCCTGGCCATCCGCCAGCGGGTGGACTGCCCCCTTACGGTAAAGATGCGGGCCGGCTGGGATTGCACCCGCCTGAACTATCTCGAAGTGGGGCGTATCGCTGAAGGCTCGGGCGTCGATGCGGTAACGCTTCATGCGCGCACCGCCAAGCAGCTTTTCCGGGGCCGGGCGGACTGGGATCTGATCCGGCGCCTCAAGGAAACCTTACGGATTCCGGTTTTCGGCAACGGCGATGTGCGGAGTCCGTCGGAGGCCGCGGATATGCGGGTCCGAACCGGATGCGACGGTGTCATGGTGGGACGCTGGGCTTCGGGGAATCCCTGGGTGTTCGAACAAATCCGCGACCACGCGTCCGGTTTGCCTCCGCGCACGCCCGGCCCAAGGGAGCGCAGGGAAGTGATTCGGTTTCATTTCGACCGCCTCCAGGAACGATTCGACACCCGCTATGCCCTTCGAAAAATGCGGGGGCAGATCATGTACTACACCAAGAGCCTTCCTTTCGGATCCGAATTCCGGAGAAAGGTCAGCGAGGTAAAAGGCGAGACCGCCCTCTTCGCCCTGCTGGACGACTATTTCGACCGCCTGGAAGCGAGGGAACATGAAGGTAAGACTGGCTAAGACGGCGGGCTTCTGCATGGGAGTGCGACGGGCGTTGGACATGGTATTGCGTGAAGCCAACCGCGCCGTCAAGCCCCTCTATACCTTCGGTCCCCTGATCCATAATCCCCAGGTCTTGGAGTTGCTGGAAAAGCGCGGCATCAAGGCGGTAAACTCCATGGAAGAGGTTGAAGGGGGCACCGTTTTCATCCGCGCCCACGGAGTACCCCCCGAGGTCAAACAGGAACTGGCCCGGCGCTGCACTCGGGTGGTGGACGCCACCTGCCCGCACGTGCTCAGGGCTCAGATCATTCTGGATCGATACGCCCGAAAGGGATACACCGGAGTCATTGTAGGGGATCCCGGCCATGCCGAAGTGGTCGGTCTGTTGGGCTTCACTCATGGGAAAGGTCGGGTGATTCAGTCCGAAGACGAGTTGAAGACCCTGCCGCCTTCGGAGAAAGTGGTCCTGGTGGCCCAGACCACCCAGCATGCGGATCTCTTCGACCACCTGGTGCAATCCGCCTCCGCCCACTTCAAGGAACTGAAAGTTGAGCGCACCATCTGCGGAGCCACCCATGCCCGGCAGGCCGAGGTGGTGTCTCTGGCCGCCCACGTGGACGGCATGGTGGTGGTGGGGGGTTACAACAGCGCCAATACCCGGCGGCTTGCCCGAATTTCCAATGAAGCGGGCGTCCCCACACATCAGGTGGAAACGGACCAGGAACTGGATTCAAACCGCTTTTCAGGACAACGTGTATTAGGCGTTACCGCCGGTGCTTCCACTCCCAGCTGGATGATTCAGCGGGTGGTTCAGAGCCTGGAGCACATGCGGGGAAGCCGCGAGCCCCTTTGGAGGGTCTGGCCCATCCGACTGGCCAAGCTCCTGATTCACAGCAATCTGTATATCGCCCTGGGAGGAGCCTGTCTCACCTATGCAGCCATAACCGCCATGGAATTGAAGGAATGGCCCGGAAAACCCATGGCTGTCCTGGTTTCCTTTCTGTTCCTATACAGCATTCACACCTTGAACCATTTTCTGGATCGTGAAGCGGGAGAATACAACGCCCCGGAACGCATCGGTTTGTACCGGCGCCACCGTACCTGGTACGTAACCAGCGGGATCGTTTCCCAGGCCGCCGTGCTGGGAATCACGACATCCATGGGTCTCCGGGTGTTTCTGGCCACCGTCCTGGTCATGGTGATGGGCCTCCTGTACAGCATACCCCTGGTCCCCGAATCCCTGAGACACCGGATCCCCTACACGAAGATCAAGGATTTCCCCGGATCCAAATCCATATCCGTCGCCCTGGGATGGGGCGCGGTGACCACGCTCCTTCCCGCCCTGGGGGGAGAGTTTCCGCCCGCCGTCACATGGCTTTGCACTTTGGCCTTGGTCTTCGTCCTGGTGTTCGTGAGATCCGCCATGTTTGAACTTCTAGACGTCCAGGGAGATCTCATCGTGGGCAAGGAGACTCTTCCGATTCTCCTGGGTGAATCCCGCTCCCTGCACTTGTTGACCTTCATGACCCTCGGTCTTTCGATATTCCTGGCCGCGGTCTATATCCTGGGGTGGGGCGGCGGCGTCTTTCTGTGGTTCGAGATCTGCTGTCTCTACGTAATGATATACCTGGGTCTCTATAAGAAGCAAAGGCTGCGGTCCGGCGCCGCCCTGGAAGGTTTGGTGGAATCCACCTTCGTTTTGGCCGGCGTGCTGGCGTACCTGCATAACGTTGTCGGATCGCCCTGAAAGGGTCCATGGACGCCTCTCCCAACACGCCCGCCGTTTCGGTGATCATACCCACCTATAACCGCAGTGCACGGGTGGCCGACGCCGTTCGTTCCGTGCTGCATCAGACTTTCGAGGACTGGGAACTCATCGTGGTGGACGACGGCTCCACGGATGGCACGGCTCGGATCCTGGATGGATGGGACACGCGGATGCGTGTGGTGAGCCAATCCCGATCGGGAGTGAGCAGCGCCCGAAATCGGGGTGTGGAGGAGTCCCGAGGGGATCTTATCGCGTTTCTGGATTCCGACGATCGGTGGCTGTCCCGGAAATTGGAGGTGCAAACGGCTTTTTTCCACCGGTTTCCCGGCGCCATCATCTGTCAGACGGAAGAAATCTGGATACGCAACGGACGTCGAGTGAATCCTCGAGCCCACCATCGCAAACAGGGGGGCGACATCTTTCGGATCAGTCTGGAACGCTGCATGATCAGCCCGTCCGCCGTCATGATGCGAAGGCGGCTCCTGGAGGAAACAGGCGGGTTCGACCCCTCATTGCAGGCATGTGAAGACTACGATCTGTGGCTTCGGGTAACGGCCCGTCACCCCGTGGCGCTTATCCCCGAGCCCCTCCTGATACGGTACGGCGGCCACCCGGATCAGCTTTCCCGCACGGTGCCCGCATTGGACCGGTTACGAATCGCTTCCCTGTGCAACCTCCTGGAAGCCGGGACACCGTTGACTTCCGAACAGCGTGCCTGGACCGAAGAAACCCTTCGCAAAAAAGCACGGGTGTACCTGACGGGTTGTATCCGGCGGAAAAAGTGGCCGGAAGTACACCGGATATTGAACCGGGTGCGGAGCGTCTGCGGGGGATCCGCCCTCATCGGAAGCGATTTTACGCTTCATGAAATTCCGTGACCCATGTATCCCTGTCGGACCCGCCTCACGGGACCTCGTCCGGATCCGCCTCACGCGTTCCTGAAATGAACATACCCTCTTCCGGCGATTTCCTCTTCGGCTCCTGCTTTAATCAGACGCACCCCCGGCTCCGTCGTGATCTCCCCGATCTCGGTTATCGGAACCTTATCCCCATCCCGGAGGGATGCAAGCTCCGGCGCCGGAGGAGATTCCGGGACCGTGAACACCAGCTCGAAGTCCTCTCCTCCAAATAGGGCCCATTCCAGGGGGTCTATACCGCGCTCGCCGGCTCTGGCCCTGCATGCATCGGAAATCGGGATTTGCGGGGCGTACACCCGGGCCCCCACCCGGCTCTCCCGACAAATATGGCCCAGATCCGAGGCAAGGCCGTCGCTGATGTCCTGGCAGGAATGAACCCGGCCGCTTCGCGCCAGGAGACGCCCCACGGCGATCCGGGGTTCGGGGGTCAGGTGGCGGTCCCGAAGCGAGCCTTGTTCCTCGAACGATAAATCGGTTTCGGGCGCGGATAGAAGGTCGAGCCCCGCGGCGGAATCTCCCAGAAAGCCCGTCACATAGACCTTGTCCCCCGGCCGGGCGCCGTTCCTCAGCAGAACTCCATTGCGTTCCACCTTACCCAAAAGGGCGATGTTCACCACCAGACGGTCCGATGACACGGTATCGCCTCCCAACAAGTAGGCCCCGTGTCTCAGGCTGCACTCCCGGTACCCATTCAAAAAGGACTCTAGGAATACGTCGTCCGTTTCACCCGGAGCGCCGAAGGAAATGAACGAAAACGTGGGAAGCCCGCCCATCGCGGCCACGTCGCTCAGGTTGGCGGCCATGGACCGCACCCCCAGTTGGTACGGGGAAATGGTTTCCAGGCGGAAGTGCACATTCTGGATCAGCATGTCCGTGGTGATCAGCAGGAGATCCGGCCCCCCCACATCCAATACGGCGCAATCATCGCCGATGCCCCGCACCACCTCGGGAGGTTCCTCGGGCCAGCCGCTCCGGAACAGGTCGATGACCCCGAATTCCCCCAAATCCTTGAACTTCACGGCAGCGCTCCTAAGGCCGGCTGTTGTCGAACTCCATCAGAAGCTCCTGGAGTAACAGTGATGGGATGGCCCAGCCCCTCTCGAAGGGGTATCATGGCGTAGACAAAAACGCATGAAGGAGGCCATCCCATGAGTAAGGTTAGCGTAATCGGTATTGATTTGGCAA
>CAZQXK010000091.1:0-14052 GCA_964597345.1 uncultured Thermodesulfobacteriota bacterium | reverse complement strand
AACCGGTGAATAACGGTTTTGCAGACCGCTGCCTTAGCCACTTGGCTATGCCGCCCTACTTACAGTATCCCGTACTTATATCATGGGTCCTGTTGGGATGCAACCCGAAAAAGGGAGGCGCCTCGCGTGCCGATCGTTGGACCGTTTGGGCTACAAGTCTAATGAAGAAGCGTTTCGAAAGCCGCCGCGCTTTCCGAAGGCTCGACTCGTGGGACGGGATAGCTTCTCTTGGTTCAGAGGGGTATCCGGCGCCCGGTATTATGTTTTGAACGAGCAGGGTTCGAATGCTAAGTATACACAGGAAGTCCGCTTTCTGGTGAGACTCTATGTTCCGGCCGGAGATGTTTCACGGCAATCCCCGCGGATTTGCTCGAAGATCGCGTGCGACCGCCTGTGAACGATTGCAGTGGAGGCGTGGGGAACCTTTCCATGTCGATGGGACCGGGCCGGAGCAGACTGCTGAACGGATGTCTGAAATGAACGAACCTTCACATTCCCTGAGTCCGAACATTCTCCGTGACCTCCCTCCTCATCCGGGCGTTTACCTTATGAAGGGGGAAGGGGGGACGGTGCTTTATGTGGGTAAGGCCAAGAACCTGAGGTCCCGTGTGGCCTCCTATTTCCGGGAGGCGGGACCGGAACGGGGGCCACGCATTCGCATCCTTGTTTCCAGGGTGCGCGAGGTGGAGACCATCCTGACCGGTTCGGAAAAGGAAGCATTGATCCTTGAGAACACCCTGATCAAGAAGCACCATCCGAAGTTCAATGTGAACCTGCGGGATGACAAGAACTATTTGTATTTGAGAATCCACCCGTCGGAACCGTTCGCTCGGCTCCTATTGGTCCGAAAGGTCAAGAAAGACGGTGCGTTCTATTTCGGCCCCTACACATCCGCCAAAGGCGTCCGGGAAACATGGCGGCTTATGCATCGCCATTTCCGTCTCAGGAGGTGTCGCCCTGACCGGAAAGCATCCCGACCCTGTTTCCACTATCAGATCGGGGCTTGTTCCTGCGGCGATGTCCGGGATCCCCTCGAGTACCGCCATGTGATCTCCGAGGTCAAGCAATTCCTGGAGGGAAGAGATCAGAGTTTGTTACGGACTCTTAAAGAGCGGATGGAGCAGGCCTCCGAGCGCCTGGAATTTGAAGCCGCGGCCCGGATCCGGGACCAGATACGATATGTGGAAGGGGTTCTGGAACGGCAGAAAATGGTCACCTTGGACTTTGAAGACCGGGACATCGTTGGCTGGCGACAGGACGAACCTTCTACAGCCGCGGTTTTGGTGTTGTTTGTCCGTGGCGGCCGCCTGCTCGGCCGAAAAGGTTTCTTCCTGGACAGGATCGATTTGTCTCCATCGGAGACCTTGAGTGCGTTTCTGGTTCAGTTCTACGGTGAGGAGAAGCTTATCCCCAAGGAGGTGCTGCTTTCCTTTGAAACCGTGGACCGAGGAATCCTGGAGGATGTGCTGAGCGAGCGACGGGGAAACCGGGTGCGGTTGTCCGTCCCCAAGCGGGGAGCCAAGCGGGCTTTGGTGGAGATGGCCGATACCAACGCGGCGGCATTCCTGGATGAACGACGTCGGACCCTTCATCCCGTGGAACAGGTCCTGGAGGAGGCGCAGCGGCGTCTGGGCCTGAAACGCCTGCCCCGCGTCATGGAGTGTGTGGATATCTCGAACCTTCAAGGAAGGCATGCCGTCGGGTCCACGGTTCGCTTTCGAGACGGGGAACCCGATACGGCGGGCTATCGGCGTTATCGAATCCGCACCGTAGAGGGCATGGATGATTACGGTATGATGTACGAGGTCCTGAAGAGGCGTTTCGCCAAGGATAAGGCGGATTGGGATCTCCCGGATCTCCTGGTGCTGGACGGAGGAAAGGGGCAACTCAATGTGGCCTTGCGGGTATTGAACGAAGCGGGAATTGAAGATATGGACCTCGCAGCCATGGCCAAGACGCGCCGAAACAAAGGAAAGAACTCGGAACAGGAGCGCTTTTTTCGGCCCCACGTGAAGGATCCGGTGCGAATTCCCGTGGCATCCCCCCTCTTGGCGCTGTTTGTCCGATTGAGAGATGAGGCGCACCGCTTCGCCATCGAATATCACCGGCGACTCAAAAGAACCCGGGACCTACACTCGTTCTTGCTGGAGATACCCGGAATCGGTCCCGAAACCGCCAAGAGGCTTTTGAACCGGTTCGGGAGCTTGGAAGCCATTCGGGAAGCTACAGCCGAAGCGCTTTCCGACGTCATGGACCGGCGGAAGGTCGAGTTCCTCAAATCCTTTCTCGTAGATGCTTCGCAGAGTGAAGCTTTGCGGAAACCGGAGCCCGAGGATGCTCTCTCGGCGGAATCGCGGGAACTTGTATCGAAACCTCCTCCGGCGGGGCGCGAACGTTTTTGACAAACGGCCCCGATTCGAGGGAGAGCGACGGAATGTACTGGATTTCAATCCTCCCATCCCCTATACTTCACACTGCGGGTGTCCGATCCGTGCCAGCGTGCACCTGAGGATGCCCGGATTCGCATTTGTATTGCCCGCTACGTATTTCCCGGCATTTAATACGATTATGTGTGTCGGTGTGGTCCTTTCCCGAATCCGAAGGTAGAAACAAGCCCAGATATCCGCCTCCGGACGTAAACGAACCGGAAGAAGGAGTTCGCGGTACCCATCCGGATGGATACCAGGCTGCCGCAAAACGCGATCGGGTGTCATGCCGACGGCATAGACGAAGGAATGACTTACATTCCATCGTTTTGCGCCGGCCTGTCGTCCGTAATAGTGTTTATCAACGGGCTGATCAGGGGGAGAAGTCGTGTCGGTTGGAATCATGGCCGTCGGGCCGATTCCTTCCCGCTGCGTTGAAAAGAGTTCGGGTCCAATGGAGGCGTATGGATTATGGCGAAAGAAAAGTATGTTTACTCGTTCGAAGAGGGTGATGGAAAAGACAAGCAATTATTGGGAGGGAAGGGCGCCAACCTGTGCGAAATGACCCGGATCGGCTTGCCGGTACCTCCGGGGTTTGTGATTACCACTCAGGCGTGCCGGCAATTTTTCAAGGAAGGCAAGAAGCTTCCCAGCGGTCTGATAGAACAGATCGAGGAAGCAATGATCGTGCTGGAAAAGAAAACCGGCAAAGGGTTCGGGAACCCGGAAAATCCCCTGCTGATTTCCGTGCGCAGCGGTTCGGCCCTGAGTATGCCCGGGATGATGGATACGATCTTGAATCTGGGCCTGAACGACGAAACCGTGGAAGGGTTGGCCCATCTGACCGGGGATGTGCGGTTCGCCTATGACTGCTACCGTAGGTTCCTGCAGCTCTTCGGCAAGATTGCACTCAGAGTGGATGAAGAGCATTTCGAAGATTTCTTCGAAGAAGAGAAGAAGCGCGCCGGCGTCCAATTGGACTCCGAACTCACGGGCAAGACGCTCAAGAAACTCTGTGAACAATACAAAGCGATCATCAAGAAACATGCGGGTCGTGAGCTTCCCCAGTCTCCGAAGGAACAGCTTGTGCTGGCCGTGGATGCCGTGTTCCAGTCCTGGATGGGTAAGAGGGCGGTGGATTACCGCAAACAGTTCAACATCACGCCCGCCATGGCGGATGGAACGGCCGTGAACATCTGCACCATGGTTTTCGGAAACATGGGTGAGGATTCCGCCACGGGGGTGGGATTTACCCGGAATCCGTCCACCGGCGAGAACCGCCTGTATGGAGAGTTTCTGATCAACGCCCAAGGGGAAGACGTGGTGGCCGGGGTTCGCACTCCTCAACCGCTCAAGGAGATGCGCATCAGCATGCCCGGCACATACCGGGAGTTGGAGGACTTGAGACACACGCTGGAGGGTCATTACCGGGAAGTACAAGACTTCGAGTTCACCGTGGAAAAAGGAACGCTCTACTGCCTTCAGACTCGGAATGGAAAGATGAATGCCTGGGCATTGATTCGAACCTCGAACGACATGGTCAATGAAGGCCTTATTACGGAAGAAGAGGCTATCTTACGGGTTCCTCCGGATATGCTCGAACAACTTCTTCACCGGCGTGTCGATCCGAATTTCGTAGGGAATCCCATTGCCGCGGGTCTTGCCGCGTCTCCGGGAGCAGCTTCCGGAAAGATCGTGTTTTCCGCCGACCGTGCGGAACATTTGGGGAAATTGGGGGAAAAGGTACTGCTGGTTCGAGAGGAAACCAAGCCGGAGGACATTCACGGATTTTTTGCCGCCGTGGGAATCCTGACCTCACGGGGTGGGCGCACTTCCCATGCGGCGGTTGTAGCACGCGGTATGGGTAAGCCGTGTGTTTCCGGATGCGAGGACCTGAGTATCGATACCAACGTGGGTGAACTGCGCGTGTCCGGTCTGGTTCTCCACGAAGGGGAAGTGATCACCATTGACGGCACTTCCGGTCATGTTTACCTGGGCCAGGTTCCCCTGGTGGATCCCGAATTTGTGGAAGATCTCTTAACGCTTCTGGAGTGGGCGGACGAATACGCCAAGTTGGAAGTCTGGGCCAATGCGGACACTCCGGAGGCCGTGGAAAAGGCGAAAGAGTACGGCGCCGTGGGGGTGGGATTGTGCCGCACGGAACGCATGTTCAACCAGCCGGAGCGGTTGCCCATTGTGCGGGAGTTGATTCTTGCCGAGACGGTCGAAGAACGACGTGACGCCATCGATCGATTGTTGCCTTTTCAGCTCAACGACTTCAAAGAAATCTTTCGGATCATGGAAGGAAAGCCGGTCACCGTCCGGCTGCTGGATCCCCCGCTTCATGAATTTCTGCCTACGGTGGAAGAGTTATTGACGGATATCAACTACCTGAAAAGCTTCAATCAATCCATCAGCGTGTTGGAGGAACTCCCACAGACCATGAAGATCCTCGGCCACTCGCTGGAACAGTACATACCTCCGGTTGAAAATGCTTTGAAGCAGTTGGAAGAGATTCGGAGGACCAAACTCGATGAGCGATTGTCCGCGGGCAAAGAAGACCTGCTGCGAAAAGTGAAAAACATGTCCGAGGTAAACCCCATGTTGGGGCATCGAGGAGTTCGCTTGGGGATTTCGTATCCGGAGATCTACGAAATGCAGATTCAGGCGGTTTTGGAAGCCGCCGCGTTGGTCATCAAAGAAGGCATTCCCGCGACTCCCGAAATCATGGTGCCTCAAGTGTGTACCGTCCAGGAGCTGTTGTGGGTTCACAGAATCGTGCAAATGGTCCACGATGGAGTGAAGAAGCGGCACGGTGTCGACGTAAAGCTGAAGTTCGGCACCATGATCGAGGTGGTTAGAGCCTGTATGCGAGCGGGAAGAATCGCGGAAGTGGCCGAGTTCTTTTCGTTCGGCACCAACGATTTGACTCAAGCCACGTTTTCATTTTCCCGGGAAGACGCCGAGAACAAGTTTCTGCCTCTTTATAAAGAACGGCAGATTCTTCAGGACAATCCCTTCGAAGTACTGGACGTCAAGGGAGTAGGGCGTCTCATGATGACCACCGTCGAATGGGGAAGGAAGACCCGGAAGGATCTTAAAGTGGGGATTTGCGGTGAGCACGCGGGTCACCCGAGATCCATCGAGTTCTGTCATGATATCGGAATCAGTTACGTGTCCTGCTCTCCGCCGAGAGTTCCCATCGCCCGGTTGGCGGCGGCCCATGCGGCCTTGAAAGCTCAAACACGGTCTCCTGTAGTTTAGGAGGACGTCGATCTTCGTATTCATACCAGAATTATGCGCGGGATTGCGGCGTTTCGGAATTCCGCGCTCTGGTTTTCGGGACCGCGCTTTTCTCATTTTTGCTGTAAAGTGGTTTCAGTGGGTTGGATCGAGGAGGGGTGGCGCCGGCTTTCTCGTTAACAGCCCGGTGCAAAACGCGATCGGTTGCGTTCCGCTTCATCCTTCGTCATTACGGCGTACTGCACACCTCACTCCTCAGGATTCGCCATGTCAACAGTCTGGCTCGCATCTCATGGTTTTGCATCGGCCTGTAAAGGAACGATAAGGCCCGCCCCGAAGCGCGGCCGGGTAGGCTGAAACGGGTGTATTTTGGCCGTCTGAAAACCGTTTTCCACGGCGCACGCGAACTACATGCGGCTTCCCCCGCGGGGTTACCGGCGAGCCTGGACAGCGGGAGTCACCCGCGTTCCCACGTTCTTCCCGGCAAACAGGGCTTCAAGGTTTCCTCGTTTTCGAATGTTCAACACTACGAGAAGCCGGCCGTGTTCCCTCAGCAGGGTGATCGCCGTCAGGTCCATGACGCCGAGCTCTTTTGCCAGTATTTCCTCGTAGGTCAGGGTTTCATAAAGCACCGCTCCGGGATCTCTGTCGGGATGGCCGCTGTAGACTCCATCCACGTTGGTCGCCTTGATGACGAGGGGACTGTCCGTTTCCAGAGCCGCCCACGCGGCCGTGGTATCCGTGGTAAAGAACGGCCGGCCCAGTCCTCCCGAGAAGATGATGACTTCCCCTTCCTGCAGGGCGTGAAGCACGCGTTTCCGGTCAAAGGATTCAACGATTCCTGGGATCGGAAAACTGGAAACTACTTCCGCGGGGATTCCCTGGGATTGAAAAATATCGTGAAGGGCCAGTCCATTCATCACGGTGGCCAGCATTCCCATAATGTCCGCCGTGGTCCGCGGCAGGATTTCCGGTCTCATATTACCCCGGAACACGTTGCCGCCCCCGATTACGACGCCGATCCGAACCCCCATGTTTCGAATGCGGGCGATTTCGGAGATGATCTCGATGATGGAGTCTTGGTGAAAGCCGTGGGGATGGGGCCCGGCCAAGGCTTCCCCGCTCAACTTGATGATGGCCCGTCTCCACTTCATAACCGTTTCATGTCCTTTCTTTTCGTGCGGCATGTGCGTCTGCCCCGGTGTCGGGGGATGTAATATCGGTTGTCGATGACCGCATCGACTTGTGGGATACGTGCCGAACCGCCAGGAATCCTCCTACCAGAAGAACGACGAAGAGCACGGTGAACAGATTTAAGTAGTCGGTCAAATACTTCCGTATGGTTGGGCCGAAGAAATATATGGCGCCGGCGACCAGAAAGAACCGCGCGCTGCGGCTCAGAATGGATACTAGAATGAATCTCCTCAGGTCGAGGCGAAAGACCCCTGCGGAAAGAGTGAAGATTTTGTACGGTATGGGCGTGAAACCGGCGATCCCGATCGCCCAGACGTCCCACTTGCCGTAATACCTTTCCACCAGCTGAATTCGATCTTCGGGAAAGACCCTCTTGAGCAGAGGCCTCCCTCCCTTCAGTCCCAAGAAGTATCCGAAAACGGCGCCCGAAACGGAACCCGCGGAACAGAGCAGTGCAAAGACAAAGGCTTTCTCCGGCCGCAGCACCGCGGACGCGATGAGCAACACGTCGGGAGGAATGGGAAAGAAGGAGGATTCCGCAAAGGCGATGCAGAAGATGGCCCAGAGGGTGTACGGAGTGTTCGCCCAATGAGCGACCCAATGCCCCAATTCATGAATCCATTCGAGCATGTCTTGCAGCCGTGGTCCAAGGGTGGAAAGTTTCAGTTCAAGGGTAGGAACGTCGCTTGGCAGGGGATCTGAAAACGCTGTCCGCGGAATGGCGTTCCATCCTTCGTATCCTTGCGGCGTCCCCTCTAACGGGTCACCAGGTCCAGGTCAGTATCCGGATCCCGAGAAGGAAGCAGTAGGGGGCAAAGATCCAGAGCCGGCCTTTTTTTACGACCCCCAGAAGAAGTTTGAGCGCCAGGAATCCCGTAACACCGGCCGCTGCCATTCCCAGAAGCAGGGAAAACGGCTCGCCCCCGATCCTGGAAATGTCGAACTCCAAGATCAGGGCTCCGACAATGGCCGGGATGAACAGGAGAAAGGAAAAGCGGGCCGCGAACTCCCGTTCCATGCCCAACATCAGTGCGAGACTGATGGTGGCGCCTGACCGGGATATGCCCGGAGCAACGGCGACGCCTTGCCCCATGCCCACAATCAGTGCCTGCCAAAGGCGGACTTGGGCGATGCCGGAGGTTCCGGGTCCGCTGAACACGGTGGCGCTCAAGACGGCTCCGGTGACGATCAATGCGGCGCCTACGCTCTTAGGGGAACCGAACATGCCCTTGAAGAAATCCATGAAGATGATGGCCACAACCGCCGTTGCCAGTGTGGCGACCGCCAACAGAATCAAGAGGCGCAGATCGGGATCCTGCATCCCTAAGCCTTTTCGGAAAGAGCCCGGCGATCGGAGAGCCCTTGCCAGGGAGAGTATGAGCCAGGTCAATTCCTTCCGGACGAACAGGCACACCGCCGCCAAGGTTCCCACGTGGAGGCACACATCAAAGAAAATGTCCGGTTCCTTCATGCCGAGGATCTGGTGGAAGATTACCAGATGTCCGGAACTGCTTACGGGGAGAAATTCCGTGAGTCCCTGAATGACTCCGAGCAGGAGGGCTTGTAGCGGATCTATACCGGTGCTCAATATGCTTCCCTACTTTTGTGCGGGCAGGTCCCGTCCCAAACCGGGCGAAAACGATTCGTTGCGTTACACCCGTGAATTCAATAAATCCGGATCAAATTGAAGTACCAGTTCATCAGAGACGGACCGGCAAAGATGTACAAGATCGCTCCTATAGCCAGAAAGGGACCGAAGGGTATGGCCAGTTTGAGATTTCCCTTCCGTGACGCCATCACCGCCAGGCCGGAGAGAGCGCCCATCAGGGAACTTGAAAACAGCACGAACAGCACGGCTTTCCACCCCAGGAACCCACCGATCATGGCCAGCAGCTTGACATCACCCAGTCCCATGCCTTCCCGCCGGGTGACCAGGTAGTACCCGAAGAATACGGCCAGCAGCACTCCTCCACCCAGGAGAATCCCCCACAGGGAATCCATGGGAGACAGATCGTTTCGAAAAAACGACACTCCCAGGCCCGCCGCGATGCCCGGCAAAGAAATCACGTCGGGTATGATCCTGAAGTTCAGGTCCACGAAAGTCACGACAATCAGGGCTGCGGTGAAGCAAAAATAAACCAAGGTCGTGAGACTCCAGCCGTAGTGAAGGTAATATACTCCTGCGAAAACCCCGGTCATGAGCTCCACCAAGGGGTAGCGCGCTGAAATGGGCGCGCCGCAGGACGCGCAGCGGCCTTTCAGTACCAGGTAACTCAGCATCGGGAGATTGTGGCGCCAGGGTATGGGGGTTGAGCATGCGGGGCAATGGGATGAAGGCGACACAATGGATTTTCCGATGGGCAGACGGTGGATGCACACGTTCAGAAAACTTCCGACGCATGTCCCGAAGACGAAGGAGATAAACAATCCGATCCACATCCGGGTATCCTGTCCAACCGGCGAAACGCCGTCCGCGTGGCTGCATGTTCCGCATGATTGCCCGAGCGTATCCTGCGGGCGCCATGCAACTCAGGGTTTGGGTCTTCTATAGCCCGTTTTGGTTCGCTCATTTCCCGTCATTCCCGCCACCCACGTCCGGTGGGGTGGAACCGGCACCGAAGGGATTTCCTTATCCAGGGTTCCATTCAAAGCCGACGGGAGCAAAACAGACAAATATGTTAACCGAGCAGGATCGTATTGTTCAAACAAAAAGCATACAAAAGAAATCTGTGGAAGACACCTCCTTCCATAACCCCGCAGAGACCTCGCAGCGGTTGATTTTGGGGGGATCCCATATTATAGAACAGCGGTATGAAGAAGAACCCCTTTGAAGTGCTCGGCATTACTCCCGAGATGGCCGGAAGACTCAACGAGGAGCAGCTGTTCTCGCTGGTTCGCTCCAACTACCGAATCCTGTTGAAGGCGCTGCATCCCGACGTATGCCGTTCTGCCACGGAGCACGATATGCGCGCGGCGCACCTGCTCGCGGTTGAACTGAATCAGGCCTTTGAGCGTGTGAACCTGTCTCGCAACCCCATGGATTTCAGGCGCTTCAAACAGCAATATACTTCGCGCACGAAACGGGGACTTCGGAGGGAATTGGACCGAACCCGCCAGGAAGTGGGGGAACTCGGTTCCGTGAAAGAGAAGCTTTCTTCCCAATTCTTGTATTACGTCTTCCACTTTCTGGATCAGCAGGGCACCGGAATCGCTTCTCCCCAGAAATTCTCGCCCCACGTCTTCAGCCTCCGGAATCTCAGAATCGGGCTTCACGATGTGGCCGTGGCGCACAACCTGCGGCACAGTGCGTGGAACTTGGGGAAAAATTATAAAGAAATCCGGTTCGATGAATGGGGATGCATGCACTACAAGGCCCTGAGCCGAAACCGATATTCGGAGGTGCGTTTCATCCGCCTGTTGGGGAGCGTTGAAGCGTGCGGCCTGGATGTGGTCGCTCATATGAACCGAAAGGTCTCCCGAAACCGCCGCCCGAACCATCCGTATGTCGCTTCCTTCTTGGATGATCGCGCGGATGGATGCGAGGTTTCCAATACCATCGACATCGATGTGTTCCGGGACCACTGCCTCCCATTGCTTACCCCTGCCTTGAGGGAAAACGCGTACCTTTTTTCCGTGCATCTGGATCATCGGGGTTCCGTACTGGAGGGGGACCCTCGAGAGATCTGGGTCGAGGGTAAGATCGTCAAGTTGGACAGAGAACCGATCCAGGAGTCGCGCACGAGCGGATCCGCTTTGTGAATAGGAGGTGGGTGTGATCGTCGGGGTGCCTAAGGAGATCAAGGAAGACGAATATCGGGTGGGGCTGGTTCCGGCGGGCGTACGGGCGTTCCGCAGGCACGGTCACCGAGTGATCCTGCAACGCGGAGCGGGGGCGGGTTGTCTGATTTCGGATGAAGAATACGAGGCAGTCGGCGGAGAAATGGTTTCCTCAGCCGAGGAAATCTACGGAAAAGCGGAACTGATTGTCAAGGTTAAGGAACCCCTTCAGGAGGAGGTCGAACTTCTCAACGAAGGACAGACCTTGTATGCCTATCTGCATCTGGCCGCCATGCCCGAACTGACTTCCAAGCTCCTGGAACGGAAAGTGATCGGGGTGGCTTATGAAACGATTCAAAAGGCCGACGGTTCGTTACCCCTCTTGATCCCCATGAGTGAGGTGGCCGGTCGTATGGCGGTGCAAGTGGGTGCTCACCTGTTGGAAAAGAGCCAGGGAGGACGGGGCGTGCTTCTGGGTGGAGCGCCCGGTGTTACCCGAGGGAGAGTTACCATCCTGGGGGCGGGCACCGTGGGAAGCGCGGCGGTCAAGATCGCCGTGGGAATGGGTGCGAACGTATACGTTCTCGATGTGGATCAGTTGCGTCTCGAAGCCATGGACGACCTGTATGGAAACAAGGTCACCACGCTGTTTTCCCATGAGGACAACATCCGGTTCGCCGTGGGGCATTCACACCTGATTGTGGGTGCGGTGCTCGTTCCGGGGGCTTTGGCTCCCAATTTGGTCACCCGCGATATGGTCAGGTCCATGAAAGCGGGGAGTGTCATCGTAGACGTATCCATCGATCAAGGAGGATGCGTCGAGACCTCGAAACCCACGTCTCACCGGCATCCCTCGTTTACGGAGTACGGAGTTCTCCACTACTGCGTGACTAACATGCCGGGGGCCGTACCCCGTACATCCACCTTTGCTCTCACCAATACGACCTTGTCGTATGGGCTCAAGTTGGCGGACCAGGGGATTGCCTCCGCGGTGCGCACGGATCCCTCACTGGCCAAGGGTGTCAACCTGTGGCGGGGAAACGTGACTCATCCGCAGGTAGCCGAATCTTTGGGGCTGAAGTATGTGACCCTGAGAAGTCTGCTGCCGGAGTGAATGATGTGCTACCGGCAAGCCTTGCATGGCAGGCAAGACCGGTTTTCTTTTCTGTCCGGCGTCCGCCGGTCCCGGTAATCGAACCACATCCTCAGAGGAAGGAATCTCATGCGCGTCTGCATCATTGGACCGGGATACGTGGGTCTGGTAACCGCTTCCTGTCTGGCCGAAATGGGCAACGAAGTGATCTGTGTCGGCAAGCCGGGCGTGGATGACGACCGGATCCGAATTCTCAATGAAGGCTTCAGCCCCATCCTCGAGTTAGGCCTGGAAGACCTCATCCGCAGGAACCTGAGTTCGGGTCGGCTCAAATTCAGTTTGAATATGGAAGAGGGTGTTCGGTCTTCTCTGTTCCACATGATCGCGGTCCCCACTCCGGCGGATGAGGACGGTTCCGCCGACCTGAAGCATGTGTTGGAAGTGGCTTGCGGAATTGGGGAATTCCTGAACGAGTACGGCATAGTGGTGATCAAATCCACCGTGCCCGTAGGGACGGCTGAATCGGTGAAACGAACCGTGCAGGAACGGCTGGATCTCAGGAGCGCCGATATTGAATTCGACGTGGTGTCCAACCCCGAGTTTCTCAAGGAAGGTGATGCCGTTCAGGATTTCATGAAGCCGGACCGGGTGATCGTGGGATGCGACCATTCCCGCGCCGCGGAACTCATGAAGACCTTATACGCACCGTTTGCAAGAAGTCGTGAAAAAATGATGGTCATGGATGTGCGTTCTTCGGAGATGACCAAGTATGCCGCCAATGCCATGTTGGCTGCCCGGATCTCGTTTATGAACGAAATCGCTGGAGTCTGCGAAGCGGTGGGGGCGGACGTCTCCTTGGTTCGAAAAGGGATTGGTGCGGATCCCAGGATAGGCTACCAGTTTACGTATCCCGGAGTGGGGTTTGGGGGATCTTGTTTTCCCAAGGATCTGAGGGCGTTGATCCGTACGGCGGAGTCTCACAATGTCCAGCCCCGACTTCTGCGCGCCGTTGCTCAGGTGAACGACGAACAAAAACGGGTGTTTACGGAGAAAATAGTCGGCTATTACCAGGGCCGGGGGGGACTGTCCGGGCGAACGGTGGCCGTTTGGGGACTTGCGTTCAAGCCCAGAACCAACGACATGCGCGAAGCGCCGTCCATCCAGGTCATCAAAGGCCTTCTGGCCGCCGGAGCCGCCGTGCGCGCCTTTGACCCTGAAGCCTTGGCTCAGGCGCGGAATGTGTTGGACGACCACCCGCTGCTTTCGTTCGAAGAAGGCGAATACCGGGCTCTTGAAGGCGCCGACTGCCTGGTCCTCCTGACCGAATGGTTCCAGTTCCGGAATCCCGACTTTTCCCGGATGAAGAGGTTGCTCCGCGAACCTGTGATTTTCGACGGGCGAAACCAATACGATCCCGCGCTCATGAAGCAGATGGG
The DNA here is from genome assembly GCA_964597345.1 of uncultured Thermodesulfobacteriota bacterium. Lineage (GTDB taxonomy): Bacteria > Desulfobacterota > Desulfarculia > JACQYL01 > JACQYL01 > CAZQXK01. The sequence goes on along the minus strand of CAZQXK010000091.1, from coordinate 883 downwards.
ATTCACTTACTTCAGCATAGGGAGGCCGCCCGTGGAAGGATAGCGGTCCATCGTGCGGGAATGGGAATGCCGGAAGCATCGCCCGGCGGCTCCGATGTTCTCGTCTCCGCTAAACGGAAAGTCGGGATGCTGCTTTCCCGTTTGCGAGCAACTCGAAGGCCTGTCAAGGGGCTCCCCAGACCAGGGACTGGTGAATCCAGCCGGTTCCCTCTCCACTGTAACTGACCTTGAGCCAGTCTCCGGTCCGGTCGAGATAGTCCAGAACCACCCCTTGAACCGCTTTGAACGACAGCCCATGATTGGTTCCAGGTCCGAGCCGGATGTTGGCTGTTTCCGATGTTACCACTACCACGGGTCTCTTGCGGACCACGCTGACATGGACCCAGCCGCCGTCGCCTTCCATGTCCCGGACTTGGAGCCACTCCCCTTCCTCCGCAATCTTCTTCAGTACGAACCCTTTTCCCACCTGCCATGCCACTGGGAACTGTGACCCGGGTCCATGGCGGATGTTCGCCTTGCCCACACGGATTACGTAAGTTTCTGCAAAAGCCGAGGTGCAGAAGACAAGGGCCAAAATCAACGTCGTTACGAACCGAATGGCAATCCCTCCTTAATTTTCTAGTGGTTGTCGCGTGCATTTTCGAAGCCGGTCATCCGGGGAGATTCGGGAGTCGAACATGCGTGGAACGGTTTGTCTCCCTTGACGCGGCCAGACGAACCACATTCTGTTCACGTGTATAAACTGGATACCGGTTTGTCAACCGAAGCCGTTCCGACGTTGGATTTCATTGGACTGCGAAACCCAACCCCAATATTTAGAGAGGCTCAGTCCTCCTTTGGTCTACAGTTTTTCTGGACACCAAATTGGGATAGGAGAGAATGA
>CAZQXK010000090.1:0-14284 GCA_964597345.1 uncultured Thermodesulfobacteriota bacterium | reverse complement strand
ATACGTGCGCCGCATTCCCCCGGACCGCCGCCGCACCGTTTCCCGCGTGCTCGAATGGACCGAGGATGGACTCATCGTGGCGGGTCCCCTGTCCTTTCAATACGACGTCATCGAGCGAGCCGGAGGCCGCAACGTCACCGCGGCGTTACCGGAGGCCTACCCGCGCATTTCCTTGTCCGAATTTCGCGCTCTGGATCCCGAAGTGGTCTTCTTCTGCGGCGTGGACACCCGGTTCATCGGCCGTCTCCGGGATCATTCCCGATGGAGGGATTTCCGGTCCGTCCGGGAAGATCGGGTCTATGGATTCGACTGCGGCCTCACCTGCCGCACCGGTCCCCGCATCGTGGACATGGTGGAAATGCTCCACCGCACCCTGTACGGAGAAGAATGAACCAAAGGACGGCGCGGAGCGCCGCGACTCCTCCGTGACACCGCGGGAGCGGTGTCACCAACTCTGATTAACCGCCTTCTCCTGCCCGAGCGCCGCCTCCTTGTCATTTCGACCACGCCTTCGGCGTGGGAGAAATCTCATCTCCGGGAGACCGCGGTCACATCCATCCTGAATACGGGCGCCGAAACGAAACGGCGAGGAGATCTCTCCCACCGCCCGTTGGCCGGTGGGTCGAGATGACACGGGGGAAGGACCTTTTACCTCTCCCCTCGTTACACCGCTCCTGCGGTGTAACGCCCAAACGCCAGGGCGCTCCCGCGCCCTCACAGCAGTGCATCGCCGGCCTTCGGGTATCCGCATTCCCGTATATCAGGCGTTTTGGGATTGACAGGAAGGAAGGAAATAGGCCACATTCAGAGAACATACGCTTGTTCTGTCATGCTTCGGAACCTTCGGCTTCACCGGCCGTCGTCCACCGAACAAATCGTGCTGAAAGGGCGAAACCTCCAATATCGGTACCGGGGGAGGAAATCCACCGGAAACGACTCCTCTTAAAATGCCGGCTTTATGAACGGACACGTCATGAAAACCATTGTCGCCCAAGTGGAAAACCCCGAACTCGTGGAAAAACGGCACACGCAGATTTTCCAGGCGGCCGTGAAACTGTTCGCCCGAAAGGGATACCATCAGACCACCATGCGGGACATCGCCGCCGCTTCCGGCATCAACCTGTCCTATCTGTACCGCTACATCTCCACCAAGAACGACATTCTGTACCTGTTTTACGAACGGCTCCACACCCTGTTCCATCCCTGCTATCCGGATCCGGAAGCACCCGACGGGGAGGATCCCGTGCGACAGGTGCGACGGATCATAGCACGGGTGCTCGAAATGGTCCACGAATACCGCGAGGAATTCCTGGCCATGTATACGGAAAGCCGCCATCTGGAACCCGATTCCCTCCGAGCCGTCCTGTCCAAGGAAAGCGCCCTGATCCAATCCCTGGATCACATCATCCGGCGGGGCCGCGAAACGGGATGTTTTCAGACTCAGGACCCCTTTATGGCGGCCAACATCATTCAATACCTGCTGCTGATCGAACCGTTGCGGGGATGGAATTTTCGGAAACGGTACGATTTTTCCGCATTCGTGGACTCCGTGACCCGTTTCATTCTGAGAGGATTGGGCGCCCGGGAAGAGACGAACACGTTCGCTTCCCCGAACGGCTCAAAAACAAAACGTGACGAAGCCTGAACCGGGAGCGGCGATACGCCGCCACCCGGAGCGCCCCCTGCTCCATTCCAACGCGCCCCGTGCGCACACAGGAGAAACCGCCCATGAACGACGACATTGTCATTCTCAACGCCTGCCGCACCCCCTTCGGCCGCTTCGGAGGCTCCCTCAAGGATTTCGACCTGTACGACCTGTCCGCCCGCATCATGAAGGAAGTGGTGGATCGCGCCCAGGTAGACCCGACCCGCGTGGATCATGTGTTCTGGGGAATGGGAGACACCAGCCAGTGCAAGGATGTCTATACCCCGGTGGCGGCCCGTCAGGCCCTGCTCAAGGCCGGACTGCCCGACACGGTCACCTCGCTCACCCTGGACAAGGCCTGCGTGTCCGGCGCCAGCGCATGCCAGTTGGGTATGTGGGCGCTCCGCCTGGGAGAAGCCCAGGCGACATTGTGCGGCGGAGTAACCTGTTTCTCCCGGCAGCCTTTCATTTACCGGGGATCCCGTTGGGCGGGGCACCGATTCGGAGACATGCGCGTGGAGGATCCACTCTTCGAACTGGGCTATAAGGATTTCAAGCCGGTAGCCGTGGATGCCGGGGAAGTGGCCCTGGAAAACGGCGTCACACGGGAAGACCAGGACCTGTGGGCCTACGGGAGCCACCGGAAATACGGCGCCGCCCACAGACGCGGTCTTTTCGAGGACGAAATGATTCCTCTGGTCGTCCAGGAACCCAAGAAGGAACCCCTACGGCTTCACATCGACGAGCAATACCGGCCGGACGTGCAGGTGGAAAAGCTGGCCCGGCTCCCCACGGTATACGGCAGCCCCACCATCACCGCGGGAAACGCCCCCGGACTGAACGACGGCGCCGCCGCCGTGCTGCTCACCACCCGGAAACGCGCGGAAGAATGGGGGATACGGCCCATCGCCCAACTGGTGGAGATCGTGAATACCGCCATGGAGCCCCGCTATATCGCCGCCGTTCCCGCGTATGCCATCGAAAAGCTGCTGGCCCGCACCGGAACACGACTTTCGGACGTCCGGCGCATCGAGATCAACGAGGCCTTTGCGGCCATGCCCCTGGTGTCCACCAAGATCCTTTCCGAGAAGGGCCACGGCAAGCTGGAAGATTTGCGTGAACGAACCAACGTCAACGGCGGCGCCGTGGCCATCGGACATCCGAACACGGCCAGCGGGGCCCGTCTCATCATGACTCTGGCCTATGAACTGAAACGCATGGGAGGCGGACTGGGCATCGCCGCCATCTGCGGCGGCCTGGCCCAGGGAGACGCCGCCCTCGTACGCGTGGAATAACCCTTTTCCCGGGAACCGGCACGGGGCTTTGCTTTCCATCCAGCCCCGGCCGGATCCGGGTACGAATTTCGGCCCCCCCCCGCACGTCGCCATCCGTTTCTCTCACCGTATTCCTCATCGCCGCCCGCGGTCCATACGCCTCATGGCTGAATCGTCACCGTGTCCCGCCTCTCAGGGGTATTGGCCGATACGCACCCTCGAATCGTTCCAAGCAATTCGAGGAAACACATTATATCGGTATTTTCGATTTTACATATCCAACTTTTCTATATTAGACTCCCCCGAATGGATGAAATCCACCACGCCTCGTGGTACCGGGTAACCCCCGCCGGACTTTGCCTCACGGGAGACACACTCATGGAAGCCTTAGACACCATTCGACCTCTGCCCGACGACAGCCGGATCCGATTATCCGCGTTGAACCTGAACGTATGTTTTACCTGCGGCACATGCTCGGGCGGCTGCCCCATTACCGGGAATCCCGAACTGCCGGGCTGGGATACCCGAAAAGTGATCCGCATGCTGGCCTTCGGTATGCTGGAAGAAGCCGTCGCCGCCAAATTTCCCTGGTTGTGCACCGGGTGCGGACGCTGTGCCGCGGCATGCCCCATGGACCTGGATATCCCCGCCATTATGGGATACCTGAAACATCTCCGTCCCAGGGACGAGGTCCCCGGCATCCTCCACAAAGGGGTGGAACAGGTCCTCAAGACGGGCAACAATATGGGAATTCCGAAACAGGATTACCTGTTCAGCATGGCCGATCTGGGACAGGAAATGGCCGGGGAGGGATTTCCCGGATTCTACGTACCCGTGGACAAGCAGGGCGCCGAAATCCTGTTTTTCCCCAATTCCAAGGAGGTGTTCTCGGACTTCGAAGACCAGAAGTGGTGGTGGAAAATCTTTTACGCCGCCCGGGAAAATTGGACCATCCCTTCGGAGAACTGGGAGGCCGTGGATTGGGGGCTCTTCACGGGAAACTACGAGGCCACCCATATCCTCGCCCAGCGCAAAATCGAGCTTGCCAGGCGTCTGGAAATCGGCCGAATGATCATGCCCGACTGCGGCGGCGGTTCCTACGGATGTCGAATGGGAATGAAGATGTGCGCCATGGACGATCCGGGCAATACCGTCAACTATGTGTACCTGTACGAGTACCTGGCGGAACTCATCCAAAAAGGACGCATCCGGCTGGACAAAAGTGTAAACGAAGGCAAGGTGTTTACATTTCATGATTCCTGCAAGCACGGCAGGGAGTTGGAACGCCATTACGGCCACGGGTACTTCGAGGAACCGCGATGGATCATAGGTCAATGCGTGAGTGCATTCGTGGATATGGAACCGAACCGGATGAATTCGTATTGCTGCGGCGCCGGTGGGGGCAACTGGCCGTTGCCGTATGCCGATGACGCCGCCTGGCACGGCAGAAGGAAGTATGAATCCATCCGGAATTCCGGAGCCGACGTGGTAATCGTGGGATGCTCCAATTGCCACGACCAGCTTATGAAACGAATTCCTCAGTACCACACGGATTACCCTTTTGAAGTGAAATACATATGGGAACTGGTGGCCGACTCCCTGATCGTCGAACCGTGGACGGAGGCGGAGGCGGCCCGCGCCGAGGCCGAGGCGCGGGAACAGTGGGAACGTTTAGGGATCGATCTGGACGACCTGGACTATGAAGCCTGATCCGGGGAGGGGCTTTCAGCCCGTTGACACCCCGTATTTCGGGCAAGCGGCGCACAACGATGAGGTGCAGCCACGCCTCCGGCGTGACGGCGGATCGCGTGCTTCAACAGGCTCGCGGCAGGCTCGATCTTTTCGGGAGAAAGTCATCGCATGCACTTCACTATAGACCGAACTCCCGGCTTTGTCCGGAAACTGGAACAGATTCGGAAGGCGGGGGGCAACTCCGCGGCGGTAGCATCGCACGCGGAAAGCGTGATTCAACGACTGATTCAGGAAGGGAGTCCCCGGATCGAGGCTTCCGGGAGACTTACGCGTTACGGGGAAAAGCGCATGAGGCAATGCTTCAAGTTCGACTTGAGGCACAGCTACCGAATGGCCTGTATGAAGCACGAAAGCCGTCTGGTTCTCTTCTTCATCGGCGCCCACGACGAATGGGGCCGGTGGGCTCGGAAGAACTCGGGGCGAGACTGGTTTCCGACGATGGAATCCATCGAAGTGTTCCCGAGTACGGAGGATGATCCCGGCGCCGTGAGCCCGGATGCCGCATACCCCGACGAAAAGGAGTATGAAGAGGTTCTCATGGAACAGGTGGACGACCGCGTTCTGAGAAACATCTTCGGCGGGTTGTGCGGATCCGCTTCCTGATGGTCGAAGCCCACGGTGTCCGCCCCAACGGCAACCGCGCTGCGCCGCGGCTCGTCACTCGCCCGGTCTGAGGCTGTCCAGCGGATAAATGACCCGAATGGGTTCTTTCACGCCGAAGACCTGGCTGTACCTCCGGATGTAATCGATGACCGTTCTGGAAAGCTCCTGTCCCCGAGCCAACAGGAGTTTGGGCTTCTGAATCGTGTACACGTTGTCCGCCAGAATGCTCCCCTCCTCCAACGTGGCCACGGTCACTTCCTTGATCTTGTACCGGGCCTCGTCTCCCAGCACGAGACTCAACGCCTGTACGACACGGGGATCATACCGGCGCACATCTCTCTTGATTTCCGCAAAGGCCTCTCCCGGGGACTTCCGCGCCGAGATCAAGGCATCGAAATCCACGGCCGCTTTGAGAATACGCGCACCGAGCGGAATTTCCGTCCCCTTCCTGCCATCCCTGGGCTCACCGGAGCCGTCGTAGTTCTTCTGATGGCAGGCAATGATGTCGGCCACGGCTTCCATTCGTGGAATATTCTCCACGAGCCGGGCCGCCACGGACGGATGCCTGTCGAACAACTCCTTCTCGGACACCGTGACGGGCCTACCCTTGAGACTCTTTCGGAAGAGCACTTCCGGAACGGTAATCAACCCGATTTGGGAAAGCTGAGCCGCCGTCTCCGTCTCCCAGGAATTAGGATCATCCATGACCATGGAAAGCTGTTTGGCATACCGAGCGATCCTCAACGCCCGGCTGAACGCTTCGGGCTTGGCCATGGCCAGGATATCCGACATGACCTTGACGCACCCCTTAACGGTTTTCTCCAGAAGTTCCCGTTCGGCGGTCACCAATCGATACTGCTTGATCCCGGCGGCCAACGCTTTGATCAGGACATCCGGGGGACAGGGCTTGGTGAGGAGGCGGAAGATATTGATCTCATTTACCGCCCGCAAGGCGATTTCCAAATCCGCATAGCCGGTGAGAAGAATACAGACCGACTGAGGGGCGATTTCCTGTACAACGGACAGGAAATCGATGCCGTCCATCCCCGGCATCCGATAATCGGAAACGATAACCGCATAGGGTCCTTGATCTGTAATGAACTCCAGTCCCTTGGCAGCGGCCTCCGCCACATCCACGGGGATCTTTTTTCGATACTCCCGCTGGTAGGACGCCAAGACATTGGGATCGTCATCCACAAACAGGATCTTTTCCACGCTCCGTCCTCCTGACAGGCCGTTGATACACCGTATTTCGGGCAGGCAAACGAAAAACGCAATCTGCTGTCACACCTGCGGAGACAACCTCTTTCCTCGAACGGAGACCGAGAGGGATGGACCCGATCGAGCGACCCGGCCGGCACATTCGTCACTCAACCCCTTTGACGCTTGCCGCTTCCCGGCATACCGCCAGCCACCGCGGCAACCGATCCAGAATTCCGCTCGCATTCAAGTAGGCCGTATTCAACTTGCTCACAGCGTGCGATCCCGGCTGACCTAAAATCTTGTGTTCGAGACTGTTGGCCACGTGTATGGCCGCCGCCGGATGAAATGCCGCCGACGGCAATCGATGCGGCGTGTGGTGATAGGCAATGCCCTCAACAATGGGATCGGGAAACCCCCATAATCCCATGAGGTAGGCTCCCACAGCGCCATGATGAGTTCCAAAGACCTCCCTTTCCGCTTCCCAGGCAGGGACTCCATTTCGCCGAACACCTTCCATCACCCGTGTATAGCGCTCCGGAAAGTGGGCTCCCAGAACAAGCTTCCCCACATCATGCAACAACCCGGCCATGAAGGCATCGTCCACTTCTCGGGACTCCCGCCTTTCCTCCTGTGCGATGGCCCTGCAGAACCGGGCAAGCCGGAAACTGTGATTCCACAGCGCATCTATCGAAAAACCGGAGCGGTTCGATGGGACGAAGATTTCGAAGACCTGCATACCGAGCACCAGGGTTCTGACGGTTTCAATGCCCAAAAGAGTCACCGCTTGAACGGGGCTGGACACGTGGCGACAAATGCCGAAAAACGCCGAGTTCACCAATTGGAGAATCTTCGCCGTCATTCCGACGTCCCGGCCGACGATATCGCCCACCCGCTGGATTGAAGGTTCCGGGTCCTCCAATTCCTTCATGAGTTGCACATAGAGGGTGGGTAGACTGGGCAGTGCGCCGATTCGGGATACCCATTCCCTGAGTCCCGGATCCGAAAGAAACTCTCTCAGGGCGCAGGCTTGCTCCACGGTGCGGATAAGCGTTTCCGGATCACAGGGTTTGGCCAGATATTGGTGGGCCAGGTTCACGGCCTTCATGGTCAGGTTTCGGTCCGACTGACCGGAGAGGATGATGCGCACCAGTCTTGGATGCCGTCGTTTCACCTCGACGAGCAAAGCCACTCCGTCCATTTCCGGCATTCGCATGTCCGTGATCAGCACGTCACAGGGCTGTCGTCCCAAGAAGCTCAGCGCTTCACGTCCCGATGAGGCAAAGGAGGTGACCCAATCACGCCGCAGGCTCCGGAGCATTCTTTCGAGTCCCCGCAACAGGTTGATTTCATCATCCACGATCAATACATGTTTCTTCATAGTGAGTGTCAACGGGCGCCGTCGTCCAGGGGTATGCGGATGAAGAAGGTGGTGCCCACGCCCGGTTCCGTCTCGAACGTCAACGTTCCGTGATGTTTCTCCACGATGACGGCGTGGGAAAGAGCCAGTCCCTGTCCGGTACCCCTGCCCACTTCCTTGGTGGTAAAAAACGGATCGAACACCTTGTTTCGAATGGCTTCCGGGATCCCGGTTCCCGTGTCCGCGATTTGAACCTCACACCAGGAATCCACCTTTCGGGTACGAACCGTAATGCTGCCTTTCCCTCCCGGTTGCCCCGTCAGGCGGTCTTCAACGGCGTGAACGGCGTTGATCAGCACGTTCAGCACGACCTGATTGAACTCTCCCGGAAAACAGGGCGCCAGAGGCAGGGAAGCATCCAGATCCATCACCACGTCACAGGCGTATTTCCACTCGTTTCGAGCAACCGTTAGCGTGCTTTCTACGGACCGATTAATGTCCGTAAATACTTTTTCTTCGGACCCGGGATGGGAGAAATCCTTCATGGCCAGGACGATCCCGGCTACCCGATCCACTCCTTCCAGACTCTCGGCGATGCATCGGGGAATCTCGCGGGTAAGGTATTCCAGATCGATTTCCCGGGCCAGTGTCTCCACCTCGGGAATCATCCCGTCCGGCACGTTCTTCTCCCTGCACGCGCCGACCAACTCTTCATACTTGAGCAGCAAACCCATCAGTTCCTTGAAGGCCCCCTGGAGAAATCGGGCATTGGCCCCTACGTACTGAATGGGGGTGTTGATTTCGTGGGCGATACCCGCCGCAAGCTGGCCGATGGACTCCAGTTTCTGGGCATGGGTCAACTGGCTTTCCAGAACCCGGCGATCCGTGATATCGGTTCCCAATATAAGTATGCCCACACGTTGTTCATCTCGATTGGTCACCGGATTGAACGAAAGGGACAGGAAACCGTGCTTTCCGTTGGCACGGGTGTATCGGACGTCATCCACACCCACGGGTCGTCCTTTCTCGCGACAGGCCAGGATCCCCTCCGAAACCTTGTCCCACTCCCAGTCGATGACGCATCGCTCTAAAGAGCGCCCCAATATCCCCGGCGCGGAAACACCGAACACCTCCTCCGCCACCCAGTTCCACCGCATCACCCGGCCTTGCTCGTTCACTCCGATGAGAACGGATCCGATGGAAGACACCAGTTGTTCCATCTCCCGGTGGGTTCTTTTCAACTCCTCCTCGGCGTTCCTGCGTTCCGTAATATCCAGGAGCACCCCGCTCACATAGACGGACCCATGTCCACCTTCATCCAAATCCCCCTTCAGCATCTGCCCGATATCCTGCAGCCAGAGAAACTCCCCGGCTCTGGATCGCACACGGTATTCCAGCATATAGGACCGGCGGCTCTGAAATGCGTTTTCATGCGCCTTTCGAACCGCTTCCCCGGAATCGGGCGAAATCAGATCGTACCAGTGTTCACCGTTGGATCCCAAATCCGCCGTGGAGTACCCGAGCCACGATTCCAGCTTGGAATTGAGCACCTCAAACCCACCGCCCCGGTACCGATTGTACACAATGGCCGGCACATTGTGCACCAGTGTTCTGAACTTCGCTTCACTCTGACTCAAACCCTTCTGAGCAAACTCCAGTTGGTGGATGGTCTTCATGAGAGCCAACGTCCGCCGCTCTACGAGCTGTTCCAAATTTTCCCGATGCGCCCGATTCTCCATTTCGAGTTTCCGCCGCCAAAGGGCGTTGGCCACGGAAATTCGCACTCCGTCGACGTTGAACGGCTTCAAAATGTAGCCGTACACCCCCATCTCCAGAGCTTCCTGCGCAATGTCGGGGTTGTCCATGACGGACACGATAATGGCGGCGGTATCCGGCCAGCGGGACAAGACATATCTCAGGAAGTCCAAGCCGGATTCCCCCGGCATCCGCAAGTCGGATAAGACCATGTCGAAGCGCCGCTCCTCGAGATGGTTCCTACCCTCATGGGCGTTGGCCGCCAGAGTGCATTGGTATCCAAACCTCTCCAGAATTCTTCCAAGAAGCAAGCGCACGGGCTCTTCGTCGTCCACAATCAGGATTTGCTCCATCGGTTTCCTCTCCTGAACTCATCAGATTCTTAAAGAAAACGGAATCGCCGGCGCGTTTGCGGAAAGCGATGAGACGCCACACGCGTACGTCTTGAAGAAGGGGGCGTATCTACTACAGTACGCCGCGATCACGAAGGATGAAACGCAACCGACGCTGAAGCCTGTCAACGTATTAGATCGGTCGATTTCCCGATAACATGAGCCACGGGACCCGGATCGAAACACCATGGGATCCGGCCTCTTCCGAGGGGTTACCGTCTCTTCCAAGTCCCCCCGATCTTTGGAGCCCGTGTCGCATGCTGAGGCTGGTTTGATCCGATACGGGTGGAACGTCTGTGGTACCAATAGACCGTAAGGCTTGCTCCGACCAAGCCGCGCGGAGGGAACTCCATCAAACTATTTCACAATACTTCCGGCATCGGGTCTCCGCTCCGTATCCGCAAAGTCCGGCGCGACGGGCGCCGCCGGCTCCGCCGACGCTGTTCGAACGCTCCATTTTCCCGACGAGTACCCGTAAAAGAACGGAACCCCCATAAGGGTATCGGTCCAGTGACGCACGGAGCACAGCAACGCCACCGCAGCCAGCACCGTCGGTTCCGCATAAGAGGCAAAGAGCGCCAGAATCGCGGAATCCCGTGTTCCCATCCCACCCACGGTCAAGGGCAACATACCCACCAGTACGGCCAATGGAAGGAACGTTAAAGCCGGACCCAAGGGTATCGGATGCTTAAGCATGGGAAAGAAGATCGCCAGTTGCAGGATGTGAAGTATCCATACCAGGACGGATAACCCCACCAGAGCCGTGAACCTCCCCGGATTCTGCAGCAGACGCCGATTAACCCCATCCAGGACTTCGACGCCCCGCGCAAGCCGTCGAAACCGGGTCCCCCGGTTGCGGAGTACGAACGCAAGAAGCCGCATGGGGAAAAACACCCATGCCATACATCCGCAGATCATGCATCCGGCCGCCAGTCCTCCGGTCCAGAGCAGGGAACTCCTTTCCGGCGTCAACCCCAGGCCCAGCAGGATGACCGCGCCCAGGCCCACGAGGTTGAAGACTTTTTCCAGGATGCAGAGCACGGTCGCTTCCACGGGATCGACTCCCGCATCCCGGCTGAGAAAAAATGCTTTGCTCAACTCCCCGAGTTTGGAAGGCGCCAAGGCGTTTAAGGCCTTGCCTGCAAGGAGCAGCTTCGTGGCTTCCCAAAGGCTGAGAAGACACATTCCCCTTACCAGAATACGCCATCGAAACGAGGCCGCCAGCACCTGAGGAATGAACAGCACGAAAGCCCAGGCGAAATAATCCCATCGGGCACGGGATAGTATCTCGATGAGACTGTGCGTATCCACCCCCGAATAGATGACCCATAGAATGACCGCCGTCAGAAATACGGAGACCGTCTTGGCGCCGGATTTCCAGGGGAATCGAAGGGCGAGGTCCATATCGTAGCGATCAATCCTTCAAACACAGAATGAGGTAGCGTTCATTGTCGAAACAACGGACCGTTTTGGGGGCCGACAGGAGAGCAAAGGGCTGATTCCGCCGCACGCGTTCCTTCACGAATCTGTTGAAGGGTTCATGATATATCCGCCCATCGAGAAACTTCCGCGTGAAATGCTCCTTTCGGACCACGATGACGTCCACCCCGTGCTTCAATGCGAATTCCCGCACCGTGGTCCATCGTTCCGCATAATACACCTGAAACCAGTCGTCCAGCCGTTCACGGATCCGGCGATAGTACTCCGTGTGGTATGCCAGAGACGTCTCCTGGTTCACCAGCACCTTTCGGCGGGACACCATGGGGACATTGTCCATGTCTTCGGGATGACCCGCTACCAGCACGGTGGGGGGCATGGAATTCAGAAAGTCGAGCATTTCCCGGTCCAGGCGATCTATGACGGCCACTTCCGTATCCACATGGACGATGGCATGTCCCTGCACATAAGCATACCCCGCCGCAAAGGCCAGAAGAAGGGCGCCGCCCATCCATTTTCCACCCCGATCCGGGCAGAGGATCCCATGCACCGACCGCAACCACGGACGGACGCGCTCCACGAATGGAGCCGTATTGTCCCCGATGGTCAGCAATAGGGCCAAGGGAAGCGTTAGAAGCGTGTATCGGGACGGTAAATACATTCGAAACAGCACCAGGTGGGCCAATCCGAACAGAAGCAGGGAAGTCCAGATCAAATGGATCGCCAGGGCTCGAACGCGGAGCTTCCGGAATCCTATAACGGCCCCCATGCCCCCCAGAATCACCACGAATCCTAAAGAATGATACAGGCCGATGCCGCTTCGTCCGGTCAACAGGTAGGAAATCGGACTGTCCCGGAAAAATTCGTTCCGGCCGTTTTCACCGAATTCCTCCATGGATCGAGCCTGGTCCAGCGTTACCTGAGGACCCAAAAGCTCCCGGTCCGCCGACGAGTATACGAAACCCAGAATCAAGGCCGCCGCGGCTACGCCGAATATCAGGGGTACGACGTCCCTGAACCACAGGGGTCGCGCCTTGCGATGCACGAACCGGGAAACCACGCTGCAGCCGGCCAGGGCAACGGTGTTGGGCACTATGGGTGGATAGATCACCGCCTGGAATATGAGAGTCCAAGCGGCCCAACGGTGTCTCCCCGCCTCCCGGTGCAACAGAAACAGCAGAAAGAGCGGATAGGCGAATGTTCGGGGTATTCCGCCGGAGTGCCCATACAGGAAAAAGAACAAGAACAGTAACGCACAGAAGCCCCGCCCCTGGGACGCCATACCCATGCGCCGGGTGAGACGCAGGAGAAGCACCAGAGAACCCAAAAGCAGGACGAGACTCAGCAACCGGCTCAGAGGAAGAGGGTCCAGAAATCGGGTCCCCAGTCGGTACACCCACTGGTATCCAACGGGATTGATGGCATGAGAGGAAACGTATCGAGTGGGCAAGTCGTCCTGAAATAGTTCAGGAGACCGGAATCGGGCGGTCCAGTATGCGTGCTGGCGCGCATCGTCATCCAGGACCAGAATCTCGGTTCCGGGCGGATGGTATCGAATCCACCAGCAGAAGACGGCCAGGCCGAGGAGCATCCAGAGTTTCTTGGATGGAACCGACAAAACAATACCCCTGTATCGAACACTCCGGTACCGCCACCGCTGTTCCCTTCTCCCGCCCGCCGAACGAGACGACACATCGTCGATGTCGGTTTTCCGACGGCCTGCCCGCAATAGCGTTTATCAACGGGCCGTTAAGGGTGCGGATACGGGGCTTCCAGTTCAAGACCCCAAACGTTTCAGCACGTTCTCCACGGAACGCGCATGTTCCCAGACTTCATCCGGAGGTCGGAGCGCGCCCTCGGGACACAAAAGATCGTAGAGCACGCCGTCCAATCCCCCGTTTCCAATATTTCTGGGAGCCGTGTCCGCGGGCTCGCTCTCTATTCGGCCCGAACTCAGTATAACTAGGCTGTCCACGGTGCGGATGGTCTTGTCTCCCGGGTCCAGCAACAGGGTCTGATACAAAAAACGACCGGGATGGTTTCTGTTGCGTGAACTGATGTAAAACAGGATCCTTTGCGAATCCACGCTCAACCGGGTCACGTCCAGAAACGTCTCCTCGTCTTGAGTATCCCGGAACACAAGGACCCAAGGAGAACCCCGGTCTTTCGCGTCGCAGGCATAAGAAACGACCGCGACGAGGAGCAGGGCGATATATCCAAGCAAGCCGGCCCGGCCAATCTTGCGGCGGTTAAAGCGCCCGGATGCATGCACCATGACTCCTCTCCCTTCGAATCCAAAGAACGCTTAGACCCAAAAAACGTAATCCCATGACGTCAGCAACGAACGCATAGCAGCCTCCACATCCTCCCCGATTCATGGCCGCCCGGCCGGCACAGGCGCTGCATCTGGATCGAAATACCGCGTTCGGCGAATTCAACGACCGGTCCAGAACCCCTGCGGATCGTACTTGCGTATGATTTCGAGTTCCCGTCGGCCGGGAACGGCCATCTCCCCGACATCGGAAGCAATCTTGAGCCCCCACGCCGTCTTCTCCTGGATCTCCTCCAAACCCACGCCCGGTCGAACCCCGGCAAGTACGGCTTCTTTGGAAAGCGGGTCAAACCTGAAAACTCCGCAAGTCGTTACCACGGCTTCAGGACCGCCTCTCACCAATCCCATGCGGTAGCGCCAGTCACCGCCGATCCCATACCCCGGTGAAGTGACATAGTCCACCCGCTCCACCAAACGGCGCCGCTCATGCGCCATCAAGACCACCAGTCGTTGGGCGAGAGAAGCAATATCGGCGGCTCCGCCGCTTCCGGGCAAACGCACCCTCCGTTCCTCCTCGGGACCAATCCATGTGGT
>CAZQXK010000089.1:0-14344 GCA_964597345.1 uncultured Thermodesulfobacteriota bacterium | reverse complement strand
GGCGCCGTATTCCCTGGACCAGCAGCTCCGCAATTTGCCTGAAGTTCCCTGCGAAAAGCCGCGCCACGAATCCGGCGCCATAGGCGAGCGCCAGGAGGGTGGCGTTCAATGGGCGGTCCGCGTTGCCGAAGGGAGATGCTTTGGTCTTGAAGCCGAGGGGGGAACTGGGGGAAGGCTGTCCCTTGGTGAGTCCGTAAATGGAGTTATCGAAGAGAATATAGGTGACATCGATATCCCGACGAGCTATGTGCGGTATGTGTCCTCCTCCGATCCCCAAGCCGTCTCCATCGCCTCCGATGGCCAGGACCGTGAGTTCCGGGTTTCCCAGCTTCACCCCCGTGGCCACGGGGAGGGATCGTCCGTGAACTGTGTGCAGACCATAGGTGTTCGAGAAAAAAGGATACCGACCGGCGCATCCGATTCCGGATACGAACACCACCCGGTGCAGGGGGATCCCGAGCTGATGCAGGGCTTCGTTGATACCCGCATGGATTCCGAAATAGCCGCATCCCGGACACCAGGTGGGCAACTGCTTGGACCGAGCCGAGAACAACGCGGTTCCCCGGATTCGTTGGATGGTGGTTTCCAGGATCTGAGGGGACGTTTTCATAGTCATAGCTCTCCGGCGAGTCGGACGATACCCTGTTGGATCCATGACGGCGTGATGGGCATGCCCGTGGCCCGGTTCAGTCGGTGAATCTCCTTGTCGGAAAGGGGACCGAGGAGTTGAGCCAGTTGCGCCCCCTGATTCAGTTCCGCCACGCATACAATGCGGCATCGGCGTACAAAGTCGCGGATGGCTTCTTCGTGAAGCGGCCAGAGTGAACCAATCTTGAGGGCTCCCGCCGATATCCCTTCCGAGCGGGCCCGTTGAACCGCCTCCAAAATGGAACCGAAGGTGGAACCCCACCCGATAACCCCAATCTCCATGGAGCCCGACGACTCGAATTCCTCGGGTGGAGGAAGTTCCTCCAAAGCGGACCGGATCTTTGCCCGGCGTTTGTCGGACATTTTCTGATGGTTTTCCGGAGTATAGTCCGGAAGTCCCGCTTCGGAATGTTCCAATCCCGTGGCGGTGAAAGCGAAGCCTTCCATTCCCGGCAGGGCCCTGGGTGAAATGCCTGACTCGGTAATCTGGAAGCGATGGTAACGGTTTTTGGACGCCGAATCCGGGTATCGGTTGGCGTCCGCGAGACAGGCCGGGTTCGGGACCGGTTTGGGAATGCTCTCCACGCGGTTGTTCAGGTAGAAATCCGTCAGGATGATGACCGGCGTCTGGTACTTCTCCGCAAGTCGGAAGCTCTTCCTGGTGAATTCGTAGCATTCGGACACATCCGTGGGAGCCAGGACAATACGGTACGAATCCCCCGGTCCTCCAAACACGGCGGCCAGAAGATCCGACTGCTCCGTCTTGGTGGGCAGGCCGGTGGCGGGTCCTCCCCGTTGAGCGTTTACGATAACGGCCGGGGTTTCCGACATGACTCCGTGGGTGATCAGTTCCGTCATCAAGGCGAAGCCGGGTCCCGATGTGGCCGTCATGGCCCGCTTTCCCGCAAAAAAACATCCCAACACCGCTCCGATGGACGCAATTTCATCTTCCATTTGAACCACGCGTCCGCCTCGCCGGGGGAGGATTTTGGCCAAATGCTCCATGATGGGCGTGGCCGGCGTTATGGGATATCCGAAATAGGCATGCAATCCGGCATCCAAAGCGCCCTCGGCAACGGCGGTACTTCCCGAGATCATGATCACTTCACGGACGTTCTTCCCATCGGGGAGAGGGAGCGGTCCCGGCAGGCGGTCCGACAGCTCCGAGAGGACATATTGGAACCCCGCGTCAAAGCTCCGGAGAACGCTCCGGAGCACTTGGTCCCCCTTGGCTTTGAATCGTTTCCGGACGGCTTCGTGGAAGTGCACGGGGGGCACGCCGTATACCGCGGAGAACCCTCCCAGGGCCACCAGATTTCGGTTCCGGTCCATTCCCGAGGATTGGGTCGAGAGATCGGAGAAGGGAATTCCATACAATTTTGCGCCGGGGTCCAGGATCGCGGTGAGAGAGTCGATTTCCCGAACGTAAGAGGGCGGTTTGTTATCGAAAAGCACCCCTGCATCGGAAACCAGGTTGGGTACGCGGGATCGGGATTCCTTATCGTTGAGTGAAATGAGAACGTGGGTGGAGTCCTCCAGGGCCGGCGGTTTCCGCTCTCCGAATCGGGACCGGGTGACACACCTGCCGAAGCCTCTGATCTCGGCGGGGTAAGAATCGAACCCCAGAACCGAGAACCCGGCTTCGGCCATGGCGTCGTTGAGGATTCCTCCGGCGGCGATGGTCCCGTCTCCCGCCATGCCGCAGATTTCCACGGTCAAGTCCACCGGAGGCATGTCAGAAGGCCCTCCACCAGGATGTATTCACTTGTACGCCCTCCAGTCTGTAAATACTGCTCGGATCCATACGGGTTCGCACATGTTCTCCCAGGAGATTATGTGCGGCGATCCGACCCAAGCCGCAGGCATTGTCATACCCTATGGACACCCAATAGTCCCGGATTTCCGGGTGGTATACCTGGGCGCAGTCTCCCGCCGCATAAATCCCCTCCATACCGGTGTTCAGGTATTCATCTACGAGGATTCCCCGGTCCACCCGTAGGCCGGTACGGGTGAGAAAACGCACCTGGGGCTCGAGCCCGAAAAAAGCGCCCACGAGGTCCGCCCGGAAGATCCTGCCGTCTATCCGGGCCTCCATGCGTCCGTCGGGAAGAGGGGTCAATCCGGTGAGGCGGGTCTCTTCCAGTACGGTCACTCCTCGGCGCGACAGACAGTGGGCGACCTCCGCCAGATGATCGGGGGTGCAGCGAAGAGGCCAGAAGGACTCTCCCTGGAGGACGAACAGAACCTGTTTCCCCAAATGAAGCAATGTCCGCGTCAGGGCGAGTGAGGTGAGATCACCTCCCAGAATAAGCACTGATTCCGTTCGGTGGAGTCTATCTATCCAGTACTCCGCATCCTGGAGGGTCTTCAGGGTGAGCATGAGGTGCTTGAAGCCCAACAACGGTTCGGGAATATGGGGGCGCCCTCCGAGGGCCAATATCAATCCCGAGAAAGGTACGATTTCCCGGTGCTCCAAGATGAGTTCCCTGCGGTTCAGGTTTAATGCGGCTACTTCCTGTCCCAGGCGAAGCCGGACGTTTCTAGAGATGTACGCTTCCGTGGAGCACGATAAAAGGTCCTCGCGGGAAACCTCTCCCGAAATCCATTTGGGCAGGAGATGGGGAGGATAAAACGGCGCGGTCTCCCGGCTGAAGACCGTGATGCGTATATCGGGGTCCAGCCGCCTCAACGTGAACGCGGCTTCGCGCCCCGCGGGTCCGTTGCCGATAACGGCCACATGGCGATGGTTCATCCGGTTTCGCCCTCCCGAGCCGATTCTTCAACCAGTTCCACCCGGGTTACGGAGATGCAGTCCACCGGGCATACCCGCATGCATTCGCCGCAACGGATGCAGCGACCGTTGTCAATGACCACGGCATGAACCCGGCTCCAGTCCGTGGTTTCAGTGAACTCCTCCACGGCTCCCGTTTCATCCAGATGGACGGCTTCCACCAGTCTAATGCAATTCCGGGGAGCCACATCGATGCAGTACCGGCAGTAGATGCATCGGGTTACATCAATTTCATAGTGGAGATAGCAGAGGTAACACCGTCGCGCCTCTTCTTGGGCCTGTTCCTCAGAGAAACCTACTTCCACTTCCCGCCGGGGTTCCCGAACGCGCTGATCCACGGGAGATAGCGTAGGCATGTCCTGCCTTGGGAGGAAATCCCAGGATCTGTGGCGGTCCGTGATCGTGGTCGCCGTTTGGCGAACGACAAGGTTGCGAAATCTCTTCCCCGTCAGGTCCCGGATCACCGTTTCCGCCGCATGCCGGCCCGCGGCAATGGCTTCGATGACCGTGGAAGGCCCCGTGGCGTAATCACCGGCGGCGTACAGGTTGGGAATGGATGTACGGAAGGAGGGAGCGAGTTGATAGCCCGGAAACGAGCTTTGGAGTTCCATGCCGAAAGGGATGAGCCTCGCCTCTTGTCCCACGGCCACGATCACCGTGTCTGCCGGAAGGACGTAGGCGCTGTCTTCAATGGGCAGAATCCTGGGGCGATTCCCGGCGCCCTGTGGCTCCAAGCGGGTGCGTACGAGTTCGATTTCCGTGACGCCGCGGTCACCCAGGATGCGCCGGGCTTGGGTAAGGGCTTGAACGGAAATCCCCTCGGTCTTTGTCTGAAATATCTCATCTTCGGTGACACGCAGGTCTTCCTCCGTTCTCCGTATGCAAATGGAGACCTGCTCGGCCCCGAGCCTCAGCGCCATGCGACCACAGTCAAACGCCGTAAATCCTCCCCCGAGCACCAACACGCGTTTCCCCACGCGGGGAATTCGGTCATCCGCGGCGGCTATCATAAAATCGAGTCCCGACCACACACCGTCCAGATCTTCTCCCGGAACGCCCATCCGTCGCGAGCCATAACATCCGGCAGCCAGAAGCACGGCGTCGTACTCCGAGGCAAGGTTATCCAGGGTGACGTCCCTTCCAACGCGGACCCCGGTCTGCAAACGAACTCCCAGGTTCAAGACGTTGTTGATTTCCCGGTTCAGCACGTCCCGCGGCAATCTGAATTCCGGGATGCCGTATCTAAGCATTCCTCCGGGATGGTCGAGAGCCTCGATCACCGTCACGCTTACCCCCGCCAGACACAGGTCGTGGGCCGCGGCGAGACCCGCAGGTCCCGATCCGATGACGGCGACGCGCTTCCCTGAATTCAGGGAAGAGGGTTCAGCGGGGGGAAGCAGCAAGGAGAAATCGGCTGCGGCCCGCTTCAGATGGCAGATATTGACCGGCTTTCCGAGTTCTCCTTCCCCGTGGCGACAAACATGTTCGCACGGCCTGGAACAAATTCTCCCCAGAACTCCCGGTAACACATTGGAATCCCGGTTGATGGCATAGGAGACACCGCAGTCCTTTTCAAAGAGCGCGCGGATATAGGCGGGAACATTGGTCCGGGCCGGGCAGGCGGACTGACACGGCACGTTCTTTTCCATGTATTTGAAATCCGCGGGATCGGAAGAGATGTGGACGTGTTGGGTCATGCCTTCCCCCGCCGTCGGAAAGATCCTTCAGGAATCCTCGAAAGCCACATGGCGCCGTCCGTCAATCCGAGTCTCGGGAAGCATCCATGTAGTCGGCCAGCAACCCCCTGCTGTGTTCGTCTTCGTGGCAATAGACGCAGAGATTTTCCCAATTGGATCCATCCGGTGGATTGTTGTTGTGATTTCCGTCCTTATGATGCACGGTGAGCAAATGGCGGTTGCTCTCGTCGAATTCCCGAGCGCACTTGGCGCAGATCAGGCCGTGAATTTTCAGGGACTGCTCGCGATATCCCCCCGGGCCGGTCTTGCGCTCTCTCTGTTCGCGCAACAACGCTTCAAACGCCTCCCTGCCTCCGCCGGGTCTTCGTGCTTTTGAACGATCTCTGGATGAATATCGACTGTTTTTCATGGGTATCCTCATCGTAAAAAGTGCGACGATCCCGGCAGGCCGCGGTTTCGGCGTGCTCGATACGGGCGCATGCGAGGAGTGGGCGACCCACGCAGCTCGGAGAATTCCTGCCGGAATGCTTCGAGGAATTTCTACCGAAGTTTGACCTATGGCGGTCCCGGAGTCAAGCGGCGCCGAGGAGCGGAGGCGCCGGGAGGGGTCGCCTTCGGCCGTTTATCCAGCGGTGTGGACAGGCCTCCGGACCGGCTTTTTCACAGAGCGAAGGGAAATGTATTTCCAACGGGAAGCGTGCTATCATGGCGGCCCGTTGATAAGCACTATTGCGGACAGGCCGGTGCAAAACGATCAGATGCGAGGCGCGCGAATCCTGAGGAATGAGGCGTACAACCCGTACGACGCAATGACGAAGGATGAAGCGCAGCATAGCAGATCGCGTTTTGCACCGGCCTGACAGCATCTCTTGCCACCGGGACCGCCATAGGGCGAAGTGAAGGCGCGCGAGAAAGGCCTGCGACATGTCGACGTTGTTTTCCAGAGGATTTGTGACCATGGCGGTGGCCAACTTGTGCACTACGTCCAGTTTTGCGGCGTTCTTCGCCTTGCCCCTGTTCATCCAAGATTTGGGGGGGTCCAAGGCGGACATCGGAGTGCTTATGGGAGCCTTCGCTCTGGCTTCGGTGCTTTGCCGGCCCTGGGTTTCCACCATGGTGGACCGGTTCGGCCGGAGACGGAGCTATACCGTTGGGTCTCTGATCATGACCCTGTTGCCTTTATGCTATTTATTCATTGAATCGTGTGAGGATCTTTCGGCCTGTTATGCCGTGTTTCTGGGAATGCGGATCATTCATGGGGTGGGTTTGGCCATCTGTTTTACGGCCGCATTCACCTTTGTGGCGGATATCGTGCCCCAGGAGCGACTCAACGAGGGCATCGGGGTCTTCGGAATCTCAGGACTCACCGGCCTTGGGTTGGGGCCGGCCTTGGCGGAGCCCGTCATCGGGCATTTGGGGTTCTCCGCTTTTTTCCTTACCGCATCCGCCGTGGCGGGCATCGGACTGGTCTGTCATCTGCCCCTTGCCGATTCGTTCACATTTTCCCGCCAATCCCCCCGAGTGTCGTTTCTCCAGGTGCTCAGGACGCGGAAGAACGCCCTGGTGGCTTTGCTTTCTTTTCTCTTCGGGGTAGGGATTTCGGCTTCGGGTAACTTCGTCTTTCCCTTTGTGGAGGAACGGCAGTACGTCATGGTGTCCGCGTATTTCCTTTCTTATTCCGCTGCGGCCATTCTGACACGTCTCTTAGGAGGACGACTGGCCGATCGGGTGGGAGAGGAGCGCATCATGCCATACGCTTTCGTGATCGCAGGTCTCGGATTTCTGGTGTTGCTGTTGCCGGCGGGTTCGGCTGTCCTGTTCCCGGCGGGTCTCCTGTGCGGGTGCGGCCACGGGTTCCTGTTTCCCTGTCTGAATGCCATGGCCGTTCGGCGCGAGCCGGCCCATTTGCGCGGCAAAGTGACCGGCGCCTTTACCGGAAGCATCGATGCCGGTGTATTCCTGGGATCCATTCTTCTGGGCTATCTTGGGGAATGGCTGGGGTTCGGCCCTCTGTTTATATCCGCGGCTGTGGTGTTGTTTCTGGGTTTGGTGGTTTTCAGGTTGGATGATGGGGAACTTGGCCTCTCCCAGGGAACCGTTCATCGAAGCCAAAAGGAATAGCGGTCTTTTGTGTGTTCGGGGCGGCCGCAGGCTGTCGAAAAACGCCGTCTGCCGTCACGCCAACGGCGGGATGGCGCATCCTCGTCATTGCGGCGTACTTACTACGCCTCATTTTGTGGATCTATACAGACTCCGGAGGAAACACCTTATGGGCCGTATAGGGAGTTCGAAACACTGTCGGGGTTCGAAGAAGGTTCAGTCAATCCTTTCGTTTGCCTGAGATAAAGTCCTCAACCATGCGATAGGCTTCGTCGTCCGTGTACTGCCGGGGAGGATGTTTCATCAGGTATGCGGACGGGGATATCAGAACTCCTCCGATACCGCGGTCCAACGCCGACTTGCAGCAGCGGACGGCATCGATGGTCACCCCCGCCGAGTTGGGCGAGTCTTCCACCGAAAGCCGAAGTTCCAGGTTCATGGGTATGTTTCCAAAAAGCCGGCCTTCCATGCGCAGGAAGCATACCTTGTTGTCTTTCTGCCAAGCCACATAGTCACTGGGTCCGATATGGATGTTTTCTTCCTCCATTCGCACGGCGGCGACGGATTGGACGGCTTCGGTCTTGGATTTCTTCTTGGAGGACAGGCGGGAATGGTTGAGCATGTTCAGGAAGTCCGTGTTCCCGCCGGTATTGAGCTGGTAGGTTCGATCCAGACGGACTCCCCGCTTCCGAAACAGGTCGGTGAGAGCACGATGCGTAATGGTGGCGCCGAGTTGGGCTTTGACGTCGTCTCCGATCAAGGGGAGGGTTCGTTCCCGAAAACGTTCCGCCCATACGGGATCGCTGGCGATGAAGACGGGCATGCAATTGATGAAAGCCACCCCGGCATCGAGGGCGCATTCAGCGTAGAAGCGGGTTGCGCGTTCCGAACCCACCGGAAGGTAGTTCAACATGATTTCCGCTCGCGAGGCTTTAAGAAGTTCTACCGCCTGCTCCTGCGTGATTTCGGGTTCCTCGGAGGGTGAAAACGTCCAGTCTTGCCGGTACTCCTTCATATGATCGGAAAAGCCGTCCAGAATTCGGCCCATGGTCACCTGGACGCCCGTGGGAGGTACATCCGGGCAGAACACCGTGGTGCAGTTCGGCAGTGCAAAGATGGCCTCGGCCACATCTTTCCCCACCTTTCTTCGGTCGATATCAAAAGCCGCCACGGTCTGTATGTCCGAAGGCTTGTAACCATTCAGTTCCCGGTGCATGAGGCCGTTCGGTTCCCTGTGCTCCGGCGCGTAATAGGCAATCCCCTGGATCAACGAGCTGGCACAGTTTCCTACCCCCACGATCGCTATTCTTATCTTGCCCATATTCACCTCCATACGGCTCAGACCGGTCGCGGCTGGAAATTCCCGCACCCGATACACCCAATCGAATATCCGATACGATTACGAAGGTCGTGTTCCTGAGAAAGACGAAAGCGGTTCCATATTATACGAACTTGACATCGAAATGCCACAGGGACCGCACTCATGGGATGGATCCGGCGGATACGGCCTTCAATGAGCCGGCCGGCTTCCCTTTGGACCACAGCCTCTTGCCGGTGCGATCGGTGTTCGGGATTATCGGGGGTTCTCGTATTTTACGCTTTGGGACGCAGGCTGTCGCCCGGACACCGGCTTCGGGCTCACGCACAACATAGACCTTCCCCGGCACCTAATAAACCTTGGAGCGGCAAAACGCAATGGCAAATCGCCTGTCCCAAGCGCTCCGGGCTCGGATGTCGGAACGACGCGGCCTTTCTTCAAATCGGATGAACGGCGGCTGAAGAAACAGCCGGCGGGTCGGAACCATGAAGAGCGGGCGTTACGGGCGGGGCGGCGAAAAAGGACGCGTTACGGGACGTGAACCCGGTTGGGATATTGCGGAGGCGGAGAATCGGGATACGGCCCATGCAGGGAAACGCTCCGGAAACCGCAGTGCGCCACGGCCCACCGGTGGCGGAAGTGCATGGGAATCGAACCCACCGAGGACGCTGCTCACGCCCTCCACCGGATTTGAAGTCCGGGAGCCCCACCAGCGGGCTGTCCACTTCCGCGAAAATTCATCTTTTGCAGGAGGATTCTTCCAACAGGAACTCTATAGCACCGGGGCGGGGGTTTGTCAAAACACCCGGCGGCAACCTTGATAGTTTCGTAAAAAGTCGATTTCTGTCATCTCGACGAGCACAGCGAGGAGAAATCTCGTAATAATTGTAGAGAGTTATCGCTACGCTCCAAATGACAAAACGAAGAGTTTTCCTGTCTTACGAGTTCATCGACCTTCAATAAAGGAACATGGGCTTTCCGCTCACATGGCGCACCTTGGGGCGATAGTGCTCGATGTCGTACAGTTCCCGCACATCCACTCGTTTCTGTCCCGTGGTAATGGTGCTCAAGGGAACGTCCCCATAAGTCCCGTTCCTCAGCACCACCAGCCTCCCCGTGGAATGCTTGACCACCAAGTCCACGACCATGTGTCCGAAATTCACCGCGACCATCAGGTCCAATGAATCCGGAGAACCACTGCGCATCAGGTAAAACAACGGCTGGAATATGATATCGACGCCGGTCAGCTTCTTGATGGCGTCTCCCGTCATGGCGCCTATGCCCCCAAGTTTTCGGTGACCGTAAGGATCGGCTTCCCCCTTGATCAGCATTTCTCCGCTTTCCATTTTGGCGCCTTCACTGATGGTCATCATGGCGTAGTTGCTGGGGTTTTGCTTCCGGTCATCCACCAGAAAACGGGCCAATTTTTCCAGGTTAAAGGGGACTTCCGAAATAATGGCCCGATCGACGCCGGACAGATAGGCCGCAACCAGCGAGGTTTCCCCACAGTACCGTCCGAACAGCTCCACCACGGCGATTCGCTCGTGGGATCCGGTGGAGGTGCGTAAGGCATGGATAAAGTTCACGCTGCGCGTAATGGCGGTGGAGAATCCAATGCAGTAATCCGTGCCGAACACATCGTTGTCCATGGTCTTGGGTATGGCGATGACGGGGAACCCCTCTCGATGGAGCCGCTCCGCGAACGAAAGCGTGTCGTCGCCTCCGATGGGTATCACTACATCCACGCCCAGCCTTTCCAGATTGGAGAGAATATGGGCGGTGAAGTCCGTCTTCTCTTTGGTGGGATCCAGCTTGCTCTTCAAGAAATCAGGGCAGTGGGAAGCTTTCACGGCGCTGGGGTTCGTGCGGGAAGTATGCAGGTAGGTTCCGCCCGAACGGTCGATGGTTCGAACCACGTCCCTGCCGAGTTTGATCACGCTTCGAGCCAGGCTTTCCGGATCGTCGGGGTTGTATTCCAGCAACCCTCCCCATCCCCGGCGGATACCCAAAATATTCATGCCTTCGTCCGCGGCTCTGTACGCTACGGCTTTGATGCATGCGTTCAAGCCCGGGACGTCTCCCCCTCCCGTCAATATGGCCAAGGTTTGCTTTCTGCCGGAGTCCATATTTGTCGCCTCATGATTCGTGAATATTCCTGCACTGTCCCCGTAAAAGAGAATATATAGCACGGCCCCGCGGGAACTCAAAAGAAAAACGGCCATACACAGGGCCGGCGGATGGGACGGCGACTGCCGGACGTTCCGGAAAACGCGCCTATCAGGCTGTTCAAAAACGCGATCTGCTTTCACGCCTTTGGCGTGACGCATCCTCCTTCGTCATTGCGACGTAGTGGTTGTACGCCTTATTCCTCAGGATTCGCGCGCCTTGCATCTCATCGTTTTGGAACGGCCTGTCCGAAATGCGGTTTTTCGACGGGCTGCTGTGGCGACCTTTCCGGGCAAGTGAACCCGGAAAAAAGCGTTGACGCGAATGCCGCATGTGCTACTTTGAGACATTCATGTTCACTGTGGGGGGATTTTCGGGTGACCTTCGGAATGATCTGGAGCGCTTTTTTGCTGGACCTGTTGTTGGGTGACCCTCGATGGCTGCCTCATCCAATTCGTGGAATCGGCCTGGCCATAACCCGCCTGGAATCCCGGATCCGATCGTACGCCCATGAACCCCGCGCACTCATGTTGGGCGGATGTCTTCTGACCCTCTGCATCGTGGCAGGAACGTTTCTGGCCTCCTGGCTGGTGCTGTCCCTGTTCTACTGGATGGACCGCTGGCTGGGAGTGTTTGTCGCCGTGTACTTGGCCTATACCGCCATTGCCGTCCGGGACTTGTACAAACAGTCCTGGGCGGTGATTAAGGCCCTTCGGTCCGATGATCTGGAAGGCGCCCGGTTTCTTCTTTCTCGTGTCGTAGGCAGGGACACGGAGGAACTGGAGCCGGAAGAAATCATCCGCGCCGTCATCGAAACGGTGGCTGAGAATTTTTCCGATGGAGTGGCGGCCCCCCTGTTCTACATGGCCTTGGCGGGCGTGCCGGGCGCCATGGCCTACAAGGCGGCAAGCACCCTGGATTCCATGGTGGGATACCGGAATGAGCGGTATGCGCACCTGGGATGGTGCAGCGCCCGGCTGGACGACGTCTTGAATTTCATCCCCGCCCGGCTCTCCGCACTGTTGATCGTGGCGGCGGCCTTTCTTCTTCGACTGGATGCGCGGAACGCTTGGCGGATATTCCTGCGCGACGGCGGGAATCACAAGAGCCCCAATTCAGGGAGACCCGAAGCGGCCATGGCCGGCGCATTGGGGGTTCAACTGGGGGGGCCTTCGAGATATGAAGGGATTATAGTGGAGAAGCCCCGTATCGGAGACCCTCTGGAGGAGTTCTCCATTCCCCGGGTTCTGGAGGCGGAGCAGGTCATGTTCATAGCGTCCGTTTTGATGGTCACACTCACCAGTCTGATTCGGATTTGAAATGCAGGCCGATACTTTCACCCTCAATCACTTCCACGGCGGCAAGGTGTTTGAAACCGCACGGAAACTGAATGTGCCACCGGAGTCTATCCTGGACTTCAGCGCCAACATCAATCCGTTAGGCCCCCCTCCGGGACTTAAGGATCATCTGTTCGAGCGGTTCGAGCGGGTCGTTCACTATCCCGAAATGGGAGCCGAAACCTTGACCCGCGCGCTTGAAGAGCGATGGGGCCTTCCCACCGGCTCCGTTCTGGTGGGAAACGGCTCCACGAGTTTCATCTACATGCTGCCGGCCTTTCTGGGGATCCAGCGCGTCCGTATCGCCGGTCCGGCGTTCGGAGAGTACGAAAACGCATGTCGGCTGGCGGGGTGCTCGGTGCAGTATTCGAGTCCGCCCGGCGGCCCCCCTTGGCGATACGATACATCCGCCATGGAGACCCTCCGGGTTTCGGACGGCCCGTCCACGCTGTGGGTGGCGAACCCGGCCAATCCCACAGGCCAGTTCATGGATCCGGAACGGATGCTTTGGCTGGTCCGACGACTGGAGGACTCCCATACCATCCTTGTTTTGGATGAGGCCTTCATCGAGTTTCAGCCGGGGGGATCGCTCATTGCGGAGGCGGCGCGCAGACCCAACCTATTGGTCCTCCGGTCCGCCACCAAGATATTCGCATTGCCGGGACTTCGGCTGGGCTGGATCGTCGCCCATCCGGACCTGATCCGTCGTCTGGCCGTTCGTCTGGAACCCTGGGCCGTGAACATGCTTGCGCAGGAAGCCGGCCTTTACTGTCTGGGACAGGATTCCTACGTGGAAGAAACGGTGCGATTCGTTGGGGAAGAACGGGATCGGCTCACCCGGCGGCTTGAATCCTTGAGCGCGCTCACGGTGTATCCTTCCTCGGCCAACTATGTGCTGGTCCGTTTGGAGGATCCCCGCTGGAATGCGCCGGGATTGGCGCGGGAACTGGAGCAACGCCGTATTCTTATCCGGGATTGTACTTCTTTTCCGGGCGTGGGAGAACGCTTCGTCCGCCTGGCCGTAAGGAAGCGGCGGGAAAATGAACTGCTCTCGGCGGCTTTGCAGGAAACATTGGGATGAGGGCGCCCTGGCAGAGATGCCCCGGTTCCCTGTAGACGCGCCCTTCCGAAAGGTAATAAAAGCGTTTGAACGGCTTGGTTTTCGGATGGTCCGAGAGGAAACCCCTATCGCCATGGTGCGAGAGAACATCGACGGCGCTCGTACACGCATGACGATCTCTAATCATACGACCCTCAAAGCGCCTACCTTGAGAACCCTACTCACCCAATCCAAAATACATAGAGATGATTTTCTAAGCGGTTATTTTTCTTGAGAAGTTGGGAGGAATACTCTTTCGACCGTCGGGCCGGCCAAGGTGTTCATTTTTTGAGCAGTAAGCACCCGGCGACTGCCCACTTCCTGTGCAATATCCAGGTATCGAGCGCGTCCCGGAATCGAAGACACCGAGTGATATGAATCTGTTATTGCATTTGGCACATAAGTTGCTTATAATTTGCAGTATAGAGATGTGGAAGCATCCGTGAGTGACCGACACCTGATTCACTTGACAGGCCGTTGAAAAACGCGGTCTGCCGCGTTGCGCTTCATCTTTCGTCATTGCGGCGTACTGGTTGTACGCCTCATTCC
Source organism: uncultured Thermodesulfobacteriota bacterium (assembly GCA_964597345.1). Lineage (GTDB taxonomy): Bacteria > Desulfobacterota > Desulfarculia > JACQYL01 > JACQYL01 > CAZQXK01. Next base: position 639 of record CAZQXK010000089.1, on the reverse strand, counting down.
TCAGGATTCGCGCGCCTTGCATCTCATCGTTTTTGAACAGCCTGTCCGAAAGGCTGTTTTCTACGGGCTGTTAAAGCACCATTTTGGGAGATTTGCCGGAGGAGCAAGGAAGAACCATGCATATTTACGTAGAGATCACCCAATCGGAAGAACCCTCTTCTCCTCGTTAAGCGTTATATTGAACGTAATCCCGTGAAAGCGGGGATTGGGAACGATCCCGGATCGTATACCTGGAGCCGTGCGGCGGCTGATCTGTCCGGAAAGGACGATCGACTGCTCACTGCTTCCCCGCCGGCTTGTTTCTCTCGTCACACCGCTCCTGCGGTGTCACGGAAGAATCGCGGCGCTCTGCGCCGTCCGTATATCGCCTGGTAGAATACGCTCGGGTGTATGGTGAGGGCGCGGGAGCGCCCCGGCGCTTGGACGTTACACCGCAGGAGCGGTGTAACGAGGGGAAATAGGTACGGTGTCCCCAGATTGACGAAGGTGTCCCCGGATTGGAAACGGCCTGGCACGCGTGCGTACGTAAAAACGCCTGGATTTGCGCCCTTGCGGATCCATCGGTCACGACGCGTGAAGATCCAGATTGAAGCGCACCCGTTTGAAGCGCATCAGAATATCCTGGGAAATGCGGCTTCC
>CAZQXK010000088.1:0-14564 GCA_964597345.1 uncultured Thermodesulfobacteriota bacterium | reverse complement strand
ATTATCGAATTCAAGGAACGGGGAGCTGTTCCTTCGCCCGTTGCCGGGGCCGAGGAACGGTGCATTGCGTGCGGTCATTGCGTGGCCGCCTGTCCCCATGGGGCGTTGTCGCATTCCGCCATGAAGCCCGAAGCGTGTCCCCCCTTGCGTAAAGATTGGATCCCGGCTCCGGATCAGGTGGAGCATTTCTTTCGATCCCGGAGGTCCATTCGTAACTTCGCACCCGGTCCCGTGGATCCCGGTCTGTTGCGACGGGCCATCGACATGGCCCGCTACGCGCCGTCGGGGCACAATCGCCAACCCGTGGAATGGATGGTCCTCCGGGACGGCAAGGACGTGCGAGTGATGGCGGAATTTGTGGCGGACTGGATGCGGGATCTGATCGAGGAAAAGCCCCAGTTCGCCCAACAACTGAACATGGACCGCGTGGTCGCCGCTTTCGAGGCCGGGAGGGACGTCATCTGCCGGGACGCTCCCCACTTAGTGGTAGCCCATGCCCCCAAGGCCGAACGCACGGCTCCGTTCGCGTGCACCATTGCGCTCACGCACCTGGATCTGGCGATACATTCCTTGGGTCTGGGGGCCTGTTGGGCCGGCTACTTTACCGCGGCGGCGGGAATGTGGCCCCCGCTGCAGAACGCCTTGGGGCTGCCTCCGGGAAATGTCTGTTTCGGTGCCCTCATGGTGGGCTATCCGGAATACGGCTATCACCGATTGCCCCTGAGAAAGGAGCCACCCATCCTTTGGCGGTGAATGGGAAGCCGGGGCCTTCAACACAACCAATCAATAAGGGGAATGTGCATGTTTTCCACGCGAGTTACGGAAATGTTGGGAATTCGGTATCCCATTGTGGGCGGCGCCATGATGTGGATATCGACCCCGGAATTTGTCGCGGCCATTAGTAATGCCGGAGGATTGGGCATACTGGCTTCGGCCATGTACGACCGCAAGGAAGATCTGGCGGAAGCCGTCGACCGGGTCCGGGAGCGCACCCGGGAGCCTTTTGCGGTGAATCTGAACCTGTTTCCCGCCATGCGTCCCATCGACAACCGGGAGTACCTGGACGTGCTCCTGGAAAAAGGGGTGCGCATTGTGGAGACCTCGGGCCATTCAGCCCCCGAGGATCTGTGCACTCGTTTCAAGGAAGCGGGCATGGTCTGGATCCACAAGTGCGTAGGAATTCGATATGCCTTGAAGGTGCAGGACATGGGCGCGGACATGGTCACCGTGGTGGGATATGAAAACGGCGGGGCCACGGGCAAGTTGGACCTGGGGACCCTGGTATTGGTTCCCCGCGTGGTGGAATCCGTGCGCATACCCGTCATCGGCGGCGGCGGAGTTTCCGACGGCCGCGGTCTGCTGGCCGTTCTGGCATTGGGCGCCGAGGGCGTAATCATCGGCACCCGTCTCCTTCTGACACAGGAGGCCCGCATACACCCCCGTATCAAAGAAGCCCTGGTAGAGGCGTCCGAGCTGGATACCCGGCTTATCATGCGTTCCATCAATGCGACGCATCGGGTATGGGCGAACGCGGCGGCGCAACAGTGCGCCGAGGCGGAGGCTCGGGGAGCCGCCTTAGAGGAGATTTTAGGGATTGTGGCGGGAGCCCGGGCCAAGCAGATGTACGCCCAGGGGGAACTGGATCTGGGAATCTTGTCTTGCGGACAGGGTGTGGGTCTGGCGCACGATATTCCCACAGTGGCGGAGTTGTTCGAACGGATCGTGGGGCAGGCGGAATCCACCGCTCGATCGCTCGCCGGAAACGCCTGACAGGCCGTTCAAAAACGGGATCCGCTTTCACGCCAACGGCGTAAAAGCATTTCATCGTTTTGCACCGGCCTGCTGAGGAACGACGCCCCTTCCATCCGCGTCGTCTCATCCAACCCGTGAACCCTGGTAACCGGGAGAGTTCTGATGACCGAGAACAGCCCCTTTCAAGTGGAAACGGAAGAACATATCGCCTGGGTGACCTTGAATCGCCCGGAAAAGCGGAACGCCATGGATCCCCGATTCTTCGGGGAACTCAAATCCCTCTTCGAGTCCCTGGACGAAGACCCGGGGGTGCGGGTGGTGGTGGTCCGGGCCGCGGGCAAGAGTTTTACGGCGGGTCTGGACCTGTCCGACACCGCCGATCTCTTTCAGGTTCCCACGGCGGATCGCAGGGAAGCGCTTCGGAAAAAGATCCTTGCGTTGCAGGAAAGCATGGATGTGGTGGAACGCTGCCGCAAACCGGTCATCGCCGCCGTGCACAGCCATTGCGTCGGGGGAGGAGTGGACCTGGTCTGCGCCTGCGACATCCGCATGGCCACGCAGGACGCCGTGTTTTCCATCCGGGAAACCCGCATCGCCATTGTGGCGGATCTGGGCACGCTGCAACGCCTGCCTTTCATCATCGGGCATGGATGGTTTCGAGAGCTGGTATATACGGGCAAGGATTTCTCTGCGGAAGAAGCCTACCGCATGGGCTTCGTCACCCGTTTGTGCGATGACCGGGATGCCCTGTACGCGGAAGCCCGAATGCTCGCTCGTGAAATCGCGGCCAATTCCCCCCTGGCGGTACAGGGCGCCAAGGATGTGATCCTTCACGGCCGGGACCACGGCGTTCGCGCCGGACTGGACTATGTGGCCCAGAAGAACGCGGCGGTTCTTCCCTGCGAGGACCTCATGGAAGCTCTCCAGGCGTTTCGCGAGAAACGGCCGCCCAAGTTCACGGGGGCTTGAAACAGGACGAACGGTGCAACCGCTGCGACCCCGGATCACCTCGGCAAAGAAAAAGTGATGGGGCCGACGCCATCGAGACGCGCCACTTCGCCGCGCTCTTCCAGGTACCTCAGGTGGGCTATGGCTTCTCCCGTGGCGAACCATTTCTGAGCCACGGGGAACTGCTCCCAGGAATCGCACAGGATGTCCCACGTCATCCGGGAAGCCACCTGGAACGCGTGCTGCGGTCCTCTGCCGAGGATTTCCAGAACTTCCTCCAATCGGTTCCGATGATGCTGCCTCAGCTCTTGGATACGTCCCAGAAAATCCGTGAACACCCGCCTGTGACCGGGTAATACCCGGTCCACCGCCAGCACGGCTACTTTGTCCAGACTGGCCAAATAGCTCTTCAGCGGGTTTTCCTCATCCGACCAGCACTGGATATTCGGGGTGATGTCCCCCAATATATGGTCTCCCGCAATGAAGATCCGTTTTTCAGGCTCGTAGAGGCAGGTATGTCCGCGGGTGTGGCCGGGCGTCTCTACGCAGAGGAACCGGTAACCTCCCACCTGGATGACGTCCTCGTCTTCGAGAATGCTCACCCCCGGGACCCATTCCGAGGAAAACTTGTATCCGGGATGGTTCTCGAGGGCGTTACGCAGTTCCCCCTCGGGGAATCCGCTGCGGCCCGCATAGGCAACCATGGGATCCCAACCGCTCCAGGATTCGATGATTTCCGCATCCGGCCGGTTGAAGAATACCCGGCTGTGTTTCGTGATCAATCTCGAAATGAGACCGAAATGGTCCGCATGCAGATGGGTTATGAAGAAATCCGTGGCATCGAGATCGATATCCAGGGATTTCAGAGCGGACATCATGGCCGCGTGGCATTCATCCCGGTTCAGTCCCGTGTCGATGACCAAGTTCCGGGGCGAGCCCGGGACCACATAGGAATTCAAGGACTTCAACGGACTGTCCGGAAGGGGTATCTCCACGCGGAAGAGACCGGGGTGCATGGACTCGATCATCATAAGCTCCTTGCTCTTTCATCAGGACATAGAACATCCCGGAAAGGCGTTTCGGTTGAAGGCGTTGGTCCGGCAAGAGCCGCAGCGTTTCGAACCTTACGGAACGGCCCGACTCCTATTAGTCGCCTGTATCGGCGGGTATACTCGGCCGGCCTTCATAGGTCATATAAAACACCACGGGCACCATGAGTAACGTGAACGCCGTGGACACGAACAGGCCGAAGATCAAGGCCCAGGCCAGACCCGAAAAGATGGGGTCCAGCGTGATGGGCCACGCGCTCAACCCGGTGGTGAGCGCCGTCAGACAAATGGGACGCATGCGCACCGCCCCGCTGGATAGAATGGCTTGCCGGAGTTCTTCTCCCTGAGCCATGGAATCCCGGATAAACGTGATGAGCACCACGGAATTTCGGACCACGATTCCGGCCAGGGCGATGGTGCCGATCATGGCCGTGGCGGTGAAAAAGATCGGATCCGGATATCCTCCCACCGTGGAGCCGGTTACGGCATTCAACAACCAGAAGCCGGGCATGATTCCGATGATGGTGAGGGGAATGGCGATCATAAGCACCACGGGAAGAAAGTAACTTCGGGTTTCGTACACGAGTAGCAAATAGATGGCCAGGCAGGCCACGCCGAAGGCGATGCCTAAATCGCGAAAGACGTCCACAGTGATCTTCCATTCTCCTTCCCCGGCCCAATCCACGGAAAAACCCTCGGGGAGAGGAGTCTCCCGGAGTTTCCGTTGGAGGCTCAGGATCGCTTCCGCCGGAGGCCGCCCCGCGGATTCGCCGAACAAGTAGACCACGGGACGCAGATTCTTGTGGTAGATCGTTTTTTCAGCGCGGGTTTCCCTGAACGTACCCAGTTCGGAAATCGGCACCGGGGTTCCGTGGTCGCCACGGACGTACAGACTGCTCAGATCCTCCGGACTGGAACGATGCTCCCGCGGAAGTCTCAGACGAATCTCCAGCGGGTTCGCTTCGTGGGGCTGATGCAGGACGCCGGCGGAGAGACCTCCCAGGCACGTCTGAAGCGTCCGGGCGATGTGCTCCGCCGATATTCCGTTCAGGGAGGCTTTTTCACGATCCACTTCAAATACGTATCGAACCTGGTCCGATTCCACGGAATCGTCCACATCCACCATGAAAGGTTCCTGGACCATGAGTTCGCGGACGGTTCGAGACACCCGGATGATTTCTTCGTAGGAATGGTAGGGGCTGCCGTACACTTCCCCCGTGACGGTGGCCAATACCGGGGGGCCGGGGGGGATCTCCACCAGCTTGGCGATCGCCCCGAACCGTTGGCCGATACGCGTCACATCGTCCCGAATGCGTAACGCGACGGCATGACTCTGTTGAACCCGATGGTCCTTACCCACGAGATTGATGCGTAGGTCCGCCACATGACCGCCTTCCCGGAGATAATAGTGACGGACCAGTCCATTGAAGTCCATGGGACTGGACGTGCCCACGTAGGTGGTGAAATCGGTGACCTCGGGCACGCTGCGCAGGTAATCGGCCAACGCGTGCGTGACGGCGGCGGCGCCTTCCAGCGTGGTTCCCTCGGGCATGTCCACCACGATCTGGAGTTCATTCTTGTTGTCGAAAGGCAACATCTTGAGGGGGACGAGGCCCAAGGCGGCCAGAGACAATGCTCCAGCGAACAGGATCAGTGTGGCGCCCATCAGGAGCAGGCGCAGTCGCCGGGATTCGAGAAACGGGTTCACCACGCGACGGTAGCCTCTGCGAAGCCACGGCGGGGTGGCGTCCGGGCCAATTTCTCCGACTTCCGCCGAGGGGACCCGCCGCCGCAGGAGCATGTAGCTCATCCAGGGAACGATGGTCAAGGCGCAGACGGTGCTGAAGACCACGGCCAGCGGAACGTTGACGGCCATGGGCCGCATATAGGGTCCCATCATCCCGGTGATGAAAAACATGGGGGCGAAACTGGCGATAATGGCCAGGGTGGACAGAATGACCGGAGGCAGGACCTCCTGCACGGCGAAGAGGGTGGCGGCCAAAGGCTTGCGTAGCCGCATGCGGATGTGCCGCTGGATGTTGTCCACGTTGGTGATGGGATCATCCACCACCAGGCCCAGCGAGAGAATCAAGGCAAAGAGAGTCACCCGATTGATGGAGTAACCGGACAGGTAATTGACCAGCAGTACCAGGCTGAAGGTGACCGGCACCGCCGTGGCCACAATGAGCGCTTCCCGGCGTCCCATGGTCAGCCAGATGAGCACGAGAACCACCAACCCCGCCACGATCAGGGATTCCACCAGATCATTCACCTTATCGTCGGCCGTCTTCCCGTAGTCCCGGGTGATCCGCAGTTGTATATCCTCGGAAAACAGGGAGTCCTGCAACTCCTGGAGTCGGGCCTGAACGGCTTTCGACACGGTGACGGCGTTGGCGCCCCGTTTCTTGGCCACCGCCAGCGTCACGGCGGGCAGAAGTCGCGGGTGGTCCTTGCCCGTGCTTTGAATGTCGGGGAATCCGTCCCCGGCTCCGAATCCGATGTGGGTGTAAGTATCCAGTTCCTCGGCGCCGTCTTCGATTCGGGCCACGTCCCCCAGATAGACGGGCTGCCCCCGGTTCACTCCCACGACCAAGTGCGGAAGATCTTCGCGGGAAGAGAACGGTTCCCCGGCCACCATCACGAATTCCCGGTCGTCCCGCTCGAAGATCCCGGCGGGCGCGCGCACATTGGCCCCCCGGAGCGCCCGTTCCAGATCCGAAGGCTCCAGCCCGTGCGCCGCAAGAGCCTCGGTATCCGTAAACACATGCACCACCCGCCGGGACCCCCCGATGATGCGAGTGACCCCCGTATCCGGAATCTGCTGGACCTTGATCTCCAATTCCTCCGCAAGGCGGCGGAGCCGGTAAGCCGGTACTGTCTCACTGTACAGCACGGCGCTCACAATGGGGACATCGTCGATTTCAACGGGTTTCACCACCCAGCCCGTTACACCGGGAGGCGCCAGGTCCAGGTGCATCATGATTTTGTTGTGGAGCCGGATCAGGCTGTCCTCCCGGTTTTCACCCACAAAGAAACGTACCGTCACCACGGCGTTGTTTTCCCTGGACATGCTGTACACGTATTCCACGCCATCGACCTGGGAAAGCAGCTTTTCCAGCGGGGTTGCGGCGAGACGCTCCACCTGCCTGGCTGTAAACCCGGGCATTTGAACGAACACGTCGGCCATGGGGACCACGATCTGGGGGTCCTCCTCCCGGGGCGTCACCATGAGCGCCCCGATACCCGCGGCCAGGGCGAACAGAATGAACAGAACGGCCAGATTGCGACGGATGAACGCTTCTACGATTCGGCCCAGGATGGTTAATCGGTCGGCAGGCACGGGAGCGTCCTTCAGGGAAGAATAACTTGGGGAAGGGGTTGTCCCGGCGGAGCGGGGGCAAGCCCGGAAAGGATTTCCACGCGATGATCGATCCGTTTGCCGGTCTTGATTTCACGCCGGACCACGGTTCCGTCCTCATCTACCAGGTCCACCCATTGAACCTGACCCATGCGCCGGATGGCCTGCTCCGGTACCAGAAGCCGCGTGGTTGTGTCGTAGGGGATCCTCAGACGTCCGAACATGCCGGGATACAAGTCCGCCGTTTCCGGCAGCGATACCTTCACCGTAAAGGCGCGCGCGTGTTCCGAAGCCTTGGGGACGATTTCCCGGACGATCCCCTGGTACCGGCGGTCGATGGCGTCCACCCGGATCGAAAGCGCTTGTTCCAATTGGATGAACGGAAGCAGGGATTCGCGGACCACTGTTTCCAGATGGAGTTCATCCGGGGCATACAGCACGAGCAGGGGCTCGCCCGGAACAGCCATGTCTCCCGGTTCCACCAGGCGTTCCACGACTACGGCGGAATGGGTGGCCTGGATTCGGGTAAACACCAGGGTGGAGTCCACCACGCCGATTTCCTTTTCCGCCTGCCGGACACGAGCTTCGGCGGCGGTGCGCCTCATGACCGCCATATCAAAATCGTGCTCGCTTACAGCCCCCCGCTCGAAAAGCTTTTCCAAACGATCGTGTTCACGAATCCTCAAATCCCAGTCGGCCCGGGCCTGCTGAAGGGCTGCTTCGGCCGCCGCCTTACGCGCCTCCCATTCCCGCGCGTCCAATTCGATAAGCACGTCTCCCCGGCGCACCGAATCCCCGGCGCGGACATGCACTTTCTCGACTTGGGCCAGAATCTTTCCAGCCAACACGGTCTCGTGTTTGGCTCGTATGGTGCCCACGGCCTCCGCAACAAGGGATATTTCTTCCATTTCAATGCGGGCGGCGCGTTCCGATTCCGTAAGGGTTCTGGGCGCCTGGAACACGGAACCGGGGGATATCTTGTCATGAAACGCCTTGGTCACCCATAAGGCGATTCCCAGGAAGATCACCAACCCCGCCAGAACGGGGGCCCATCGGGTCCGGAAGCGGTTATTTCGGGGAGTCGGGTTCACGCACGGTTCCTCGGATGCAACACCGTGGAAGGACCTTGTACCGGACGAGCGGAAGCGGGTGAGCGGCCCGCCGGTACGCCTCAACTCGCGTTTTTCCTCAGCCTGTTAACCCAGCCATTTCAATATGGATTGTACGATCCGGCGATGGATTTCCATTTGGGAACTCCGGGAAGTGCGATACAGTCGAAACGAATGATCTCCTCCCTCGATGACCGTCAATTCCCAGGGAGCGGACAGGCGGGAAAGCACGGTTCTCAGTATGGAAAGATCGCACAAGGGGTCCCGGGAACCGGCCACGAACAGCATGGGAATGCGGATCTGGTACAGCGGAACGTCGCGCACAGGCTTCTTCTTGCCCGGCGCGTGCAATGGGTATCCCAGGAAAACGAGATTTTTCGCGGGAAGATTCCCCTCGGCCGCCATCTGGGCGGCCACGCGGCCTCCCATGGACTTTCCGGCCGCCACCAGCTCCAGAGGCCGCAAAGGTTCGTACTGGAGCAGGAACTCGCATACTCGGCGCCAGGTTAGCGCCAGCACTTCCGGGCGATCCGGAGCTTTGCGTCCCTGTTCCTTATATGGGAAATTGAACCGAACAGCCGCAAAACCGGCCTCTGCCAGTCCCTGGGATACGTCCACCAGGAGAGGATGGTCCTTATCGTTCCCTGCTCCGTGAGCCAGGACGACGACCGTACCTTCGCCCGGCCGATAGCTGTCGGACAGGGATGCCGCGGCGGACACGGCGCCTATGGGTTCCATGGGAACGGTAACGTTCAAAGAAACGATGTTCATATGTGTTGTTTCCGTCGCAGCCGGGATCCGCGAACCCGCCTCGTTGAACAGGAGATCGAAACAACCGGATTGCCGACCTTCAAACGGTCATCCCGGGCGGATCCCAGCGGGTCTAAACACCTCAGGAGGACGGCCTGCTTACTGTCGGCCTGAAAATTGGAGTATGTCACAAAGGGGCGTTCCTTGAAAAGAGCTTTCCGAATGGAAATCAACACCGTATTCTGAGGCCGCATGCCCTTGTCGATTTCACGGAAGAGGTCTGTCGCCGGGAAAGGTTATCCGCCGGGGGGGTTGCATCGTACGGGTCATTTTGGTAAGAAGCCCGATACCTACCGGCCATGAAGTGACTCCATGCCATGGGAGGGCGGTGTCCCGAATGGAGCGGTCACCGGGCTCCCGCGGGAGGATGGTTTGAAGCGAGTCCTGATCACGGGCATTTCCGGGCAGGACGGATCCTATCTCGCCGAATTGCTCCTGGAAAGGGGATACCGGGTGCACGGCATGGTCCGCTCCGAATCCCTGGCGGATCCAGACGGTTGCCTGAGCCGGATCCGGGGCTTCCTGGATCGGGTGGTTCTCCATGCGGGCTCTCTCGTAAGACCGGAGGACGTGACCCGTGTGGTTCGAAGCGTGCGGCCGGAGGAATGCTATCATTTGGGAGCCTATACGTTCGCGGGTTCCTCCGAGGCGCACGACGACCTCGTGATGGAAACGAACATCATGGGGACGCTCCACGTGCTCGGCGCTTTGCGGGAATGGTCGCCCCGGTGCCGTTTCTTTTTCGCCGCATCCAGTGAGCTGTTCGGAAACGCCGTCGAATCTCCACAGAAGGAGACGACCCCTTTCACTCCCCGGAACCTGTATGGGATCTCGAAGACCACGGGTTTTTTGCTTACGAAATTCTTTCGGGAACATCGGGATCTCTTTGCATGCAGTGGAATATTGTACAATCATGAGTCACCGAGGCGGGGTTTCGAATTCGTCACCCGGAAAATCACGGCTCATGCCGCCCAAATCAAACTCGGTTTGAAGGACAAGATCGTCTTGGGGAATGTGGATCACCGCCGGGACTGGGGGCACGCTCGGGACACGGTGCGGGGCATGGTGCTCCTGTTGAACCAAGACGCCCCCGAGGACTGTATCCTGGCCACGGGGGAAACCCATTCGGTGCGGGAGTTCCTGGAGACCGCGTTTGCACATTGCGGGTTGGATCCCTATGCCTATTTGAAGATCGATCCCAAACTCTCGGCTTACCAGGAGCCTGTCATCCTGTGCGGGGACGCTTCCCGTGCCCGCGTGCGTCTGGGCTGGAAACCGGAAATCCCCTTCGACGTCCTGGTGCGGGAGATGGTGGATCACGATCTGCATCTGTTTTCTTCCCGGGTAGACGGTTCCGGAATGCAGAGAGGATGCGAACCGCGGAAAGACCCGATGCCATGACCCGAAAACGATGACCCGCAACCCGATCCATGCACTCGAGACCTTGGGACGCCTTTTTTTCGACCGGCTCGCCGGCCCGGGAAGCGGACTTCTGCGTTCCGCGTGCCGGGCGCTCCTGTCCGTACACCCCGGCTTGCATGGACTCTACCTGTATCGCACGGGAAGACTGCATGAAGCGTTGAACTGCTTTGCACGCACCGGCGACCAGACGCTTTGGTCTCCCCGCATTCGGCATCGGGTGTCGGACATGGTGCGGGTCCTGGAGTACGGATGGGTCCTGCCGGAAGCCGTTTCCCGCAGGGCGCGCCGAAGGACCGGGACGCTGATGGCGTTGCACAACTCGCTCCCGTTGGATGCCACGGGCTATGCCTTGCGTTCCCAAGAGCTGCTGCGCCATTTGCGGGCCAGGGGAGAGCGGGTTCTGGCCTGCACGCGTCCGGGGTATCCCCGGGACATCGAGAAACACCGGTATGCCGCCGCCGCTCCTCAGGATACGGTGGACGGGGTAACCTACGTCCGGTTGCAGGCCGGCGGCATGAACATCGGGGCCGTCGAAACGGCCTACGTAGACGCGTACGCATGGGCCCTCGAAACGCTGGCCAAGCGGGAACAGGTGGCCTTGATTCACGGCGTGTCCCAATATCTGACCGGACTTGCCGCCGTCACGGCCGCTCGTCGGCTCGGCGTCCCCTCCATTTACGAGATACGGGGGCTGTGGCACCTGACACGGGCTTTCCGCGAGCCGGGCTATGAGAGGACGGATCATTTTTCGTACTGCCGTCTGTGCGAGTGGACGGCCGCCCGCAGCGCCGATGCGGTCATCACGTTATCCGGCCCTTTGAAACGGACGCTTGTGGAAGAGGGCATACCCGAGGAACGAATTCACGTCATCCCCAACGCCGTGGATACGAATCAATTTCAACCGGGCGAGCCGGACGCGGAACTCATCCGCGAACTGGGGATCCGCGGGAGGACCGTGGTGGGGTATATGGGTACGCTCACCGGATATGAGGGCGTGGACCTGATCCTGCGCGCCGTGGCCGATTTGGCGGCACAGAATGTTCCCGTGACGGCCCTCATCGTGGGGGAAGGGTATGAAGAAGCCCGGCTCCGAGCCCTGGCTCGCCGGCTGAACGCACCCGAGTCCATCCGTTTCACCGGATTCGTGCCGCACGATCAGGTTCGGCGGTACTATTCGGTGATGGATATTCTGCCGTTTCCCCGCAGGGATGTGGAGGTATGCCGGCTGGTGCCTCCCCTGAAAATTCTGGAGGGCATGGCCATGGGCAAGGCGCTGGTGATCTCGGACCTACCCGCGTTGAGGGAGATGGTCACCCATGGAGAAACGGGGCTGGTGTGTGCCCCGGACCGTGTGCAGAGTTTGCGCGACTGTTTGAGCCGCCTCATCGCGGATCCCGGTATGCGCGGAGCATTGTCCGAAAACGCCCGCCGGTGGGTCGCCGCCCATCGGGACTGGAGCCCTGTAGCCGAACGCGTCGCCGCGTTGTACCGGCAACTCACGGGCAGGGCGGAACCATGAGTACGGAAAGAACACCCGGCAGGTACACCCGGAACGCCGCGGGAATCGTACACCGGGTCACTCGGGAACAACGGGAAACCCTGCTGCGGCAGCAGGGCCTGGTCCTGTGGTTCACGGGTTTGTCCGGCTCCGGCAAGTCCACCATCGCCCATGCCGTGGAGGAGCGCCTCCACGGCATGGGTCGGTTGACCTATGTGTTCGACGGCGACAACGTCCGCCGCGGATTGTGCCGGGACTTGGGGTTTTCACCGGAGGACCGGGGCGAAAACAACCGGCGCATCGCCGAGATGATCCGGCTGTTTCTGGATGCCGGCGTCATCTGTTTAGCCGCGTTCATTTCGCCCATGCGCGCCGACCGGGAAATGGTGCGGGCCATCATCGATCACCACCGGTTTTACGAGATCTACGTCCAATGTCCGTTGGACGTATGCGAAGGGCGCGACGTGAAAGGGCTGTACCGGCAGGCCCGTCTGGGCAGGATCCCGAATTACACCGGCATTTCCTCTCCCTACGAGGAACCGGAACACCCGGATCTCACCCTGAAAACGGATCGGTGCTCCCTGGATGAATGCGTGGAACGGGTCCTGGGTTTGGTTGCGAAATAGCCCGCTGCGACCCTTTGGAGAAGAGCGAACCAGCCGGTAACCAGGGAGAGGATGTCTGTGACGATTCCGTTTGACCCACCCATTCCCCACAGATGGAGGTGTTCGACAAGCGGTTTCCGACCCTAAGGTGTCCTCGCGCCCGAGACCGAATCGCACAGGCCTGCTTGGGTCTCCGGGGAAGCGCCGAGACCCGGGAACAGGCGCGGCGGCGCATCGATTGGCCGGTTTTGCAGGTCACTGGAAAGCGTCCGCTCGATGTGGGCTGCAGCGAAGGCATTCCATCCGTTCAATTGGCCCGGGAGAGGGTGGAGCTTATCGGCGTGGATGTGGATCCGGACGGCTTGCATTAATTCCGGGAGTTGCTGGTCCAAGAAAACGAGTCTGGACGGCAACGGTCTTATGTGTCCACGCGGATCTCGATGTCGCCATCGGGAATCGGCTTCCTTCGACACGGTGATCCTGGGTGAAGTCATCAAGCATTTGCTCCGGAACGCTCTTTCTATTTCCTGAAACCCCATGAGGCCGTTGAAAAACGCGATCTGCGGCGTTGGGCTTCATCCTTTAAAACGCGTTCACTAATGAAATTTCTGGATTCCGGATCTCCCCGCGCGGCAACAGCGGCACGTATTGGAGAACCGGAACCCGGGTTGATTTGGAATTCCTTCCGCGAACTAACGCACGGCCGGATGAATTTGACCGCGAATCTCTCCTCCGGGGTTTGCCTCCGTGTGCACGTTGAAGTACAACTCTTGCCTGTAGAACCTGGCCAGATCCGCTTCCGAGAATTGGGATCCCTCGGGAACCGTGAACCTTGAGCCGCTGAGTTCAAGGGTCACGATAATAGGACCATTGACGTCGGCCGCCCCTCTGTGAATATGGGCCACAGTTACGCCCTCGAGGTTTTGCACGTCCACGTAGCCGCTTACTTCCCTTGTTTTGAAATCCACGCTTATTACGCCAAGGCCGCTGCCCATGGACGATACAGGCGGATTTTCCTGGTCGCCCGTGAGTGACGCCACGCCCCAATCGATGAGATCGGGACTGATTTGCCCGCGAATTTCACCGCCGGGATTGGTTTCCGTGTGTACATTGAAGTAGAGTTCGCCGCCGAAAAAACTCTCGAGTTCTTGAGGCGTGAGAAACGTATCCGGCGGGACTACTTGCACGTCGCCGTCTCCAATGAGCGGAATAATGATCGGGCCGTTCACCCCGACCGCGCCCGCGTGTATATGGGCCACCGTGACGTCCGAAAGACCCCGGATCAACACGGTTCCTTCAATCGCTCGGGACTGGGTGTTCACCTTAACCACACCCATGCCCGCGCCTTCGGTAAAAACAGAAGGAACTTCCTCGCCGCCGTTCAAAACGGTCCCGGTGGCGACAATCACATCACCTTCCGCCGTCAGCAGTTGAAACGTGCCGTTTTCCAGGTCCAGAGACATGGCGACATTGTTAAACGGGATTGTTTTTTCCACCGTGACTCTGGGCAAACTCAGTATGCCCCCGGAATAGTCCGGATCCTCCGCAGTCGCCGTAAAACCGGAAATGAGCACCGCCCATACAGCTACAAACACGCTTATCATTCGGAATCGATAATTTGTTCTCATAGGATTATCCCCCTAAACATTCTTCTTATCTTTGGGTCCTCCTCCTCGAGTCAGACCAAAAAGGCCGCTCTTACGTGGAACAGGACGCCATATCGCAGGAAATTCCGCGTTGTCTTGATGAAAGACTAAACAGTAGTTGGAAGAAGACAAGGGTCGGAGCAAACCTTATTCCGATGAGGCCGCTGAAATCGCAGGGATCGGTGATGGTACGTATTGACGGGAGGGAGACTTTTGGATGCCCCTCGGCGGGAGTTTCCTCTCCCGAACCCTCCTTTCAAAACCTTTAGGGCGGGCCTCACCGCCTATCGGTATCGGCGGGACGCGGCGAGCGGCGGTACGCCGTACGTGGGGAGATGGAAGATTTCGATCCGTCCCCTGTTCCGCT
>CAZQXK010000087.1:3574-14594 GCA_964597345.1 uncultured Thermodesulfobacteriota bacterium | reverse complement strand
CTCCGGTTACGTTCAGGATTGTACTTGTATGAAGCTGCACGCCCTGCTTTTCGATCTGTACGGGACGCTGACGGCGCCGGGCGCCATCGATTTCTCGGAAATCCGCCGCTGCATCGGCTGTCCCGCCGACCAGCCCATTCTGGAGTACACGGCCGGACTCCACCGGGAAGATCGAAGGAACGTCCTGGACATATTGGAGGTTTTCGAACTGGAAGCCGCCGAACGATCGCGGCCCAACGCGGGAGCCGAAGATCTTCTCGGCTGGCTGGAACGCCGGAGGATTCCCTACGGGCTGGTCACCCGGAACGGCATGAAAGCGGTGGCCAAGACGTTGGCTCATTTCACCCCAACCTCGCGGGACGGCTTCCGAGTCATCGTCACACGGGAACACGCCGCACCCAAACCGGATCCCGCGGGAATCCATCTGGCGGCGCGGGCCATGAACGCGATTCCCCAGGAAATGCTTGTGGTGGGGGATTACCGCTTCGACATTATTGCCGGTCGCGACGCGGGTTCTCTGACTGCATTCCTGACCAATGGAGCCGAAGCGATACCTCTGATTTTGGATCCGCAGCCGGACTTCGTGATCCGAACCTTGTCCGAAATCCGCAGAATCCTGGATCCCTGACAGGCCGTTGAAAAACGTGATCCGCCGTGCCGCGCGTCCCGCCTGTCTGCGTGCGGACACGCACAGGCAGGCGTCATTACGGCGTACTGTGGATACGCCGCACTCCTCAGGATTCGCGCGCCTCGCCTCTCATCGTTTTTGCCAGCCTGTGCGCAATAATATATATCCACGGCCTGCTGAACGTTCCAGGTCTCGTTAGGTCTCAGGCGACCCGTGGAATGAGTCGTGTCGGTTCCCGTGACCTGAACGATATAACTCGCAGCCATGATAGTATTACTATACGATGCAGCGGCTGAATAATACAAGAGAAACCGATGCATGTCGAATCGTGCGGCCGAACGTTGTCTCATGACGCGGTCTCGAGTATATCGTATGGCCCCGCTCAGGAACGAGGAGCGCTCAGGACAACCGCTATAGAAACCGTGTGGCGGACATACGGGTGTTTCGGGGGACTCGACCGTACCCCCAAAAAAAGGGAACGCCGCCGGCGGTTCCCTTTTGGGTGGTTGCGGATGCGCATGGGAAAGGAACATCGTGGACGAAGGGAATTACGTGTACAGGAAGCCCGCCGGACCACCTGGATTTTCAAGCTATTCGCTCTTGATCTTTCGGAATTCCTCCGTGAGCACCGGCACATAGTCGAATAGATCCCCCACGATGCCGTAATCCGCCTTTTGGAAGATGGGCGCGTCCGGATCTTTATTGACGGCTACAATTACCTTGGAGGAGGACATTCCGGCCAGATGCTGAATGGAGCCGGAGATGCCGCAGGCGATATAGAGATTCGGGGTAACGGTTTTCCCCGTCTGGCCGACCTGGTCGCTGTGAGACCGCCAGCCCGCGTCCACGGCGGAGCGGGACGCGCCCACGGTGGCGCCCAGGACCGA
The DNA here is from genome assembly GCA_964597345.1 of uncultured Thermodesulfobacteriota bacterium. Taxonomy (GTDB): domain Bacteria; phylum Desulfobacterota; class Desulfarculia; order JACQYL01; family JACQYL01; genus CAZQXK01. The sequence continues at coordinate 13,079 of CAZQXK010000087.1, read as the reverse complement.
AGCCAGATTTTCCAGGATATGAAAGTTTTCAGCGTCCTTCATGCCACGGCCGCCGGAAACGATGATTTCGGCCTCCGTCAGGTCCACCTTGCCGGCCGCGTCGCCCATCACCTCGATCACCCGAGTCTTCAAAGCGGACGGATCCAGGGTTACCGGCAGGTCTTCCACCAAGGCTTTTCTGGAATCGTCGGGCGGTGTCACCGTCATCACGTTGGGGCGCGCGGTGGCCACCTGAATGCCGCCCCCGCAGAATTCCACCTCGGCGAACACCTTGCCGGCGTACATGGGCCGGGTGGCGATGAGATTGAACTCATCGTCCAGATCGAAACGGGTGCAGTCCATGGCGATTCCCGCTCCCAATGCGGCAGCCAGCCGGGCGGACAGGTCTTTGCCTTCCACGGAGGCTCCCATGAGCAAAATCGCCGGATCGAGTTCGGCGACACCCGCCGCAAGGACTTGGCAATAGGCGTCCGTCGTGTATGTCGACAGATGATCGCTTGCGGCTACACGAACTTCGTCGGCGCCGTAGGCTCCCAAGGCGGAAGCTTTCTCCCGAATATCGGGTCCGCCCAAGAGGAAGGTAACTACCTTGCCGCCCGTGCGGTCGGCGAGCCTTCGGGCTTCACTGATCACTTCATAGGTGATTTTGCGGAGTTCGCCGTTTCGCTGTTCCGCCACGGTACAAATATTCTTGGCCATGATGCTCGTTCTCCTTATGATGATGCCTGGGAGACAGCCCTTTCAGGGGCCGCGACCCGGACCGGTTTTGACGGTTGGAGAGAGGGTTAAACCACTTTGGCCTCTTCGCGCAGCAGCCGCACCAATGCAGCGGACGTTTCCTGGACGGTTTCGCCCTGGACGATCTTGCCGGGCTTTCGGGCGGGCGGCGGCGTCAACTTGCGGACCCGGGTCCTGGAGCCTTGAGAACCCACGGAGGAGGGATCCAGACCCAAATCCGACGCGGTCTTCTCCTCCAGAGGTTTCTTCTTGGCCTTCATAATGCCCGGCAGGGAGGCGTACCGGGGTTCGTTCAGGCCTTTCTGGGCCGTAAGCAGAGCGGGGAGTTCGGAATGAATGAGCAACGTGGCGCCCTCGATGGGGCGATGGGCGGTAAGGGCCTTACCATCGTCGGTGATTTCGACCTTGGTGACCAAGGAAACTTGGGGGATTCCCAAAAAATGAGCCAACGCCGCTCCCACGGAAGCGCCGTCATCGTCAATGGCGCGCTGCCCGCAGAAAATAAGATCGAAGGGGACGTTCTTGATGGCCTCGGAAAGCGCTTTTGCGGTGGCATAGGCATCGCCGTTCTGAAAGGCTTCATCCACCAGAAGCATGCCTTTGTCCGCACCCATGGCCAGGGCGGTCCGAATGGCCTCCGTCGCGCGCTTGGGTCCCACGCTGATTACGGTGACCGTTCCCCCCAGTTTTTCCTTGATCCGGAGAGCCTCTTCCACGCCGAATTCATCGTAAGGATTCATGATCCACTTGATGTCGTCGGCGACAATCCCCGTTCCGTCGGGGTTGATTTTGATTTGGGTTTCGGTGTCGGGTACTTGCTTCATGCAAACTAGAATGTCCACCTGATCCTCCTTCTTGCGGTTCCGTGTGAATACGCCAGTGGCTGGGTGTCGTGTCCGTCCGTTGGAACGTCTCGGTGTTTCACGGATGCAGACCGTGTCTTGGGCCTTCCGACGGCCGTGGTACGGAAAGATCCGGGGTGTTTCGTTGTATCCGGCGGTGCGGCGCGCGCCATGACAAGCGCGTTACGGCTCCGGGTCGTTTCGATACCCCTTCGTCGGCAAGGCGTCTTTTCCGCGGCGCCGGGGGATCTCATACCGTGCGCCCCCGTGCGCTCCCGGTCTCGACTTCGGGGACCGGTGCGGACGTTTCCGCGGAAACGGCATTCCGGTGCGTTTCGGGATGGGGTCGAAGTCCATCCACGAATAGCTGGGCGATCTGGCCGGCCGCCGCCTGAGGTGAAAAAGGTTTCCTGGAAGAGAGAACCCAGTAGCGGGATACTTCATCCAGGGCTCCGAAAAAAGCGCGCTTGGAGATGCTGGGGTTGAGGTCCTTCCGGAAAACACCCGTTTCTTGTCCCTCCTTGACGATGTCTCCGACAAGATTCAGATATTCCAGAAACCCTTCGTTCTTATATTCCTTCATAAATTTACTGCTCTGGCGGGTCTCCACCTGGATTACCTCGGCGAGATCTTTGTGGAGTTCCACCAGTCGAAGGTGCACCCGGGCGAAGCGATAGATCTTTTCCACGGGATCCGTGGTTTGGGCCAATTCGTCTCTCATACCGGCAAGGATCTTTTCCATCTCCACTTCGAAGAGGCTGATGAGGATGTCATCCTTGTTTTCAAAGTAGAGATAGATGGTTCCATCGGCGACCTGAGCTTCTCTAGCGATTTCCGAAACCTTGGCATTGTAAAAGCCTTTTCGAGCGAAGACCTTGACAGCGGCATGGAGAATGCGGGTATACTTGTCACCGTAACGTTTCATACTGATCGATCACACCATGGGGTATTGGCGGCGTCCATGAATGACGGCTCATTCACAGTGAACTATAGCCCCACGCATTCCTCCTGTCAACTCCTTTCCGCAGCCGTCCGAAACCGCCTCCCGGTCCCCGGCCGCGGCCGGCTCTCCCGATCCCCTTTCGGAATCGTGGAACCATGAATACCTGGCGCCGGTATATCCTTACCGTACCCGAAGAACAGGAGGAGGCACTGGCGGTTCGCCTCCTGGACCTCGGCTTTCCGGGGATGGAACTGCATCGCAAAGACCCGGGAGAAGTGGATCTCACCGTGTATGCTCCGGAGAATTCAGCGGCCTGTGTGGATCCGGCGACGCTGGATGCCCTTTTGGCGGGCGTGGCTCGGTATTTTCCGGGGACCGCCCGGGGCCGCTGGGCCTCGGATTCCATCCGGAATGAAGACTGGGCGGAAACGTGGAAAGAATACTTTGCGCCTTTCAGGGTGGGACTGCATCTGGTGATCCGCCCGTCCTGGACCTCTTATCATACCGGGCCGGACGAGCGCGTTCTGGTGCTGGATCCCGGGCGGGCCTTCGGAACGGGCCAACACGCTACCACGGCGTTATGTTTGAAAGCGCTTCAGAGGCTCCTGGCGCCAGATACCGGAACCGGATTCGTTCCACGCACCCTGCTGGATGTGGGTACCGGCACCGGGATCCTGGCCATGGCCGGCGCCCTGCTGGGCATTCCCCGGGTCCTGGGCGTGGATGTGGATCCGGAAGCCGTTTCGGCGGCCACGGAGAATGTCCGCGGAAACCGGTTGACGGAGCAGGTCGCCATTCGACTGGGAGGTCCGGAAACGATCCAGGAATCCTTTGATCTGGTTGTGGCGAACCTGGATGTTCCAACCCTCACTGAAATCGCTTCGGATCTCAAACGGCTGCTGGGGCCCGGGGCGCGCTTGTTGCTCTCGGGAATTCCAACGGAACGGGCGGCCCAATTGGAGGACCGCTTCGCGCCCCTTCCGGTCACCGGGAAAGACATCGAGGGTGAATGGGTTCTCCTGGAATTTCTCAACACCTGAGACGCTTTTACGTTCCGCCTCATGACATCGGGCAGGGCAGGGCGGTCCTCAGGGGGCAGGATGCCCGCCACTGCGGGGCGACTCTTCGGATGAAACCGGGGGATGCCGTGGTGCTCCTGGATGGAGAAGGCGCCGCATATCAGGGACGCATCCAGGAGATGATGCGGGATGAAGTGCATGTGCGTATCCTGGGTTCGTGCAGGCCGGACACGGATTCGCCGGCGCGACTGATCCTCGCTCAGGCGCTGTTGCGCAGTGAAAAAATGAAGTGGGTGGTTCAAAAGGCCACTGAACTGGGAGCCGCATCGGTCCTGCCCCTGCTGACGGCTCGATGCGTGGCCCGTCCTACGGAGGGGGGGACGGCCTGGGTGGAGCGATACCGGCGAATCGCCGTGGAGGCCATGAAGCAATGCGGGCGTGCGACCCTTCCGGAACTGCCGCCTCCTGTGGAGTTCGGACGGTTCCTGGAAACCGTCCCGCCGGATACGGATCGCATCCTCCTGTGGGAGGAGCAGGGCCGTCCCTTGAATGAAATTCTCCGCGAAATCCCTCCGGAAAGGGGGATCGTGGTGGCCGTGGGTCCCGAGGGAGGATTTCAATCGGATGAAGCGACTCTGGCTCGGGCCAAGGGGTTTCACTGGGCGGATTTGGGCGCGCGCGTTCTCCGCGCGGAAACAGCGGCCCTGGTCGCATTGGCCGTCCTGCAATACGAACGAGGGGATCTTGGACGACGGACCGGACCCGGATGCCCATGGAAGGAGGCTTCCTGATGAAATGCGCCAAATGTGGATACATTTCCTTCGATTATCTGACCGCATGCAAGAGTTGCCACGCCGAGCTGGGGGATATTCGGGAAGCCCTGGGATTCTCGGACTTCCCCGCCGTTGCCCCCCATTCCCTCCTGGAATCCTCCTCGGCCGCCGTCGACTCCGCAGATGAATTCGGAGTGCATCCGGAACCCGCCGAAGAGGATATGAACCTCATTTTCGGAGATGAGGATTTGTTCGGAGAGCCACAGCAACAACTGGAGTTGGGACTCGGGGACGTGGCTCCGGATCTGGATATGGGTTTGGATCTGAGTGTGTCGGAAGATCTCCTGCAGTTCGATGTCGCGGAACCGGGTTCTCTGTCGGGCGGGACGCTTCCCGATGCATCGAAGCCGGTCGCTTCCGGAGCCGGGCCGCTGGTCTATGAGGCGCCGGATTCCGGACAGGAAGACCTCCTCGAATTCGAAATGCTGGAAGATATCGTGGTGGAGGATGCCGTTCCGGAAAGCGCCCGCGCCGGAACCGTCCTCCATGCGGGCAGTGCCACGGCCCCGGGGGATTCCATTGACGAAATCGATGAAGCGGACCTCATGCTCGACGAAATCAGCGCTCTGGAATTCACTCTGGAGGAGGATGCGGGGTCGGTTTCGGGTATGTCGGAGTTGCCGGATGAAGCGGAGCTGGATCTCGGTGATTTGGACTCTTCCGATCCCGCAGCGGATGGGGAACGGGTCGAACCGGGCTCCCTCAATGCGGGGACGCGTCCGGCCCCGGAGGAGGAAGCCTGGGAACCGGAGGAGACGCTGGAGTTATCCGACGACGAGATTCTGGAGGCCATTCCCGACCTGGAGGAACCGGATCGATAGGAAGCTTGATAGAATTAGGGTTTGTCAACGGGCTGTCAGGGTCTGCACGGGCGTAGGCAAACCCTGCCGGAGCGAGACGGCGGAACTCCCTCCGGGTGATCTCAGCTTGGAGGCGTCGAGGCGGAAAAGGAGACCCGATTCCCGGCGCCGCGCCGGCGTGAAAGCGCTTGACAAGCCGGACAGGCTCTTATACATAAAGCCCACTGCGCGCCGAGGTAGCTCAGTCGGTAGAGCAGGGGACTGAAAATCCCCGTGTCGGCGGTTCAATTCCGTCCCTCGGCACCAGTAGAATCAAAGGGTTAGGCCAAAAGGCCGGAACCCTTATTTTATTTCGGCCCCCGCTTGGCGCAAGACAGATACGCCTTTCCACTGGGCCTATTTGCGTGCCGGATCTTGCTATCGGATCTCTCCGAAGGTATCCTGCTTTTTAGTGGATTAGGCCCCTGAGCATCGAATTCCCCGGTAGTCTTCATCACCGTGCCGCTTGAAGGAATGGACAGGGGGGCTCATCTTTCCGGAGGGCGTCCGCCGCCGGCAACGAGCTATCCCACACAAGCAGCCCGTTGATAAACAGCGATGGGTGTAGGCTGGTGAAAAGCGGTGAGATGCAACGCGCGAATCCTGAGGAATGAGGCGTACAACCCGTACGCCGCAACGACGAAGTATGATGCGCAACACAGCAGATCGCGTTTTTCAACGGCCTGATAGACCGTTTGACGAGGCGGAACCGAATCTTCATGGCTGCCGCCGTATGGGCGCTCATTACCATTTTCTGAGCGGGACAAGAAAGGGGGACCTTTCCTATGGATAAACCCTATCGAGCGATGCCGGACATCGAAGTCCTCCCCGCACATTTCCCGATACCGGGCATGGGATTCCTCGCGGTCAACGCCTTCGTCATCAAGGCTGACGAACCGGTCCTCGTCGACACGGGAATGGGCGTCGAGCCTGAGCAGTTTATGAAAGCTCTGGAGGAAATCGTGGATCCTCAGGACTTGCGGTGGATATGGCTTACACACGACGATGCCGATCATACCGGTAACGTACGGAAAGTTCTGGAAGCGGCGCCGAAGGCGCGGCTTGTAGCCAACGCCCTGGCAATACTGAGGATGAGCACGGCTTGGCCGGTGCCCATGCATCGGACGTACTGGCTTAATCCGGGAGATAGTATTCATGTGGGCGATCGTATGCTCACCGCCGTCAGACCGCCTCTGTTTGATAATCCGACCACGATCGGGATCTATGATAACAAATCGGAAGCTTTTTTCTCCGCCGATTGTTTTGGCGCCGTCATTGCTTCTCCGGTGTACCATGCGGATGATATCGGAGAGGATCGTTTGGCTCAGGGCATGATAAGCTGGGCCGGCGGAGACAGTCCATGGGTTCATATGGTCGAAGCCGGCGTGTTGGGTCAAGCGCTGGATAGAATTCGTCGAATGGCCCCGAAAATCATCTTGTCGTCACACTTGCCCCCGGCGCAAGGAAAGAACGAACAGTTTCTGGAGTGGGTTGCGCGGGTTCCGGCTTCGCCCCCTTTTGTTGGACCCAACCAGACGGCGCTGGAGCAGATATTGGCTCAGACGAAGGTCGGGAGCCGACCACAGGAAAACCTGCTGGAACTGTAGGAAGAGGGCCATGATGAACCCCGAGGAGAAAAGAAAGAGCGCCCTCGTTGGGGCTGTCTTCAGCGCCGGGTTGAGGCCTTAGCGGGAAGAAACAGGACCGCGGCATAACTCATTGTTCGAAGTGGAATTTCCGCTCCGGCCGGGTGCCGTTGGCGGCAAGGGGGAAGATGGGCAGGCGGCATGCCGGCGCAAGCCTTCCCAATACTGTGCAGGCCATCAAAAAACGGGATCCGCGGTGCTGAGTCCCGAGTTACCGCGGCATAGCGTAACGGCTTTTCACTGCTCAGAATTGGCGAGTCCTGCATCTCGGCGGTTTTCCGAGGGCATTGGACACCGTCCAAAAAGAAACCCCCCGGAAAATCCACAGGCCGAAGAAGCTACCTCAAATCCTGAAACGCCAACGAGATATCCTTGGTAACCGTTCCCGCGGGCATGTCCACAGTCACGGTGGCGCTCGTGTTGCTGTGAAACACGAAGGAGACGCCGTACCCCTGACTGCCCACGTCGTTGTTTACGCTGAAGCCGTCACTGATATCCGTGTCCAGAAACGCCACCATGTTTATCCCGTCCAGGGTGGCCACGGCAACGGCGGATTGGGCTTGATATTTCTGAATATACACACTGAGCACACCGTCGGCGCTGCGCCAGATTCCATTGATCGGCGCCGGCTTGGAACCCACCACGGGAAACACATCGATGACAGTACTGCTGTCTACAGCCCAATTCCCGAAATAGAATTCCAGAGGTTGGGTAAAATCAATCGATGAACCGCCTAAAATGTCCACCAGAAACGTTTCGTCGGCGATTATGTCCTCACAAATACCTGTACTGCTTCCCTCCCGGGTAATATCCGCAATCCCCCCCCTGAAGCCTCCTTCGCCGTCGCTTTGGAAGGCCGTATACATTGAGGAACACGCGAAAAATTCGGGCGTCAGGACGTCAAACCGGATATACAGGTTCTCATCCTGCATCCAGAGGTAGACGTCCGCTTCGTCGCTGAACCAGTTGACACGAACGGGTTCCGCCGTTTCCGGGACCGGGGGAAACACGGCCGCCGCCATGCCCGCGGTAAACAAGATGGCCATAAACACGAGTATTCCTGCGCGCTTCATAATAAGCCTCCTCTTTTGTGTGTATTAGTGAGTCCCATATGTCGTCCTTCACGCTCGTTATTCCCATACATAATAGTGGGGCGGTGTGAGAGCTACAAGTTCTTTTCGGTCCCAGAGTCCAAAAACCCATCCCAACGGACACGACCTTGCGGGCGGCTCCGCCATGGGGGCCTCCCGAACCACGCGAAAAACATCTTCAGTTCTATCAGGGTCCGCACGATAAGGAGGATACCGAATAGAAATCCATCACCATTCAGGAGGGGATCACCCATGCATCCAAAACGCAGGACCGTCTTCATGGTGTTGTGGGCCGTTTCGCTCGGCCTGTTGCTTTTCTCGTCGCCTTCGCTTGCCGTCCTGACCCAGGAGGAGCACCATGTCGATGACATCGACGTGCAGACCACGCAACTGGTGGTCATCGTTTCCGCCGGGGTTTTCGACGTCTACCAGGAGGAAGAGCTTTCGAAGCTCATGCGGGACGAGCCCACTTCCCCGACGCACACCTACGACTCGTTCGACCAGGTTTCCGCAGATGTCTCCATCAATGTCGTCTATATAGTCGACGATTCCGTGTTGGATGCGTTGCCCTCTTCCACCATCGACGCCTTGAGTGCGTGGGCCGCCGCGGGAAGCTTTATCGGCGTCTACGGCGACGGCGCGCACATGAGGGAAGTCCTCAACATCACGGACGAGACGGACAAGGCCTGGATTTCGGACCCGGTTCCCACCGTCTTTTTTACCTATGGTGTTCCGGACGGCTCCCGGGAAGACCTGCTGATCTCGCTGGAAACCCATCCCACCCCGGGCAGTATCCTCTCCGTCGTCATCGACTGGGTCCACTGGATCTTCGAGAAACACCAGAGAGTCCCCCAAAGCGACGGGGCCTGGAACGCCACCTACTCCAAGGATTGGAGAGGCAACATGGACGGCGGCTCCTACCGGTTTCTGGTCAACGTGTTCAAACTCAATACAACCAATCCGAGCTACGATTGGTACCGGGTGGACACGAGCTACCAGTCCGCCATAACGAGCTATAAGGCGGATACGGGGCGCTGTGGATGGTTCACCTATTCCATGAACCTGACCGCCCAGGTGGATACGTCCAACGGCGGCATGCTCTACGAGTACATGCCCACCGGCACGGTTTCCAACCGAACGGAAGGGTTCAGTATCGGAGGGTCGCTGGAAACCGGCGGCGCCGGAATGTCGGCTTCCTATTCCATGTCGTACGATACTCCCGATGTAACCATTCAGGACACGACCAACTACGTCACGAACACGGCCAAATGGCTCATCTCCATGGTCGGGCCCAATTACACCTGGTATCCGTTCTACAGTGAGCCCGCCAATGTGGCGCGCAGTTCCTATCAGGTTCAGCCGAGTCTTATCGTCCAGGTCCCCAAGAACCAGAGTATGAAGCTGAGCCTGCACCCGGAGATCGGACAACAGAACGATGAGCTTACGTACTATTTCGTCGTACTGAGCGTGAAATCAAAACGCATGTACTGGACTTCGTCCAACCTGAACATCCAGGTGGGGCCGTAACCGCCTGCCCCATGGTGATTATCCACG
>CAZQXK010000087.1:0-3474 GCA_964597345.1 uncultured Thermodesulfobacteriota bacterium | reverse complement strand
GTTATCCGAACCGCGCGGAAAGGAAAGGGCGACTCATGCTTCAAAAATCGGCGGCCGCAATCCTCTTGCCGGTGCTGTTCCTTGTCCTGACGGCGGCGACTACGGCGGCGGAACCCGAAACGGGGCGGCGGCTTCCCCTCCAGGAGGCCCTGTTTCGCGGGCTCGAGCGCAATTTCGACCTGCAGGCCGAGCGTCTCAACATCCCCATGGGGCGCGAGGACGTCCTTACCGAGGAGGCCCGCTTTGATCCCGCGGCCGATATGGGCGTTTCCGGGGCCGCCGAAACTACCCCCACCGCCTCGGATTCCTTCGACGACGCCTACGACCGGCGCCGGCGATATGGAGCCACGGCCGGCCTGGGCAAGGAATTCCGCACGGGTCTAGACGTCCGACTGGGACTGGAAACCGGGAGCCTGAGCCACAATGCCGCTTCCGTCGGACTGGATCCCGAATACCGCACCTTCCTGGTGCTCGACTTCACCCAACCTCTGTTGCGGGATTTTGGTACGGCCGTGAACACCACGGATCTGCGTCTCGCCGATCAGCGCCTCGAGCAGGCCCGCTTCGGCTATGTCGATCGGGCCCAACGCCTGGTGGAAGCTATGGAACGGGCCTATTTCGAGTTGGCCCGGTCCCACGAAATCCTGCGCCTGCGCATCGAATCCCGGGAATTGGCCCGGGAACTGCTCGAAGGAAACCGGATGAAGTTCGAAGCCGGTATTGTACCCATTACCGAGGTGCAGGAGGCGGAGACCGCGGTGGCCGCCCGCGACGAGCAGGTGGTCTTCGCCCGCCAGCAGATGGAAACCGCCGCCAACCGATTGAAGGAGCTTCTGGCCGTCGGTCACGATGACCCGTTGGCCGCCGAAGTGCTCGTCACCGAGTCCCTGCCCGGCGTCGACCAGCCTTGGCCGGCTCTCGAGACGGTCCTGGCCGCGGCCCTGGCGGATCGTCCCGACCTGGAACGGCAACGGCTGGAAACCGTCAGCCAAGATATCCGCCTGGCCTACTACCAGAACCAGAAACTGCCGCGCCTCAACCTGGAAGCTTCCCTGGGGATCAACGGTCTTTCCGGGGAACTGACGGATCCCGGGACCCGGGGCGGTCGAGCCAACCGGGGCGATTTCTGGCGATCCTTCGACCAGGCGGCAAGCGGTGACGGCTATGCCTGGTTCGTCGGGCTGCGTTTCGACTATCCGCTGGGAAACCGCGCCGCCGAAGCCCGGTACCGCCGGGCCGGACACGAAAAACGACAGGCGCTCTACGCATTGAAGGGCCTGGAAAACACGGTGGAAACCGAAGTACGGAACGCGCTGACGGCCGTGGAACGCAGTTTCGAGCGGGTGCGGGTGGCCGAGCGGTTCCAGGAGCTGGCCGACATCACGTTGAATCAGGAGATGGAACGCCTGCGCGAGGGACTCACGGACACCTTCCGCATTCTGGATTTTCAGGATAACGTCATCGAAGCCCGGGTGCGCAAAACCGATGCCCTGCTGGATTTCAACCAGGGATTGAGCAGCCTGTTCCGGGCTATGGGGGCCAACCTGGAACGCCGCGGCATCCTGCACCCGTTGAAGGAAATGGAGACGGCTCATGCCCGGAACTGAGCGTACCCTGCTGAGGCTTCTGTGCGTCCTCTGTTTCCTGCTGCCGCCTTTGGGCGCCTGCGGCGACCGCGGCCGGGAAGCGCCCCCGGTGGAACAACCCGCGGCGCCCGTGCTGCTGGGCGAGGCCGTGGCCCGGCGGGTCGAACGTACGCTGGAACAGGTGGGCAGCCTGACGGCTGGCCAGGAGGTGACCCTGCGCACGGAAGCCGAGGGGCGCGTGGTGGAAATCGCCTTTCAGGAGGGGCGCCCGGTGCGCCGGGGAGACGTGCTGGTGCGCCTGGACGCCGCCAAGGTTCGGGCCGACATCGCCCATCTCGAAGCACAATTGGCCGAACTGAATGCGCGGCTGGAAAACAAGCTGCGCACCCTAGAACGCAATCGTCCGTTGCTGGAGCGGCGGTTGATCTCGCGTTTGCAGTTTGACAACCTGGAAACGGAAATCGCCGAAACACGGGCCCAGATCGATCAGGCCCGGGCCCGTCTCGCCCGGGAAAAAGTGCGCCTGGCCGATACGGAAATCCGCGCCCCCTTCGACGGGGTGACCGGTGTCCGCACCCTTTCGCCGGGCGACTATCTCAAGGTGGGGGACCCGGTGGTGACGGTCATCGATCTCGACCCGCTGGAGATTTCCTTTCAGGCGCCGGAACGGTTCAAACCCAAATTCTCCCTGGATCAGACGGTGAATCTGCAGGTGGCTCCCTATCCGGAGCGTATCTTCACCGGCCGGATTTCCTTCATCGCCCCGAGAGTGGATGAGGCCACCCGCACGTTTCAGGTCAAGGCGCGGGTGGCCAACGACGAGCGCCTCCTCAACCCGGGCCTGTTCGCCCGGGTGACGGTGGTCACCGACGTCTTCGAAAACGCCGTCACCGTTCCCTGGGAAAGCGTCATCCAGACGGAACAGGAGACCTATATCTACACCGTGGAGGACGGCGTCGCCCGCAAGATTCCCGTGCGTCTGGGGCGGATCACGCCCCAATGGGCGCAACTGCTGGAAACGGACCTGACGCCGGGGACCGCCGTGATCCTCGAGGGCAAATTCGCCGCCCGGGACGGGGCCCCGGTGGCCCCGAACCCCCCGGCCGCCGCTCCGGGGAGCCAAAGGTAATCCATGTTTCTGCCCGATATTTCCATCCGACGGCCGGTCACCGCCACCATGCTGGTCCTGGCCCTGGTCATCTTCGGCCTCATCGGTTTCTCGCGCCTGGGCGTGTCCCTCTACCCCGACATCGACGACCCCGTGGTGACGGTCACCACCGTCTGGCAGAACGCCCGCCCCGAAGAAGTGGACAACGAGATCACGGATATCATCGAGGATGCGGTGAGCGGGGTCAGCGGCATCAAGCACATCGTTTCCGAAAGCATGGAGGGACGATCGCGCGTCACCGTCACCTTCGAGCTGGGCAAGGACATCGACGTGGCGGCCCAGGAGGTGCGCGACAAGGTATCGGCGCGGCTGCGCCGACTCCCCGACGACGCCGACATCCCCGTGGTGGACAAGCTCGACATCAACGCCCAACCCATCATGTGGCTGGCGGTGACCGGACAGCGCGCCATCGAAGACCTGACCTACTTCGCCGATGTGCAGATTCGCCCGCTGCTGCAGAAAATCGAGGGAGTGGGCGAAGTGAGCGTGGGCGGCGGCCGGGAAAAACAGGTCCATATCCGGCTGTTGCGCGAACGGCTGGCCGCCTATCGCATCGGGGTCGACGAGGTGATCCAGGCCATCCGCCGCCAGCATCTGGAGATTCCCGGCGGCAAGATCGACTCGCTGGAAAAGGAATTCCTGCTTCGCACGGTGGGGGAGTTCGAAACCGCCGAAGCCTTCAACGACCTTATCGTCACTTACCGGGAAGGCGCCCCTATC
>CAZQXK010000086.1:0-14856 GCA_964597345.1 uncultured Thermodesulfobacteriota bacterium | reverse complement strand
CGTACGGGTTGTACGCCTCATTCCTCAGGATTCGCGCGCCTTGCATCTCATCGTTGTTCACCAGCCTGCTCGAAACGGCGTCTATCAACGGGCTGATACGATTTATTCTGCTACGGCCTTTCTAAAGACGACACCCAACTCCACACTTCCCCGGTGGACTTGGGGCCGATGACCCCGATCCTCACCGACCGAAGCGATTAGGAGAACTTGCCATAACCGCATTTTCTTCTCACAGAACTCCTTGAGCTGCAAGCCCTTCGGTGGAAAATACGGAACTCAACCCGTTGAATCATGGGATATGCTGCATCAAGCCCCGCCGACGGAATGTGTTTTCCACCCCCGGGAGTCAGCGGCAGGAAGATGGTCGGTTTTGAACAGCAAGTGGTCCGTTTTCAACCGAACGTGATTGGACACGCAAGGCCGTTTCCATGTGGAGGGCAAAACAGCGCTCGCGAAAAGACTCGGAAGAGGCCGCCCGAATGGCGGGAGCATACCCCCTCTGCTCCATACATAATCCAATAAATTAAGCAGGTTGCTCATATCTCCCATGAGAACTTGGTTGTACTCCCAAGAAAAGACGATTCCCGTATTCTGAAAAAGAACTCCCGCCCACCGCTAACTTCCCGAAAGGCACGCTTCTTGCTCCTGTAATACGTAAATTCATTACTCTTCCCCAGGTAAAGCCGGCCCGTCCAGTGACGAGCTGGCTTTTTATATTGCCTCTTTCGCCTTCAAGGCGCCAGGAGTGTGTGTTCGGCCCAAGGTTCCGGCAACGGGTGCAACGGGATCCGGCTCCGAATCATGCCGCTCCAGTACATTCAGTACACATACTTGGGTGTCACATAGAAACTGCAGTACGCCACGGAGGGAAGAACCCGCTTCACGCGACGCTCGAGTTCGTCGGCAAAACGACCGAATTCGGATTCCGGAACTTCGTCGGCCAGATCGATATCCGCCACGATCAGAACGCGCGTGGGGGAATCCGCAATGACGCGAAAATCATGGTAACCGATAACCTCAGGCAATTCCTCCACGACCCCATCGAATCGTTCCTGTATGGCGCGGACCTCCTCCGTCTTTTCCAATAACGGGTCAGTGTGGCAAACCACCTCACCCCCGAAAACCCTTCGCAGCGCAGTCTCACATTGCTCGACGATTTCGTGCATCGCCGCGGGTCCCAAGTGCTCCGGGATCTCCACGTGCAGTGAAATCAATTGCATGGAACCGTAATCGTGCACAATGATGCCGTGCACGTCCTCCACGCCCTGAACGGATCGGGCGAGTTCCCGTATACGCCGGATCAAGTCGGGACTGGGGGCCTGCCCCATGAGGGGAACGGCGGCATGTTTGGCGTGCCGATAGCCCACGAACAGAAGCCAGGCCGAAACCACCGCCCCCATGTACCCATCCACTTCGGGACGGTCAAAGTGGTGTCCGATGATGAGTCCCGCGAGCACCGCCGACACCAAAACCGCATCCAGGCGATGATGGTGTCCTGCGGTCAGAATGGCCGGAGAATGAACCCGATGCCCCAGAAATTCCACGAATTGACCAAGCCATATTCGGATCACGATGGTGGCGGCCAGAATCCATATCAGCCCGGGCCAATAATACACAGGATGAGGATCCAGGGCCTGATGGATCGAACGCTCCCCGATCTGGAGTCCCGTCACCAGAAGGAACACGGACATGAGCAGGGGTGCGAGGTACTCCATACGGCCGTGCCCGAAGGGGGTCCTGCTCGTGGCGGGCCTCGATGAGACCCAGAACGTGATCAGCAAAATTACCGAGTTGGCGAGATGGGAAAACAAGTGGAAAGCAGCGCCCACCAAGGAAATGGAACCGGATACCAGGCCCAGTGCCAACTTTACGACGAACAACACCACGATGGAAAGCACGGAAATCCAACCCGCCACGATACCGTGGCGGACTCGAACCTCACGGTCTCCGGTCCGGTCCATACCGGGAATGCAGATCCCGGCCAGCGCCCGATTGAACGTCCGGATGACATTCAATTCCACCGATACGCTCCTTTCCGCATACAGGCCCCGGGAAAACAGCCTGCCAGGGGGCCGCCGTTTCGCTTACCGTCTATCTACGAATTTATAACAACGCGACCCGGATTGCGCAACCGACTTTCCCGTAAACCCCTTCGGTCTTTCCTGTTGCCTCGCGAACTCATAACAGGCTGTCGAACAACGCGATCTGCCGTGTTGCGCTTCATCCTGCGTCATTGCGGCGTACTCTATGTACGCCTCATTCCTCAGGATTCGCGCGCCTTGCATCTCATCGTTTTTGAACAGCCTGCCCGAAATGCTGTGTATCAACGGACTGATAACGGTCTCGAACCGATGACCGACCGAAATCATCCGTTTACTACTTGTAAAGAACTCCGACACCGCCCACGAACGCCCTCGCCGCTCGGGACCGGAGTATCGAATTTAAACCATATAAATATCAACAGGTTAATTCCAACAATCTTCCTGCACTCCTTGGCATGGGCCTTGCCATGACTTATAGCGGCCTCCCGGAACCTTTCGCAATGCACTCGAAGTTCCGGGTTCCGCCATACCGGTGAGAGAGGCTCTCCCACCGGACCCGGACTGTAATCCAGGATCCTTGCACCGTTGAAACACCCGGGGAGGGCCTGATAGACGCGGCTCACAGTCACGGATACAGTCTATATTCTGCACAACATTGCACATAACCTATTATATATAAGGCATACCATATATGAGCGCCACCTATTATTCGTCCATGAGAAATAAGTTACTTGTCACCATGATTATTGTGCCTGCAATACCTTTCTGCATTGTCGTGCTTATAGGTTACTACTATTTTACTGCATCTCTCCAGTCAAGCACCATGGCCAAGATGTCCCGGATTGTGGACGATCACCGCCAGATGATCGAACTGTTCCTGGCCGAGCGGAAGTCGGATCTCCAATTCATCACGGACACCTATGCCTATTCGGAGATCACGATCGACGAAATTCTGGCCGGAGTATTTGAACACCTGCGCAAGAAATCCACCGCGTTCTTCGATATCGGCATCTTCGACCAGAATGGTTTGCATGTGGCGTACACCGGACCTTTTGAGTTGGTGGGAAAGGACTACAGCCAGGCCGAATGGTTCAAGTGGGTGCTCCGGAAAGATACGTATATCAGTGACGTGTTTCTAGGATATCGGAATATCCCCCACTTTGTCATCGCCCTGACCAAGGAGGAACCCTCCGGGGAAAAATACGTCATCCGCGCCACCATCGATTCATCCTGGTTCAGCGGAGTCGTGGAACAGGTCCGAATCGGCAAGACCGGAGAAGCGTATATTCTGGATGCCCATGGGAAGCTCCAAACCCAGCGGCGTTCGGGTGGATATCTGATGGACCGGGACATGGACTCGGACGAACTTCTTGTGAAGCACCGCGGAGTCCGCACGTTCGTCTCCCAGCGCCGGGAGGGAGACCGGTTTCTTTATGCCACCACGTGGTTGAACCATGACAACTGGCTTCTGGTGGCCCGTCAGGAAACCACCGAAGCCTTTCAGCATCTCCGCAAGGTGGCCAACCAGGTAATCATCGTTACGGCCCTGGGCGGCATTCTCATCGTGTCCATCGCGTTTCTCGTAACCAACCGCACCGTGCGGCGCATGCGGCGCACGGAGACGGAAAAGAACGAACTGGGGAACCAGCTCATCGTCGCGGGAAGGCTCGCGGAAATCGGAGAAATGTCCGCGGGGTTCGCCCATGAAATCAACAACCCGCTTCAGATCATCCGGGCGGAACAAACCCTCATAGAAGCCATTCTGGGAGATCTCAAGAAGCGCGGCGACTGGAAGGAATCCGAGGATTCGGCTCAAGTCGAGGACTCGCTGCACCAGGTCCGGGTTCAGGTGGATCGGTGCGCCGAGATTACCCAGGCCCTGCTCAAGTTCGCCCGACAGAAGGACTCCCAGACCCAGGAAGTGGACCTTGCCCCCTTCCTCAAGGATCTGATGGGGCTGGTGGAACGAAAGGTCCGCGTGGAAGGCATCGTCTTGAATCAGGACATTCCCCCCGGGGTCCCCAAGGTCACCGCGGATCCCGCCCAACTCGAACAGGTCATGGTCAACCTGATCAACAACGCCATCGACGCCGTGGTGGAACGCCACGGATCCCAGGGCGGGGAAATCACCATCAACGGCGAACCCACACGGGACAACCGGGTCACCATCCGCATACGCGACAACGGTATCGGGATTCGTCCGGAGAACCTGGAAAAGATCTACACACCGTTCTTCACCACGAAGCCGGTAGGGAAAGGCACCGGATTGGGCCTGTCCATCTGTTACGGCATCGTGGCCAAAATGGGAGGAGCCATGGAAGTGCACAGCGAACCGGGGGTCGGCACGACCTTCACGCTTCATTTGAAGAGAGCGTAACGGCGCCGTTTCAATCGACGACAAACCCCGCCGTCGGGCGCCGTATAACAGCCCGATGATAAACACCATTTCGAGCGGGATGGTGAAGAACGATGAGATGCAAGGCGCGCGAATCCTGAGGAATGAGGCGCACATCCCGTACGCTGCAAGGGCGAAGGATGAAGCGTAACACGGCGGATCGCGTTTTTCAGCAGCCCGTCAAGGAGGTCAGGCGAATGGACATGAAAATCATGCTGGTGGATGACGAGGAACGTTTCCTGGATACCACCAAGAAACTGCTGGCCCGGAAAGGATATGACGTGCTCACGGCCGCCAGCGGTCAGGAAGCCTTGGAGAAGCTAAAGAGTCACACGATCCATGTCGTCATTCTGGATGTGAAGATGCCCGGCATGGACGGCGTCACCGTCCTGAAGGAAATCAAACGAAACTACCCCCTGGTGGAAGTCATCATGTTGACCGGGCATGCCACGGTGGAATCCGCGGTCCAGGGGCTCAAATCCGGTGCGTTCGACTACCTCATCAAGCCCACGGACATGGACGAACTCCTGTCCAAGGCCCAGGAAGCCTTCGGAAAACGCCTGGAGCTCGAGGAAAAAATCCGAATGGCCCAAACCCGAGCCTATATGAAATCCCCCAGGGAAATCCTGAAGCAGTCCGAGGAGTCCTGACGCCGGCCATTTTCAAAGCCGGCGACGTCTTTCGGAATACACACGAACCCCTGAAACGAGACGAGGGACAGACATGGCCGACGATGCAAAAAAGCAAGCAAAAGGATACGATAAATATATCAACTGGAAGGTATTTGTGATTCCGCTGGGCCTGCTGCTCTTCATGCTGTTCATACCCACGCCCAAGAGCATGCTGAAAGTGGGGGTGGAATACGCCTACGGCCCGCAATACGTTCAAGCGTATTTCGCACGCACCCTGTTCGACGCCAGGCCTCAGGATTTGAGCCAATGGCAGGTTCAAATGGTACGGATGATGGAAGGCGCCGTGCGGCAATCCTCCTTCAGCCATGCGGCGTTTCTGAAAAAGGGCGAAAAATGGTGTAAGGATCATGACATCCCCAGCACCAAGGACCATCTGGAGCAGATTCGGGCCTTCGCGCAGACGTTTTCTCCGGAGGAATTCCGGGCCGTCATGGACCAGGGTCTGGCCGTCCGCCAGGAGTTGACCCTGGACAAGCTGAAAGAAAATGAACGGGAAAAGGCGTTGAATGCCGGGTTCAAGGTCCGGGCCGCGGTGGGCATCGTGCTTTTCGTGGTGTTCTGCTTCGTCACGGAAGCTCTTCCCCTGCCCATGGTGGCGTTCAGCGTGGGCATCATCGCCATATCCACGGGCATCGTCCACCGGGGGAACATCGCCGGTCTGTATTGGTCCGACGCCACATGGTTTATCATGGGGAGCCTCATGTTCGCCGTGGCCTTCGTGAAAACGGGCGTGGACAAACGTATCGCCATGATGATGTTCGGCAAGCTCAAGAACCCGGACATCAAATGGGTGACCCTCATCATGATCGTGGTGATTGCGCCTCTGACCATGTTCATGTCCGACCATGCCCTGGCGGCCATGTTCCTCCCCATCGGCATCACCCTGTACACGGCCACGGTGGCCGCGCGGGGCGACGAGGATCCCGAGTTGGCCAAGATGCTCATGATCACCATCTGCATGGCCGCCAACCTGGGAGGCTCCCTGGCGCCCTCCGGCGCCGCCCGTAACCTGATCATGATGGGATACGCGGAAGACATGTTCGGTCTTTCCATCGGCTTCGCCCAATGGTGCATCTACTGTATTCCCTTTCTCTTGTACCTCGTGCCTATCACCTGGATCGCCATCAACTGGAGATTCAAACCCGCCATCGGGAACCTGGGACCCGGCCTGGCGGTGGTGCGGCGTGAAATCGATAAGGTGGGCGGCAAGTGGACCCGGGACCAGATCGTCGCGGTGATCATTTTCGTTGTCATGCTCTTCTGCTGGATCACGGAAAACACCTTGATCTACCAGCTGACCGGAATCCGTTTCGGCATCGGGGTGTTCGCCGTCATGGGAGGCATCGCCTACATTCTGGTGGGCCTGGTGAACTGGAGGGATTATCAGACACGCGTGGACTGGGGCGTGGTGTGGTTGTACGCGGGAGCCATCATCTTTGGACGAATTCTCGTGGAGACGGGCGGTGCATACTACATCGCCAAGACCATCCTGGAATTCGTGGTGCCCTTCGGATTGGGGGAAGGATTGGGACTGTTGCTCACGGGCAACGTAATTACGGCCCTGATCACCCAGCTCATGGCGGACGGCCCCGCCTGCGCCGCCGTGGGTCCCGTCACACTGGCCATGGTGGGAATCGCTCATCCCGGCTCGGCCATGATTCCATTCATGGCCATGGCGACTTCCATCGCCTCCTCCTTCGCCTACTGCCTCATCATCGGGACGCCGCCCAACGCCATCGTGTATGCCAGCGGGTACCTGGAGGCCAGGGATTACCTTCGGGTCGGCATCATGATGTGGTTCGTGGGCATCATTGGATTGACCCTGTACGTCACCCTTTATTGGAGATGGATGGGATGGCCGGGAATGACTCCTTTCTGAGAGAAGACGGGCTCCTTTCCCCCGAGATCGCGGGCGGCCGCGCCGGCTTGCGGCGCATCGCCCTCGATCCCGGAACCCCAAACCGCGGAGTACGCGAGGAAACCGCATTGAAAGCATGGATTCAAACCACCTTGAGACTGCTTCTTCGTCCCGGGGACTTTTTCCGCACCATGTCCCAGGAGGAAGGATACAGTCCGGCCCTCGCTGTTCTCGCCGTGTGGAGCGCCCTGGCCGGCGTGCTTTCCATGCTGTACGCCTACGAGAACGTCTGGGTTTCCGTCATGACGCACTTCATGAACGCGTTTTTGACCCCCTTCGTTCTCTCGCTCCTGCTCTATCCCGTGTGCGTCGTTCTGTGCAGGAATGTGTTCGGATACCAGGTCCTTCTGAAAATCACCGCCTATGCCCAGGTTACCGTGCTGTTCTCCTGGATTCCCGGCCTGGGCTGGATGGTGGGGCTCTGGAAGTTTTACCTGATCGGGCTCGGATTGGTGCGGGTGGGGCAGGTTTCGGCCCTCAGGGCGATATCCGTCATGCTGGCGGCGGCGGTGCTGTTTTTGCTGGCTTTCAAAGCCGTGCAGCCCTTGCTGTAACCCATCGAGACCCGGACACCCAAGAACCGTGTCTATGTGGTTTCTTCGTGAAGGAGGTACGGAATGAGTAAGACGATCAAAGTCTTGATGGTCGACGACGAAGAACGGTTTCGTGCGGCCACCAAAAATATACTGGACCGATGGGGGTTTGAAACCATCGTAGCCGCCAACGGGGAGGAAGCCATCCGGAAGCTCCAGGAGGAGCCCGACGTGGTAATCCTGGATGTCAAGATGCCGGGAATGGACGGTCACCAGGTTCTGGCGGAGATGAAACGGCTGTCCCCCAAACTGCCGGTCATCATGCTCACCGGACACGGCGCCCTGCCCTCCGCCAAGGAGGCCCTGGCCCAGGGCGCTTTCGATTACCTGGCTAAACCCTGCGACATCACCCTGCTGACCCACCGGATCCACGAGGCCTACCAGCACGGGAGAAAACAAGCCCCCGCGGAAGAAAAGACCGTGGCGGACATCATGATCCCCATCGAGGACTACACCACGGTCCACATGGACGCCACCGTCAAGGAAGCCATAGAGAAGCTTCGGGAAAGCTTCAGTTCCAAGCTGTCCACGAGCCGCATCATGGAAACGGGCCACCGGTCCATCGTGGTGTTCGACCGTAAAGGGGAAGTGAAAGGCATCCTGGCCATCATCGACCTCATTGCGGGGTTGATGCCCAATTACCTGTTCGCACCGAAACCTTCCACCGCGGATCGGATCCAGTATTCCCCCATGTTCTGGAGCGGCATGTTCACTCGGGAAACCAAGAAACTCGCCGCGAAACCCATTAAGGAAGTCATGTCTCCGGCTCCGCTCACCGTCAAGGCCGACGCGAACCTCATGGAGGCCGCCTACACGATGTTTACCGAAAAGGTCCGCCGCCTGGCCGTCACCAAGGAAGGCAAGGTGGTGGGTATCGTGCGCGAGCAGGAGCTGTTTTTCGAAATGGAGCGGATTCTGCGGAGTTGACCGGAGCGTAAAGCGGCGGACCCGTTCCACCGGCGACGGGTCCGCTTTTCCCCGTGTCTCGATGCCGGGGAATTGCAGGAACCCCGCGGCGGGCCCCCACGGGCCGGCGGGAACAGCCGTCCGAGAGGTGAACCATGGACTTCAGAGACATCCATCGGCCGCGGGACGCCGATTCCGGAGCCCCATCGCCCCCGTTCAAACTGGAAAAAGGCAAATTGTTTTACCGGAAGAGCACGGAACGCAAGGTCCTCTTTGTGTTCACGCTCTTGATAGTGGCCTGGATGGCGGCGGACCGGCTCAAGGTGTTCTTCGACTGATCCCGCGCGTAGCAGCCCGTTGATAAACCGTATTGTGGGCGGGTTGAGGCGTACATATACGCCGCAATGACGAAGGATAAAGCGTCACGCCAACGGCGTGACAGCAGATCGCGTTTTTCAACGGCCGGGTAGGACCGACGCTGGAACACAGGACGGGGCGGCTGAAGGATTCAAGGCCGATAGCAGCGCTTCGCCGCGGTAACTCGCGGCGGCGGAACCGTAACCCCGGTCGCCCCTATTCCGGCGCCCGTTCCCCCTTTCCTTCCTGAAGGGCATTGCTCTGATGCAGCAGGTAGGTCCGCAGATTCGTCTTGGATTGGGCCAGCCCCAGCTTTTTTCGGATATTCCGCCGGTGGGTTCGCACGGTGTGTATGGACACGTTCAAGTGCTCGGCAATGCCTTCGCAGCTCATGCCGTTCTTGATCATGGATGCGATGCGCAGCTCCGATTGGGACAGCACGTCGGCCACGCGGCTTTCCGTGTGGAAGCACGAAGTCAGGTCGTGCAGATACCGGTTCAGCAGGAATAACTCCGTGCCGCACGAAACCGCGATGTGCCTCTGGCTTTGAAGCTTGTCCAGGAGCGGCAGGATCAGGGACCGCACCATGGACACCACGCGACGTTCACTTTCCAGCCGGGTATTCTCCAGATTCTTGGCCAGAATGGACAAGGCCCCGCTGGTTTCCTTCAATTTCTGTTTCGCGTCCTGTAACCGTCCCTGATACCCCTGGATCTCGCGCTCCATCTCCTGCATCCGGTTCGCGGCCCGCATCAGGGCGATTTCCGCTTTCTGAGTTCGAAAGGCGCGCTGGACGGCATACACGAGCCAATGGGCCCGGAGCGGCTTTTCCAGGCAGTCGAACGCGCCCCGCCGGATGGACTCCGTCACCACCCGGTGATGTCCGGGCTCCAGAAACACGATGGCCTTGGGGAAGGGCTTTCCATCCTGGATGAACTCCAACAGGCGCATGGCGCGCACCGTCTCGTCCCACACGTCCAGCAAGACGATGTGGAAGAGCACCGCCGCACCCTCATCGAGCAGTTCGAAGGGATCCAGCTGCGTGATCGCCTGGATCCCCATGGGATCCAGAATCTGTTCCACGGTGTCGCACAGGGCCCGGTCCGGGCTCAACACAAGCACGGAAGGGGCCCCCCATGGGTCCGAATCGTCGCCGTCGCCGAATCGCCGGCAAGCCTCCACTACGTCCAAATCCATCTCCATCACCTCATTCCGTCGGAGATTCCATGCACGGGAAAACGAGCCAAGAACAGCCCGCTTCCATGGCCCAGGCCCCCGGCGGCTCCTCCCCGGCAGGGTAAACCACATACCCCGCACGAGGCGCCTTTCGGAGCCTACCCCCGAAGCCTACCGCACGCTATTGTCAGATCCGGACAAAACGGAGGGCAAAAAAAGCGTTAACCCGATCCGCGGGCCTAAACGCCCCCCAAAGGGCGGAACCGATCCTGCGGACCCGGTTCCGGTGTCTGGTTCAACTCAATCCCGGCAGGCTGTTCCAAAACGATGAGATGCAAGGCGCGCCAATCCTGGGAAATGAGGCGTACAACCCGTACGCCGCAATAACGAAGGATGACGCGCAAATCCGCAGATCGCGTTTTTTAACAGCCCGCCAACCGGTTCCCCTCTTCGTTCCTTGGCGCCGGCACAAAATCATGTCGTCCCTTCTTTCAGTTAAACCTTCAAAGGTTCCCCTGTCAATGAATTTCGATAAACATCAATAGGTTTTTCGATAAGAGTCCCCTCTTTCGATTCACTTTAGGTACGAAAGATACCTAATTCATACCTTTCAAAATACCGAATCTCCCGAGATGCCGCACCCAAAACCCTAGTTCGTAACTAACGGATATAGCTCTGTAAACAAAAAACTAAGTATTCCACGTACCCCATACCTACGCCTTCGAATCAACCTTCCCTAGATCTTCCTTCCGGTGTAATGTCACGCTATCAGTTACGAAACAGCGCTCCATGCGAAACGGGGAGCCCACGACAAGCCGGTAAAACGCATGCAAGGCCCGATCCTGCGGATCCCGCGTTTTCGAAGCCGGCAACCATCACATACGTTGCGTTCGTCCACCCGGGAACAGGGACCTTTTCTCACTGTTGGAGCGATATCAGGCATGGTTGGCGAGGAGCGAAGGACACATGAACGGCGCGCGGCCCGGGACACCACCTTCGTGGTCACCCGGCCTCAATTCAATGTAATCGGCCGGCTGAAAGACATCAGCCGGGGCGGCCTGTGCTTCGAACACATTTGCGAAGACGGGCCCTGCGAGGAGGGACTCGCCGTGGATATATTCCTCGAGTCCGGCAAGTTGTACATCCTGGATGTCCCCTGCACCCTGGTGTACAACACGTCCCTCGGCGCCCATCCCCACGGAATTCTGCAGAACTACCGGTGCGGCGTGAAATTCGACGAGATGGAACCGTCCCGGGTCGAGCAGGTGGACTTTTATATCAGGACCCACACCATGGAAAAAGACGACTCGAAAGCGCACTCCGGATACGAGCGAGGCGAATCCATGTAGCCGCACGCACGCACCCCGGGGGATGGACGGCCTGGTACAGGGATTCCTCTATATACGGCAACCCCATTACCTTATCTTCGTAACCTTACGGCCGGTACAGTCATGGATAGGGAACATAGAGAAAGCTTCGGCGCCATGGAACCCGACGGATTCTACGATCGGGTCCACCTCTCGGACTACATCCGCATCGTCAAACGCAGGAAGTGGGCTTTTCTCTTCGTGTTCGTCTTCATCGTGGGCGTCGTGAGCCTGTTCACGGTGCGCGCCACCCCCATGTACCAGGCCGCCACCCAGGTACTCATCGGAAGTGCGTTCCACCCCATGAACATGGCGGAAGTGCAACCCATTTCGCCCGAAGAACGGGACTACCATCTCACCCAGTACAACCTGTTGATGAGTCGAACCCTGGCCTATCGGGTGATCCGGGAACTGTCCCTGTGGGACGACGCCCCCGTGGAGCAATCCCCGCCGCCCGCACCGTCCGGGGAGCCCTCCGGCCCGTGGGCCCGCCTTGCGGGCCGCATCCCGGTGCTCTCCGGCGTCCTGGGACTGGATTCCCCCGGAGACGCGCCCCACTCCTCCGTCTCCGCATCTGTAACGCCGCTCCCGGATCCCGCGCTCCAGCCGCTTCTGGATCCCACCGCCGGCGCCGGCGAGTCCCCCATTCCGCCG
This sequence comes from uncultured Thermodesulfobacteriota bacterium, assembly GCA_964597345.1. Classification (GTDB taxonomy): domain Bacteria; phylum Desulfobacterota; class Desulfarculia; order JACQYL01; family JACQYL01; genus CAZQXK01. The sequence goes on along the minus strand of CAZQXK010000086.1, from coordinate 2,756 downwards.
TACCTGGTGGACCGATATCTTTCCCGGCTGAGCATCACCCCCGTCCGCGGAAGCCGCCTGGTCCAGGTGGGCTTTCTCAGCCCCTCTCCCGAGGAAGCCGCCCGGGTGGCCGACGCCCACGCCCGCATGTTCATCGAACAAAGCACCGAGTGGCTGCATTCGGCGGCCCAAAAGCCCCTCCTGTGGCTGGAGGAACAGGTGCATACCCAGAGGGCCAAGCTGGAGGCTTCCCGCAAGTCCCTGTACGCCTATCAGAAAATCCAGGACCTGGGCTCCATGGAAGACCGCGAAAACATCGTCTCCCAGAAGCTCATGGAGTTGAACTCCTCCCTCACCCGGGCCAAAGGGGAACGCATCGCCCAGGAAACGGCCTACCGCCAGCTCGCGGCCTTCTCCGCCGGCGGCAATGCGGACGCCTTGCTGACCCTTCCTGAAATCGCCCAGGACCCCGTCATTCAGCGGCTGCGGGGCCGCCTGCTGGAACTCAAGGCGGAACTGCGGGAAAAGACGGCCAAGTACGAGTTCCGGCATCCCAAGCTCATCGAAATCCAGTCCCAGGTGGAAGAACTGGAAGTCGAACTCACCGGCGAAATCCAGCGCCTGCGGGAAACCGTCAAGAGCCGGCTGGACCGCGCCGTGGCCCTGGAACGGGCCATACAGGACGCCCTGGACGCCCAGCGGGCCCTGGCCCTCTCCATCAACGAACGGGCCATCGAATACGCCACTTTGAAGCTGGAAGCGGAAACCAACCAGCAGATCTACGACATCCTGCTCAAACAGTTCAACGAACTCCATCTCACCAGCGCCGTGGAAACGAGCAACATTCTCGTGGTGGATTCCGCCGAAACGCCCCTGTTCCCCGTCAAACCGAAACCCTTTCTGAACGTGTCCGTGGCCGTGGTCCTCGGCTTTTTCCTGGGCACGGGCTTCGCCTTCTTCCGGGAATACATGGATAACACGGTGAAGTCCCGGGAAGACGTCACCCGGCGTCTCCGGACCCCGCTGCTGGGCATGATCCCCTACAACCGGGCCCTGAAGCGCGCCCATCGCCCCGCCCTGCCGTCGGAATCCTCCGACGGGAAGACGGACAAGCGACTTCCCGCCGCCCAAGGCTACGGCTACGAACTGAGCACCTACCTGCAGAACAACCTGGCCTTCCGGCCCCGGGGCGGACGAGGCGAAATCTACCTGGTGGAAAGCGCCGTCATGGGCGAAGGCAAGACCACGGTGGCGTCCCACCTGGCCGCCGGTCTTTCCAAGGTCGGCCTGAGCACCCTCCTGGTGGATTGCGACTTCGAACGGCCCGCCCTCCATCGCCTGCTCGGCGTGGAAAACCAGTCCGGTCTCTGCGACGCCATGTCCCATGTATACAGCCAGGACATCCGCTCCGGATCCCTGGAGACCTTCAGCGTGGACGATCTCTTCTTCTTCATGGCCCTGCAGAAGCGTAGCGGCCGGCTTCACGTGACCAACGGATCCGACACCATAACCGCCTCCTTCCGCAAAGGGAATCTCCTGCACATCGAAAGCGACGCCACGCCTCCCGCAAACCGGCTGGGTTCCATCCTCCTGCGGGGCGGCTTCATCACGGAGTCCCGGCTGCAGGAAGCCCTGGACACCAACCAACGCACGGGCCTTCCCATCGGCTACATCCTGGTCAACCTGGGATACCTGTCCCAGAACCAGCTCAAGGGCCCCCTGCGCCTTCAGGCGGAAGAACATCTTCACAAGCTGTACAGTTGGAAGCGGGGCCGATTCTCCTTCGAGGACGCCGCCGTGGAACCCTTCGGCACCCACCGCATCTTCGTGGGAGAAGACTATACGGACATCCTCAACGACCTGAGCCGGCTTTCGGAACACCGGTTCCTGCACGACACCCTTTTCGCCCATATTCAATCCGCCGGCGAAGGCCCCGTCTATGTGCTTCCGGCGGGAACGGGACACCGCAATCTCAACGGCGCCTCCAACCCCATTCTGCTGGCCCGGATTCTGGATCATCTGAAGCGCCACTTCGACGCGGTGCTGCTGGACGGTCCCCCCATCCTGGATTCCGCCGGAGGCGTCTTCCTCTCTTCCCTGGCGGACGGCATCATCCTGGTGGTCCGATCCGGGCAGGTTTCCTTCAAGACCGTGAACGAGGCTTTGAGCCGTCTCGGTGAAGCCCGGACCAAGGTCCTGGGCGCCGTACTGAACCAGGTCAAACCGGACGTATACCGCTACGATGGATGACGGAACATGACCGCCGCCGTGGAAATGCACGAAATCGCCAAGACCTACCCGGAGCGCACCCTCAAGGGGTTCCTCCTGCGCAGGCGTCCCGCCCGGGTGGAGGCTTTGAAGGACGTGACCCTGTCCGCGGGTGAAGTCGAAATCCTGGGTCTGGTGGGCCCCAACGGCGCCGGCAAAACCACGCTCCTCAAGATCCTGGCAACCCTGGTGCTTCCCGACCGGGGCGCCGCGCGGATCCACGGCTACGACGCGTACGCGCGGCCCGAGGAAATCCGCCGCCGCATCGGCCTGGTGAACTCCAACGAACGCAGTTTCTACTGGCGCCTCAGCGGCCGGCGCAACCTGGAGTTCTTCGCGGCCCTGTACAACATTCCCGCCGCCGGCAGAGACGCCCGCATCCAAGCCCTGCTGGATCGGGTGGGTCTCCGGGAAAAGGCGGACCTTCCCTTCATGAAGTATTCCTCGGGGCAGCAGCAGCGCATGGCCCTGGCCCGGGCCCTGCTGCCCGACGCCCGGGTGCTGCTCAT
>CAZQXK010000085.1:0-15472 GCA_964597345.1 uncultured Thermodesulfobacteriota bacterium | reverse complement strand
TTAAATGAATCCCTCACGGAGGCCATTGCATTGGGGCATGATCTGGGTCATACCCCTTTCGGGCACGCCGGAGAGGTGGTATTGAACCGCATTTTTCCCGGAGGATTCTCCCATCAAGTCCAGAGTCTTCGGGTGGTGGATGAATTGGAGAAGGATGGACAGGGGCTGAACCTCACCCTGGAGGTCCGGGACGGCATTCTCAAACATTCCAAAGGGAAAGGGCCCATTCTGCCCGAAGACCCCGCGGAGGCCTCCATTACCCTGGAAGGGGGCGTCGTACGAATCGCCGATATCGTGGCCTATATTTGTCATGACTTGGATGATGCCGAACGGGGCGGTGTACTGCAGGCCGACCGGATACCCAGGGAGTGCATCCGAGTGCTGGGAGAGACGAGTTCATGCCGGATCGGCGCCATGGTGAAAGATATCGTTGGGGAAACGCGACGAGCCGACGATGGAACACTGCACATGAGTGCTCCCGTTCTCGAGGCCATGAACAGACTCCGAGACTTTCTGTTCGCTCAGGTGTATACGGTTTCCTGGATCCGGAGCAACTTTGATCGAGCGTCCAAAGTGTTGGCGGAACTCTACGAACATTTCCTGGGCGACGAAGGCTTATTTGAACAGGAAATCGGCGTCCCGAAAGCCGGGATTTCGAGGGAACGGATGGTATGTGATTTCATTGCGGGAATGACGGACCGATACGCGCTGAACTTGTACAAGCGTATCTTTCTTCCGAAGCCATGGGAGAAACTGTAGCTTCTTAGCGGCGAATCGGCGCTGTTCGCTGATCTTGACACCACAACTAGCCTGTGATACGGAATTTTTCGGGAGTTTTGGAACCCTCGAATATCCTCCGAGCCCGGTTCGGGGATCGCGGCGGCGACGGCTGGCCGTTCAGTCCTATCCCGTTGTATCGCCACCCGCCCACGGCCTTGCGAAATCGGCCTTTAGCAGCCCGTTGATCAACGGTATTTCGGGCAGACTGGTGTAAAACGATGAGATGCAAGACAAGATGCGCGAGTCCTGAGGAATGAGGCGTACCAACAGTACGCCGCAATGATGCAGGATGAAGCGTAACACAGCAGATCGCGTTTTTCGACAGCCTGTCGGGCGCCGTGCATAGGAATGCCCCATGGAGAAAGCGGAGCACGAAGAAATCATCGAGCTGACCGACGTGGTGGAAGAAGAGGATACGGGGCCGGAAGATCCGGACGAGACCGACATCGAGCGAGCGTTTCAAGCCGACGGTTTTTTTTCAGAGATGCAAAAGCTTGACGAGCACCCTGAATCCGGGTCTTCCGAACCCAAAAAGGAAGTGCAGGAGGTGTTCCCGGGAAGTTCGGAGTTGCTTGAAGATAAAGACCTGCAGAATTTGGCGGAGATTCTGGCGGATACCCCGCAACCCGATCGTTCCTCTTCCCGGAGTGACCCTGACGGGAAAGAGGGTGAATTCTCCGACTTCCCTGTGAACGGCGATATGGGTTTCGAAGAGGATTCGGAGGAACCCATCGGGGAGGATGAGAAAGAGAATGACGCGTCTACTCAAGACAGAGTGGACTCTCAGGAGCTTGGATCCGCCGGGCCGGCGTCTGGTCCTGTGGAGACCGATCAAGACGAGTTCGATGCACTGGAAGATTTCAAGCTGGATTTATCCCTTCCCGAGGAACCGGGTGACCGGGAAGAATCTCCCGGAACCCCGATGGGGTCCGACAGTCCTCCCGCCGCGCCGGCAATATCTCTGAAGGAATCATCGGCGGGAACTCCCACACATTCCCCGGATCTTGCGGAACTCGACCGCATCCTGGGCCGGGTGGCGCGGGAGGTCTTGGTGGAGGCGGCTGAGAGGATGTTTTCCAGAGTGGCTGAGAAAGTTCTGAAAGAAGAGATCGCCCGGATTCGGGAAGAACTGAAGCGTTTGGTGGAACAGGACTGAGACAGCCTGCTCCATGCTTGTAGGGGATTAGTGCTCGTAATCCCCTTTGTTTTTCCCTTACCAGGCTGGAGAAAAACGCGACCTGCGGTGTTGCGCTTCATCCTTCGTCATTGCGGCGTACTGTATGTATGCCTCGGTCCTCAGGATCCGCGCGCTTTGCGTCTTATCGTTTTAGACCAGCCTGCCCGAAATACCGTTTATCAACAGGCTGTTACGGGACCCGGGCGTACTTCCTATTCCATAATCCAGAAGTGACGGTGAAAGCGATGCAGATCTCAAAATCGTATGAATTTCACGAGGTGGAACAAAAGTGGTATCGGTATTGGGAAGAACAGAATTTGTTTCGCGGCGATGAGACGCAAGCCGAAAAGCCCTATTCCATAGTCATTCCTCCTCCCAATGTCACGGGTTCCCTTCATATGGGGCATGCGCTGAACAACACCCTCCAGGATATCCTGTGCCGCTTTAAACGTCTCAAGGGCCATAATGTCCTGTGGATGCCCGGTACGGATCATGCGGGCATCGCCACGCAGAACGTGGTGGAGAAGGAATTGGCCCGTGAAGGAGTGGATCGCCACCAAATTGGACGGGAGAAATTCGTTGAACGGGTGTGGCAATGGCGTTCAAAGTATGGAAACGTGATTATCAATCAGCTTAAACGACTGGGAGCTTCCTGTGATTGGAGCCGGGAGCGCTTCACAATGGATGAAGGTCTTTCCCATGCGGTACGCACAGTATTTGTATCCTTATACAGGGAGGGATTGATTTATAGAGGTGATTATATCATCAATTGGTGCCCACGATGTCGAACCGCGCTGGCGGATTTGGAGGTGGAACACGTTCAACAGGAGGGACGATTGTATCATATACGATATCCCTTCAAAGGCTCGAACAAAGCGCTCGTTGTCGCCACCACCAGACCGGAAACGATGCTGGGGGACACGGCCGTGGCCGTCAATCCGAATGACCTCCGATTCAAGGACGTGGGTACGGGACCGCTGATTCTCCCCCTGTTGAATCGGGAGCTCCGTTTGATTCATGACGACTACGTGACCATCGAGTTCGGTTCCGGCGCTCTGAAGGTGACCCCGGCACACGATGCCAACGATTTCGAAATCGGTCGCCGGCACGGGCTGGAATCCATTGTGGTTATGGATGAGAGTGGACGGATGAACGACCATGCGGGATCCTATGCCGGGCTCGATCGTTTCGAAGCGCGAAAGCGAGTGGTGGAGGATTTGGAGCGGTTGGGTTACCTGGAGAGAGTCGAGCCGTACGCGCACAACGTGGGACATTGCTACCGTTGCAGGACCATGATCGAGCCCATTTTGTCCAAACAATGGTTCGTGAAGGCCAGACCCCTCGCGGAACCTGCCCTGGACGCGGTCAGGCAGGGCCGAACCCGGATTATTCCCCAGATGTGGGAGAAAACGTATTTCGAATGGATGACGAATATCCGGGACTGGTGTATTTCGCGTCAGATCTGGTGGGGGCATCGGATACCCGCGTGGCATTGCACCCGGTGCTCTGAAGTGACGGTGGACATGCAGACTCCGCCGGCATGTCCCTCCTGCGGAGGTGAGGTAGTTCAGGAGACGGATGTACTGGATACGTGGTTCAGCTCCGCCCTCTGGCCTTTTTCCACCATGGGGTGGCCGGAGAAGACCCGTGAACTCGCCGTGTTTTACCCCACCTCCGTGCTGGTTACCGCGTTTGATATCCTCTTCTTCTGGGTGGCCCGGATGATGATGATGGGGATCCATTTTATGGGGGATGTGCCCTTCAGGGACGTTTACATTCATGCCCTGGTGCGAGACGGGGAAGGGCAGAAGATGAGCAAATCCAAGGGAAACGTCATCGACCCTCTGACCATCATGGACCGCTACGGTACGGATGCCTTCCGATTCACCCTGGCGGCTTTCGCCGCCCAGGGCAGGGATATCCTCATGAGCGAGGATCGGGTGGAAGGATACCGGCATTTTGTGAACAAGATCTGGAATGCCGCCCGCTTTTCCTTGATGAATCTGGAAGGCTTCGATCCGAAACAGCCGGTTCGGGAATCGCAGCGAACGTCGGCGGACCGGTGGATTATGAGCCGTACAGCCCGCATAGCCGCTCAAGTGGACCTTGCTCTGGAGGAGTATCGCTTCAACGACGCAGCCGGAACGCTGTATCAGTTCGTGTGGCATGAATTCTGTGACTGGTACCTGGAAGAGGCGAAGCTCGTGCTGTACGAAAAACATTCCTCGGAGTCCAAAGGCGCCACCCAATGGACGCTTTACCGTGTCTTGAAAGCCGTGCTCACCCTGCTTCATCCTTTCATGCCCTTCGTGACGGAGGAACTGTGGGCCATGATGCCCGGCGGTGGGGCCGGCATCATGCTGGCATCGTATCCGGAAGAAGATGGATGGGCGGATGAGGAAGCGGAACAGGAAATGCAGCTGGCCATGGATGTGGTGTGCGCCGTTCGGAACATCCGGGGTGAGATGAACGTTCCTCCGACAAAGACCCTGGATGTACGGATCTTCACGCAGGATGGAAATACCTCGACTATCCTGGAGCGTTTGTCCCCCTATGTTAAGGAACTGGCCAAGGTGGGCGGAGTGGAAATATTCGAAGACGGCGAACGTCCCCATAAGGCGGCGGCGGCTGTCTGCCAGAATGTGGAGGTGTTCATTCTCCTAGAAGGAGTGATCGATTTCGAAGCGGAGCAGAAACGGATCCGAAAGGAATTGGACAAGGTGGCCAAGGAATTGGGTTATGCGCGGAAGAAACTGTCCAATGAAGACTTCCTGAGCCGTGCGCCGGAGCCGGTGGTGGATAAGGAGCGGAGCAAGGCTTCCGATTATGAGGATCGTCTCAGGAAGCTGGAATCCAGTTACGAACGGCTGTTGGCCATGTCGTCCTGAGCGGGGCTCGAGTGGGAATTCCTGCATCGGAGGCTGAGACGCCGGTGCAGGGGTGCTTGCATGTCCCTTGGATCGCCGGTATCGGTTTCAGCGCCGACCCGCCCCGGCGGTCTTCTGTTCGCATCAACGCCGATATCCCATAGCAGGCCGTTAAAGAACCCGATCTGCTGTCGCGCCTTCGACGTGATTCATCCTTCGTCATCGCGGCGTACCGGGTGTACGCCGCATTTATCAGGCTTCACCACGCCAGAGGCGTGGCCCGTATCTCGTTGTTTCGCACCGGCCCGCTCGCAATGCCGTTTATCTACGGGCCGGCAGGCCCCGTAGGCCTGACGAGCAGCCTCGCTGCTTCCCCCCTTGCCAGCCGATGCACGCACTCATGGAAAAGGGCGCCGCGCTCTTCAAAGTCCCTGAACAGATTGAAACTCGGTGAAGCCGGAGAGAGGAGACAAACCTTTCCGGGCTCGGTGCGGGCATATGCGGTCTGAACCGCCTTTTCCATGGAATCCACCAGGAACATTTCAGGCAAGGGCCCTTCCTGGGGGCGTTCCGCTTCCACGGCGGTTCGAATCTGATGCCCCGTGACCGGAAACAGAATCAAGACCGGAATGCGATGCCGGTGGATGGTGCGGGCCAGGGACCGGAAATCCAGGTTCCGGTTGTATCCGCCCAAAATCAAGCTTCCCACCCGGCCCGGAAACACCTCCAATGCGGCCTCGGTGCTTTCCGGGATGGTGGAGATCGAGTCGTCGTAAAACGAAATTCCTTTGTAGGTGGCCACATGCTCGATTCGGTGGCTCAGGGGCCTGAATTGGCGAACCCCCTTCCGGATGTCTCCGGACGACACGTCCAGTAAAGCAGCCGCCAGAATCGCAGGCAGCACGTTGTTCAAATTGAACCGTCCCGGCAATGGAATCTCGGACAACGACAAGACAGGCACGCATTTTCCCCGCAACATCATGACAATCCGATCTCCTTCCACTCGAAGCGGCCCGTCGGCATCACCTTCCAAAGAGAAAGGAACGGTCCGGGCCGGTGTGGCCCGGGCGACTTCCCGGAAGAATGGGAAGGACGAGTTGTAAATAAGGAAATCATTCCGGGTGGAAAATCGGGCGATATTCGCTTTGGCCCGGGCATAGGATTCCATATCCGGATAATAATCGAGATGTTCCGGGTAGAGGTTGAGAAGTATGCCGATGTGAGGACTGGTCCGTACATCGACCAACTGATGGCTGGACAACTCGTAAACCACCAGGGATGAGCGGGTGGTCTGATCGAGGGTGTCCAGTGCGGGTAGACCGATGTTGCCCAGAAGAAGCATGTGAGGACTGTGGATTTTCAAGATGGAAGCGATGAGCGTCGAACAGGTGCTTTTCCCTTTGGTCCCCGTCACCCCTATGACCGTACCGGGACACAATTTGAGAAAGAGATCCGTTTGGGAAGTGATCTTATGCTGGTGTGTATCGAAGTCGAACTCGCTGCATGGTACTCCGGGGGATCGGACAATACGATCGAATTCGTCCAGGTTCCGGAGGTATTCGTCGCCCGTTCGAATCCGGCAATGCGGATCGTTTCGGAGAATCTCAAGGGAAGCGTTTTCGGCGTTCCTGTCGGCGACGGTCACCATGGCGGAGGGAAATATCCTGCGGAACAGGGCGTAGGTGCTTCGCCCTTCGCGACCGAATCCGAGAATCAACGGATTGTCACAGCGCAATTCAAGGGCGATTCGCTCAAGGAGATCCATGGTTTCAACAGCTCTTCAAATTCGGATGGGATGTTATGGTCTCTGGAAGTGTACAACCGCTCTGCCGGCGCCAAGGACAGGGAGTACGCAGGGGGCTCCAAGTGTTCCCGCGTTCGGCGCAGGAGGCTCGGAACGGGTTTGCCGTCCTTCAGCAGGGCTGTCAGAAACAGCTTCAGGGCCATGCGGGTTTCACCCTCGGTGCCGATACAGTCGAAAGGCTTGATCCCTTGTGCTCCGACAAGCTGTTGGAGCAACGGCAGGAGTTCTTCCTTGGAAAGCAGATCGGCGCCGAACAGCCCCTGGAGTTGGTCCGCGGGTAGAAAGGGAGACAGGATGGAGTACGTGAAAAGGCATTTGGGGCAGGACCCGCACCAGCGATCCTGTTCCCGGCCCACGTTGCAGCTTCTGAATGCGTGCCAGAAGCGTGGGATTCCACCGAATATCCGGGCGATATGGAGTTCGTTAAACGGCCGCAAAATGCTGAAATAGCGGAAGTTCGAGTCGAGATGTCGACTTACGTAAGACGAAAATTTCCGTTCGAACTCCAGACTTTTGGAATACTGATGATTCACCGGCCTTCCATAATGCAAGGTGTTTGCGAAATCCGCACTATGCTCGTTGGACAGAATCACGTTGCGGCAACCCAGCAGATGGGCGCACAGAATACCCAGAAAAGCCAAATACGCCGAAAAGGGCGTGTGGCCGTTCAGGTATCCTTTACGGTTCAGCTCCAGCAAAACGGGATCAATGGTCCTGTGCACCGTCATGAAACGCTCCGACGGGATTCCCCCCGCCCTCGCGGTGCGGGTCATGGCTGGAACCGGGTTCAGCATCAACGCCCAAGCCGAGGGTATTCGATCTTTCAGGATCTCCAATGCAACGGCGGAGTCCTTTCCTCCACCGATGGGAATCAAGTCAACCGTCGCCGGCGGTTGGAAAAGGGAGGCAGTATCCGGACTCGATGGCGGGGAGACGTCGAATCGAATCAGATCCCGGTTCGAGGAATCGATCTGATTGACGAAAAAGAACTCTCCCAGCCCATGAATAAAGAGGTCTTCCCACCATCGAATCTGGTCTTCGGACAGGGAACCGCATTCGATTCGGAGGGTGGGTGGACAGGCGCATTTCCAATAGCTGATGGATTCCACCAGGCCCATGTGGAGCAGCAGATCCGTCAAGCGTTTTTCCGGCAAAGTCAGGAAGCCCGCAGGCGGTTTCAGTAGGCGGAGCATCGGTGCGAAGCGGATGTCCGGCGACAGCTCGAACTCGAATCGAGCCGAGATTTCGCGGGCGGTTTCATCCAAAACAAATCGCTTGAACACCAGGACGGGATGTCGGTTCCGGAGTTGATGGAATCGGGAAGTCGTGGACATGGGAACTCATTTCTGGTGGTAGGATCGGGAAGTCCGATCCTGCAGGATGATATGATGGAACTCGTCCTTGCCGGCTCGGTCGAACCAATCCCATCCCGTTCGGATACAATCCGGGCAAGCGTTTCTGGGCACGTGCACGGCCAGTGTTTTCCAGCCGCGGCTCGATGAGGAACGGATGCACCATGTTCCCGCGCAGTCATGGCATACCCGAATCATCTCCCTTTGTTTGTCCAGGATCATGTCCGTGTCGTAATAGATGTCCAAAGAACGTTCCGCCACCGCTCCGTGTCGATAAGGAGCGTCCGGAATAGCGCGCTTCAGGAACTGGGGCTGTATTTCGCGGACGAGATTTTCGATGTATTGGGTTACGCGAGGCTCTTGGGGTTCATATTCCTTGTCATAAAGCGGTTCCTTGACATTGCTTGTATCGATCCCGGCAAGGGCGAGGATGATTCCGACGTTCACGTAGGGTAGCGCGTTCTCAATGGAATATCCGCCTTCGAGGACGGCTATATGGGGTTTCAGGCGACGGGTCAGGGTCGCGTATCCCTGTGCGGAGAAATTCATGTTGGTGATGGGGTCCTTGTAGTGATTGTCCTGCCCTGCTGAATTGATGATCAGCTCGGGCTTGAACCAGTCCAAGGCCGGCATGATCAACTCATCCAGTGCAAACAGGAAACCTTTCTCGCCTGTGAGAGGGGGAAGGGGTATGTTCAGATTCATACCCCAGGCATTGGGCCCTCCCAGTTCGTTCGAGAACCCTGTGCCCGGATATAAGGTCCTTCCATCCTGATGTATGGAAATGAACAGTGTGTCCGGATCGTGCCAATAGATGTCCTCAGTTCCGTCTCCATGGTGGCAGTCCGTGTCCACTACGGCTACTTTCCGTACGCCGAAAGTGTCTCTGATATATTCGATCATAATGGCTTCGATATTCACGTTGCAGAATCCCCGGTTTCCGTGTACCAGACGCGTGGCGTGATGTCCTGGAGGCCTTACCAATGCAAAGGCACACTCCACCTCGCGTGTCATGACCGCATCGGCAGCCACTAGGCATCCTCCCGCAGAAATCAAATGGCTTTCGGTGGTCATGCAACTCGCATCGGGAATACAGAAATGAACCCGCTGAATATCCGTGTGAGATGCGGTTTTGGCCCGATATTCCCGGATACCGGGTATGTCGAGAATGCCTTCTTCAAAGACTTGGTCCTGGGTGTACAGCAACCGTTCCTCGCGTTCCGGATGGGAAGGACTGATGGCCCAATCGTAGGCCGGGAAAAAAATGAGGCCCATGGTCCGATCGGCTCGGAGTGTCATCTATTTCTTCCTCCTTGCGCCCAGCGTAGAGATAAACCGGGCGTTACCGCGGCGCGCAGACGAATATTGCGGCCCACCATATTGAAGTCACGGACAATATTGAATATCTGTTCGTCCACAATGGAGGTGCTCATTTCCTCGTGTGCGGCCCCCTCGCGGATCGCCCGTTTCGCCAGGTATTCCAGGGCCATGGTGCGGGCTTGCTCCAAGGAGAACAGTGGGTCGATCCGTTGCTCGACGCCCTCTTCCGGAATAACGGCGACTCCGTACTGCGTATCCGCGTGTAAGGTCAAATCCGTTGTGACTCGCGCGCATGCCGCTCCCACAGCGTTGGCCACCTTGAAGTGCGGGGGGACGAACACCGGAAGGCCGAAGGCTTCTTCCAGGTATCGAGCCAGGTACGGGGCCGGCCCACCGATAACGATCACTTCCTCGGGGATCACCTTTCGACCTTCAATGACTTCGGAGATCGTGTATACCGGCCGGCTGTTGATCTCATCCATGAATTGACGAGCCGCGGTTGAAATGGAATCGACCATTTTGCGCAGTATGAGTTCGGCGATGCTCCCAGGATCGCATTCCATTTGTCGGGCCAGTTGCTCCATGGCATCCTTCGCCAGGCGCATATTGCCTATCCGAAGAATTCCCAGGAAGACCAACGCGTCCGTCGGTGTCGGCGCGGGCCCTCTCAGAGCCGCAGGAGGGCCCAGCCGATCCGGACCGACCTCGAGCGTTCCGGACTTGGTTATCCAGACCCTGCTGTCTCCGCCGATACCGATGGAAAGGGTTTGGAGGGAGGGGATGAGCGTTTTATAGGGTCCCAGTTCGACTCCTCGGGGGTTCAGCAGGGGTTTACCGTCCAGGAGAACGCCCATATCCGTCGTAGTGCCGCCGATGTCCAAAATGATGCTGGTTCGATTCCCGCCATGAAGCGCCATGGCGCCTATGATGCTGGCGGCGGGTCCGGACTGGGCTGTGTGCGCGGGCCGGTCGAACGTTCGATCCATGAGGATGGTGCCGCCCTCGGGTTTCAGGAGATACGCCGGCGCCTTGAGCCCCAGGCGGTCGAGAGTGGCCTTAAGGGAGTGAACGAAGTGCACGTGAATGCCGTTCAAAGCGGCGTTCAGGTAGGTTGTATGAATTCTGCGGGGGAAATTGAGACTTCCGGATACGGTGTGCCCCAACGCCGTGTACCGGAACCGATTCGTGATCCAGGAGGCGACGGTCTGTTCGTGGGCGGGATGCCGGATACTGAACTTTCCCGCCACGCCCGCGTGATCGAGACCCAGGGCTTCCATTTCTCCGGCGACTGATTCCACCTCTCGGCGGTCGGGGGGAACGATCTCTTTTCCCCGATGGTCGACCATTCCCCGGACCACACGATAACAAGGGCCCACAGCGAAAGAACGAGGGTCGATGCCGGGCCCGGCCAGAACGATCATGCCCACCCCGTGCAACCGATCCTGAATCACGGCATTGGTGGCTAGGGTGGTGGAAAAGACCATTCGCTCGAGTTCAGAAAGTGGGATCACCTCCAAGGCCCGCGTCAGGGCGGAGGTGAGCGTTTCCAGGAGATTGGACTCGGTTGGAGTCTTGATGGTCCGGGCCACACCGCCACGCGCCACGAGGGCCGTGTCCGTGTGCGTTCCGCCCACATCCAGTCCTAAGATCATAATACCACTCCAGTTTCTGCATGGATGAACGTGCCGTTCGCCCTGTGATGAGCGTTCCGGATGGTTGTGTGAGTTCCCGACGGGGTCTTGATGGGGCAAGCTTCCACCGTGAAAACCGTTGTCCTCAGGTGGAGTCTACGCCGGACGTGTATTTCCGCGGCCATGGCGCGCTGCTTGGCAGGGTTGGATATCTGGAGGCTTTTCAAGCTGCCGTCGTTCTCCCCAGTTCCTGGATGGGAGCCTTCCGTTTCAAGGACCGGTTCCGGGTTCCCCGGCTTCCGCTCGGAAAGCGGCGCTTCCCTTCGGGGCCGAAGCTTTAGGAGGCCTTTCCGGAAACGCGGCGGGTACGTCGTGTTTCAGCCTCTGCCGTAGAGATGCTCTTTGCGAACGGTCATCCGTGCGTACCGTATCTCGTCGCTTGATTCAAGCCCGCTCACAAGAGGCAACCGGCGACCCCGTCGGGCAAATGTAGACGAATCGCCCGGGTCTTTCAATCGGTTTTATCCAAAAGGGCCGGGCTTGTTCTATCAGCCTGTTTATAAACACTATTCTGGCCGGGCCGGTGCAAAACGATGAGATACGAGGCGGGCGAATCCTGAAGAATGAGGCGTACATACAGTACGTCGCAATGAAGCCTGTCCGCGTGGGACGCACAGGCGGACAGGATGAGGCCCAACGGCGCAGATCGCGTTTTTCAACGGCAGACTCGGGGACCGGATCGCTCGGCATGGGGAGTCTCCTCCAAACTCGAAACCGCGATTCGGGAATCCTGATCATGGTCCGTCTTTCCAACGTCCTTGCTTAGGCATGCCGAATATGATACATTTCTTGCTTCCGGGCGTCACCGGAGCAGGGCGGCGATCACTCCGGGCAGGCCGTGGAAAAACAATGAGACGTAAGCCGCGCTGCTGGCGTGACAGCAATTTACGTTTCCATCAGCCGGCCTGCAATCCTGTTTATCAGCGGACTGTCATAAGGATTTCGGATCCGGGCCGCCGGAACGATCCCGTCCAGGGGTTCGCATCCTCGGCAGGCTGTGTGCTTCGTTGGACTTGGCGAACAGAAAGCCGCGTAGCCGGCGCCCTGTGAACTTCTACCCCGCCAATAAGTGAACGCAGTATGTTAAGCAGAAGAATTATCCCGTGTCTGGACGTTCGTGAGGGGAAGACCACGAAAGGCATCCGTTTCCGTAACAATGTGGAGATCGGTGACCCGGTTGAAATGGGGCGCTTCTATTACGAACAGGGTGCGGACGAAATCGTTTTTTATGACATCACCGCTTCGGCGGAACGTCGAAACATCATGATCGATGTGGTGAAGCGGGTAGCATCCGAAGTGTTTATCCCCTTCTCGGTGGGGGGTGGAATTCGCTCCCTCCAAGATATGCGTGATGTTCTCCTGGCCGGTGCGGAGAAAGTGAGCGTAAATTCTGCCGCGGTGTTGAATCCGGAGATTATCTCGGAAGGAGCACAGGCGTTCGGTTCCCAATGCATTGTCCTGGGAATGGACGTGAAGAAGGTGGATGCGTCCCCCAGGATCCCTTCCGGATACGAAGTTGTGATCAACGGCGGCCGGACCTATATGGGAACCGATGCTCTGGAGTGGGCGTTGCGCGGCCAAGACATGGGCGCGGGTGAGATCTGTCTGAATTCCATTGATGCCGACGGCACTCGCGCGGGCTATGAGATCGCGTTGACCCGCCTTATTTCCACGCGGGTCTCCATTCCAGTCATAGCCTCGGGGGGAGCCGGCACCGTGGAGCACATTGCAGACGTTCTTCAGGAAGGGAGGGCGGACGCGGCTCTGATTGCTTCCGTCACTCATTACGGCAGTTACACGATTCGACAGATCAAAGAACATTTGCGCGAACGGGGAATTCCCGTCCGCTGGGTTTGGTGAAGGAACCGAGTTGAGCGGCAGACCGAAAGAATACTGCGGGATCTTCGGCATTTACGGGCACGCCGATGCCGGGAAGCTCACTTACTTCGGCCTCTACGCCCTGCAACACAGGGGTCAGGAGAGTGCGGGGATCGTGGTGGGAAACGGCAGTGAGGTGCGGCAACACATAGGAATGGGCCTGGTTTCCGAGGTATTCGACGACAGAAGTCTTGCGGATCTGCCGGGGCATTTGGCCATCGGTCACGTACGGTATTCCACCACGGGGTCCTCCCTGTTCAAGAATGCTCAACCTTTTCTTATCGAACACGGCCGACGGAGTCTTGCCATCGGGCATAATGGGAATTTAGTGAATGCCGCACGGCTTCGCCGTGAGCTGGAGAGCAAAGGTCATATCTTCCAGACGACCATGGACAGCGAAGTGTTTCTGCACCTCATGGTCCCTTTTGATACCGAGGAAGCTCTGGAGGATGCCTTGATTCATTCGTTAGCCCAAGTGGAGGGCGCCTATTCCATCGTGTTGATGACCAAGAAGACCCTGGTGGGCGCCCGGGACCCTCACGGATTTCGCCCTCTATGCCTCGGGAAATTGAACGGCGCCTATGTACTGGCGTCCGAGACCTGCGCTCTGGACCTAGTCGAGGCGGAATACATTCGGGACATTGAACCCGGTGAAATCGTTTTGATCGACGACGACGGTTTACGATCCATCAAACCGTTTCCGGAGGTTCAAGGCGCCCTGTGCATTTTCGAATACATTTATTTTGCCCGCCCGGATAGCGACATTTTCGGTCAAAATGTCTACCAGGTTCGAAAGAGACAGGGAGAACGGCTTGCGGCCGAGTTTCAGATGGACGTGGATTTGATCATGCCGTTCCCGGATTCGGGTAACTACGCGGCTTTGGGTTATGCCCAGAATTCCGGGATTCCCTTCGAAATGGGGGTCATCCGGAACCATTATATCGGGCGGACATTTATTCAGCCTTCCCAGTTCATGCGCGAGTTCGGAGTTCGGGTCAAGTTGAACCCGGTGAAATCGCTTCTCCGGGGGAAACGAGTACTGGTAGTGGAGGATTCCATAATCCGGGGAACCACCACCCGCACCCGTATCAACACGTTGCGCAATGCAGGGGCCAGGGAGGTGCATATGCTGGTAAGCTGTCCTCCTCATCGGTATCCCTGCTACTACGGGATCGATTTCTCCAGCAGGGGGGAACTCATCGCGGCGGGGCATTCCGTGGACGAAATCGGGGCGTACATCGGGCTGGACAGCTTGGGCTATTTGAGTCTGGACGGTCTGATCGGAGCCACGCAAATGAATCGGGAACGGTTTTGCCTGGCCTGTTTCGATGGTAACTACCCCACCGAAGTGTGTGAAGAATTCTCGAAATACTGCCTTGAGGGAATTCAACTGGCTGAACCCTGATCCCACGTTTTTCCTCATTTCCCTTGCGGGAAACCATACCCCTCCTTTTTCAGAGCGGCAGCGATGAACGGGTCGCGATGGGATTCCCCAACGGGTGACCGCGAGTTCCCCAAAGGGCGTCCATGTGTCGCTTCCCCGCTTTTTCCTCGAACGGCGTAACACGCTGTTGAAAAACACGATCTGTTTTCACGCCAACGCACACGCCTTTGGCGTGACTTCGATCCTTAGTCATTGCGGCGACCTGTTTGTACGCCGTATTCCTCGGGATTTGCGCGCCTTGCATCTCATCGTTTTGGACCAGGCTGCTCGAAATAGTGTTTATCAACGGGCTGGTAAGGCGTGTCCGGGTCCTTGCCCCTGCGTGCGATTCATTCCCGAAACAGAGGGTCAAAAAGAGCTTGACGCGTTCCAGGGCGGACGGTATAGTTTCGAAGAGACCGACCGGTTCGTCTTGCATGGGGGATCGACGTGCTTCTCAGTCCGAAAAGCGAAACACATCCAAGAGATTCCGACAAGGGTTCGCGGGGAGTGTCCGGCAAGGGTCCATGGTCGATTTTCACCGACACGCCGGTGATCCAGGAAGCATTCTCGATGCGACAGCTTCTCCGAGTACGGAACCTGCGGTATGCCTTCTTAGATATTGCAGCCCATCCTCCGGGACCCTCTACTTTCTCTGAATTCCCGCCTCACGGTTCATCGCGCTTCACCGGGCCCCCGCAACTCGATTTATCGAGCGGCCGACCGGGTGGGTTTTTTTCCAAAACCGCCGGATGTGTGGTGGGGCTGGAGCCCACCGACCCCGGAATATGAGGATGATAACCAAGGAACGAATAAGGACAAGGCAGGCTTCTGCATGGTTGTGGTCATGCGCCTCTGTTGAGAATGCGGTTTACTGCGAACCTATCAGGCTGTTGAAAAATGCGATCTGCTTCGTTGCGCTTCCTCCTTCGTCATTGCGGCGTACTGGTTGTACGCCTCATTCCTCAGGACTCGCGCGCCTTGCATCTCATCGTTTTTGACCAGCCTGCTCGAAATGCGGTTTTTCAACGGGCTGATAGGATACGGTTTCCGGCCGATTAGGGATGTAATGGACCACTTCTTGACTGGAAAGATCCGGCCCGTAGTACGGCCGGCTTATAAGAGACCTGAATCCGTGAAACGACGGCTATCATTTTATTAGGAATAGGTTCGTAACTAG
>CAZQXK010000084.1:0-15544 GCA_964597345.1 uncultured Thermodesulfobacteriota bacterium | reverse complement strand
AATTGCGCTTCGCCATCCGGGAAGGCGGACGCACCGTCGGCGCCGGCGTCATCAGCGAGATCATCGAATAGCACGGAGTCAGTCCGGGGAGAACCCGAATGAGAGATATCGTCACACTGTCCTGCACGGAATGTAAACAGCGGAATTACTCGACGACCAAGAACAAGAGACGAACGCCGGACAAACTCGAGTTCAAGAAATATTGCCGTTTCTGTCACACCCATACAGTGCACAAAGAGACGAAATAGTCCGGTTTCGCCAGGCACGGGTAGTTGTCGACGCAGGCCAGTAGCTCTAACGGTTAGAGCACCGGACTCCAAATCCGGGTGATGGGGGTTCGAATCCCTCCTGGCCTGCCATTTTTTATGGCGCCGGTAGACCGGCGTATTAGGAACGGGTCGTTATGGCAAGAGCGAAAGAGGAAGGGCGAAAAGAGTCCGCGAATTCCGTGGCGGTGGGTTCGGGTTCCGGGACCGCCGAATCCCGGGGGGATGCCGCCAAGGGGGTCGTGGCGAAACGGACGGGAACGGGCAACAAGAAGGACAAGCCCCCCGTCAAGGCCCCGGTGAAGCGATCCAGAGCCTCGGGCGCCAAGTGGGAGGTGATTCAGAAATCACGGCAGTTCCTGCGTGAAGTGAAAATCGAGCTGAAGAAGGTCACCTGGCCCACACGCAAGGAAGCCATTGGAACCACGGGAGTAGTGTTGGTGCTCGTGGGGATCATTTCGCTGTATCTGGGTCTCGTGGACGCCGGGCTCACCAAGGCCTTGACTGTGGTCATGCGTTAGGGGCTTCGCGATGAGCTTGCACTGGTATATCATCCACACCTATTCCGGATACGAATACAAGGTGAAGACAGCGCTGGAAGAGCGCATACGGAATTTCGGCATGGAGGAGTATTTCGACCGGGTGCTGGTACCCACGGAGAAGGTGGTGGAACTAGTGAAAGGCGAAAGGCGCACCTCCTCCCGGAAGTTCTATCCGGGGTATGTCCTGGTACGCATGATGATGAACGAGGACTCCTGGCACCTGGTGAAGGATACTCCCAAGGTCACGGGGTTCATCGGCGACGGTACATTGCCGATACCGATTCCGGACGAAGAGGCGAACAAGATCATTCAGCAGATCGAATCCGGCTCTATTCAGCCCAAACCCAAATACGCCTTTTCCGAGGGGGATCAAATTCGGGTGGTGGACGGTCCTTTCTCGAATTTCACCGGTACGGTGGAGGAAGTGAAACCTGACAAGGGTAAATTGAAGGTGCTGATCAGTATCTTCGGGCGAGCCACTCCCGTGGAGCTGGAATTTATACAAGTCACCAAGATCTGAGCAGGACGGCAGGGCCGCGGCAGCGGGACGGACGCCGCGCCGTACCGGGGGAAGAGGCGCTTTCCCGGACACCCCGGCGGGTGGTGCGCCCTTCCGGGTCCCCGAAACGGGTCCCGGCGGATCGGATGTGTGAAAAGGAGCGAAGGAGCATGGCAAAGAAGATCGTGGCCAATATCAAATTGCAGGTTCCCGGAGGAAAGGCGAATCCTTCGCCGCCCATCGGTCCCGCTCTGGGTCAGCACGGCGTGAACATCATGGATTTCTGCAAGACGTTCAACGCCCGGACCCAGGGTCAGGAAGGCACCATCATTCCGGTGGTGATCACGGTGTATGCGGATCGGTCCTTCACGTTCATTACCAAGACTCCTCCGGTAAGTATCCTGTTGAGACAGGCCACGGGCGCACCCAAAGGCTCCGCGGAACCCAATCGAGTAAAGGTGGGGAAAGTGACACGGGCTCAGGTGGAAGAGATCGCCCAGCTGAAAATGCCGGATCTGAACGCCGTGGACTTGGATGGGGCCTTGAAGACCGTGATGGGCACCGCCCGGAGCATGGGTATCGACATAGTGGACTAGCGTTTGCACAACGGAGAAACGAGGTATGCCGAAACACGGGAAAAAACATCGGGCCGCCGCGGCCGCCATGGACCGGCAGAAGCGGTACAATTTTGACGAGGGCGTGGATTTGGCTCTGCAGCATGCATTCAGCCGGTTCGACGAATCCATGGACGTGGCCGTTCGTCTGGGAGTGGATCCCCGCAAGGCGGACCAGATGGTCCGCGGCACGGTGATTCTTCCTCATGGTACGGGAAAGACGACCCGCGTGCTGGTCTTCGCCAAGGGAGAAAAGGAAAAAGAGGCCCTGGATGCGGGGGCGGATCATGTGGGCGCCGAAGACTTGGTGGAGAAGGTCCAGGGAGGTTGGCTGGATTTTGACAAAGCGGTGGCGACCCCGGACGTGATGGGTATGGTGGGGAAGCTCGGGCGGATCCTGGGTCCTCGGGGAATGATGCCCAACGCCAAGGTGGGCACGGTCACGTTCGACGTAGGCCGGGCCGTGCAGGAACTCAAGGCGGGGAAAATCGAGTTCCGGGTGGAGCGCACGGGTGTGGTTCATGCCCCCATGGGGAAGGTATCCTTTGGCAGGCAAAGGCTTTTGGAGAACATGGCCAGCTTCTTCGATACGATTGTCCGGGCGAAACCGACCAGTAGTAAGGGCACGTACATTCGGGGAATCGCCATTTCCACCACTATGGGACCTGGAATCAAGCTGGATCCCAACGACGTTCGTATGCTGACGAGACAGTGAGAGACGGTGGAACAGGAGGTTGGGAGCCGTGAAGCGACAGGAAAAAGAACAGGTCGTTGCGGATTTGAGAGAGCGGTTCGGCCGCTGCCGCATGGCCATTGTGACGGATTACAAGGGGCTCAATGTGGAGACGTTGACTGCGCTTCGGAGCGAGCTCCGGAATGCGGGGGTTGAATACCGTGTGGTTAAAAACACCCTCGTCAAGCGGGCTTCGAAGGACAGTTCCGCGGCGATACTGAATCCTCATATGACCGGCCCTTGCGCGTTGGCTTTGTGCTACAACGACTCCGTGGCTTCGGCCAAGGTCATCGTCGACTTTAAGAAGAAGAACGACCGGTTGAAAATCAAGGGGGGATTCCTTGCCGACCGGGTTCTGACGGAAGCGGAGGTCACCGAGCTGGCCAAGCTGCCCGGCAGAGAGGAACTCATGGCCAAGTTGCTGGGCACTATGAACGCCGTGCCGGCCAACTTCGTCCGCGTGTTGCATAATGTTCTTCAGAAATTCCTGGGTACGTTGGTTGCGGTGAAAGAACAGAAAGAAGGCGCGGTGCAGGATTGACAACCGCTGGAGCGCATGGTTCGATGAATACATGAGGGGTCGCGGACATTCGCGGTTCCGGTCAGGCAAGGAGGAGTTCAGGATGGAATCAAATATCAGCAAAGAACAGGTTATCGATTTCATTTCCAACATGACCGTGCTGGAATTGTCGGAAATGATCAAGGAGCTCGAAAATAAGTTCGGTGTCACTGCGGCGGCGCAGGTGGCTTTCGCGGCGGCGGCCTCCCCCGGGGGAGAAACTGCGCCCGTCGAGGAAGAGAAGACGGAATTCGACGTGATCCTGCTGGCCGCGGGCGACAAGAAGATCCAGGTGATCAAGGAAGTGCGGGCTATTACGGGTCTGGGGTTGAAGGAAGCCAAGGAACTGGTCGACAAGGCCCCTCAGCCGGTTAAAGAGGCCGTGAGCCAGGAAGATGCCGAGGAAGTCAAGAAACAACTGGAAGAAGCCGGAGCCCAGGTGGAGGTAAGGTAGCGGAACCCGCTCTGCGTAATCGTACGGATTCTCGGAACACCACCCCCGAGGCAGGTGCATGGATCGGCCGCAGCTGGATTTCTTCATGTCTGCGTTTCGGAACCGGCAATCGTCGCACGGAGTGCACACGCTCCAGACGGCTGGACAGGCGCGCAAGGTCCCGGCTGCCTCGTACAGATGAACATCCAGAATTCCGCCTCCAGGGGTGTGCTCCTGGCAGGGCTCATCTTTCCCTTTTTCCCATGTATGCGTGATCCAGTGTTTATGTTGGAAAGTCTCTTGTCCCAATACGGAGAGGAGGCTTTCCGGTTGTGAACCGGGAAAGATCCTTTCTTCTGAAAGAGGATGCCTATGTTGCTTGAAGGCCGATTGGTCCGAAAAAACTTCGGGAAGAGTACCAAAATCATCGATATCCCCAACCTTATCGACATGCAGAGGGAGTCTTACGAACGGTTCCTTCAAAAGGACGTGCCGCCCGAGAACCGGGAAGACATCGGGCTGCAAGGAGCGTTTAAGAGCGTGTTCCCCATTCGTGATTTCAGTAACACCTCTTCACTCGACTTCGTCAAGTACACGTTTGGGGAATCCAAATATGAGAAACAGGAATGCCTTACCCGAGGAATGACCTACGAAGCCCCCGTCAAGCTCACCGTGCGGCTTACGGTCTACGATGTGGACAAGGAAACGGGTGCTCAGAGCATACGGGACATCAAAGAGCAGGAAATCTACTTCGGGACCGTTCCCCTGATGACGGAAAACGGGACGTTCATCGTGAACGGCACCGAGCGGGTGGTGGTAAGCCAACTGCACCGGAGTCCGGGTATCTTCTTCGATCACGACCGGGGCAAGACACATTCCAGCGGCAAGTTGCTGTATTCGGCCCGGATTATTCCGCTCCGCGGATCGTGGATCGACCTCGAGTTCGATGCCAAGGACATCTTGTACGTCCGCATCGATCGCCGGCGTAAGTTTCCCGTGACCCTGTTCCTGAAAGCTCTGGGCTATGACAAGGAAACGTTGCTGGAGACCTTTTACATCTCGGAGAATATCCATCTCGATGACGGCAAGGTCTGGCGTCCTGTGGGCGAGACGACGCTCCTGGGTGAAAAGGCCGGAGAAGATATTTGTGACCCGGTTTCGAACGAAGTGATCGTTGGAAAGGACAAGCGCCTCACCAAGACGGCGATCCGAAAGTTGGACGCCGCCGGAATCCATCGGGTGGAAGCGAGCGAGGACGATATTCTGGGCCGGTTTTTCGCCCGGGACGTGGTGGACACGGAGACCGGGGAGATACTGGCGGAGGCGAACGACGAGCTGACGCCCGAAGTGTTCAAGGCTCTCGTGGAAGCCGGAGTCCGCACGTTTGCCCTGTTATATATTCGCAAGCCGGAACAGAGCACTTCCTTGCGTGACACCCTTACCTTGGACAAAGTGAAAGATCGGGAAGAGGCTCTGATCGAAATCTACCGGAAGCTTCGCCCCAGCAATCCGCCCACCCATGAAATCGCCACGCGGTTCGCCACGCGATTCTTCGACAATCTGTTTTCAGACCCGGAGCACTACGATCTGTCGCCGGTGGGGCGCATGAAGCTGAATCTCAAGCTTGGTACGGAAGACGTGCCCTTGAGTCACCGCACGTTGAGACCGGACGATATCATTCTGGCGGTGAAGCATCTGATCGAATTGAAGGAAAAGGAGGGTCAACCCGACGATATCGATCACTTGGGCAACCGGCGGGTCCGAGCCGTGGGGGAGCTGCTGGAGAATCAGTATCGCATCGGCCTGGTGCGCATGGAGCGCGCCATCAAGGAGCGCATGAGCCTCCAGGAGATCGAAACCTTGATGCCGCACGACCTGGTGAATCCCAAGCCGGTGTCGGCCGTGGTCAAGGAGTTCTTCGGAACCAGCCAGCTGTCGCAGTTCATGGATCAGACCAATCCCCTGAGCGAAATCACTCACAAACGCCGGTTGAGCGCCCTGGGTCCCGGAGGGTTGACACGGGAAAGGGCGGGGTTCGAAGTCCGGGATGTGCATCCGACCCATTACGGCCGGATTTGTCCCGTCGAGACACCGGAAGGTCCGAATATCGGATTGATCGTGTCCCTGTCCACGTTCGCCCGCGTGAACGAGTTCGGATTCGTTGAGACGCCGTACCGAGTGGTTGTGGACGGGCAGGTCACGGAAAAGGTGGTATTTTTAACGGCACTGGAGGAAAAGGATTATCCCATCGCTCAGGCCAACGCTCCTCTGAGCGCCGAGGGCCGTTTCATCCGGGATCTGGTATCCTGCCGCGTCGAGGGTGAATTTACCATGGTTTCACCGGACCGGGTGAAATACATGGACGTATCTCCGAACCAACTGGTGAGCGTGGCGGCCTCTCTGATTCCTTTCCTGGAAAACGACGACGCGAACCGGGCGCTTATGGGAGCCAACATGCAGCGCCAGGCCGTGCCCTTGCTCCAGTGCGAACCTCCTCTCGTGGGTACGGGTATGGAGAGCGTGGTGGCGAAGGACGCCGGAGTCACCGTGACGGCTAGTCGATCCGGCTTGGTGGAAGATGTGGACGCCACCCGGATCGTGCTTCGTTACGACGATAAGGAGACGGCGGTCCAGGATGCAACGCCCGAGGTGGAGATCTTCAAACTGACCAAGTACCAGCGTTCAAACCAGAACACCTGTATGAATCAGAGACCCCTGGTCCGAAAGGGGGATAGAGTCCGCCCCGGTCAGATCATCGCCGACGGTTCCGCAACGGCCCAAGGGGATTTGGCCCTGGGACGGAACGTCATGGTGGCCTTTATGAGCTGGGGTGGATACAACTTTGAGGATTCCATCCTGGTGAGTGAACGTCTGGTGTGGGACGACGTGTTCACGTCCATCCACATCGAGGAATTCGAAGTCCTGGCTCGAGACACCAAACTGGGAGAGGAAGAAATCACCCGGGACATTCCCAATGTGGGAGAGGAAGCCCTGCGGAATCTGGATGAGAGCGGGATCATTCGTATCGGCGCCGAAGTAGGTCCGGGAGATATCCTCGTGGGAAAAGTGACTCCCAAAGGGGAAACCATGCTTTCTCCCGAGGAAAAGCTCCTTCGGGCCATTTTCGGCGAGAAGGCCGGGGACGTGAAAGACACCTCGTTACGGGTGCCTCCGGGCGTGGAAGGCATTGTCATTGATGCGCGCATCTTTTCCCGCCGAGGCGTGGAAAAGGAGGGGAGAGCCAAGTTTATCGAGGACGAAGAGATACAACGCCTGCTCAAGGATCAACAGGACGAGATCCAGGTCATTCGCAAGAACATGCAGGATCGTTTGGCATCCGTGATCATCGGGTCGGAAACGGAAACCGAACTCATGGATACCCAGGGCAGGCTCTTGATCGAAGCCGGGCGAAAAGTGAGCGAACAGCAATACCGGGCAACGCCGTTACGGTTGTGGAAGACCGTGCAGTTCAAAAACGAGGCTCGGATTCGGCCCACGATCGACCGTTGCCTGGACCAATATGCGGAGCAAGTGGCCATCATTAAGATGCTCTTCGAGGAGAAGATCAATAAACTCAAAAAAGGCGACGAGTTGCCTCCGGGCGTCATCAAGATGATCAAGGTGTACGTGGCCATCAAGCGCAAGCTTTCGGTGGGCGATAAGATGGCGGGTCGGCACGGCAACAAGGGGGTTGTTTCGCGTGTTCTGCCATTGGAGGACATGCCGTTTTTTGAAGACGGGACACCGGTGGACCTGGTGTTGAACCCTCTGGGGGTCCCCTCGCGTATGAATGTGGGCCAGATTCTGGAAACCCACCTTGGATGGTGTTCCCATCAACTGGGCGTCCAGATTCGAGAGATGGCTGCGAAACTGAACGGGGCCGATCTTCTCCGCAGGAAGCTGCAACGAATCTTTTCTGCGGAGGAATACGATCGATATTTCAGCGGCCTGTCCGACGAGGAATTGATCCGGCTGGCCAAGGGCTCGAAGGCCGGGATCTATGTGGCCTCTCCCGTATTCGACCGTGCCGAGGAAGAAGAGATCAAAGCCTTTCTGGAGGAAGCGGGACTTCCGTTGCACGGACAATGCAAATTGAGGGACGGGCGCTCCGGCGTGGAATTCGATGAGGAAATCACGGTGGGCATGATGCATGTCATCAAGTTGCACCATCTGGTGGATGACAAGATCCATGCTCGCTCCATCGGTCCGTATTCCTTGGTGACCCAGCAACCCCTGGGTGGAAAGGCGCAGTTCGGGGGGCAGCGGCTGGGCGAAATGGAAGTGTGGGCCATGGAAGCCTATGGAGCGGCTTACAGCCTACAGGAATTTCTTACGGTCAAGTCCGACGACGTCGCCGGAAGAACCCGGATGTATGAAAAGATCGTAAAAGGCGACAACGTACTCGAAGCCGGCTTGCCGGAATCCTTCAATGTGCTGGTGAAGGAGTTGAAAAGCCTTTGTCTTGACGTGGAACTCATTGAGAAGTCCGAGAGAAAGGCCGAGGCATAAACAAGCCGGTGCGGAGGTACTCATGGAAGATCTTTACAGCTTCTTTGCAAAACCCAAAGACCCTTTGAACTACAACGCCATCCGAATCGGCCTTGCGTCTCCGGAGAAAATTCTGGAATGGTCCCACGGGGAGGTCAAGAAGCCTGAAACCATCAATTACAGAACATTCAAACCGGAACGGGACGGTTTGTTCTGCGCCAAGATTTTTGGACCCACCAAGGATTACGAGTGTAACTGCGGTAAATACAAGCGGATGAAGCATCGCGGAGTGGTATGTGAGAAATGCGGCGTGGAAGTGATCCAGTCCAAGGTGCGCCGGGAACGCATGGGTCACATCACTCTTGCCAGTCCGGTGGCTCACATCTGGTTCCTCAAGAGCCTCCCCAGCAAGGTGGGGATCCTGCTGGACATGACGCTGAAGGACCTGGAGAAAATCCTGTACTTTGAAGGGTTTGTCGTTCTGGATCCGGGCGAAACCCCTCTGGAAAAAGGATCTCTGCTTTCGGAAGAGAAGTACCGTCGCGCCCGGGAGGAATACGGGCCGGACAGTTTTCGGGCGGGCATCGGCGCCGAGGCGATCAAGGAGATCCTGAAGAAGCTGGATCTGGAGAAAGAGTCCGTCGACCTACGGGAAGAGATGCTGAAGACCACCTCGGAAACCAAGCGCAAGAAACTCGGGAAACGCCTCCGGGTGGTGGAAGCGTTCAAAGATTCCGGGAATCGGCCCGAGTGGATGATTCTGGATGTGATTCCGGTTCTCCCCCCGGACTTGAGACCTTTGGTCCCTCTGGAGGGGGGCAGATTCGCCACCTCCGATCTGAACGATTTGTACCGGCGGGTCATCAATCGGAACAACCGCCTGAAACGCCTTCAGGAGTTGAATGCTCCGGAGATCATTATCCGGAACGAGAAGCGGATGCTTCAGGAAGCGGTGGACGTCCTTTTTGACAACGGGCGCAGAGGCAAGACCATTACGGGGCCCAATAAACGTCCTCTCAAGTCCCTGAGCGACATGCTCAAGGGCAAGCAGGGACGATTCCGTCAGAATCTGCTCGGCAAGCGGGTGGACTACTCGGGACGATCGGTGATTGTGGTGGGACCCGAACTTCGCCTTCATGAATGTGGATTGCCGAAGAAAATGGCTCTGGAGCTGTTCAAGCCGTTTATTTATCACCGGTTGGAGCAGCGCGGGCTGGTAACCACCATCAAGAGCGCCAAGAAAATGGTGGAGCGGGAAACGCCCGAGGTATGGGACACGCTGGACGGCGTGGTCCGGGAGTACCCCATCCTGTTGAACCGGGCGCCCACGCTGCATCGATTGGGCATACAGGCGTTCGAACCGGTACTGATCGAAGGCAAGGCCATTCAGCTCCATCCTCTGGTGTGCAACGCGTACAATGCGGACTTTGACGGGGACCAAATGGCCGTGCATGTTCCGTTGAGCATCGAGGCTCAGATCGAAGCGCGCGTGCTCATGATGTCCACGAATAACATTCTGAGTCCGGCCAACGGCGATCCCAACATTATCCCCACGCAGGACATCGTGTTGGGGATTTACTATCTCACCCGGCGTAAGGTGTTTGCCAAGGGGGAAGGCCGCGTGTTCACGTCCCCGAAGGAAGTCCGGATCGCCTACGATGCGGGGGAGGTGGATCTGCATGCCATGGTCAAGGTCCGGATTGACGGCGGACTGGTCGACACCACCACGGGCCGGGTATTGTTGTACGAGATCGTCCCCGACGAGATTCCTTTTGAAGCCGTGAACAGTTTGATGACCAAGAAGGAGCTGAGAAATCTGGTCGGCTTGTGTTACCGAAAACGAGGGATCAAGGCGACGGTGATCCTGGCCGACCGGTTGAAGGACTTGGGATACCAGTACGCCACCAAGGCCGGAATTTCCATTTGCATCAATGACATGGTCATTCCCAGGCGAAAACAGGAAATCATCGACGAAGCCGCCGCTGAGGTGAAGCGCATCGAGACCCAATATACGGAAGGCGTCATCACGGGGGGGGAGAAGTATAATAAAGTGGTGGACGTGTGGGCCAAAGCCGCCGATCGGGTGGCGTGGGAAATGATGGCCGAGATTTCCCGGGATCAGGTGACCGACAGCCAAGGCAACACCGAGGTGGTTGAAAGCTTCAATCCCATCTTCATGATGGCCGATTCCGGGAGTCGGGGGAGCAAGGATCAGATGCGGCAGCTGGCCGGAATGCGAGGGCTCATGGCCAAGCCCTCCGGCGAAATCATCGAAACGCCCATCACGGCCAACTTCCGCGAAGGACTCACCGTGCTGCAGTATTTCATCTCGACGCACGGCGCCCGAAAAGGCTTGGCGGACACGGCGCTTAAGACGGCGAATTCGGGATATCTGACCCGTCGTCTGGTGGATGTCGCCCAGGATACGATCATCAACGAAATTGATTGTGGAACGCTGGATGGCATAGAAGTGGAGGCCCTTCGGGAAGCCGGAGAGGTTATCGAGCCCCTGGGTGAACGCATCATCGGGCGCGTCACCGCCGAGGCCGTGTACGATCCCTTCAGTTCGGCGGTCCTGGTGGAACGGAATCAGGAGATCGACGAGACTCTGGTGGAACTCCTCGAGAACGCCGGGGTGGAACGGATTCGTATCCGCAGCGTGTTGACCTGTGAGAGCGCCAAAGGGGTGTGCGCCAATTGTTACGGAAGGGATCTGGCTCACGGCAAGCGCGTGGAGATCGGTGAGGCCATCGGGATCATTGCAGCCCAGTCCATCGGAGAGCCGGGAACGCAGCTCACCATGCGGACCTTCCACATTGGCGGAGCGGCCAGCCGGCGCATCGAGACCACGAGCATTGCGGCCAAGAGCGCCGGCAGTGTCCGTTTCGTCAATCTGAGCACGGTGGTCAACAAGCAAGGACGCCGCGTAGTGATGAACCGAAACGGAGCTTTGTCGGTGGTCAGCGATAAGGGCCACGAAAGAGAGAAGCACCCCATCATTTATGGCGCCGTTCTGCGGGTGGAGGAGGATCAGGAAGTCAACCCGGGGGACCTGCTGGCGGAATGGGACCCGTTCACCACCCCGATCATTACGGGAGTCGAGGGAACCGTGAAGTTTGGGGACGTGTTTCCCGGCAAGACCATGAAGGAGAAGGTGGATGAGGTTACGGGCATCTCGAGTAAGGTTATTCTCGAATTCAAACATACGGATACTCGACCGCGAGTATCCATCAAAGACGAATCGGGAAGGACGGCGAAGGTTCCCGGCGGCAGTTCCGTGGCCCGGTATCTTCTTCCCGTCGGCGCCATCATCACCGTGAACGAAGGGGACCACGTATCGGCCGGTGATGTTATTGCCAAGATCCCCCGGGAAACCACCAAGACCAAAGACATCACGGGAGGTCTGCCGCGGGTGGCGGAGTTGTTTGAAGTGCGGAAACCGAAGGAGCACGCCATCATCAGCGAAATCGACGGTGAGGTGATTTTCGGGAAGCAGACCAAAGGCAAGCGAAAAGTCATGATCAAACCCGAGGTAGGGGAGCCCAAGGAATACCTGATTCCCAAGGGCAAGTACATCAGTGTGCATGAAGGAGACTTTGTCAAGGCGGGAGAGCCGCTCATGGACGGTTCCGCAAATCCGCACGATATATTGAACGTACTGGGGATCAAGGAGTTGGCCAAGTACGTAGTCAATGAAGTGCAGCAGGTGTATCGCCTCCAGGGGGTGCGGATCAACGATAAACACATCGAGGTCATCGTCCGTCAGATGCTGCGGCGAGTGCGGATCAAAGATCCCGGAGACACGGCCTTCCTGATAGGGGAGCAGGTGGAGCGGCCGCGGTTCCAGATGGAAAACGAAAGGGTGCTGACCGAAGGGGGGCGTCCCGCATCGGGAGAGCCGCTTCTGGTGGGTATCACCAAAGCCTCGCTGAGTACGGAGAGTTTTATTTCCGCAGCTTCATTCCAGGAGACGACGCGGGTGCTCACGGATGCAAGCATTGCGGGCAAAATGGATTATTTGAGAGGGTTGAAAGAGAACGTGATCATGGGACGTCTGATTCCGGCGGGTACGGGGATGGGCCGGTACCGCGAGTTGCTGTCCTTTTAGGAGAGAAGTCTTGAAGGTCGGCGGCGGCAGGATATTTGGCTTGACAGATTCTTTACCGAATAGTAAAGATCTGTTTTTCAACGGTTCCGCCAAACGGTAAATCAGGCGTTGGACAGACCCGGGAGCCATGGGACGAGGTTCCTGCGGAGAATACTCAGATCCACTCAGGGAAGGTTGTATGCCCACGATCAACCAACTGGTACGGAAAGCTAGAGAGCGGGTGAAGAAGGGAACGTCGGCCCCTGCGCTGAAAGGCGCGCCCCAGAAGCGGGGAGTGTGTCTCAGGGTATATACGGCCACCCCGAAAAAGCCCAATTCCGCCCTGCGAAAAGTTGCCAGGGTACGTCTTACCAACGGAATGGAAGTGACGGCCTACATCCCCGGCGAGGGGCACAACCTCCAGGAACATTCGGTGGTGCTCATCCGTGGAGGTCGCGTCAAGGATCTTCCGGGTGTTCGGTATCACATCATCCGAGGGACTTTGGACACCATCGGTGTCCAGGATCGCCGAAGGGGTCGCTCCAAGTACGGGACCAAGAGGCCCAAATAGCTGGAGATGAGGACGGTATGCCGAGAAGACGCGAAGTTCCCAAACGGGAAATCATAGCGGACCCCAAGTATGGCAGCCGCTTGGTGTCCAAGTTCATCAACGGGCTCATGAGGAAAGGCAAGAAGAGCACGGCGGAACGGATTCTCTACGATGCTCTGGATCGCATCCGGGAGAAGACCAAGGAGGATCCGCTGAAAGTGTTCGAGAAGGCCGTGGATAACGTGCGTCCGGCGGTGGAAGTGAAATCCAGGCGCGTGGGGGGGTCCACGTATCAGGTCCCGGTGGAGATTCGAGGAAACCGGCGGCTGGCGTTGGCCATACGGTGGATCATCGGGTTCGCACAGAAGCGCCCGGAGAAAGGGCTGAAAGCGAAGTTGTGCAGCGAGCTTCTGGATGCTTCGGGTAACCGGGGGGGCTCCATCAAAAAGAAGGAAGATACCCACAAGATGGCGGAAGCCAACAAGGCGTTCGCTCACTACCGTTGGTAACGTATTAAGTGGGGGGGAGTTGAGGGTGATTTCAGAGCTGGACTCCCTCTTCTTTTTTCGCTTCAAAACCTTTTATCCTTACGGGAACAAGGTCGAATTGTGGTCGCAACAGGCAGAGTGGTTCCGCTCCATCAAGTCCGAAATATCGGGATCATGGCCCACATCGATGCGGGTAAGACGACCACGACCGAGCGCATCCTGTTTTACACGGGTGTTTCTTACAAGATGGGCGAAGTCCATGAAGGCTCGGCCGTCATGGACTGGATGGATCAGGAGCGGGAGCGGGGCATAACCATAACTTCGGCGGCCACCACCTGTTTCTGGAAGAAACACAGGATCAACATTATCGATACGCCGGGGCATGTGGATTTCACCATGGAGGTGGAACGAAGCCTCCGGGTGCTGGACGGCGCCATCGGTGTATTTTGCGCCGTGGCCGGGGTGGAGCCTCAGACGGAGACCGTTTGGAGGCAGGCGGATCGATATCGGATTCCCCGGATTGCTTTTGTGAATAAAATGGATCGCACGGGCGCCGATCTGGATCGATGCGTGAACATGATTCGGACGCGCCTAAAAGCCAATCCCCTTCTCCTGCAGATTCCCGTGGGAAAAGAGCAGGAGTTTCGAGGGGTGGTGGATGTGGTTCGAGGCAAAGCCTTCTTCTGGGATGGGGTCAATCTGGGAAGCGTCTATTCCGAAGAAGGTGTTCCCCCCGAGATGCAGGACGAATACGAATATCACCGGGAACGGCTCCTGGAGCAGGTTGCCGATGTGGATGAATCCGTGATGGAAGCGTTTCTGGATGGAAGAATCATTGACGAGCACGCGCTCATGTCCGCGATCCGCAGGGCCACCCTGGAACAAAGGGCTGTTCCCGTACTGTGCGGCTCCGCGTTCAAGAACAAGGGTATCCAGTTGCTTCTGGACGGAATCATCGATTATCTTCCGTCTCCCTCCGATGTCCCTCCCGTGGTGGGTATGGGGATGCAGGGAGAGAAAGAGGAGCGCGAGGTTTCGGACGAAGCGCCTTTCAGTGCGCTGGCGTTTAAGTTGATGAACGACCCATTCGTGGGGAACCTCACCTTCCTGAGGGTGTACTCGGGGCGTTTGAAGTCCGGGAGCCAAGTGTTTAACGCCACCAAGAACCTGAGGGAAAAGATCGGCCGCCTTCTTAAGATGCATGCGGACAAACGGGAAGAGATCAGGGAAGCGTATGCCGGTGATATAGCGGCGGCGGTGGGATTGCGCAACACGACCACGGGCGATACCTTGTGCGACGAGGCGATTCCTGTTGTCCTGGAATCCATGGACGTTCCGGATCCCGTGATTTCAGTGGCCGTTGCTCCGGAATCGAAAGAGGATATGGAAAAGCTCGGGCGGGCGTTGAGCAAGCTCACGGCCGAAGATCCCTCATGCTCCGTGCGCTTCAACGAAGAAACTTCCCAGACTTTGGTGTCGGGCATGGGGGAGCTGCATTTGGAAATCCTCATGGACCGTATTTTCCGGGAATTCAACGTCAAGGCTCGTGTCGGGCGCCCGGAAGTCAGCTATCGAGAGGCTTTGACCCGTGAAGTGACCCAGGAAGGCCGCTATGTCCATCAGAGCGGAGGACGGGGGCAGTACGGGCACGTTATTTTGAAACTCGAGCCCTTGGAGAAAGGTTCAGGCTTCGAATTTGAATCCCGGATCGTCGGCGGAGTGGTTCCCAGGGAATTCATTTCATCCGTGCAGAAAGGTGTGGAAGAAGCCCTGGCCAAGGGACCGATGGCCGCATATCCCTTGGTGGACCTGAGAGTGGCCCTGGTTGACGGCTCCTATCACGAAGTGGATTCCTCGGATCGCGCGTTTCAGATTGCGGCTTCCATGGCATTGCGAGAAGGAGCCAAGCGAGGCGCTCCCGTTTTGCTTGAGCCCATCATGCGTGTGGAAGTGGTGACTCCCGAAGAGCACGTTGGTGACGTGATCGGGGACCTGAACGCTCGTCGAGGCCGTATCACCGGCTTGGAGACCCGCAGCAATTTGCACATGGTCACCTGCGAAGCGCCGTTGGCCAATATGTTCGGGTATGCTACGGACCTGAGAGGCAAGACCAGCGGCAGGGCCACGTACACCATGCATTTTTTGCGATACGATCCCATGCCCGGCTCGGTCGCCCAGGAAGTCATCGAGAAACGGAGCCTTAAATAGCATCTAGGGAGGAAAAGGGATATGGCGAAGAAGAAGTTTGAGCGTACGAAGCCGCACGTGAACGTGGGGACCATTGG
>CAZQXK010000083.1:0-16092 GCA_964597345.1 uncultured Thermodesulfobacteriota bacterium | reverse complement strand
GGGTTCGCCTTCCTGCATGTACTCACGTCTTGCGTGACGTTTGACCACGAATTCAAGACCTGGAATCATCTCAAGGAATGGGTGCACCCTCTTCCTCGGGAACATGACCCTCGAGACTATCGGGCCGCCATGGACCGGGTCCTGGAAGACGACTTCAGTACGGGTTTGATCTATCGCAGGGAACCGCCGCAATGAGATGCGAGGTTCCCCGACTCGAGCCGCTTCTCTGCTCCGGCTTCGCGCCGACGGAGCCCTCCCGCGACGAACACCGCATGCGGCGGGATCCGGCCTTCAACTCTCCAGGTAGGTGATCACACCGTCGATGTATGCATCCAGCCCGGCCAGCAGCGCCGGGTCCGGTTCTTTAAACTGGATTCCCACCTCCACCCGAACCCGGTCCTCCCGGATACTCCGGACCGTCCCAGCAACCCGGGCATCTCGAAAGGCGGGAATATGCTCGCTTACTATACTCACATCCTGCTCCAGACGAAGCATGGGTTCCTCGCCCGTATGGGCGCGATCGAATACGAACCTGAGTCCTCCCCGGCTGATATCCAGGATCACCCCTTTGCAGGACGCCTGCCCCGCGTGAATCACGGCCGGGAAATAACCGTCCACCCGTTTGTGCCGCCGGAGTTCCACCCGTTCCACAATCTCGGGGCACGAGAGCAGCAGCAGATTGCACGGCCGGTTGAAGTAGGAGCCGATGATGGAAGATCTGAATCCGTACACCACGCCTCCGGATACATACTTGACCACCACATGATTCCCTGAATACATCTTGCTGCCCAGCCCCGTAACCCGTGCAAGTTCGACGATCAGGTACGAGTTGGACCGCATCCCCACGAATACTCCTTTCACGGCGCCGGTTACGCCCTCGATCTGAAGCACCAGTACGGTTCCGATTTCCGCGTTCAGCCGCTTACCGCAATCCGGATTCTTCAGAAGGTCATGAACTTCCTGGGTATCAGGTTTTTCCACGGCGTCCCTCCTCTTGTACACACGCATAACCGCCTCCCCGCAATCGGTTTATCAACATGCTGATAAATATCAATCCGGGAAACGGAGCAGGAGATGGTTTCCGGCCGAGGTTCAGAAAATATGTCCGGGTCCGACCCATAAATTGGTTCGTGGTTTTAGAAACAAAGCGTCACGGAACCGTCCGGAACTCTCGGATGCCGGACAATACCGCTGATTGCATCGTTCGACGATCAACGCCGGGGCCGTATTCAGAGTTCGACCTTTTCAGGAGGTCTCCGCTCCGGCACATAAGGTCGGGGCGCCTTCCCTTCATTCCATTCGGCCGTCACGTACAGGTTGCAGTAACAGCTCCCGTATTCCTCCACATCCGGAGTTCGGTAAATGCAGGGACAGATGATGTCCTTGTCCCATTCCCGATCGCCAGCCGCCAAGCGGCAAGGGCAGGACATGTATCCGTACCGTTCCTTATTCTTCAACAATCCGGCCAACAGATCCAGGGTGCGTTCCATGTCCTTGTTGAAATAGTATCCCTTGGGTTCCTGGATCTCTTTCAAGGATTCGTACAACTGTTCCGGAGTCATAGTCCTAATGCCTCCTTAATCTCTCTCTCCTTGTATCCCACAATAACACGGTTTCCAATGATGATCGTCGGGAAGGTACATGCCGGGTTGAATTTCTTCACATCATCCAGGATCGCCTTCCGTTCTTCTCCCGTTAGCAAATCCACGTCGACAAAGTCGTACTGCACCTTGCATTCGCCCAACAACTTCTTGGTGCTCTTACAGTGACTGCATGTACTCAGAGAAAATATCTTTACCGCTTTTTCATTCATTTTTACTCCTCGTGTTCCGATGCATGATGAGCCGGTTGTTCATCGCCAATGAATTCGGCTGATACGCGCTGTTAAGAGGACAAGAGACAATACCGCGAATCGCGGCTTCGGACATTTTCTTATTTGCCCGTTGATAAACCGTATTGTGGGCAGGCTGTTCAAAAACGATGAGATGCAAGGCGCGCGAATCCTGAGGAATGAAGCGTACCTACAAGTACGCCGCAATGACGAAGGATGAAGCGCAACACCGCCGATCGCGTTTTCCAACAGCCTGCCGTGGAGTGTAACCGCCCCTGTGTGGGATTTCAAGCCTGGAGTCCCCGGCGTTTTCCATACCCACGAGTCTCCCGCACCGGAATCGCTGCTGCCGTGAGCCCGTTCGCTCTATCCTTGAAAAACCTCCTCGGGACATCTACAATCCCGGCTTTGATCGAGTGCAATCCGATGCAAGTCGGGGGCCGGCCATGGGGATCGGTGAAAAGCGTTGCGCGAATCCGCTTTTTCCTACAGCCTGCTGTGGAGCGGAGCCGTCAAGGCAAGGCGGGCCGTAAGGAGCCAAGGCATGAATCCTGCGGGGGACAACGGTCACAAGCCCATAGCCGTCGGAGTCCTGGTGGATCTGGCGTACCGCGCCGGAGCCGGAGGCCAGGTGAAGTGCTGGGAACGCTTGGCCGAGGCCGCCGCCCTGATGCCGGATGAAGTGGATCTGACCCTGCATTTCCAGGGACCCAGGGAAACCATTATCGTGCGGGCTTCCAACGTCCGCTACATTACCCTTCCCCCCGTGCTGAGCACGGTTCGGTTTCAGAGTATGAAAGCGGTGGCGGATCACACGGATCTGAGCCCCCTGCTTCCCAAACTAGTACCCTATCTCAAGCACTACGAAGTGATCCACACTACGGACGCCTTTTTTGCCCAAGCCCGCACGGCGCTCCTGGTTTCCGGAATCCGGGGCGTTCCCCTGGTCCACTCCATCCACACGGACACACCCCGCTATACTCGTCTGTACTCGAAACAGATCATCGGAGAACTGGTCCGTCGTGAATCCCTGCAGGGCCTGCTCCTGAACCGGCTCCGTCTGCATCGGCGGTTGGAGTCCCTCATGACCTGGAGACTCAGCCGCTTCCTCCGAAGGTGCCGTTGGGTGTTCGTTTCCCGAGAAGAAGACCGCCTGCGCGTATCCAGGATCCTTGGACAAAGCAGGGTTTCCCGGCTCCGGAGAGGCGTCGACAAGACATTGTTCCACCCCAAGCACCGGAACCGGGAACGTCTTACGGAACTTCTCGGCGTCCCTGAGGACCGTTTTGTGCTCCTGTTCGCCGGACGGGTGGATGCGGGCAAAAACGTAATGACTCTGGCCCGTGCGGCGCGGAAACTCCTGGACGAGGAGCGGCCCATCCACGTGCTCGTTGCCGGAGAAGGCTCCCAGTCCGGAATGATGAAAGATCTCCTGGGGTCGGCCGTCACCCTCGCGGGAACCGTTCCCCAGGAGCAACTGGCCTTAATGTACGCTTCCTCCGATGCCTTTGTCTTTCCATCGGAAGTGGAGGTCTGCCCCAACGTGGTCCTTGAAGCCCGATCCTCCGGTCTTCCCGTCCTGATACCCGCGTGGGGTGGAGCCGTGCAGCTGGTGACCCGGCATAAGTACGACGGATGGCTGGTTCCGGGCTCCTCGCCTATGGAATGGGTCGATGCCCTCCGGCACTGTCTGGACCACCGCAAACTGACTTCCCGCATGGGCCGGCGAGCCAGACATCTGGTGGAAACCGCCGTGCCTGCCTGGGACGAAGTTCTCCAGGAGGATCTCCTACCCGTTTGGCGATTCGTGGCCCGCGTAGACCGGAGATCGTGAGCGGCGATGTTCGGGAAACGAATCCTGATCCTCATCCCACACCCGGACGACGAAGTCGTCGGGTGTTGTTCCGCCGTCAGGCGGGCCGTAAAGCGGGGCGCCCGGCTGTTTGGAACCTATCTGACCACAGGGGCGCCTCCGCGGGAACATTTCTGGAGGCGGGACGTCCGCCGCTACACCGAAAGAGTGTCAACCCGTAACCGGGAAGCTCGAAAGGTCGCCGCCCGATTGGAGCTGACGCCGGTGAGATTCGGGGAAATCCCGAGCCGCACCCTGAAGGATCATCTGGAAAGAACGAGAACGGACCTGCTGCGGGATCTCCGCGAATTGGACATCGACGCCCTCTGGACCCCCGCATACGAAGGGGGCCACCAGGACCACGACGCAGCCCACGTATTGGCTTCGACCGTGGTCGACCGGGTGCGCGTGTGGGAGTTCAGCGAGTATCACTGCGCCGGCGGAAGAACGATTAACCAGGAGTTCATCACCCTAAATGGAACCGAGCGAACGTGGCGTCTGGACAAAGAGGAACGCACCTTCAAGAAGGAACTCCTGAAGCTGTACGCCTCGGAACACCGCAATCTGGGCCACATTCGTACGGAACAGGAAGCATTTCGCCCTTTGGCTTCCTGCGATTACTCCCGCCCGGCTCATGCGGGCGCACTGTTCTACGAGCGTTACCAGTGGATCCCTTTTCGGCATCCCCGAGTGGATCCTTGCAGGCCGGATACCGTGTGCCTTCGATTTCAGGAATTCCTGGAGGCCCTGCAAACCTGAACACTTGCTTGAACTTTTCCATGAATTCGGGGAGTCACCGGAAATCGGCGACCGGGTGATGCAATCTCCCGCCGCCCGTATAAGGAGACATCAGCCATGGCGGCACGGGTGAGCCGTTTCATGCAGCATCTCAGGGACCTGATAACTCTCGGCGGCCCGGCCGTATGCAACGTCGCGGTCACCAATGTGTGCAACGCCTCATGCGACTTCTGCAATTATGCCCGCAACAAGAATCGCATACACCATAGACGTTTCATCGACGCGCGAAAATTCGACGAAGCCTTGAAGATTCTCAAAGGCAGGGGCGTCCGGTATATTACACTTACCGGAGGAGAACCCCTGCTCCACCCCGACGTGGGGGACATCGTCCGGACGACCGTGAGGAACGGATTGCAGCCCTCCCTGGTAACCAACGGGTCCCGTCTGACGCCGGAACGAATTCGAACCCTG
Organism: uncultured Thermodesulfobacteriota bacterium; assembly: GCA_964597345.1. Taxonomy (GTDB): domain Bacteria; phylum Desulfobacterota; class Desulfarculia; order JACQYL01; family JACQYL01; genus CAZQXK01. The sequence continues at coordinate 11,200 of CAZQXK010000083.1, read as the reverse complement.
GTCGAAACCGGCCTCCATCGCTTTATCCTTTCCGTGGATGCCCCCACCGTGGAAGCCCATGAGTCCCACCGGGGACTTCCGGGGGTGTGTGACCGCATCCGGCAAGCCAACTCGCTCTTCCGACAACTTTCCGTCCAGTCCATAGCCTCCGTGACGATAAGCCGACTGATCATGGATTTCACTTCACTGGTGGACTTTCTCCGGGACCTGGGCTTTACCACCGTCACGTTTTCGTATCCCAAGCGTACGGCGGGGTCTTCGTCCCTGGTCTATTCCGAAACCTCTCGACTCATCGACTTCGAGGACCGCGAGCTGGAGGACCTGCTCCAGCGTCTGGCGGACCATAAGTCCTTGTTTCCCATACTCAATCCGAAGGAATCTCTTCTGGACATGGTGCGGTTTCTCAGGAAGGAACCCCAACGTTTTCCGTGCCTGGGAGGATACAAGTATTTCTTTCTGGACTGGGATCTGAAGGTTTGGCGATGCGACACTTGGCCGACACCCATGGGCCACGTCCGCGATTTTGCGGGGATCCCTCTTATCCGGGACGGCTGCACCCGCTGCATGAGCGATTGCTACCGGGACTCCGCCGTGCTCCTGGCTTCGGCGGTGGCCGTGGGAGACGCGGTGTCCCATCTCCGAAAGGGGAGAGTCGGAAGGGCGGTGCATACTCTCTGCTCGCGGAACACGGCCCGGTCCCTGTGGGCTTTGACGCGGGAATGGGGCACATTGCGGAATGCGGCCGCCGGACCCCGTTGAATGCATCGAAGCACGTTTCTGTTACCCGAAGCTCCCGTGTGTACCCAGCCATCCGCTCAGCCCGTTTCCCGCAATAACTACCTCGGAACCAAAAGAAATCACAGATTTCTATTGACACCGTTCCGGAGCCTGCTTAAAGTGAAGTCAGCAGGTCGTCAATTGTTCGTTTTGGTAATGAGAAAAAAGAGGATTCGGGTTACACTTTGGTATCTCGGAAGGCGCGCGAAGTCATAACAAAAAGATGGTTCTGCGCATTCAGGGGAAACTTAGGGGTAGGATCGATATCGATAACGTCACAAAAGGCTGTGCCCAAGAGTTTTCCAGCAGGGATATGGAATCAATACAACGAACGTACGCGCTTGGCGCCGTTAGACAGAGGGAGTGAAAAATGAGAACAAGTCGACTTGTAAGAACAATCGGTGTGTTAATGGGGATCCTGTTCCTGCTGGGAACAGCCGGGCAAGCGAAAGCTGTCTCCTACTCTTTTGACTACCTGGGGTTTAGTTGGGGGACCATGGAAATCACGATGTTCGATGCAGACACGCTGCAAGTGCGTTTTGATGTGGCGTCATCCCCCCCATTTCCTGAAGATGGTGAGGTAACCGGTTTTGCATTCTATTTTGAGGTCTTGCCGATTTCCGTTGGGAATCCTTTGGCAGGGGACTTTCCTGGAGATCGGGATGACTTACATTGGGTTAATATGACCAATTTGAATGCAATTCCACAACCAACCAATATTCCCGGTATCGATAAATCGGACTTCAATTATGCCGTGGCCCTGCATGGTACTAATTTTGGTCCGCCGACTCCCCCTCCTGCCCCTCCGGCACCTGGATTCGGTCCCGGTGAGTTTGACATTTTTTTCCTGAATTTCACGGGAGTTGATTTCAACGAGGTGGAAGATTTGTTTGAGTTTGTTCCCTTGGCCGGTATTCGCATCCAGAGTCTGCCCGATGATATCAATACGGGTAGTGTTTTCCTGGCGACTCCGTTACCCGGCGCCGTGTGGCTACTGGGAAGCGGGTTGCTGGGCCTGGTGGCCTTTGGGCGAAGGAGACGGCTCCGCTGATGCAGTCAGACGATACGGATGAGTATCCGAGCAGGGCGGAATTGAATTCCGCCCTGCTTTTTTTGGATTCCTGAATGCCCACTCGGCCCTCCATCCCAAATGCCCCGTGCCCTATCCCAATTCCAATACCTCGGAGCCTACAACTCGCCTTTGGAGGTTCCTTCCTGTAATCACCGACATCCGCCTCAGGGTTGACGCCCGACTCGGTTTTTGGTGAACTGAGCCCCGAAACGCTGTTTTCGCAGAACCCATTCCATCAAAGGTTACTCGTTCATGAAGCAGGGAATCCGAATCCACGTCTACCCCACGGCCCTGGAGGCCCGAAACGCGCAGGTGGACGCACGACGGTTCGGTCCGGGTCTCCTTCAAACCGACGCTCGTTTCGTGAGTTTTCGCGCCCTGGTCAATGAACTCATGGCGGACGCGCCGTATCGAGCCGAAGGGGACCTGGCCCTGGAACTGCTCGCCGGAGAAGCAGTAGACGCCTACTATCGCCTGCGGCCTCAGGGAATGTTCGCCTCCATCGCCGGCGCCACCGGATTCGCCCGCGCCCTGCGTCGGTTTCTGGACGAAGTGAAGTCCGCGGGGCTCTCCCCGCGGTCATTCGGGCTCCTTCTGGAGCAGGCCGACGTCGGCGCGAATAAACACGCCGAACTCCTCGGTCTGTACGAATCGCTGGAGGACCACAAACGGGCCTGCGGCCTGCTGGATCGCTACGATGTGGAACAGAGGCTCTTGGACATTCTGAAAACCACCCCGGATACGTTCCGGATGCTCGAAGGGGTTTCAGAAATTGTGTTTCACGGAATAGTTCGATGGGACCCCTTTCGCTTTCACCTGGTTCGCCTCCTTTCCTTTTCCGTATCGGTCTGCGTGGAACTCCCCTTCCCTGAAGAAGCCTCCCGGACATTCCGTACGCTGGATGCCCTGTGGAGGCGTATGGAGGCGTTTCCAGCCTCGTGTGGAGATCTTTCGCTCGCCCCCATGCCCTCCGCGGAAAAGGCTCACCCGGAGATGCGCGATTTCCTGAAGGCGCTGTTTGCGGCCCCGCTGGATCGCCGGCTGGAACGGATTCATTGTTTCCAGGCCTTCAGCCGTTACCGGGAAGTCGAAGAAATGGGAACCCGCATTCTGAAACGACTGGACCAGGGCTGCCCTCCCGGCCGCATTGGGGTTCTCTTTCGAAGCCTTTCCGTGTATGGTCCCATCGTGGAGGATGTTTTCTCCCGCTACGGCATTCCGTTCCTGTTCCGGAGAGGAAACCCCTTGCGTTCCAACAGCCTTGTCAAGTTCGCCCTCTCCCTTCTGGAGATTCTGGACACCGGGCTGGAACGGGAAGCGGTTCTCAAGGCGCTCACGTCCACCTATGCCGCCCGTTTCTGGAAGGCGTCGGATGGCCATGGCCCATCGATCTCTCCAGCGGATCTCGAGGAGGCGGTCTTGGGCCTCGGAGTCATCCGGGGGGCCTCGCCCGTCTGGCAAGAGCATTTGGAGAGATCCCTCCGCTCCTACCGCGGTGGTGACGAACAGAGCCAGGGCAAAAGGGTCATCGAACGGCTGCTCGCTTATGGGGCGCCCCTTATGGGGCGCATCGAGGAACTGAGACAAGCACAGGACATCCCTTCATTCCTTCAAGCCTTCCGAGAGATCCTGGACGAGTTCCAATTGAGTTCTCTGCCGGAATCCATCGAACCTCCCTTTTCCATTCTGCAACGGGATCGTGTGGCTGTGGCTCTCTTGTACGAAGAACTGGAGCGCGTCCGAAGCGCATCGGCCCGGACATCGCCGGCCGCATCCGTGCCTGCATGGATTCGGGGAAGACACTTGCTGCTGTGGGCGCTGGATGGACGGAACATTCGGCCCCCCAGGTATCGGAGCCTGGATCTGGTGCCTGTTCTGAGCGTTGAGGAAGCCGTTTGTCACCGTTTTTCGCATGTATTCATCGGCGGCTTGGTGGAACGGGAATTCCCGCGCGCGCAGCCTGCGGATCCGTTTCTTACCGAATCGGAACGACGGGCGGTGAACCGCCTGGCGAAAACCGGATCCAGATCCCAGCCTGTCTTCCTTCCATGGGACGCCCCCGTGTTCGAACCGGCATCCCACCGAAGGGATCGGGAACTGGTCTGGTTCCATCTGGCCTCCGCCACTGCGGAGGAAACCCTCACCTTCTCGTTTCCTTCCGTGGATCTGGGAGGCGAAGCCCTGCTCCGTTCCCCCCTGGTGGACGACGTATGCAAGGCCCTGACAGGGAAACCCGATCCCGTGGACTTCATCGAAAATCGCCCGATCCTGGAAGTGGACGAACCGGTGGAGCACACGTCCACTCTCCACGAGCTTCTGAACAAAACCGTTTCCGCCTGGACATCGACGGACGGGTTTCCTTCGTGGACGGGCAGAGCCGTCCGCATGCTCGATGAACGGATGCCGGGAACTTTGGACTCACTGGAAAACCGAATACGTCTGGAGCGAGTCCGAGAAGACTTCTTTGATCGAGGAGGGCGGGAGGTTCCCGCCGACCCGGAACAAGGGGCCTTCTGCGGAATATTGGAAGCATGGGATCCCCTGATCCCCCCTCGGGAGTTCACGATCACGGAACTGGAACGGTACGGTGCTTGTCCCTTCGCCTACTTCTGCGGACACGTCCTCGGACTGGCCGTGCCGGAAAGAACCCGGGTCGAAGAAGACCCCGTGGGAATGGGCGCCGTCGCCCACCGTATATTGGCGGAATATTACCGGCGGGGGCCTTTCCCAGGCCGGACCCAAACCGAGGCCCGCAAACGAATGCGGGACCTGGCTGATGCGGTTTTGAACTCCTTCGAGACGGAGCACCCGGATCTCTGCGGAGACCCCCTGTTCTGGGCGGTCCAACGGCAGAAACTCCTGGCCGTGCTGGATGCCTACGTCGCATGGGATCCCCTGCACCGCAAAACGTATACGCACGTGTACACGGAGGCGCCCATCGGGCGGAAAGGCGCATTCGCTCTGCCGGACCCCGAAATTCCGCAATGCACCTATTTCCTGAAGGGACGCATGGACCGCCTGGACCAAGACCCCGCCACAGGGTATATCCGGGTCTGGGACTATAAGTGGAGCGGCGACGAAGCCCGCTACGGAAACCTGCTTAAACCCGAGGTCATGGGCGCGACCTCGTTCCAGGTTCCCTTGTACCTTCTGGCGGCGGCGCATTCGGAAGAGCGGTTCCGCTGGACCGACAAGGGAAGTATCGCCGGCGGGTACATCCTTCTCCGAAACATTCCGCGTCGCGGCAAACCTTCGGAAAGGATCTTCGAGCCCGATGCGCAAGAGCTTTCATGGCTCCTGGATTCCGGGAAAGCCCTTCTTCGGGAGCAGGGCGAACTCATCCCTTCTTTCCAGAAACGAGTATGCGCCGTCCTAAGAAACATCCGGAAAGGCCTGTTTCCGCCGGTACCCGAATCCGACCGCAGCTGCGATTTCTGTTCGTATGCGTCCATATGCCGATATCTGCCGGCAAAGACAAGTGGGAGGGAAGAGTGAATCACGCTGCAATTCGGGTTGCGGAACCGTCGGATTCACGAGGCCTCCATCGATAGAATCCCTTACGCCTGCGGGTCTGCGAAACGGATCGAGAGATTTGTGAAAACACCCGGGAGTCGATAATCACCGAAACTGCCTCTACCATGGTTTCAACAGCAAATGACATGTTCGAAGAACTTCTGCGGCGGTCCGAGTTCCAAACGGATATGCTGACCCGTGCGGACAACCTTCTCATTAACGCGGGCGCCGGTTCGGGCAAGACCTACCAGTTGATTCACAAGTATGTGTACGAGTGGCTGCGCATGGAAGCCGAGAACGAGGACGTCGGGAGCGGCGTGGATCGGCTCCTGGCCATCACGTTTACGGAAAAGGCCGCCATCGAGATGAAAGCCCGGATACGAGCCAAACTCCAGGAGCTTTCCTTCGACCATCCTATCCTCGCACATCGGTTGACGGCTTTGTACCGCCGTCTCGATTCAGCCTATATCAGCACCATTCATGCCTTTTGCGCGCGCTTGCTCAGGGAGCATCCGGGCGAAGCCCGGGTGGATCCGGAGTTCGCCGTCATGGACGAGGAACAGGCATCTTCTCTGCGCAGGGAAATCCTGGAAAATCTGGTTTTGAGGAGGTTGGAGGATTCGGATGTCCGACACCTGCTCCGGGCCTACGGATTTCGAACCTCGGGATTCACGGCCCCACTGCCCGACATGATGCAGCAGCTGTACGCCCGGATGCGAACTTTGGGTAAGAGTCCCGACGATCTCAAGATACTCCGAAAAGAACGTGAACCCATCCTGGCGAAAGCGTGGGAGTTAGATTGTCGCTGTGTCCTGGAAGCCGTCCCCGTCTTTCGGGACTTCACGCGTCTCAAGAAAGCCCGGGAATTCTTGGAACTCTATGATTTGGAGTGCGACGAAGTGTTCCGTCGATCCCTTGAACAGGTTGATGACAAGGTTTTGGCTCGGATCACGGACCTTCGTTCGAAGATCGGCGGGCAATGGGGAAGGGACGCCTGCGTCAGGGCGGCCCGAGACCGAGCCAAGACATCTCTGGAGAGGTTGGAGCTTATCTACCGAGAACAGGAGACCGCATCGACCCATGCGGCCCTTCTATCCCTGCTCGAACGGTTTCACGAGGAGTACCGGCGGCGTAAAGCCGAACTGTCCGTATTGGACTTCAGCGACTTGGAGGAAAGAGTACTGGAGCTTCTCGTCTCTCAACCCGAAGTGGCGGATCAACGGGCGAAAGATTTCCGTATCATTCTCGTGGACGAGTTCCAGGACACGAATCCGCTTCAGTTCAAAATCTTGTCCCATTTGTGGCGCCCCGGTACGAATCGGTTGTTTCTCGTGGGAGATCGAAAGCAATCCATCTATGGATTTCGCGGAGCGGATTTGACCCTGTTCAAGGAACTCAGTGAAGGCCGGGGTGAAAACCGGTTGGAAGTTCTTCCCTTGCAGGAATGTCGCCGTTCCACCCGTCTGCTCATTGAGGGCTTCTTCAATCCGTTCTTCGCGGGATTCATGGGAGAGGCGGAGGATGGAACCCAGGAGCGAGATCCGTGGATGGTCTTCGGACCGCACGATACCATGAAGGCCGTACGTAGTGAAGAAGGTGCGGCCCCCGAACTCATCTGCTTCGAGAAGACCGCACCCGCAGCCCGCCAGAGACTCCTGGAAGCCCAAACGCTGGCCGCTCGCATCCTCCGGATGGTCACCGGCGGGCCGGGAGACCCGCCGGTGACGGTCTACGATACGCGGACTCAGGAATCACGCCCTCCGCAATGGAAAGATATTGTGGTCCTCTTCCGCAGCCTGAATCCGGTGAAACCCTATCTGGATGCCTTCCGGGAATACCGGATTCCCCATTACCTCGTCCGTGGCAAGGGCTATTTCTTGTGCCAGGAGGTAATGGACCTGGCGAACATGCTGGCCGTTTTGAACTACCCGAGAGAGGAAACAGCCCTGGCCGGAGTACTCCGGTCGCCCATAGTGGGTGTCCGAGATCAAACCCTGCTTGCACTCCGCTGCACATCACCCGAGGCTACGCCCCTGTACCGGTACATCGAGGCGGAGTCTCCGCACTTTCCACCGTGTATCCATCCCGCGGACCGCGCCAAGCTGGACGGGTTTCGCAACTGGTTCAGCGAGATCTACCGAATCAAGGATCGCCTGCTCATTTCCGAGACCCTGGAGAAGGTGCTTCACTCCAGCCACCTGGACTCCGTCGTGCTCGGGCTGTTCCAGGGCCGCCGGAAACTGGCCAACATCCATAAGCTCATCGAACTGGCCCGGACATACGAACGCACCGGAGTTCAAACTATCCGCGATTTCGTGCTCAAACTCCAGGAGCTCTTGGGTTCCACCGGTCTGGAGCCGGAGGCGGAGGTTCAGTTGGAAACCGAAAACGTGGTTCGGATTCTGAACATCCATCAAAGCAAAGGACTACAGTTTCCCGTGGTCATCCTTGCGGACTTGGGAAATGTACAGGTGCGGACCAAAAGCGAAAGAGTCATGCTGCGTTCCGACGGCCAACTGTTTCTCCAACACTATGATCCGGAAACGGATGATTTTACGAAAACCCTCGGCATCGTGGAAAGCACACGATACGCGCAGCGCGCGGAGTTGGAGGAACTCAAAAGGCTGTTTTACGTCGGGGTGACGCGGGCCCGGGACCATGTTATCTTAAGCGGTTTTCGCGAATCCGATACGTCCTCATCCCGGGTTTGGAACCTGGGGGTATCCAACTACCGCTCGAACGCTCGGCTTACCACCTACTCCTTCCACGAGATCCCTTGCGGGGAACCTGAAAGGAGCCGGCCATTGACCCCTATTACGGCTGTACGTACCGCACGGGACCAACTCGTCCCCTTACCCCCAACGGTGGATCGTATAGGAACGACAACACGCGGGAAAGGCGGCCGGGGACTGTTTACCGCCACGGACTTGAATACCTTCCACAATTGCCCGAGACTGTATTTTTTCGGCGCTTTTCTCGGCTTGAACCCGGAACACGAGAAGGGGGAATACAGAGATGATGAAGAGCCCGAAGAACAGAGTTCCAGGGAGAACGAGCCGACGTCCCGGGATTGGGGCTCCCTGATCCACCGGGCACTGGAATGCGTCCGGCTCCCCCTAAGCGGAGAGGGAGCGGCACAGGCGGCGGACACGGCTCTCCGCCTGCTGGGCCGGCCGCCTTCAGCGGAGGAAGAAAGGTCCCTGATCGAACTCCTGGAGCGTGTGCTCCGCCATCCCGTATTCGAAGAAACCGCGTCGTGGGAGTACCTGCGGGAATTCCCGTTTTTCTGCGAACTGGCGGAAGGCGTTCCCACCCTTTTCCTGCAAGGGGCCATAGATCTCTTGGCCGTGGGTCCGGACCGATGCCTGGTATTGGACTACAAGTACGCAACAGCACCTTCGGGAGAAAAGTCTTCCTATGACATGCAACTCATGGTTTACGGGCTCGCGGCCGCCCGGCTCACCCATCTCCCGGCGCGTTGTGGTTTGCTGTATCTTAAAGAAGCCATGCCGGATCTCCACTATGTTCCGCTACCCTCCGCGGATGAAGCGGAGCAACTCATTCGAGGGCTTTGCCTCCGGCTCCTGGAACTCGAGGAGGCAACCCGCGCCCGTCGATTCGAACCGTGTTTGAACCTCTGGGAAAAACACGACGCGCACTGCAAGAACCATGGCTGTGGGTTCCAAACCCTGTGCGAATCATGGTAATATACAGATCGGATTATCCCCGTCGAAAGAGCTTGGAGGACGTCCCATCTTGCAGAAAGAAAATCGTCTGATATCACGGATGGAAGAGCGATTGTTCCGCAGCTTAGGCCATGCGCCCGAAAACGGATTTCAGCGTGCGCGGGGCTGGATGCTCAATGTGGTTCGAATTATCTATGTTGCTTTGTGCAAGTCGAGGTCGGATCGTATCCAGTTCAAAGCATATGGGTTGACCTTTACCACAGCTCTTTCCATCGTACCGTTCCTGGCGGTTTCATTTTCCGTGGCCAAGGGATTCGGGATGGCGGAAGCCTTGAGGGAAGTGCTCTTTCAGCATGCCGTGGGAGTGGATCCCGAGATCATCGAGCGAATCCTGAATTACGTGGAGAATACCAACGTTCGGACCTTGGGAATGCTGGGAACCCTATTTTTGTTTTATACCGTGACCAAGACATTAAGCACCATGGAAGATGCGTTCAATGAAATTTGGGACATACCGGAACAGCGTCCCTTGTACCGGAAGTTCACGGATTACTTCAGCGTGATTCTGGTATGTCCTCTCCTGTTCCTGGCAGCGGCCACGGTCACGGCTTCCCTTCAAAGCGCTTCCGTGATCGCGTTTCTGATGCAGACCCGCTTCGTGGGAAGCGTGGTGGAAGGCGCTCTTTCGTTGATTCCCTATGGTCTGGCCTGGATCGCCATCGCCGTCTTGTACCAGCTGCTTCCGAATACGAGGGTCCCGGTATCGTTTGCCCTTTCCGGCGCGTTCGTCGCGGGAGTTCTCTGGCAGATGGTCCAGTCCGTATATATCACCTTCCAAATCGGGGTATCCAAGTACAACGCCATTTACGGTTCCTTCGCCAGTTTGCCCCTTTTCTTGATCTGGCTCTATGTGAGTTGGTCGATTATCCTGCTTGGGGCGGAGATATCCCAGGGGTTCCGGGGGTTCGGAAAGCTTCATCCCAGAAGCCTCAGAAGTTGGGAAACCGCTTCTTTCGAACCCCTGGCTCTCAAACTTTTTCTCGTTATGTCCGAACGATTCTACCGGGGCGCACCCGCTTGGACCGTGCAGGATTACGCCATGCATCTCGGCGTGAACCCTCACTTCATCAACGCCGTATTCGCTCGTTTCCTCCAGGCGCAACTGGCGGCAAAACTCACAGACTCTCCCACCCGATTTCACCCGGCCCGCGATCTGGACACCATTTCGCTTGCGGATATCCTGGACGCCGTTCGGGATGAATCGCCGCATTGCGGGGAAGGAGACGCCTTCGATGGAGAACTCAGCCGGGTTCTGCGGGAGGTTCAATCGCTGTCTAGAGAGAAGCTGGCCCATATCCCGGTCAGGCGCTTGGTGGGAAAACAGGTCGCCCCGGATCGGGACAGTCTGTAACACATACCAGGATCATCGGTGTTTCTGTTTCGGCAAAAAAACCGCCTTCCCTCTTGACAAACCTGGGGCTGAGATTACTTTCCAACAGAGTTTTGTCCTTCGTCTTTATCCCGGTCATCGTGCGTTTTTCCCAATAAACCAATAAGGTCGGAGCATCAACGAGGAGGTGCCAATCGATGAAAGTCAGACCGCTGAATGATCGAGTCTTGGTCGTGCGTTTGGAAGAAGAGGCAAAGACTGCCGGAGGGATTATCATCCCGGATACAGCCAAGGAGAAACCACAGGAAGGGAAAGTGGCCGCTGTAGGACCCGGACGTGTAACGGAAGAAGGAAAGACCGTTCCCATGCAGGTCAAAGCGGGAGATAAGATACTGTTTGGAAAGTATTCAGGCAATGAAATCAGGTTGGATGGCGTGGATCATCTAATCATGCGTGAAGACGAAATTCTGGCCATCGTGGAATGACAGGAGGAATGAAGTATGGCGGCAAAGGACATCAAGTACGATGTTAAAGCCCGGGATAGTATACTCAGGGGAGTAAACGCCCTTGCCAACGCGGTGAAAGTGACGCTGGGCCCCAAGGGCCGCAACGTGGTCATCGAAAAGTCCTGGGGGGCCCCCACGGTGACCAAAGACGGAGTTACGGTGGCCAAGGAAGTCGAGCTGGAGGATCGGTTCGAGAACATGGGCGCCCAAATGGTTAAGGAAGTCGCCTCCAAGACTTCGGATGTAGCGGGAGACG
>CAZQXK010000082.1:0-16394 GCA_964597345.1 uncultured Thermodesulfobacteriota bacterium | reverse complement strand
CAACAACCGTGCCAACTCCCCAACACTCCGGTCCCAATCAAACCGTTCAACCGTCTTCAGACCCCCGTTCCGGAGCCGTTGCCACAGTTCGCTGTCCACGGCCAGTCGCTCCACACGGGCTTGCAGACCCTCGGCGTCGCCGTAGTCGCACAGGAGCGCGTTTTCCCCGTCCACACAGTAGTCCGCGTTTCCTCCGTTTTGGGTGGCCACCACGGGGCACCCGCACGCCATGGCCTCCAGTGGGGGAAGGCCGAATCCCTCCACCCGGGAGGTAGACAGGAATACCTGGGAATCCGCGTACAGCCGGGCCAACAGGTCCTGATCCGGATTCCGATGATACGCGAAGGGAAAATCCGCCTTAGGCCGCGGACCCAAACCGAACAGCGCCACGTTCCAGTCCGCATGCCGTACGGAAAGGAGCCGAAGCGTCTCCAGGCCCAGTTCGCCCCCCTTCAGCGGATGGGGTGAAAAGCCATACAGGATTTGAAACGGCCCCGCCGAGGACTTCTTCCGAGCCCCGGGCTTAAACAGGGATCGGTCCACCCCGCTGTGCAGCACCTGCGCCTCCACGCCGAACCGTTCGTGAAGGACCCGCCGTACGGCGTCGGACACGGCCAGCACCCGCCAGTCTCGGTCCTTGAAGGTATGCCGGGCCATGGCCTCGTCCTCCCGATCGCTCACGCCATGCTGCGCCAGAAACACCCGCAGCAGCCCGCGCCGGCGGGGAATACGGGAAGCCGGCGCATGCTGACTCAGCACCACGGCACGAACCCCGGCCAGTACCCGACTCCAATCCGGCGGCGGCGCCACGGGAACCCGCAAGGGAAACCAGTCCGAATACTGGGGCTGCTCCGTAAGCAGATGTACCGGATATCCCCTGTCCGCCAACCGATTGGCATACTCCAGCAGCACCCGGACGCCTCCGAAGGGCTGATTCCCATCCGCAACCAGAAACGCCGCCGACGGTTTGCTCCCCTCCACCGCGACAGGTCTTTGCAACCGGGAGCGCAAGGCCACGGCCTGCTGCATCACGCCCGGATCCCGATTGCCGAAGTCGATGGACCGGCGAAAATGCCGCAACGCACACGCGGCATCCCCACGCTTCAGTGCATTCACCCCGCTCACGGCATGGGCCACGGGATGATGGGGCTCCCGTTTCAGCGCCTCGCCAACGAGTCGTTGGCTCCGGTCGAGGTCTCCTTCCGCGGCGGCCACCGCCGCCAATCGAATCCACGCTTCTCCTCCCGAGGGATCCGCAGCCGCGACATACCGGTAGTAAAAGCTTCCCCGGGGCATGTCTCCTTTCCGGAAGCAACCTTGCCCAACCAGGCGGCACGCTTCCACAAACGCGGCATCCCCGGCCCAGAAATCGCTTATTCCCCGGAACCCGCGCGCCTGCATCCGCTCCGACCACTCCAGGGCATGGGCCGCCATCGTATCCACCCGATGAGCATACGTGTGTCCGCTCAACACCTTCTCCCTCGCACGTTCCGCCATGCGCTCCCGCAAGGCCGGCTGTTCGAGGTAGCGCTTCGCCTGGACGACCAAATCCTCCGGGGAGCGGAACACGGCGATGTCGTTTCCTTCCTCGAAGAACTCCAGGGCTTCTTCCCGGAAGTCGGTAAGCAGGAATCCTCCCGCGGCGGGCACGTCGAAAAAACGTTGGTTCAAACCGGTCCGGACCTGGGGCCTGGAAAGGTTCACGTTAATCCGGGATCGCCGGTAGATATCCGGCAGATCTTCCCGGTACCGGGCCCTGCCCCGGACCCGGCCGAGGGACATTAGCTCCAGCCAGTCCGCATCCCCATACACCACCGGATCCAGGTCCGCTATACGGAGAATGTGATCTCTTCGGTAGCGGAAGGCCTGGTACTCGTCCGCCAGACGCCGTACACCGTCGGCGTCCGGGGCGGCCCCTCGGGAAGCGAACGATTTCAGTAGGTCTTGAAGCGCTTCCACGTCCGGGTTTTCTTGGGACGCACGCTCCAGAGTTCCCATCAGTTCCTCCACCCCTTGGGTCGACAGGGAAAACAACCTGCGCGCCTGCCGCCGGAAGGATTCCAGGCAAAGATTGCCCACGAAGGACAGGTCTTCACACCGCTCAGCGGATCCCGGCCGAGGGTGGAACAGCTCGGGATCCGTGGCATTGGGAAGATATTCCACGGACGCCCCTCGGAGTCGCGCACGCAGGGGTTCCACATAGGATCGGTCGAAGGAAAATACCGTAAGATAGGGATTGTCCGTCCGCAAAACGGCATCCAGATTCCAGAACGGGTTATCCAGATGCCAAGACAGGGTGGGAGTCCCGAGAACGGCCAGAATGCGCGCCGTCTTTCCATCCGGATCGTTGAGTCCGCGATGATTCAGGGAAACGACCGCTTCGGGCTGAAATTCCAACAGATGTTCGACAAACACCCCATAGTCGTAAAGAACCCGTTCCCGTTCCTGTTCCGTCCGCGTTTCGAACCGCATTTCACGGACCGTGTGGCCGCCGAGACGGAAATACCGGCACAGCTCGTCGACGACGAACCCATCCGAGGTCCTGAGCACGCTCACCCGCAAAGCACCCCCCCATCCTGGACCGGGGGGTCACTAGAAAAGAGAAGGCGCAGTGTTTCTCTCCTTCAAGGTATCCGGCTTCCTTTTTAACCAGGCCTGGCGGCGAACAAGTCCGGGCGGTCCCTTCGTCAGGCGCGATACTCGGTGACGACCCGATTGCGGCCCGAATGCTTGGCCGTGTAAAGCGCTTTGTCCGCACGCTCCAACCAGGACTCGGAAGTATCCGAAGGCTCCAGAAAGGCAATGCCCACACTCACCGTAACAGTCACGTACTCTTCTGCGGAACGATGCAGTCGGAAGGGTTTCGAGGCCAAATTCCACCGGAGCTTTTCCCCCAATTCCGTCACTGTGTCCCGGGGGATGTGTTTCAGCAGGATCAGGAACTCATCCCCCCCCAGCCGGGCCAGGAAATCGTTCTTCCGAATGGACCGCCGGGAGATTTCCACCACCTTCTCGAGAACCCGGTCACCCGTAGTATGACCGAAGGTATCGTTGATCGCCTTGAACCGATCCACATCGAACAACAGGAGCGCCGCCTCGGGTTCGCCCCGATCCACCACCGACTTCATATATACGTCGATGGCGGAACGATTATAGGCCTGAGTCAATGGATCCAACATGGATTTCATTCGGAACATCCGGGCCTGCTCCATGGCCCGTTTGCCCTCCGTCCGAATGTGCTCGAACCGATCCTTGGTCTTCCTGAGTTGGGACTCCAGTTTCACCAACCGTTCCCGCATTCTCCGGCTGCGGTCGTCGTCCGTCTTCCTCTTCTCCAATACGGCCTGCTTGATGGCCTCTATCCGTTGGACCACGCGGTCCCGGATTTCCTCCAACGCATCCCCGGAATCCAAGGCGTTCTCGATTTGAATGATATTGCGGCCGATCCGATCCTGGAAATCACGTTCCGACTGCCGCCGATCTTCCGCTTCTTCGCCCTGCATGGTTTCCAGGAATTCCCTTTCGAGTTCCAGGAGACCCATCACCAGTTTCTTGAGCACCTCCATGTGCAAGCCGCGGTCCCGATCCATCTCCTGACGCAGCAAGGCAAACAGGTCGAAGATCTTCTCCAGGTGGCTGAAATGACGGATGATAGAATAGGACGTCCTTAAATCCACAGCGTATGCATCGGCCTTGTCCTTGACGCGCCCGGGCCAGTAGAGAGCAAACCGCCCGCACACCTGGACGAGTACGTCCGATAGAAGCTCCAGGAAACGGCTTTCGGTTTCCGCAGGCGTTGGCGGCGTACCCGGGGAAGGAGCCGGTGCGACTTCGGTTCCCGGAGACCCGTCTTCGATGTCCTGGCGGAAGATGGCGGAACGAAGGCGATCGATATGACCCTGTACCGCTTTCGGCGAAGGCCGGCTTGAACCCAATTCTTCCCGCAGATCGGCCAAAGCCGCCTGACAGGTTTCGCCTCGTACGGAAGACTTGGGTATAAGGGAGGTCAGATTGCGCGCCGTTTCAGCCAGCGCCCGGAGATCGTCGGCCAGTTCCTCCGCTTCCCTCAGAAACCGGTTCAAACGGTCCGTTTCACGGGTAGCGGAATCGGAAGTCGTGGTAAGTGTCATATGCGGATGATGTCCAGCGTCGAGTCAAAAGATCCATTGAGTCTAAGAGCGCTCAGAACGCGATGTTCACGCCGATGCGAAATGAAGGAACCGGTACCCTCCCCTCCCCTTCCTTGGGGTCCTTAGTTCCGGTATGGAAATCCAGGTCGGAAAACACCTGAAGGCGATGATCGGCCTCGTACTGAATACGCAACCGATTCGAATGGTGCTTTCCGGACGAGGTGGACGAAAAGGAGACCGGCCCCCACTGGATCACGCCGGACGCGCCCCCTGAACCGGTGTCGGTCGATTCCATGACCGGTGCGACGGATCCAAGGGGGTTTCTCGACCGCTTCAGCCCGCCCTCGAAAGCCGCGGCGGGAGGCAGAGGTTTCGGGGAGGCGGAGGAAGGTTCGAAGATTTCCGGCTCCGGTTCGGGATATGGGATCTCTCCCGTATACAGCGGCATGGGAAACAGGTCCGGCCCCAATCCGCACAGAATTTCGTGGTCATGGACGGATTCCCCGGAAATCTCGGATATCAAGGAGGAGGCATGGCG
The DNA here is from genome assembly GCA_964597345.1 of uncultured Thermodesulfobacteriota bacterium. Classification (GTDB taxonomy): domain Bacteria; phylum Desulfobacterota; class Desulfarculia; order JACQYL01; family JACQYL01; genus CAZQXK01. Next base: position 11,726 of record CAZQXK010000082.1, on the reverse strand, counting down.
CGCCTGCTCGGACGAGGCGACGGGTGCTATGTTCTGGACCGTTTCTTCCTTCACGGGTTCCGGGATAAGCAACTCTTGTCCCACCTGGATTCGATCCGCATCGGACAGATGATTTATCCGAACCCATGCATCCACGCGGACGCCGTACCGTTTGGACAAGCCCCAAAGCGTGTCCCCGGGCTGCACGCGGTGCGTCTTTCGTGACTCAACATTTTCGAGGGTTTGCCTGAACTCCCCGGATATCGTTTCGTTGGATCCCTCGGAAAGCTTCAAGGCGGCCCCCTCCTTCAGGAACCACCGTCCCGTGCTTTCCAGGCAACCCACGGCATGGGGATTCAGGTCCCGCAGCCGGCTCCAATCGACCCCGAACTTCCGGGTCACCGCCGCGATCGTATCCCCCTTCTGAACCACGTAGGTTGCGAAACCTTCCAACTTCATCCCAGGATCCTGTGCCGCACGGTGTATCGCGAATCCGCCAGGACCAGTTGTCTGGCCAAATTGTTCCGGGTATTCACCAGAATGGGGCCCAGCAGATTCACCGTCACATCGGAAAGTGACGCCCCAATGGTTACGATGGCGCAAACCATGCACTCCGCCGTTTCCCCAATGCCTAAAGCCTCGGCTTCGTCGGCGTCCAAGGGCACCCGGTATTCGGGCTCCACCAGCCGGGGATCCATGACTACGAATGCCAGATCCGGGTCTTCCAGGCACTGTAACCACTTGAAAGGGCCGGAGGAGTCCAGGTCCAGAAGGACATATTTCTGGTATCCGGTGAATCCAAGAATGCCTCCCTTCACATGGATGACGCCGCTGTCTTCCACCTCCAGCGATCCAAACCGCGTGGTGTCAATCCTCATCTTCGCCCTTCTCACGATTCCGTCTGGCCCAGGCTTCCCGGATCCGTTCCAAATCGGGTATCCCGGCCCGGGCGGCCATGATGTTCTCCTGCTTCACCCTCGCGTACACTTCTTCCCTGAATACGGCCACGTCCTTGGGAGCCTGGACCCCCAATTTCACCTGGCCGCTCTTGATTTCCATAATGGTAATTCGGATGTGTTCCCCGATGGTGATGGTCTGGCCGGGTTTCCGGGTCAGTATCAGCAAGTCGCCCTCCCTGGCTTCAAGACGGGCGCAGCCCGCGGCGCGCCTCAGCCCCCGCTGCGGCAACTGCGTTTCTCTCTCGGACGGCGCGACGCCGGGACGTCCTCCGGCGCCTTGCCGTCTCCCCGGCCCACTTTTTACGTCAAAAAGTTCAGTAAACTCAAGGAAAACAAGCGGGCGGCCGTCTGAAGCGCCGCTTCGAACGCCGTTTCCTGGTTCAGCAGCCGGGTTACGGCCTCGGTGATATCCACGTCTTCGGAAGCGGACAACAACTCCCTCAAGTCCAGCATATACTTCTCCAGAAACTGCTCTGTTTCCTCCACCTGCCGAATGCGGATACCAGTAAGCGAGATCCCGTCCTCCAAACGCTGGAGACCCGCGTCCAACGCAGCGGAAATACTGCCGATGGTACGGACGTCGTTGGCTTCCAGGGCGCTCTTAAAATCATACAGGGTTCCCAGAAGATCATGACCCGCCGAAAGTCCCAGCAATTGGGCGGTGGTGTCTCCGGCGCTCGATACCACCGGAATACTTCCCTCCACCAGGGACTCCAGCGTCAGGGAGGCTCCGCGGGAGTGGATCGCGGCCTTCACCTGGGCATCCGTGGCATTGATTCGGGCCATGAGTTCGCGCAGGTTCCGGGATCCGCCTAAGTCCACTTCGTATTCGACGCCGCCGTTGGCGATCCGAACGGTTCCCGCTTGCACCCCCCTTCCTCCGTACAGATCCCCCACCCCGGTATAGCCGGCCAAACGGGGGTTTAGATCGGATCCCACAAGACCGCCGGGAACCCCCTCGGCTCCCGACGATTCGTTGGAATACCGGGGGTCGAAAGGGCCCAATCCGGAAAACAGCCAATTCTCGGTGATTCCCAGGACGGCCGCGGCCGTGGAACCATCCCCCGAAGGCAACGGACTCGAGGTCCAGTGAAATTCCATTTCCTCTGACGGGATGATGGAAAACACTCCGCGCTCCGGAAAATACTCCACGGAAAAGGAGACCGGGCTTCCGTCATACGGATACTGCGTGCGAACCGCTTGTTCCAGGGCGGATTGGATCACGCGGGCCATATCATTGCCCGTGTATGTTCCCGGGTTCAGGGTGGCCTTGAATGTGTTTCCCGGAACCCCCGGGGGCACTGAGAACAGAATGGTGTTCGTGCGCTCGTCGATGGTGATCAGGCGATCTTCCTTGTAGATTCCCAAGTCCGCCGCCGACGCCGAACCGAAAACCCTTAGATTGGTCACCCGTTCATCCGCCGTAGTCGTGTCCACCAATTCCAATCCGTTGCCCGCCGCATTGATTCGGGCCGTGATTTTCAACCCCGCCGAATCGAATTCCGCATTCATTCGCTCCAGCACATCTCGAACCGTCAGTTCGGGTATCACATATCGGCTGGTATAGGAAGACGCTCCCGAAACCGGGGACGAATCGTCGAAGCCCAAGAGCCCGGCGGCGCTGTTCGGATCATCCCAGTGGAAGGTCACCGGCGCTCCGTCATCCCTCGTGAGGGTAAACACGTCATCCCGGAAGGTCACCGTGTAAGAATAGCCGCCGGACGACGCCTCCTCCAAGCGGCTTTCCACCACCGCGGCCAATTGACCGCCCGAGTAATAGCCCGGTGGAATCGTTACGGACACCGGGGTGCCGTCATCGAAAGAGATGACATTCTCTCCATCCACCACTTCAAAACGGGAAATGTCCACCCGGGCCACGGCTCCGGTTCGATCCATGACGGACACATGCACGGTTTGCACCGGATGGTCGCTTGTGTAGGCCAGCGACCCGGCATCGCGATCCGCCTGGAATCCGAGAAGTCCCAGGGCGGTGGAAGCAACATTCTCCCACTGGAGTTCCAGTGTACCCGACGACTTTCGTATCTCGAAGGCTCCCCCTGAGTAGGAAACCCGGTAGTCCGCCGCCCCCACGGAATTGAATTCCGCTTCCATGGCTCGGGCGAGTTCTTCCCCGGTGTATGCGCCCGGAGGAATCACCAGGGTATAGGCGCCTCCTTCATCCACGTACCGGATCTGGTCGTTGCTCCCGGTCACCACTACGTAGCCGGCGGGAGCGTCCATCCGGATCCCTTTCCCTCCGTTCAGGTCCTCGAGCAATACCGAGTCCGTGCCGTCTTCCAGATAGGCGTTTTCCTCGTATCCCCGCTTGAAATCTAGGGTCAGAACATCACCCGCGGCCCAACCGGACAGATTCAGGCGGAGATCCGACTTGGAATCCCCGTTGAGGTCCACCTCAATGTGACTCCCTCCCGACGATACGAGCGTCACTCCGATGAAATCCCCCGAATCCTCGACGACCCAGGACCCATCCGCCTGCTGCCTGAACAGGATGCTCGCCGCTTCCGGATTCATGAACGGTGACAGGTCACGCACCTGGTATGAGTCCACCACCCCCGCGCCTGAAGCCGACGCATCCAAGAGCAGTCCGCTCTCCGAAGCCAGACCCACGGTCCTCAAGAAGTCCGCCGCCGCATCGGGCCCTTCTCCCGCCTTCAGACGAATGGTGGACTGCATGCCCCCGCTCAGGGACTGTACGGCGAATTGTCCTCCCATGCTTTCCGAATAGGTCACCCGGACACCGGCGGTGACTGCGTTGATCCGGTTCTGGAGATGGTTGGCCAGTTCCGAACTCGTATAAATACCGGCGTCCAATACGATGGTGACGAACCCGCCTCCGTCCACGTTGATCTGAAACCGGTCGTTGACACCCGCCAGTACATTGAACTCCACGCGATGGTCGCTGGTATCCGCCGCATCTGTCGCAAGCCATGAGGAGTCTTCTCCCATGAATCCCAAGGCGCCTCCCAGGGTGCTGGCCGCATCCGACCATTGGAGAAGCGTCTCACCGGAACCGGTGGATCGGTTACGGATGGTAAACCGATCCAGGGTTTCCTGCGAATCGATGAAGTCGTATTCCACCGCGTAGCTCATGGAAAACCCGAGGGCGGCGCTCTGTGCGTTCATGGCCTCTTGGAGGAACTGAGCGACCTGCCGGCCTGAATACACGACACCCCGAACCGCATGACTGTCTTCCAGAAGGTTTACGGTCATGCTGAGTTCCTGGAGTGTAAACGTAGACTCTGCTTCGTCTCCGGGATCGAACACCGGAGTACTCCCCTGGTTCATACTGAAGGTCTCTTGGCCTGCGGTACCCGTTCGAACAGCCACCGTAAGCCGGCCCGCCTCGTAAAACGCATTCAGGCTGGAACCAAGCGTCGGGTCCGATTGGATGGCCCTCGCCAGGTCCGTCCCCAGCTCGTCCTGGGTGGGAGCGGGCCCCCCGCTGTAATCCAGGGTCACGGTTCGCCGTACGTCACCCAGAAGAAACTCGAGGGTGTACACCGTAGCGGATGGAGAAGCATGCACGGTATTCACGGCTGCATATCCCTTTTCCGAGAACACCAGCGACTGGTTCGTGGTATCCAGGACAAATCCGGATGTTAACGCGCCTCCGGCGCCTTCAAAGGAAGCATGAGACGTGGAAAAAGCCGAGACGCTGCTCCGGATGCGCATGCCGTTGGTCTCCGGATCCGTTCCCCTGGCGGTCAGAGTAAATACGCCGTCTCTGTAATCCGCCTCCACATACTCCCGCAGATCGCCGTGCTGCTCCACGGCCCGCGCCAGGCCCTTCCCCAGTTCATCCTGAGTGGCGGCGGCTCCCGTGGTGAAAGACACCGTGAAAGACCGTCCGTCCTCCAGTTCCAGGGTGAGATCATACCGGGTATGATCCTTCGGCGAGGAGAGTACGTAGTTGCTCACTGCGGCCCGTTGCCCGGAAGCCATGCCGATATACTCGTAGGCCAGGGTTCCCGTTTGGCTGTATGGTTCTGAAATGATCGGGTTCAAGTCCGTCAGGAGAAAGTCGGTACCGCTTAGATTCAGCGTTTGATACACGCCCTGGCTGATTTCCGCCACAACGTCGCCGCTGCTGCCGTAATAGACGCCGTCAACCGCAAACGGAGCCAGCGTCGAAAGCGTTCCCGAAAAAATGTACGAGTTCCCCACGCGGGTGTTCGCCAGTTGGATCAGGCTGTCGATAATTCCCTGGACCTCCTGCACCGCCGTTTTTCGACTTTCCTCGCTCTGCGTGCCGTTGGCGTATTGGAGAGCCAGGGTGCGCGCCCCGCGAATCAATTCCGAGGCTTGGGTCAAGGCGGTTTCCGTGGAAGACAACCAGGCTTTGGCCCGGGATATGTTCCGGATATACTGGTTCGTGGAGGATATCATTTCCCGATACGACAAAACCCGCGCCATGTCCAGGGGACCGTCCGAGGCTTTGAGTATGCGTTTCCCCGTGGAGACCTGCGTCTGGTAAGTCAGAAGGCGTTCCTGATTTCTCAATATGCCGCTCAGGGTGGTTTGGTACAGCATATTCTGGGTTACGCGCATGGGGTTCTTTCCTCCGCAGGGTTATCGTTTCACCGTGTTCATGAGTTCCTGGAAGATTTGATCCGTGACAATGATCAACCGACTGGATGCCTGAAACGCATATTGAAAGCGCAGCAACTGGGTCATTTCCTCATCCAGGGAAACACCGGATACGCTTTCCTTCAACAGGGTCAGCTGGCTCATCACGGCGCCGTACTGATCTTGGTTTAGTTGAGCCTGTTGTTTGAATACCCCCACCCGCCCGACGACTTCTCCGAAAAACATTTGAAAGGTGAGGGTTCCGTCTTTCATCGTATAAGTCGTTTGCAGCGCCTGAATGCGCAAGGCCGTTTGGTTGTCTCCCGCCTCCGGGAGTCCCGCGGCGGCGATCTTATTGGAGTCCGCCAGGATTTCTGAAGACACGGCCAGTCGGGAAGCCGCATTTTGAACGGGACTGACCAGGAACCGGTCTCCCGCCTGTGGAGTCAAGGGAGGTGACAGAGGCGGTGTCGTACCGTCTCCAATGATGATCTCCAGCCCGTCAAACCGGATGGGTGCACCGGAAGTGTAGCTCCACAGGTAGTCTCCCGCGCCTCCATTGGGATCCGGAAGCGCATTGCCCGTTTGCTGATTGATCACCTTGAACTCCGTCTCGGAAACGAACTCGATCCGATACTCGTCCAAGGTGAGGGCGGCCACATCCAGTATGGAACCTTCCACGGTCACTTGGCCCCGGTTTCCCTTATCCCCGGTAATCACCAGCGGTTGCAATTCGAAGAACCGGTTTCCCACGGTGCCGTCCAAGCCGTAGCCGAACACATGAATTTCGTTTACCTTCTTGCTCACCGTTGCCGCCAGACGATCCAGGTCCGACAGGAGGTCCGGCGCCACTTGGTCTCTCAGCGTCAGCCAGGCGTTCAGTTTTCCACCCTTTATGGTACTCAGAATGCTTTCCGAGGATCCCGATCCTGGGTACAGGATGTCATGGTAGCGGCCGTCTATCCGCCCCGCGACCGCCGAAAGCTCCCACTGGTGTTCCCCCGAAACCAATGCCTTGCCGTCGGAAAGGAATACGCTGAACGCTAAATTCCCCGTCAGGTCGGGGGATTCCAGAACCTGGATATCCATATAGCCGGCAAGCTCCGTCACCAATGCGTCACGCTTGTCCCGCAGGTCGTTCGCGTAGACGTTTCGGCCCGCCTCGGCTATTCGGATTTGCTCATTCAGGTGGACGATATTCTGGGTGATTCGATTGACGTCCGACACCGCCCCCTGAATCTGGCTGTCCAGTGTCCCGCGGAATTCGCTCAGACTCCGACTTCGGGACTGGAATGCCTGCGCCATTTTTTGGGCAGCGGAAATCAAGGCCTTGCGCTCCGTATATCCGGCCGGTTCATTGGCCAGGTCGGCCCACGCATTCCAGAACTCCATAAGGGAATTGTTGATCCCGAATTGTTCCTCTTCCAGAAGCAGCGTTTCCAGTTGGCCGAGTCCGAAGTTTTGAGCTTTCCAGCGTTCTGAATTCGAGGTTTCCCGGTTCGCCTGCCCTAGAAGGAAATCGTCTATCTGCCTGCGCACGGACTCGATCCGGGTTCCGGTACCCATCACACCCACGCTGGTGGTGAGGGGATTCTCGGTGGCGAAAAGCACTCGTTGCCGGCTGTATCCCTCCGTGTTCACGTTGGCTACGTTGTGACCGACCACCCCCAACGCCACCTGGGTCCGGAGCAGCGCATTGGATGCCATGTTAAGCAGGGCGTTCAGATTCATACATCCCCCTTCAAACGCTCTTGGAAACCAACAGTCCTTGTCCCGTTTCCGTCGAACGCGGCGTTCCACCAGGCCTATACATCCTTCCGGCACTAGGACCCTGGGTCAGAGTACCCAGAAAATCTTTGAAAAGCCGGCTCGAGCAAACCATGAGATTGCGGTTCCGCTCGTTTCGTTCCGTCACAAGCCGAATCATTTCGAGCAATTCATTCCGGAGGCGTTCGAACTCCCCATTCCAGGGAGAGGGAGCGGTCCGGATCAGTTTTGTCAACGTAAGATCATCCTCGGACAAACCCGACAGGGCCGCCAGGCTGTTGACGGCTTCGACCCTGCGGCTCTCCAGGTGCTGGATCCGGTCGATGATCCGTTCTTTCAGCCGGTTGTTTTCTTCGAGTTCTTCAGGGGAAAGGCGGCTCAGTATGAGAAATTCAGCCTCAAGGTTTCCAAGGAGGTCTTGGTAACTCTCTGCCTGGGCAGACAAGACTTCACACAGGACGGAGAACAGGGCTTTCACGTTGGTCCCTCCATACCGGATGGCGGAGGGGAGGAAGATTTCCGTACAGGCGGTAGGCTAAGCGAAAAGATTGAGCAAAGAGTCCTGGATGATCTTCTCGGCGATGCGGCCGCTATTCACCTCATAGGTGCCTTGCTCGATCCTCGACTTGATTTCCGCCACTTTGTCTGCGTTTACGTCGGGAAGCGCTTCGATGGCGTCACGGGCGTTCTTCATTTCCATAGCCCGGCTGGAGATCTCAACATTCTCGCTGATTCCACTGGATTTGCTTTCGGGTTCGGCGAGCTGCTGTTCATGGGGCTTCTCCACGTCCGCCGACTTGACCTGCTTAAGAACATCCGCCTGCGGATTGATGGTTTCATCAATCTTCATAATCCCGAACGCCTCCTCTCAGGACTTTTGCATTTAGATCGGCACACAACATCAGAACTTTATCTTGTTTTGGACCGGATTACCAGAAAAAACCGGCGTGCCGGAAGCGGGTTCCCCCACATCCGGCGCATCGCCGTTTCGTTCCGGTTCCGCCGATGCCGCTCTATCCCCGAGAAACGTCTCCAGCTGTCCGAACAATGTCTCGGCAAGATTCAGACCGCCGCGCCGACTCAACATCACCGACAACTCCTGATCGTATAACGCAGTGTACAGTTCTTCTTCCCTCCCCTGGCCCCAAAACCGGGTTTTTGGAATGGTTTTTCTCATATTCTTCAGAAGTTGCTCCCAAAAGAGAGCCTCAAATTCCTGGCAAACGCTCTTTAGATTCTCCCGCTCCTTCCCGGAGGCATTCCGCCCCACGTTCGGATCAAAGTGCAGCAATAAGTCGAAAGCTCCCATGTTCGATCCAAAGTCCCTGTCGGCAGCCCGTTGATACGCACCCTATCGAGCAGACTGTTCAAAATGATGTGACACACGGCGCGCGAATCCTGAGGAATGAGGCTACGGTACGCCGCTATGACGAAGGATGAAGCGTCGCGCCAAAGGCGTGACAGCAGATCACGTTTTTCACCAGCCCGTTAGAGAAGGCGGAGATCGGCCTGAAGGGCGCCGGCCTCCTTAAGCGCGACGATCACGGAAATCAGGTCCCTGGGGGAAACACCTATGGCATTCAATGCCCGAACCACATCCCCGATGGTCACCCCGCTGGGAAGCAGGAGCATATGGTTCTGGTCTTCCTCGACATAGATATCCGTCCCTGGGATCACTACGGTCTCCCCCCGTCGGGCGAAGGGACCCGGTTGGGAAACCTCGGCGGTCTCGCGAATAACGATGTTCAGGTTGCCGTGAGCCACCGCCACGGTGGATACCCGCACATTCTCACCCATCACCACGGTACCGGTGCGTTCGTTCATGACGATGACGGCTTTGGTATCGGGTTTGATCCTGAGATTTTCCAGCTGGGAGATAAACGCGACCAGTCGCTCACGAAAGGGCTCCGGCACTTCCACTCGAACAGAACTCGGATCCACGGGTTTGGCAGGCATCCCTTCGAAATGTTCGTTGATCTTCTCCGATAACCGGTGCGCCGTTGTGAAATCGGGCTTGTAGAGATTCAGAATCAGGCGTCGACTGTTGGAGATGGAAACGGGCAGATCCTTCTCGATCAAGGCGCCGTTGACCAACATGCCCACGGTCAAGTGATTCTTCTGCACGGCGGCGGCCCGGCCCGCCGCCTCAAATCCCCCAATAGACAGAGAACCCTGCGCCACCGCATAGATCTCCCTGTTGGCGGCTCTCAACGGCGTCATGAGCAGTGTTCCCCCCTGAAGACTCTTGGCGTCTCCCATGGAGGAAACCAGCGCATCCATACGGGTTCCGGACTTGGCGAAAGCGGGAAGTTCCGCGGTAACCATGACCGTCGCCGTGTTCTTGACGCGGATGGCATCCGGTGCAATGGTGACTCCCAGTTTGAACATCATATTGGAGAGAATCTGCTTGGTGAACTCGGCCCTGGTCCCGTCCCCCGTCCCATCCAGACCCACCACGATGCCGTAACCGATCAACTGGTTGGGTCTGAATCCCTCAAAGCCGGCTATATCCTTCACACGGACGGTGGCGCCGGCCGGCAACGAAGACCAGAAAAGCGCCGCACACATCAGACCCGCCCCGAAAATACCCCGAAGCCTCCTGAACCGGTTCCCTGTGCTCATGACAGTCCTCTTCCGGAATAGAATCGGCGCCACCGAAACCTTTCCCGCAAACCGCCTCATTATGGCCCGGCTTCGGCTGTAACGGTGATCGATACGGAAGCAATATCCCCGGAGAAATCCTGCACCAGCAGGAGACCCGCGGCGCCCTCCGGCGCTCCCGCGCCGATGGACAGAGTCACTGCATTTCCGTTCACTCCGGGCGTCCCAAGGATGCTGTTCGTAACCTGCGCCGTATAAGGCGGCGAACCGCCGGAAACGACGAACGCCAGTATGTCTCCCGGAGCACCGGAGGCGGAGGTCGGAGTGACGGTCAAGGGCTTGAATTCTTGATACGTCACATCTACCCCTGCAAAGACCACCTGGTTGTTCCCATCCCATATCCGAACCACACCTGGATAGCTTCCCTCAAGAGCATGTTCGGCCACCTTCATGGTAATGACGTTCCCACTGACCGTCAGGCTGGACATATCGATCACCGTAGCGTCCATGACCGTGACCTGATATGGTTCCACGCCGCAGAGAACCAGGTATTTCAGGCTTTCTCCGGGTCTCGCCGTAGCCATTACGGGCTCCACCTGGATCTCACACCCCGTGCCTGCTACGGTGACCTCGGCGGCGACCCTCAGACCATGAGCGTCGTATACCTCGAGAATACCGGGATATGAGGTGTCTTCCATTTGTTGGAGGGCCAGGATCTTGAAATGCACTTCAGATCCGTCCTGAATGGTTGCTTGCCCCACGGAGCTGTCCGTGACCAGAACCTGGTAAGGCGGCGAACCTCCGTACAGAAAGAACACCACCGTCTGCTGGGGTTTTCCTTTCACACTGAGAGGATAAATCTGAAACGCCTTGCTAACGAAAATCGTGCATGTATCCTGCTGTCCGCGACCATCTTCCAGGCGAATTACCGTGATGCCCTGGTCTAATGCGGTGAATCGCACCTGATTGAACGACGCCTTTTCCAAGGCGCCGATGCTCTGGTCCCCATTAAAGAAGAAATAGGGCGAAATGCCGTACTTGGCGGTAAGAATCAATTCCTCTCCGGGCAACAGATTGGCCTTGCTCGGCACGATCATGGTTTGAACCTGAATCACCTCCACCGTGGCGAACGCGTACTGTCCGTTGTCGTCCTCCAAAATCACCTGCGTTGTTCCGAGCTGATAGGCGGTAAATACCGCTTCATCCAGCATCTTCCAACTTTGGGGAAGAGGCTCCAAAGCGCCCACCGAAGGATCCGAAAGGTGCCAGTCATAGTACGGAGGCGTTCCCTGTGAAGCCCGAAACGTGATGGATTCGCCCAGACTCAACGTAACTTTGGCCGGGACTATCTTCGGGCTTCCGGCGATGATATCCAACACGGCGCTGGCTCCCAGGTTCTTGGCGTCAAACAGTGTAATGGTCAACCGGCCCGCCGCCAGAGGCTGCACCAGGAAGTTCGAGCCTGACGAATCCTGGACGATGCTCGCCAGATAGGGCTTATCCACCGTCCAATAAAAGGGAGGAGTCCCTCCGCTGCCTTCAAATTTAATGGTGGGGCGCGGCACGATGTCCAGCGGCACCGTGGCCTTTGGAGGAGACACGGTGGGAATCATATCCGTAATCTTCACGTTCAACATGCCCCAGCTGTTCGCACTGTCTCTTACCTGGACGGCCAAGGTCTGGGACGGCCCAACCCCCCAGAGATAATCCGATGCCACCAGGTAGGTGCTCGAACCGTCCGGAGCCGTTCGGGTCAAATCGAACTTCGCCCAAGGCTGGTCTCCCTGCAGAGACCAGTAATACATGCCGCTCCCGCCTGTAACGCTCAGGAAG
>CAZQXK010000081.1:0-16439 GCA_964597345.1 uncultured Thermodesulfobacteriota bacterium | reverse complement strand
GCTGGTCGGGCAGGCCGTGGCGCAATCCACTGCCATTTACGCCATGGTGGTTGCTCTGGTTTTGATCTTTGTGGTGTAATAGCTTGTTGATATACAGCCTGTGGTAAGAGCGGTATGGCGCACAAGAAAGGACGGGATCTTACTTTTAACCGCCCGTAGATAGACTGTATTACGGGCAGGCCGGAGCAAGACGCTGAGATTCGAGTCACGCCTTCAGCATGACAGTAGATCGCGTTTGTCAACAGCCTGGTAAGGCCTGTCGGAATTGTGCCTAATATAATACGTCCCTATTACGGAGGATGACACAATGGCATCAGGAATTGAAGGTGTGGACATTGTCCGCGCAGCGGCCTTTGTAGGTGCGGGTATTGCCATGGGGCTCGGCGCCATCGGCCCTGGTGTGGGCGAAGGATTTGTCGCTGGAAAGGCTTGCGAGGCCATCGGTAAGAACCCTCAGGAAGCCGGTTTGCTTACCCGGACCATGCTGGTCGGGCAGGCCGTCTCCGAATCAACGGGTATTTATTCACTGGTCGTGGCCCTGTTGTTGATTTTTGTCGTATAGTGTAATCTCGTCATTTACCGACCGGGAGTAAATGCAGTGATCAGCATCAATGCCACATTGGTGGTTCAGATCGTCAACTTCTTGATACTCATGGTCATCCTGGACCGACTCTTGTTCAAGCCGATCCTGCAGACCTTGAAGCATCGGCAGGATGAGATCATGCGGGTACGACAAGAAGCCATGGATTTGACCAAACAAAGTGAAGACAAGCTCGTCGATTACAACGAGCGATTGGAGGAGGCCAAGACTGCGGCCAACCTGAAGCGGGAAGAAATCAGGAGCCTAGCCAGCGCGGAAGCGGATACCATCGTTGCCCGTTCTCTCCAGGATGAAATCCGGATCGTCCAACAGATTCGCTCCGATATCGCGGAGGAAACCGCCAGGATCCGGGCCGGTTTCCAGAAGCAGGCCGAGGCCCTTTCCGCTTATATAACCCGCAAGGTCTTGGGCAGGGAGCTGAAATGAATTGGATCAAAACCGCTGCAATCTCGCTGGCGGGTTACTTCTGGATGGTAAGCCGCGTTGTTGCGGCTGACGACCCCGCTCAGTGGGAATACCGCAACCAATGGGATCTTGCCTGGCGCATCATCAACTTCTTGATCATCGCGTTCGTGATCGTCAGGTTCGGCAAGGAGCCTCTTCGCAAGTTTCTCTCGGGTCGATCGCAGGAAATCGACCGGGAGTTCAAGACCGCGAATCGTCTGAAAGAGGATGCCGAACAAGAGTATCAGGAGATCTTGGCTGAGGTATCCAGAGTCGATGAACAAATCGCAGAGCTGTGCCGCGTCATCGAAAGTCAGGGAGAAATGCAGAAGAAGCGGATTCTGGAAGAAGCCAATGCCACGGCTCAGCGGCTCATCGCTGAGGCGGAGGCGCATGTGGATTTTGAACTGCGCAAGGCCCGACACCACTTGAAAGACGAACTCGTGGATATGGCCATCGCTCTGGCCGAAGAAAAAATCCGCAAGAAAATCAGTCGGAAGGACCAGCAAGCCCTCGCCGAAGAGTATATCCGCAAATTGTCCCCCGAGGCCTCTGCCGCTTGATGCCGTGCCCGGACAATTTCATGACCTGCTTGAACATCAGAGGGTAATGGGAACCGGGAGCCGGTTCCCATCACCCTCTGTCGGTTCTTCAAAATTCGAGGCAGGGCGGACTCACTCTACGTAACAGCCCGTGATAAAAAACATTTCGGGCAGGTTGGTGCAAAACGATGCAATGGAACGCCCTTGAATCCTTACCCCGTTTTCCGCCCGCCGGTGGGCGGCAGTCCGCGCCCGAGCCGGTTCCATGGACGGAGACAGGTCCTCGCCTCTAATTCTCAGGGGCGCCCCCCATCCACATCGGCAAAGTTCATACGGTAATCCACAGGGCGCATTTTCCCATGGTCTGGAGCAGTTTGTTGGAAACGCTGCCCATAAAGAACGCCTTCTGTTCTCCGCGACGACCCACCACCACCGTCCCGAACCCTCCCCGCGCCGCCTCATCCTTTATGGCGCGGGCTACCGCCAGCTTCGTGGTCTTGGACTTGAACCGCACCTGATCCTCGGAGATCCCGGCTTCGCTGAGCAGCGACCTGGCTTTGCCGATGAAATCATCGATGCACTTGCCGGCTTCTTCCCGGAGGGCCGATTCCAGTGTGCTCGCGTCTTCCTGTTTTAAGTCAATGGTGCAATAGTCCAACAATTTTGGGGACACGTGCAGGAAGGTGATCTCCACCTCGGGATTCCCCTGGACCATGTGCGACAAGTGGTCCACGGCCCGCAGAGAGGCCTGGGATCCGTCCACGGCTACCAGAATCTTCATGGAAGAGATCTCACCGTCGATGATCCAGACCGGAACACTCTTGGCATTGGTAACCACGGCATTGGAAACGCTACCGATAAACAGCTGCTGCGTCCGGGTCAGACCCCTCCGTCCAATGAGCAGAGCATCGTAGAGATCCATTTCCGCCTTTCCAAGGATGTCCTGGGCCACACCCAGCCTTTTGGGCTGAGAGTATACGTCTATGCGCCCCTTTTCCACTCCCTGGTCCATCATTCGGGCCTTGTATTTCTCGAGCAGCTTTTCAGCAGCGTCCTCGTTTCGCTTCCTCATCTTAAGGAGTTCGGCGCGTGCTTTGGAATCTCGCCCGGCCTCATCACTCAGGAAGGGAGGAATGGGGGGTTGAATGGTCATCAGGGTATATTTGAGGTCCTTGACCAGATGAGAAATGCGGACGGCATAGTCCACCACCCACATGGAATTGATGGATTCATCCACTGCAATGAGCACTTTGCGTTCCATATCACTCTCCCTGTTTAAAGATCCCATACTGCGGATAGGCTCCTCGACACCGGAGAACCCGAGGATCCCTTTCTGAAATCAGACGTTGGCAAAAGAATGGATGCTTCGCGTGTTTGAACCGATAGGTTGTGAACGGCCCGCGTGACGAAACCTTCCTTGAAAAACCCGGCCCACCGGTGAAAAGCACCGATACGGAAGGCGAACACACCCACCCTGCAGCGGAGATAGAATCCGTCGCAGTGACGAAGAGAAAAGAACACTGCCGAGATGGCGTTCTTCGGTGGTCGCTAAAAGTGAAAAGTTGCTCCGAGGAAAATGAAATGCGCGTCCACCCCCGAGTTGCGTTCGCTCATGCCCGCATTGGATATATGCTGAATCCTGTACCCGGCCTGCGCTGAAACGCGCGCCGAAACAGGGACGAAAATCCCCAATTCTCCCTGTGACAGAAAATTGAAGCGTTGCCCGAGTTCGGGAACATCCAGGTTAAACCAGTATGGCCCAATCCCCGCGGCCAAAAAAGGAACCACACAGGAATTGGTCAGGTCGAGCCGAAGCATGGGAGTAACCCCCAGACCTTCGGCCCTCCTGGGTTCCAGGTAAAAGGTCACATTCCCTTCCAGGATGACGCTCACATCCAGCCCGACCGATTTCCGCCGGCCCAAGGAGATCCACCGATACCGGTAATGCGGGAGCACGGACACAAAGCGGATATCGTCCTCGGTATCGAAAGAAATCCCATACCCCATATTGACACCGAATCCGTGACGGTCTCCCTCCGCATGGGAGGATTCGGTCCAGACAAAGTGGATGCATAGGATCAACACCACGCTCAAAAGCACGTTGCCGATCCACTGTCGTTTCGATTCCCCAGAATGCACGCCGATGGCCCCCCTCTTGCGTCCGTCGTCTTTTCTAAGCGATTCCCCGGCAATGTATTGAGCGGACTCGTCGAAAAAACGCACGGAGCGCCTCCCCCTGACATATTCCGCCGAATTAGTCCGCCCATACCCTAAGTTGTTGGAAGACGGGTGGGAAGCAATGAGACTCGGGATGCGCGTTTCCCGGGCAACATCGAGTATCTGAAGTACGCCGGAAATCCCGCTCTGCACCGGCCTTCCCAAAAGCCGAATTTACAGCATAAACCAAGGATCCAGGAATAACAACATGCTTCGAAACGCGGGACTCACCCATTCAACCTGCCGGCCTTCATCTCGTTCAGCAGTACTTCCTGGTTCTTCAAGATGTGAGCCTTTACCATGCGTTCCACTTCTTCGGCTTTTCCCCCTTTCATGGCCTCAAGCATCTTCCGGTGTTCCAGGGAAGTATCTTCCGCCATGCCCGGCACCCCTAAAAGGATCAAATTGTACCGATGGAAATAGTCCCTCAACTGATGGATCAAACGGAGGAGAAGGGTGCTCTTGGTAGCTCGATACAGCTTGTAATGGAATTGGCCGGCCGTCTTGATCATCGCGTCTCGATCACCCCGCTCCAGGGCCTCATCGTATTTGTCCAAAATCTCTTCCATCTTCTCGGACGGCTTGTTCAGATTCTTGGTAGCCAGAAATGCGGCGTATCCTTCTAGTACGGCGCGGATACCGAACACCTCTTCGATATCCTTCTTGGTCATCCTCCGGACTACAAAGCCACCCTTGGGCTGACGGATGACGAGTTCCTCCGCCTCCAGTTTCTGGATCGCTTCACGGACCGGCGTCCGACTCGCACCCATCTCGGCCGCAAGCTGCTCTTCTATGAGCCGTTGGTCCGGCTGAAGTTCGCCGCGGAGGATGGAACTCCTTAAAGCCTCGTATACTTCCTGCCCGAGGGGCTTGACCTTTTTCTTCTTGAGACGGCCGAGGGTTCCGGACATAATCCCCCCTTTCTGTTTCAAATCATTGGGTTCCGGCTACTTATTACCATGCTTTCTTCCCTTCCGCCATGCAATAATTCGATAATATACTCCGCTTTTCTCGCCGCTTTTATGCCGGATTCCGAGATTCCTTCAAACCGGTCCCAGGGTTTCCTGTAAACGGTGTTGCTGTATCAAAGACTGATTCTTGGATCTTGAATCGACCCCTTGGGGATGGTCGCAATTGACAGGTAGGTGTCTATTCGGGTATGAGAATGCGTCAATCTATGAAAAATGTTGCATATCCTCCTCCTTCCGACCACCGAGGCATCAGACCCAGTAAGCCCTCGATACAAGGAACCGCATCCTTTACAGTCCGGGTTGCATGCGGACTCCTGAAAGACGATGAAATGCAATACGTGAATCGCGCGGAACAAAACATAGAGACAGTACGCCCCAGTGACCAAGCCTGAAGCGAAGCACCGCACATCGCGTTTTTCGACGGCCGGTCCGGTGCGGATAACGGAGCACGCTATGCGTATAGCCGTCATGTCGGACAGCCACGATCACATTTGGAACCTCAGGAAAGCCGTCGATCTGTGCAACTCGCTGGGAAGCGAATGTATCCTCCACTGTGGAGATCTGGTCGCCCCGTTCATGCTGAAGGAACTTGCCCGGTTCAATGGAGCCGTTCACCTGGTGTTCGGAAACAACGACGGGGATCGGTTTCTGTTGGGCCAATTGGCTCTTACGGAGTTCCACAACGTGACGATCCACGGACTCCTCGCCCGGGTCCGGCTTGGAGGAGCCCGCATCTGTTTTTCCCACTACCGTGAAGCCGCCATGGGCATGCTTCATGAGGAGCCTTGCGACCTGGCCTGTTTCGGACATACCCATCAAGAATATCTTGGAACCGAGAGTTCCTCGCTTCTCCTAAACCCGGGAGAAGTGATGGGAAAGGAAGGTTCAGCCACCTTTTACGTGTTCGACACCCTGTCCCGCGAACTGGAACGGATTCAGATCTGATCGGTACTGAATCGAAAGGCAAACTGGTTCGCGTTCGCTGCAAGAGGCGGAAACCATCTTTCCCGCCGGCGACCGCATGAATAAATCATTTGCATCAACGGTCTTCCGTAAGGCGGAGGAGATCCTTTTCGAGACCGTGCAGGGGCCAAAGGGTCCATCCTTCCGAGGCTTTCGGGCCTCTTCGTATAGTCTCGGCGATATTGCGGCCTTTGAGCATCAGAGTCGTTAGTCCGCCCACACGATCCAGGTTTCCCAGGGCTTGGACTCCTGCGATACCATTTCCTCTAAACACGAGCCACAACTCGCCATCCAGGCTCCTCCGATGAAGAACCTTGCTTTCTCCCTCCGGAAGATCCGCCGCCCTTACACCCACCGAGGCCACCGCCCGATCAAAGAGTTTGACGGTCGTAAGATTCAGACTCCCGGGATAGCATTTCGGAAATCCCGCCGCGTTGGCCCCGGCAGTTTCGCCTTGGAGCTTGGCATTGTTCCACAACATATACAGGCCGTTCTCACCGGAGATGAGGTCCCTGGACTCGGCACAATCCCCGCATGCCCAAACACCTGAAAAGCTTGTGGCCATATGTGCGTCCGTTTGAATGCCTCCGGCAGGCCCCAGAAGAAGATCGCCCTCTCGGGCCAGATCGATACGGGGTCGCATTCCGATGACGAGTACCACCACGTCCGCGGGCAACGTACGCCGGTCCGTATGAACCGCCCGAACTCGTGCGTCGCCCGCTATCTCCTCGACCCGTTCTCCCAGATAGACCGGGACGCCCATGGCCTCGAACTGCTTCCTCACCGAACCGGCCAGAGGCATATCCAACATGCGGGGAAGAACACGATCCATAAGTTCCACCAGGGCCACCGACCACCCCAACCGACGAAACGCGATGGCGGCTTCCATGCCGACGGGACCGGCGCCCACCACAACGGCGGACCGCCCCCGAACCGCGCGCAGTCTCTGGGCGTCTTCAAAGCTCTTGAGAGCAAATACCCCGGACCTTTCCACTCCGGGGATGGGCGGGACCAACGGCCGGCTTCCCGTGGCCAGGATTAACCCATCATACGACAGCTCCCGGCCGTCAAAATGAAGCAATCGGTCCGGCGGGGACCAGGACGCCACGTTCCTGGATAGGAGTAATTCGATGCCCGCACGAGCATAATCCCCCTCCGACCGAAGAAAGACCCTGCTCCTTGGTATCTCGCCGCTCACGTAATCCGCAAGAATGCACGCGCTGTATAAAGGGTAAGGTTCTGCAGTCAGCATGACCACCCGTGAGTCCGGGTTCGTCCGCTTGGCCGCGATCGCCGCCTGGTCCCCGGCGATTCCGTTTCCCACAACGGCAATAACGTTACTTCCCATAGAGATTTCTCGCGCTGCTTCGTTTTCGGGCGACTTGACACTCATCGCTTTCCATGTGTTGAAGAGCCTTCTCCTGGCAGTAATGCACACAAGACGGGTCGCCTCCGCACAAATCGCATCGCAGGACGGTATGCTCCAGCGGATCGACGCGCAATGCTCCGTTGGGACACGCGGACACGCAACTGAAGCAGCCCACACACCGTTCCCGGTCCACAAGCACCGCCCCCGAAGCATCCCTGCGGATGGCGTTCACCGGACACACCGCGGCACAAAGGGGATCCTCACAGTGCCGACACAAGACTGGAAGGTGCACCCCGGCTTCATCCCAGTTCAGTATGCGGATACAGGACCTGGAGGCATCCAAATCACCCGTCCTCACCACAGAACACACGACTTCACACAGGCGACATCCCGTACAGCGTTCCGGGTCCACCACGATGATCTTGCTCATGACGACTCCCACATCCGATCATTGCCATTCGGACAACAGCCCGTTGACAAACCGTATTTCGAGCAGGCTGGTGAAAAACGATGAGATGCAAGGCGCGCGAATCCTGAGGAATGAGGCGTACATTCAGTACGTCGCAATGACGGAGGATGAGGCGCAACGAAGCAGATCGCGTTTTCCGACAGACTGATAAGCCTCTTGAGCGTCAAAAGACTTATGAGGCGACAAACTCGATCCCCTCCTCCTCAAGAGCCAGCTCACGAATCTTGGCTTTCGTGGGGACCCCTTGGTCTCGATCCCAGCCTCGGGCCTCATAGTAGTTATTGAGAACCTCGTTCACCTTAGATTCGTCCAGCATCATTCCTTTGGCGGGACCTTCAGGCAGTTTCTCCCGGTAGAAACGTTTCGGGAATATGGAGTCCTTTCGTTGCTCACCTTCCCTGAGGTTATACAGTTTCTGCAAATTCCATATGCGCTCCCCCGCCTTGCGCACTTCCTCTCCATCCACATCCCAACCCACGCATGCGGAGAGCATTCGAGCGATACTGTTGGGCCCAAGGGACTGAAGTGACGGTGGTCGCGTGCATATACCGACGGAATTGAATACGGCTATCAAATCCTCGGACCATTTCTCCATCAAGGCAATATCCGTAGTTTTCCCGTCGGGGGAGACGATGCGTTGCTTCATTTCATCCGGCATATCGAAGTTCTTGAGCATACCTTCGGCAAATCCGAAGGGCTCCTTGCTGTAATCATCGGGCAGTGAAGAAAAGCGCAGATTCTCCAAAGGGTTCCGCGTACGAAGGTGGTCTCCGCCTCGGGTACTGGTCAGGAACCCGAAGGTCCACACCGACCACCTGCTTCGAGGATCAAAAGTGGGGAGCTCCAATCCTTTGACGGTCATCGCATAATCGTCATCGCCGGTCAGCGCTATATTGGCTCGTTGGGCTCCCTCGGCCAGGATATCTCCGATTCCCTGGCGGCTTGCGATCATGTCGATCAGCTTGCAGGTCGCCTCCACGTCTCCCCATTCTACAGGAAACCCGATCTGTTCCTCGCGGATCAAGCCCCGCTGATACAGCTCCATCAGCATGGCAATGGTTCCGGCGCCCGAAACCACGTCCGTACCCGTTTTGTGAAAGGCTTCCACGCATTTCAGAATCCCGTCCATAGTTTTGACAAACAGCTTGGCGCCGATTTCAAAAGTCATCGTAACTTCGATGCCTTTCATGGAAAGCCCCGCATAGGGACCTTCCTTCACCTTCGCCCAGTGGGCGCACGCCACGGGGCAGGAAGAACAGGCCATGGTCTGGTCGCTGTATTCCTCGATCACCTTGTAGCCTCGTGTCTCGAACCAGTCTGCGATGACCCCGGTTTGATAATTCTTGGCCGGAAGGGCGCCGAATTTACCGTAGGGTCCGGTAGCGGCCATGGAACCGTATTTGCTGACCGCCTCGAAAAACGGCGAACCGATGATGCGGCGGCGCATCTCGCGACAAATCGCCTTGAAATCATCATTTCTGGCCGGCTTGATTCCTCCCTTTCCGCGAACAGCAATGGCCTTGAGACGCTTGGATCCCATGACCGCACCCATTCCTGTCCGAGCCCAAGCATCGTACTTGCCGTTTTGAATGGTTGAAAAACGGACGAGATTCTCCCCCCCCGGTCCGATGGCGGCCACCTCGAGTTCTTTTCTGCGCATCTCCGTCTCGAGAATATCGATCGTTTTCCAGACGTCTTTTCCCCAAAGATGGGATGCGTCCCGAATTTCGACGTTCTCATCCTGAACGGCAAGATAGACCGGGGTTTCGGATTTCCCTCGAATGACAAAGTGGTCATAGCCCGCATACTTCATCTCGCAACCGAATCGGTATCCGCTGCTGGTGCATCCGAAAAGGTTGGTCATGGGAGATTTGGCCGAAACGTCCGTCTTGCTGGCGGTAGGCATAAAGGTTCCCACCAAGGGCCCCGCCCCGAAGATAAGGACGTTGTCGGGACCCAGAGGATCCACGCCTGGCTTGGTATTGTCGAAAAGGAGCTTTGTATTCGTTCCGAGACCCCCTAGATACTTCCTCGCCAATCTCTCATCCAGCGGAATCCTTCGCACTCTTCTCGAAGAAAGATCCACATCCAAAATCATGCCGGCATATCCATACATATCCGTTCCTTTCCTCAGGATCTATTCGGGAGCGTATACAAGAGAACCAGTTCCCAGCTCCTCCAAGGAAGCGTCATCCCGCATGACAGCTCCGTTACTCCCCCCGCTCAAACAAAGCCCGGCCTTTGACGGCCCACCCCGATTCACGACGCACTTTCCGCCCCGGACAGGCGGCACACCGTGAACCGACCCGAAGGAAGTCCATCGGGACTTCGTGTTGCAGGTGTGGAGCGATACGATTGCGATGGCATGGTGTTCAAAGCGTTACGACTCCACTTGCACAGGAAACCGGACGGCCTCCACGATCACAGGGTTCGAAGCCTGCGGCTACCGGCTCCTTTCGACTACATGCATGAGCCTGTCGGCCGCCATCCTGAGCTTGTTGTGAGAGGCTTCATCCGCTTCCATGAAACTCAGCGCCTGACGGGGGCACTCCTGAACACACTCGGGATCTCCGCCGCACAGGTTGCACTTCACCATTACGCGTCGGTCATGATGGATGGCCGGAATCCCGAACGGACAAGCGATAAGGCAGGAGCGACACCCGATGCAGAGAGCTTCATCCACAACCATGGCCCCCGTTTCCCGGTTTCGTTGTATCGCATTGCGAGGACACGCTTGTGCACACAGCGGATCCTCGCACTGCTGACACGTAACAGTGGCAAATCGTCCGAGGTCCGCCAACCAAAACGTGGTGATCCTGGAAAGCGACGGATTGAATTCGTGCTCATGCTGAAATGAGCAGGCAAGAGCACAGGTTCTGCAGCCGATACATTTCTCGGGATCGAATAGTATGAACTTGGTCATAACGATTTCTCCGCTCAGCAGTCACAAGCTTTGCGATTCATAACAGCCCGTTGATAAACAGTATTGCGGGCAGGCCGGTGAAACCTATCGGATCTCCGGCATACACAGGGTAGACAACCGAATTCTGTTGGAACGCGCCAAGCATTCGCACTCGAAGTAGATAATTACACAGGCATCCGTTCGGCCGCAATCAGGGCGGCTCCAATGGCCCCCGTGATCAACGGCTCGTCGGGAACCAGCAGATCCACCTTCAGTATCTTCTCCAGGGTCTTGACGAGACCCATGTCTTTGGCTCCCCCACCGGTGACAGCCATATCCTTCTCTATCCGCATCCTCTGAGCCATGCCGGCGATCCGGGACCCCAAGGCGCGATGAAGGCCGGCTATGATGTCTTCCTCGGGTGTGCCTTCGGCTACTCGGGAAATGGCCTCCGTCTCCAAAAAAACAGCGCATCCCGTGGTGAACTTGGCGGGATGGCCGGACTTGAGGGACAGGGTCCCCATGTCTTGTTGATTCACCTTCAGCACCTTCGCAATAATCTGGAGCACGCGCCCACTGCCTGCAGCGCACTTGTCGCTGGCCACCGCATCAGCCACTTTTCCCTTGCTCGTCACTTTGATTACACGACTGGTCTGATTTCCCACCTCAATCAGGGTTCGTACCGTTGGAAGCAGGTGGTGGGCGCCTCTGCTCTGGCAGGATATCTCCGTGATCTTGGTGAAGGGGTGCGAAACGAAAGAAACCCCCAGTCCGCCGGCGCCCATAACCGTAACGTCCGACATGGAGCGCTGCGCCTTCTCCAACGCTTCCTGCAACACCTTGTCCGCGGCCCGGCCGAAGTGGCCTCCCGCGGGCGTGATACTGAACGATAACAATTCCCCGTCTTGCAGGATGACCGCCTTGACCAGTGCGGAGCCCACATCCAAGCCCGCTATGCATGCCGTGTTCATAAGATCGCTTCCTCAGCCGTTGTGTCCTCTCGTGGAATGCTCATCGAAAAACTTAACCGCTTCGAGCCGCCGACTACCCTGCTTCTCCCTGAGTTCATGCAGAGGAATCTGAAGCACCTTCTCCCCCGCGAGGATCGCCGCGCCCAGAGCACCCGTAATCAACGGTTCCGGAGGAACCTTCACGGAAAAACCGATCCGTTCTTCCAGAGCCCGGCAAAGGCCGACGTTCTTGGCTCCTCCGCCCGTGATGGCCACCTCCGGCGTGATACCGATTGTTCGCACCATGGAATGAATTCGGCGGGCATTGGCTTTGTGAATCCCGGCGAGAATGTCTTCCACGGATGCACCTTCGGACAGCCTCAGAAGGGCTTCCTGTTCGGCAAATACCGTACAGATACTGCTGATCTCCGCCGGTCGTTGCGACCTGAGGGACAGTTCCCCGATATCCTCCAATCGAACTCCCAGGACTTCGGAAATCACTTCGAGAAATCTCCCCGTCCCGGCCGCACACTTATCGTTCATTACGAAATTGACCAGTTTTCCACCCTCGACCTTGATCCCTTTCGTATCCTGTCCACCAATGTCGATTATGGTGCGAACATCGGGAAAGAGCCAATGTATGCCACGCATGTGACAGGTGATTTCGGTCACCTGCGCGTCCGCAAACGGCACGTTGATTCTCCCGTATCCCGTAGCGACAACGAAATCCACCTGGTCAAAGCACAAGCCCGCCTGAGACAGGGCCTCTTCCATGACCTTATGAGCCAATCTCCGATGCGCCGCATCCGTGGGGTAGATTACCTGGGAGCAGATTTCCTTCCGATTCTTGATCACCACTTTCGTTATGGTTGAACCGATGTCTAAACCCGCTAAGATCATTCGATCATCCTTCTCTTGAAAAGGGACAAAACCTTCCCTTGAGAACAAACGCATGAGCGTCGTACCCGCTCCCCGGGTTGTTTTCCCGGGGAGTGGATGCGACGCAGGCCGACATAGAGGATCCGCGTTACTGGATGGTCTCGGCAAAGGCCTGGAAGCGGGTCCTCAACGGCTCCAGAGCCGCTGTGGAATAATCCTGTTCGATGACCAGGACGGGCAGGTCCATGGACTCGAAGTAGTCCTTAATGGAGGGAACTTCATATCCATGGATATCACAGTTTCGGATGATGTTCGCGTATACGCTGTTCACGTTCCAGTATTTGGCGAATTCCTTCAGATATCCGAAACGATTTTCGAGATCTTCCCGGTAATCACGACCCGACTTTGCAAAAGTCCGTGGGCACTTGACCTCCTGTAGATAGTGCCTCGCCAGACCATGCATGGGATCTTCCGTGGATTCCACATCGTGCCAGAAAGGCCGCGCGCCCATGGCCGTGTCTTCAACCACGATATTGAATCCGGAATTTTCTATGAGTTCGGTGAAGGCCGTATGGTCGATCAACGAGCCCCAAATCAACAGTCGGCCCGGCTTCTTAGGCGTGACGTTGGGGCGACTCTTCACCTCTTGGAGTACCTCCTCCATAAGATTGATCCCCTCTTCAACAGGAATCACCATAAGGGAAATCATCACCTGCAGTACCTCGGAACCCGTAACCAACGGCGGATCGGGTTTTCTCAGATTGAACAACTCGCGCACGAGCTGCCGCTGCTTATTATGCAGGGATATGGATTCCTCGAGCCGGTCGCGGGTGATCTTTTTACCTGCGAAGTCTTCCAACGTTTCCTTGAAGTAGTTCATCTGGTCCTTGAAGAACCGCACCGCTTCCGGTGAGGACGTGTGAGGCATATCCAGGAAGAAGTTACACGGCGTCTTCATGTAGTTTCTCCAGATATGAGAGGTCCGTTCGGCGCCGTCGCAGGAATGGGAGCCCACAAACCCGTCCAGATAATCGTATTTTCCTTTCATGCCTACATCGAAGCAGCTCCGATAGAATATACACATAACCGTCGGAAGGTACCCGTCCGCCACGGTTATGGGCTCATCCATGTCGCCCAGGATCCGTATCGGCACAAAGTCCAAGGCCGTCATGATTTCCAACGGCGGATAGCAGCAGAAATAACCCAGGGTCTTCCTGCCCTCGGATTTCAACTCGAGAGCCCGTCGGTTTCGGTAACTGTATAGTTCGTGCGCCCTGGCCAGCCCCGTTTTCTTTTTTTCCTCGCTCATGAGTATCCTCTCCTTTCTTCCCTACCAAGCCATTCCCGCTTCTTTTCTAAGATCCCTGAAGTGATCCATGGTCTCCACGAATGCCTCCACCTTGGAAATGGCTTCCTCTTCATTGAACACTCGCAAGTCCACGATATCCCCTTCAATGACCACGCCCGGAACTTTGAGTTTTTCCTCCAGCGTATTCCGAGTGTGCAGCAGTGTGTAGGTTGCGGGACGACAGGACATGAGCGGATGCGCCAGCAAACCGTCCGCCTGATAATCTTCGGCGTACTGGAGATACGCCGCCATAAAGAATCCCGGACCCACACCGTACTTCTCGGCCACCGGGTTGTATTCACTCCATTTCCTATAGGAGAGGCGCGCGATCAGTTCCAAGGGATCCGTTACACCGTCGAGTTCCTCCTCGGGAATAGGTAAGATGGGATGGTAATTCCAGCTCTCGATGACAATAGCGATACCGAAGCGCTCCGCAATCTCGTCGAAAAAGCCCAACGTATGCCAGGGAGGCAGTTCCGAAAACATCATCCGATACTTTTCGTTGGGAATAGCACCGATCTTGTTGTCCACCTTTTGCTTCACTTCATCGTACACCCGCTGATAGAACTCATACGCTTCGGGATCATCGGGAAGATAGAGATGGGGTATCATGACGGACCAGAAATCCGTGCCCACCATGGGCGACGGCTTGGCTCTGCGCAGGAGATCCACTTGGTGCGCCAGCCCCAGCGTCTTCAACGTCTGGACCACCATTTCACGCAGCCTGTCGTAATCGAGCTTCGTACCCAACAGGTCCTCCAAAAAGGCGACGTACTTTCGGAGGTGGCTCACCATGAACGAGATATTTAGCTCCTTGTTTCCAGCCAAGAAGAATTCGTTCGTTCCGGTCTGGGGCAGGTCCAAGGTCCACACCGGTGCATCCAGATATCGGCCTAAGGCCTGAAACCACTTATAGCGCGCATCGCAGGCGGCGCCTGAACCGAGGAGGAACTTCGGCTTCGCCAACCCGCCTCCTGGGGCGCCCTCGGGGACTTTGCCGTTGTTGTCCGCCATCATGGCCGCATAGCCGATACAGTTCCGAGCATACCCGCACAACGTGCCGGGATACCCCTCAGCGGCGCTCCGTTCCAGATGCGGTTCGGCCTGACGCACGGACGCACAGAAGGCGCCGTAGTTCTCCGGGAACACGAGTTCGACGTCCATGGCTCTGGCAACGAGTTCCCCCTGCCACCAAGTCACCATGGACCAACCGATGGGAGCACCCTTCTCCTGTGCTTCCAGGCCCTTTTTCAGCATCTTTTTGCCGAAATAGCCCGCCTCCCGGGCCGTCTGCAACGTCTTCCCAGACTTCCTCGTTTTTGGCTTCGTCTCCTTCTCCATATTAAGCCTCCACTCAGATAAAGTTTATACAAGAATACGTTGAAGGTTCATGTCTTAAGGCTCTCCAAATAGTCCACCATTGCGTTAATAGATCGATTTAGGAGCACTTCCGACTTATTTACGGCATGAATAACCGAAGTCCCTAAAATACCCGCAAACAAGATATCCGTAGATTGTTCCGTGTCCACCTCCTCACCGATTTCTCCCAGCATCTTTGCATCGCCCAGGAAACGCTGTATCATACCCTTGAGGGCAACAAACCCTGCATTTATCTTGCTTGCATGTTCCGGGTTCTGGTTGCACAGTTCTACAGATAGAGTAAGAAACACACACCCGCCTGGGATATTTGTAGGATCTTTGAGATACTCATTACCATAGTTGATTAGGAGTTTCTTTAGCTTCTCGGTGGGGCTATTAATTTGATCCATCCCCTGGAGAACTCTATCCCGCCAGACACGTTGGGCTTCCTTCAGGACACCCAAGAACAGATCATCTTTGCTCCTAAAATGATTATAGAACCCTCCTTTGCTCGTATTGGCGTGCCGCAGTATGTCCTCGATGGAGGTGCCCGAAAAGCCCTTCAGGGAGAACAACCGGAGAGACTCATGGATAATGCGTTCCTTCAGGAGCACGAGCACACTCCGATGCGTACACAAAGGACGTCATTCATCATGGATGGAACGGTACGACTTCCTTCAATCTCCGCACCCGGGAAGAACGCACACAAACTCACCTTCACCCGGAGCGTTCCATGGTCCCTGTGGGACGCGATCCGCGTCGCCCGCAATCGAGAAATTCCTATGGATATCACTATGGTTCAACCCGCCGGAAAAGTCTCCGCCACAGGCCGCAGAAACCCGAGGGAACAAGCATGGCCGAGAGGAGACTCCGTCTTGTCGCGAGAGGGACCCGCATCCGCCTCAGGATTCCTGGTGCATGCAAGTGTTATCGCCCTGAAAGACAACTACATCATCCTGATTCTTGATGGTAAATCTCCAGGTAGTAAAGACTTTCTTCCCTTTTGAGGCTTCCTTCTTATCGACTATCTCGATTTCCAGCCCGATTCGATCGTTCGGAAACACAGGACCAAGGACTTTAAGCTTATCTGTTCCAACGTGCACGTGCCCCTTCAACAGGTCCCCCGCCAGTCCGAATACAACGGTAAACAGGAACGGTCCGGGTACCAATCGATCCTTGAATCCCATCGATTTTGCGGCATCGGCAATCAAGAAGGGATCCAGCCTCAGCCCACCGATAGTACAGAACATGTCCAGCTCGGTTCCGGTAATAATCCTGGATCCACAATCAAACTTGTCGCCCACTTTTCCATCGGCCAGCGTTCCTTTCGACATTCTAGTTCTCCCTTTCCTTTAAGGTTACTAAGTCTCTCCTGAATCCGTGACGTATTTTTCTGCGTAGTCGGTTTCACAGGTTTGGGGACAG
>CAZQXK010000080.1:0-16500 GCA_964597345.1 uncultured Thermodesulfobacteriota bacterium | reverse complement strand
CGCAATGACGAAGGATGAAGCCCAACGACGCAGATCGCGTTTTTCAACGGCCTGCCCGCAATACGGTTTATCAACGGGCTGCAACAGCAGATCGCATTGAGCGGCATCCTGTTACGGCGCCGTGAGACATGCTTGGGAGGCGGGATGAGAGTACTGATTACAGGAGGAGCCGGGTACATAGGATCATTCACTTACCGGGCATTGCGGGCTCGGGGTATTCCTTCGGTGATCCTGGACAACCTGTCCAGAGGCCACCGCAAGGCTGTGCCTGCCGACGCGCTTCTCATCGAGGCGGATCTGGAGTCCAAGGAGCCGTTGGTTTCGGTGCTGTCCAGCCACCGTGTGGACGCGGTGCTCCATTTCGCAGGTCTCATCGAAGTGGCGGAATCCGTACGGGACCCGCTTTTGTACTATCGCGGCAATGTCACGGGGACGTTGAATCTGCTGGAGGCCATGAAGGCGACGGGGGTCCGCCGGCTTGTGTATTCCTCCAGCGCCGCGGTCTACGGCAATCCGGCGGAAGCGCCCATCGGGGAAGAGCATCTTCTGGAACCCGTGAACCCGTACGGATGGTCCAAGGCCATGGTGGAGCGAATCCTGCGGGACTGCGCGAAGTCCTGGGGGTTGAACTCGGTATCCCTCCGATATTTCAATGCAGCGGGAGGGGCGCCGGACGGGACCATGGGTGAGGATCATCCCACGGAGACACACCTCATTCCTCTGGTGCTGCGGGCCGCCCTGGGGATACCGGAAGGCGCCCCCCCGCTCAGGATATTCGGGACCAACTACGACACGCCGGACGGGACCTGCGTTCGGGACTATATCCACGTTTTGGACCTGGCGGACGCGCATGTATCGGCGCTGGAATGGATGGAGTCTCATGAGGGAGCCGAGGCGTACAACGTGGGCAACGAGCAGGGATTTTCCGTCCTGGAGATCCTTCGCGTGTGCGAGGATGTGAGCGGTGTCTCCATTCCCGCCGAGAAAGCGCCGCCGAGGCCCGGCGATCCCCCGCGGCTCGTGGCTTCCGCACGGAAGATACGCCGCGAACTGGGATGGAGTCCCCGGTTTCCGGACATCCACGAAATCGTGGACTCCGCATGGCGCTGGCATTCATCCCATCCCTACGGCTACGGGGACTGATGGGTTCGTTCGAACCGGCGCCTGGCGAGATATTCCCCGAGCGCTTCCCTCCAGGATCTGAGACGCTCGACCTTGGTGTTCAGGAGCACGGAATAGGGGGGCCTCCGGGCCGGCCGGGGAAAATCCCGGCTGGATACGGGTTCCAGAAACACCTCTGTTTCCGTCAGCTGAAACAGGACGCGAGCCGCGTCGAACCAAGTGGAAGGGCCTTCGTTGACCATATGATAGATGCCCGAAGGAGTTCGGGCTTCCACGAGTTTTCGTGTGGCTTCGGCAAGATCGGGCGTATAGGTGAAGCAACTGAGTTCTTCATCCACCACCCGAAGGTGCGGATCGCTCACCGCCTTCTCCAGCATCAGGTCAAAGAAACCTTTCTTGGATCGGGGACTGGGTGGGGTGGGGCCGAATAGCTTGGAGGTTCGGATGATATACCACTGAAGGAGGGTATTCGAAAAAGATTGAAGGCGTATTTCTCCCATCCGCTTGGTTTCGCCGTACTTGTTGACGGGCTGGGGTAGGTCCGTTTCGATATATCCTCTCTCTCGATCTCCCGGAAACACATAGTCCGTCGAATAGTGCACCAAACCGGATCGGACCTGAAGGCAGAAGGCGGCCAGGAGTCCGACGGCTCGGCCGTTGATCCTCACTGCGAGTTCGTATTCGGAAGGGTTGTTTTCACACGCGTCCACCCGGTTGTAAGCGGCGGCGTTGAGCACCCAATCCGGTCGAATGTCCCGGAGAACGTCCCGGATCCGGCGGCCGTCCGTCACGTCCAGGCGGGCTCTGGGAAAGGGAACGACTTGATGCCGCGCGTCTCTGGAAAAGGCGTGTTCCAGTTGATGCCCCAGGTTTCCCTGGCAACCCAAGATAAGGACTTTCATGGAAGATCCATCCCGAACCGGGAACGCGCTCCAACGGTTTTCGACGCGACTTACGTTGTGCGGCCCGGAATCGGCCCTCGAAGTCGCAGGGTGTCGGCGTTCTCAGCCCCATCGGACCTGCGACAGGTTCAAAAGCTGTTGTTCGGTCCTTCCTGCTCGATCATGTGCATCAGGTATTCGCCGTATCCACTCTTGAGCAAAGGACGGGCAAGCCGTTCAATGTCTTCCGGCTCGAGATATCCCAGGCGATAGGCGATTTCCTCGACACAAGCGATTTTCAGTCCCTGGCGTTGCTGTATGGTCTGGACGAAATTGGCCGCCTGCATCAGGGTGTCGTGGGTCCCGGTATCCAGCCAGGCGATCCCCCTGCCCAGTTTCTCTACATACAGGGCGTTGTTTTGCAGATACACCCGGTTCACGTCCGTGATCTCGAGTTCTCCCCGGGAAGAAGGCTTCAGACTTGACGCGATGTCCACCACCCGGCTGTCGTAGAAATACAGCCCGGTGACCGCGTAATTCGACTTGGCATGTGCGGGTTTTTCCTCGATGTCCACGGGTTGCCCGGAAGCGTCGAAGGCGAGGACTCCGTAGCGTTCCGGGTCCTTCACCCAATACCCGAAAATCGTGGCCCCCCGTTCCCGCCGGGCCGCTCTCCGGAGGGCGGTTTCCAGGCTTTGCCCGAAGAAAATGTTATCCCCCAGGATCATGCTTACCCGGTCGTTTCCGATGAATGTCTTTCCGATGATGAATGCCTGCGCCAGTCCCTCCGGGCGGGGTTGCTCTTCGTAGGAGAACGAGAGGCCCCATTGGGACCCGTCCCGAAGCAGTTCCTTGAAGCGGGGAAGGTCCTGCGGGGTGGAAATGATGAGGATTTCCCTCACTCCGGCGAGCATAAGAACGGAGAGGGGATAATAGATCATGGGCTTATCGTACATGGGAAGCAGCTGCTTACTCGTGACCTGGGTAATGGGATACAGACGTGTGCCCGATCCGCCGGCGAGAATGATGCCCTTCATAGTGTACCCCTCGATTACCGGAGGCTGTTCCGGTTCCGTTGCGTCCAGCGGATCCCTGTTCCGCTGAATCCGGTTCCTCTTACCAGAATCGGGCTGGGAGTTCAATGGCTTCCGGGAAGGGCGGAATATGGAACCTCCGCAAAGCAGGGCGCCGGCTGGAAGTCGGCTTCCGGCAATGGGACCGTGGAACTGCAAGCAGCTGTGCGCGATTCACCGGGTCCCGGATGAAACGTGAAGACCCGCCGCCGTCTCGAAGGAATTTGGGAGGTTTTGGAACGCGATGCCGCCCGGTAGAGCTTGATGCCCCCGGTGCGTTGTGTAAGAATTTACCGGAATGTAATAATGATCGAAAATGGGGGTTGTCTCTTCCGTAGGGTTACGACTTGATGGCCCCGGTTCCGGAGCAGTGCGAACAAGGTTCCCGTTCTCGACGAAACGGTTGGTTTCGAAGGCAAAGAACCGCCGACCACGTCGTCTTGCCGGCCCGGAATTGAGCCGGAAATAAAGACCAGGGTTACCGGCCATGCCTCCAAACAATGTTCGTTCCCAAGGCCGTTCCCGGATTCGCACGTTCCTGGTGTGGATGCTGGGAATTCTGTGCGGCGTAACACTCTCCTTGATGGTGTTCATCCTGGTGCTGCCCTCCTTGGTTTCCACGGACTG
This sequence comes from uncultured Thermodesulfobacteriota bacterium, assembly GCA_964597345.1. Lineage (GTDB taxonomy): Bacteria > Desulfobacterota > Desulfarculia > JACQYL01 > JACQYL01 > CAZQXK01. The sequence goes on along the minus strand of CAZQXK010000080.1, from coordinate 12,797 downwards.
GTTCAGGGCGCGTTTGGAGCGGGAAGCCGGGAGCTACCTGAACAGGCCGCTGGTTGTGGAACGCTTGCATTGGACCTGGTCTGAGGGGTTCCTGCTGGAGGGAGTTTCCGTTCCCGACGATCCGGCGTTTTCTTCTGAGGCTTTGTTCTCCGTGAAGCGGGTGCACGTGGTCCCGGGATGGGCCGAACTGCTGCGAAGGCGTGTGGCCTTTGATCTGACCGTCGCGGACTTGAGGGCCCACCTGGTTCGTTGCGAGGACGGGCGCCTCAACCTGACGGCCCTGGTTTCGGAGTTGACCGGACCTCCCGCGGAACCGGTGGAGAGCGTTTCTCCGGGCCTTGAACCGATCGTTCTGCCGCTGCCGCTTCAAGGAAGGGTACGGCTTGACGGAGGAGCGGTGTTTCTCACGGATCGACTCATGGGAACCACCGCTGAAGTGCACGATCTGCAATTGGATTTGGAGATGTTTTCGCCGCCGGAGCAGCAGATCCGCATGCGTTTGTCTATGGATCCATCCTGGCAAGGCCGGCCGCTTCCTCCCGTGGATCTTTCCCTGCGGATTCAGAATCTTTTGGATGGGAATGTGCGTCTCGATGCGTGGAAAGCCGTGGCGGAAATGGAAGGGAGTCTTCCCGGAGTCCGGTTGGCGCTGCATGGAGGCCTGGGCACGGAGGTCCTTTACGGAAATGCGAACGTGGATTTGGCGGTGCTTGGAGCGATACTGGCCCCCTTCCTAGGTGCGGAACTACCCGTCTTTGTTTCCGGTTTTTTGGAGTCCCACGTTTCCATCAAAGGGACCCCCGGATCACGCCTGGATTTCGAGACCCGGCTGTCGGCGACCGAGGTTGCGTTGAAGGGGGGCGGTTTGAAGGACACGCCGGCCGGCCCTGTTTCCTTCGCGGCGTATCACAGCGGGTATTGGGAGTGGAAGGAAGATATCCTAAGCGTGCTGGATGGGGAGGTCAAAATCCAAACCGGCGGTTATGTGAACTGGGTGGGGTCCCTGCGAGGAGTCCGGACGAGCCGGCCCGAACTGGAGGTCACCTTGGGGCCGGTGTCCCTGGATATGGCGGAACTGGTTGAAACCGTCCGTCCGATTCTGCCCCCGGAGTTTCTTTTGGAATTCACCCCCGCGGCGAGGCGCGACCGTTCCGCACTGTGGATCGAAACCTGTCGTTTTGCCGGCCCTCTAAGCGGCGGTAGCGCGAAAATCATCCTGGATGGGCTCGTGGGGACTCTGCCGGGCATCCGGGTGGGATGGGAACAGGAAATGGTGGAAGTCGAGGGATTGGTCCTTCGCTTGGTCCAGGCGGAGATCGATCTGGATTCCTCGCAGCCCAAGGCGGGAATCATTACGGGCGGCCTTCGCTGCGACGGAGGCCGGTTGGTTCTCGGGGATGAACTCCGCTGGACATCGTTGGACCTTCCCTTCTTCACGGTGACGGCGGCCGACCTGAGACCCTTTCGGGGTGGACCTCTGGGAATGACGGGCCGTTTCAGTTTGAAGCAAGCGGCATCCATTGATGAAGTGATTCCGGGAGCCCACGGCCACGTCCGTGGACTGGAGCACGCATTGGACGCCCGGTGCGCGTTGACGGAAGACGGCCGAATCCGCCTGGATACTCTCACTGCCTCGCTCTCGGCGGCGGGCGTGAAAGTTTCACAGAGTCCTGCGGCCTCCTTCGAACCCTCCTTTGACGCCCGGGCGACGCTTCAAGACGCGACAATACTCATGGATCCACTTCGGGTGGATGTTCCGGAGCTGCGTTTCCGGTTGGATATGGGGGATTTCCTGCATGCCGAATTGGGTGGTGAGATCGGAGATTCGGGGTTCGACAGGCTGAACATCGACGGTCTCCTAACGGTCCGTTTTCAACCGATCCGGAGCCTTCTTTCCGAGCTGCTGCCCCGAATGGAGCTGTCGGGCGCCGCCGAGATCCGGTGGGCTGCTCGGGGAAACCTGCGCGATGTACAAGAACGGGCGGCTGTCCTGGAGGAAGACAGGCCGTTGGTGAGTCGTGTCAAAGCGGCGGGATTCATGGAATCCATCGAGGCGGGGGTCCGCTTCGAGGACATGAGTGTGCGGTACTCTCCGGGAGAGGACCGATGGGTGCTTGTTTCGGGCATTGATTCTGCGAAGCCTGTGGAGGTTGACCTGGGAAAGGATTTCGCAGAGACGACGGTCCAGGGGGGTATCCACATAGGCCGCCTCGATCTTCATGGATTCGGAGAGCCGGCGAGCCTGCCGATAGACGGCGTTCTCACCTTTGCCGGGAGACAGGAGCATCTTCAGGATTTGCGGGTCACCCAATCCTTCCGCTCGGAACCACTGGATGTCGCCCAATCGGTGGAAGTCCGCTTGGAGGGTTTGGACCGATGGCTGGACCTCCGGGGAGAAGACCCGCTTCAGACCCTGCTGTTGCATACCGGAGGCCGGTTTTTGGCAACACTGGATTCCGGAATGGCCGCCGGAGGGAGCCGACGAAAGGAGTCCCTGGTGCTCACCGGGCGTTTGAGTGCGGGAGCCGAGGCGGCATGGGACCCGGCGCGGGAGGTTCGGTTCAGGACCTGGATGGAAACCCCGGCCTTGGATGTGGCGCTGGGCGATCTTGTGAACGTTTTCGGTCTGAGGAGTGATGTGGTCCTGGACAAGCGATACCTCCTGACGCATGCCGAGCAAGGGATGCCGTCCCCCGGCGCTCCGCCTCTGTCCCGGGAGGTGCTCGAACCCGGACGCGGGGATACAGGCCGACGCGTGGTCGAGGGACCCGTGCGCCGTCGAATGCTTGGAGATCTCAAAGGGCGGACAGGCGGCGCGCACACACTTTCGTTCGAATCGGCCCGTGTGACGGCGGGGCCTTTTCCGGTGGATATCGCTCATCACGAACTGTCGCTGCGATGGTTGGACGGGTTACCCAGCGCGGACGCTTTTCGCATGGACGTACTGGGGGGGACCCTGGTTGGGTCCGCCTATGTGACGCGTGCGGGGAACCGTTTCGTTCTGGACTCCGATGCGGGGTTTTCGGGCCTGAACGCCAATGCCTTGCTCCCCCAGGAACTGCAGGGGATTACCGGTCCCGAGGCGGAGATTTCCGGCAGGTTCAAGATCCGGGCGCCGGTTCACATGGACCCTGCGGAAGTTCTGCAACATATGATCCTGGATGTGGCGCTTTCCCATATCGGGTCCCGGGCTCTGGAACGTTTTCTGTATGCCCTGGATCCCTATGAAAGCAACGAAACCGTGGTTCGACAGCGGCGGCTGCTTCGTCTTGGAGGCCCCCGCGCCGTTCAGCTGAGGCTCGCGCATGGAGCGCTTTCTCTTTCAGGACGTATAGAAGTCCAGGGAGTTTCCATGGATCTTCCCGGGATAGATCGAATGGATGTATCCGGGTTACCCATGATCCAACGATTGAACCGGGCATTCAGTGGCATGGAGACCGTTCGGTCCGTTCTGGAAATCCTGGCTGCCGCCGAGATTCGACTGGAAAAGGACGGCGGCCTACGGTTTATCCTGCCCGAATCCGGGTCCTGATACGGAACGAGGAGTTCTTATGAAGACGTATGGGTTCTGGTTCTGGTTCCCGATACTTCTGGCGGGGGGATGCGCCTTGCCGGGAATCCGGGTGGATGTAGTGAGCGAACGCACCACCTTGGAGAATCAGGTTTTGGGATCCTACAACTCCCTGGCGGATGAGGTGTTACTGGTGGCTTCCGTCCGGGGAGTGGATCCACTGGGTCGAATTCAGACGCCTCCAAGGGTCAGCCGCGAAAAACAGGACGCCATCGAGGCCATGCAGGTGGTCGCGTTTCATGAGGATGATATCGAATCGTTCAAAGAATTGGGCTGGGTGGGAGAGGACAATCAGGGTTTCCTCGCACCGTTTCCCATGAGCCGGGAAAGGGTGCCGGGGGATCTCGAGGATTTCTCCGATCGGTATACCGAGGAAGAATTCAAGAGCGTCCTGGATCAGGTGAATGAGGCTCGGGATCGCATCATGAGACGGGTTTTGGAGGTGAACCCTGCTCTCACGGCGGACGATCTTCCCGGCGTGCGGGGCATTTTCGCCAAGATCAATAGGGACAACGCGGCATCCGGCCAACGGATCCAGAACGAGGACGGATCGTGGGTACTCAAACCCTGAAGATGTTCCGGTCCCGTATCCGGAAATGGGCGGCCATGGGCGTGCGGCTGGCGTCCGGGTTTTGTCTGACCTTGTCGGTGGCGGCCGTCCCGGGATGTACGGTTTTGCGGCCCTTGAGCACCGAGCGGCCCGGACCCGCGGTGATGGCGGCGGAAAGCCCCTTGCGCGACGAGACTCTGTTTTCGGCTGCCCGGCCCCATCCCGCGCGTTTGCCGGTTCATCGGGGGCGACAGGTGACCTTCGATGCCCGTTCCGTGCTGTACGTCTCGGTGTCCTCGGACGGATCCAAAATGGTCTATGCCTCGGAATCCGAGTCCACGGGTTCGACCCTGTGGATTCGATCCGCGGACCCGGCGGTGGTACTGATTCCTCAACGCCTTGTCGCTGATGCGGGGATCCTTTCCGCGCCTGTGATTTCGAGGGACGGTGTCCAGGTGGCCTATGTGGGTACGGCCCACGATGCCAAAGGAGACCTGTATGTTGTGAACCTCGAGAAGCGAGGGCATCCTCCGAGACGTCTCACGGGCAGAGACACGGAAGACGGGGCCCCCTCCTTTTCACCGGACGGACGGTACCTGTATTATCATTGTTCCCGGCCCGGAGACCGGCATCGCACGTTGGCCGTCTTGGACCTGCAGCAGGATTCTCCGGAACCTCGGATCCTGTTCGGCGGCAGGGAAGGCTCCTTCCCCGCCGTGTCTCCCGATGGAAAACGGTGTGTCTTCGTATCTTCCGGTCAGGACGGGGGGGCAAATCTCTGGATGGGGGACCTGGAGAGCGGATCCGTAACTCGTTTGACACAAGGGCCGGCAGTGGATCTGTTTCCGACATGGTCCGAGGAGGAAGGCTTTATTTATTTCGGCAGCATTGCCTTGGACACGGACGGCGACGGTAGGGTGACTTCTTCGGACAATTCCGTGATACAGCGTCTCCGGCCGACGGATTCGCATCCTGTTCCCTATCCCGTGACCTCGGCGTCTTATTCGGCCTATTACCCTCAAGTCCGGGGTACGACCCTGTTTTTTCTGTCCGAGCGGGAGGGGGTGAGCCATGTTTGGTCCCTGCCCATGGAGGGTGAAATTCCTTCCAAAGCAACGGCGGCGGGCCAGATGGAGCTTGCCTCGGAACTGGAAACTCAAGTGCCGCCGGACAGGGATCTATCCGTCCTGGGGTACTATCGGGTCCTGGAGCGGTTTGGATCCGCGATTCCGTTCGGATCGCAGGCGGCGTACGCCATAGGTGCGAGCTATCTCCGGCGGGGGTGGCTGGAAGCCTCGAGACGGGCTTTTCAGACGTGCAGAGAACTCTCCGCCGACTCCCAGGTGGAATCACCGCTTGCCGAAATCCAACTTCATGTCGTCGATGCTCTTGAGCAGTGGCGTGAATCGAAGGAGCGTCGCGCCGAAAACCGGGTATTGCATCAGGCCCGCGGCCGTCTGGAGGGCCTTGCGGAAAGGCATGCCGGACAGCCTGAAGTTTGGGGGGCTTCGTTGCTGGAGCTGTCGGAGCTTCTACTGACTCTGGGCCGTGAGTTGGAGCATTTTTCCCATGCGGAGCGACTTCTCGACCGGGTGGCCGCGGCGAAGTCCATGCCCCGCGAGCTGGTTGCCCGTGCGATGGTGCTTCAGGCGAACCTGTACATGCGGTTGGGTCGTGAAGAACTGGTGGTTCCTCATTTGCTGCGGGTGCTACGGGAGAGCCCTGAAGCCGAAGAGTGGGAAGATCTGGCCGTTCAGCGAATACTCGATTGGAGGCTGGCAAGCCTGTCGAGCACGGAAATGGAACATCGAATCCTGATGCTTTCCACCATGGCGGATGAATACCGGGACTCCTTTCCCAAGCTGGTCATGGGGGCATGGAACCGAATAGGCGACTTATACTTCGAGGACGGGGAATGGTCCAAGGCGAAGGATGCCTACAGGCTTGTGCTGGAGCGCTTTACAGGGGTTTCGGCTCAGAGGGCTGCGGCGCGTTTGTCGCTGGCCGAGATCCTCTACCGAGAAGAGCGGTTTCGACAGGCCTTGGATCTGTATGAGACCGAGCTGGAAACCCGCCCGTACGAGGACCGTATCTATCGTTTGGCTCGGGAGGCCTACCTCCGGCGGTCCGTTTCAGCGGGAGAGTTTCTCTACAGGCTGGGGGAAGTGGACTCCGCGGAGAGCTTGTTTACGGGTGTCTTGCGGGACGACCCCGACGCCGTGGAAGCCCACCGCGGCGTCATCAAGTGTGCCGCGGCCCGGAAGAGGATCGCCGAAGTGCTCTCCCTGTATAGGGATCATTTGAAACGAAACCCGGACCATCCCGTGATCCTGTACGCCACAGGCCTCAGCCTCACGTACCTGGAGAACAAGGCGTCCATGATCGAGGCCCGGAACCTGATTTCCAGGGCCATCGAGATCCAGGGACAAGTAGAGTATTTTCATCAAACCATGGGCTATGTTCAGGAAAACCTGGAAACCGTTTACAGAGAGCGGGGGCTCCTCGAATCGGCGCTGGAATCCTACCAAAAGGCCTACTTTCTGAACAATTCGGAAAGTCATCCGGAGAACCATGCGCACCTCCTGCTGAACCTGGGAAACGCTTATTTTCTGCTGGGACGATACGGAGCGGCGTTTGAACACTATTCCCGAAGGTTCCGGATGGAGGTGTCCTTCGAATCGCCCGAGGCGGAAATCCTTTTCTATCGAAGATTCGGATCCGCCGCTTTTCAGGTTCGGGAACGAGAAGAGCCCATCGAGGCGTATACCAGGGCGCTCGACCTGCTGGAAGCGCGGATTCAGCCGCGCCAGGCATCGGAACTCTTCGGCCGAATCAATCGTGACCTGGTCAACCGGGTTCTAACACCCGCCATGAACCATCCGGAACTCGGGAGTATGGCGCGGAATCTGGCCGGAGAGCAGGCGGAGATCAACCGGGAATTGTTCGAAGTCAGTATCCCGAGTGTGGGACCGCCACCCGATCCTCGTTGGGAGACCTATCGGAAAGCCGTGGAGGATTTGCTCGTCCGCCAGGAACGGGTGTTCGGCAGGATGGGGCCGCTCCTGGGAGACCGCCGACAGGAGGAATCGGATCGATTGGAGTATTTGGCCGCACGTGTGCGGGATGCGTTGGCGTTTCCTCCCCGGCTCGTGGAGCTCAAGGCGGAAATGCTGGATCGTCTCGGCCTGGCCTACCAGGAAGCGGGCCGATGGCGTGAGGCGGGGGACTCATTTCGGAGGGCCTACGAGCTGAATGAACGGTTAGGCCTCCATAGTAATCGGGTCCCCAACCTGCGATCCGCCTCGTACAACGTGTATATGGAGGCGGGTGCGCAGACGGGCGATGCCCGCAAGGAGCTGCTGCTTCAGGCGTCCGAAGGTTTCCGGCGGGTGAGGGACTTGGTGAGGGCGTACGGAGTACCGTCCAGGAGATCTGAAGACGAGACGGCCGGGCCGCAGATCCGGATTGCCGTTTCCCTGGACGACATCGGTTCCACCCAGGCGGTGTACGGTTTTTCCGCCGAACAGGAACTGCGTCTGGCGGAAGCGTTTCTTGCCCGGATTCATACGGAACTGGGGGACTTGGATCCCGCGGAGGAGGCAAGCCGGACGCAACTTAGGAGGTACCCCCCGAATCGTCCTGTGTCTGACCGCGATCTGTTCGGCGTATCTCTCCTCTACCATCGATCGGCCCATTTGGCCTATGCCCGGAAGAGATTTCCGGAAGCATTCGAGCAGTTCCGCCATTCGGGCGAAATGGCGCTTAGGATGGGGAATCCGGTAAGCGCCGCCGTCAACGTGATCAACATGGCGGTGGTTTTGTCCGTTCTGGATCCACGCGATCCCCAAGTCGAGGAGGCGTGGAATCAGGTTCTCCGATTGGATCGGCGCGCGTCGCGGCTTTTGGGTGATTCCGCCCAGGTGTTCGAACCGATGGTGGTCCCCGGATTTCATAACACGATGGGAGTGTATCTGCTCCGGACGGCGGACGCCCTTTCCGACAGCGGTGCCCTGGAAGCGTCGGTTCGTTCCATGGTGTTCGCGGAGCGGGCCGTACTCCATTTTACCCGGGGTCTCGAATGGTTGAAATCCTTTCCGGGAAGAAGGGATCGAACGCTTCTGGGGCTGGAGGCCGTGCTGCACCTGAACCTGGGACGGACCGGACAGAGCCTGGGTTCGGTGTGGAGCGCCAGCCCACACTTCGAGACGGCTTTGGAGAAGGCCCGCGCCGCATTTCTCCCCCAGTTGGAATGGCGGGCTCTACTGGGGTTGGGCAGGCTGGACGAAGCCTTGCAGACCCTGGAATCCGTGAACGTGTTGGCCGCCGGTTGTGCTCCCGGAGAAATCCTCACCGGTTTTTCCTCATTGGTGACCGACCGGGTGGTTTCGGGGGAAGTGGAAGAAGCGTTCAACCTACTGGAGCGCCTTTCGGAAATCGAACGGGTTCACCGACTGGCTCCCCTCTTCCTCCGGCATATGACCCCGAAGGAGAGGGCTCTGCTCCGGGAGGCGTATCCCAGAATCCGAAGGATTCACGATCTGGAACGGAGGGCCGATTCCGCCGAGGGGAACAAAAAGACCTATCTCCTGGGCAGGTTGCGTGAAGAACGGACCCTTCTGGATCAACGGGTTGGTTCCCGCCGGGAGCATGTACCTTCCGTTGTTCGGCTGGAGGATTCCCTGGAGAAACAGGATCGGATGATCCTATACCTCGGGTTGGCCGCTCACCTGGAAGCTCTGGCGGAAGATTCGGTCATTGCAGGGGCGATGAAACCGGATCCGGGAGGATACCGGGAGGTTTTGGAGCAATACGTGGAATTCGAGGAGGAATTGCGCTCGGAATTGGTCCGTGACTCGGCTCCGGGCGTGGCGGGTATCCTGGCGCCGGCTCCTGTCGAGACTATCGATGTCATGGAATCCCTGCCGGAAGGAGGAGCGTGTTTGCGGGTCTTCAATCCCGTTGGGGACCCGGCCCGCTGGATCGTGTTCCGGATCTCTTCCGATGAAATCGAGGTACGGAATGCGGGTGGAGAGGATCTGTACCCTTCCGTGGAGAATGGACGGAAGCACGTTCTGATCTATGAATATCCCTCCGAACTGCCTGAGCCCTTCAGGTTTCCGCTAAGCCTCAATGCGACCTACTGGGTGCGTTCCGTGGAAAACCGGAAGCCCTTTAAGAGAAACCTGGTGGAGTTCGGGTCGGAGTATGCCATACCGGATTTTTACCGGACCGGACGCATCTCTTCCGATATTTCCTTTCATAAGGCATTGGAAGTGTTGCCGGGAGCCCACACCCTCCTTCTAAGGGCCGCGGTGTTCGAGGCCGCCTCGATTCCCACTCGACCCGGCGAGATTCCCCATCGATTTCTTGCGATGGAATGGGGCCGTGGAACACGGATCCCTCTTGTGGAATTGGTGCACCGCCTTGCGCATGCCTCGCTGGTTCTGCTTCCCGTGACATCGGCGCAGGACGTGTTTGCGGTGGGGCACGTATGTTCCGCTTTCGGAATCCCGACTTTGCTGGTTGCCGGCGGCGCGCCGCCGGAGGCTGATGCCATGGAGGACTTTCTGGATGCCTACAGCCGGGATTCGGCATGGCAGGCCATGGAAGATGTCCGGAATCGAACGGGAGCTTTCGATGCGATGATCCATCTTGGGTTCTGGGGCCTGAACCCGGAGGAATCGTCGGAGCTGGCGGGACGGCGGTTTGTCGGATACGTAAACCGGGGTGTTTCGGCGTTTGGAATGGGGCGGTTTCCGGAAGCGTCGGCGTACTTTGAGAGTGCCTTGAACGTGGCTCAAGAGACGGAAGCGTACCGCGTCTATGCGCCCGAGTTGTTGAAGTGGGCACGGGAGAGTGCTCATGGCGCCCAGGACGTCGTCCGGGCCGTTGGACACGCGCAGACCCTGGCGACTCACTTCGAATCGGCGCGACCCCGTTCGGAGGCCCATGCCGAGGCGCTGCTGAAACTCGGTTTGCTGCTGGCCCGCGCGGAGCGGTATGACGAGGCGATTCCCAAGCTGGAAGAATCGGTGGCCATCCTGTCTCGTCTCGATCTCGGAGCGGAACAGGTGGCCGCTTTGGCGGACCTGGGCGTAGTGCTGGAAAACGCCACGGAATACGATCGCGCTCTGGTGCGATTCGAGGCCGCCGCATCGCTCAGCGGGGAGTTGAATCAAAAGGAGCTTCAGGCGCGCCAGCGCATGAACATCGGGAGAATTCTGGACCTCCGCCTGAGCCTGTTTGCCCGTGCCAGGCAAAATTACGAGGAAGCCTACACGATTTTCAGGGAACTGGCTCTTGCAGCCGATGAAGCGCAGGCTCTGCTGGACATGGGGCGGTGTTATCGGCTTCTGGGCGATTTTCGCGAGGCGGACCGGTACTATGATATGGCCATGAAGCGCGCCCTGGATGTGGAGGAAGGCGAGCGTCTCAGGGCCAAAATCCGGATGGAGCAGGGAAATAATGCCTGGTTCCAGGCGCGATATCAGGAGGCGTTTGACCGGCAACAGGAGGTGTATGAAGAAGCCCGTTCCCGGCAGTGGGATCTGGAACAGGTGATCGCCCTGAACACAGGGGGACTCATTTGGTGGAGTCTGGGTGATTACTCGAGGGCGCTGCGTGAACTGGAACGGGCGTTGGAGCAGGCCAGGGCTCTGCGCATCCGGCGGGACGAGGTGGCCACTACTCTGAACAACCTGGGACTCGTCTACCGGGACAGGGGAAGATACGAGGAGGCCCTTGCGACACAGGACAAGGCCATTGCCATCGATCGGGAACTGAAGTCCGTATGGGCTTTGGCATACGACCTGCGAAACAAGGCGGCGACCTATCTTCACATGGGAAGGGCCGAAAAGGCTGTTCCGTTGTTTGAAGAAGCGTTGACCCTGGCGTCCGGAATCGGGGATCGGGTCAATATGGCCAAGACCCTTGCAGGGTTGGGGGAAGCCCGCTTTGCTCAGGATCGGGACACCTTTGCCCGGGAGGCCTACGAAGAGGCCCTGGCTCTCGCCGGAAGTGTGGGAACGCCGGAAATCGAGTGGAGGGCGTTGTATGGGCTGGCTTTGATCCATCTCAAGAATCAGCGGAAAGCCGAAGCGAGACCCCTGCTGGCGCGAGCCTTGGAAGTCATAGAGCAGATGAGGGCGGAGATCAAATTGGATCAGCTCAAGGACGGGTTCATTACCGACAAGATGTCCGTGTATGAAACCATGATCCTTTTGCTGCTGGACTTGGAGGAATTCGAGGAGGCGTTTGATACCGCCGAGCGTTCGCGCGCACGAAATCTCATCGACTTGCTGGGGAACCAGAGGCTGAACTTACACGGCGCCGTGGAGCAAGACCTCTATGACAGAGAGACAACGCTCAAGTCCAGGATCCGCGAACAGGAGTCTTTACTGGCGCAGGCCGCGGATGAGCAGGAACGGGCGGTGTACCGATCGGGTCTCGAAAGGCTTCAGGACGAATACCGGGACCTGATGCTGAAAATACAACGGGAAAACCCGGAACTGGCGACTCTGGTATCGGTGAGCCCGCTGGGTCTGAAACAGATCCAGGAACTGCTGGACCCTGGGGTCACGCTTCTTGCGTACTACATGGCGCCGCAGGAGATTCTTTGCTGGGTGGTAAATGGGGAATCGGTTTTCTTGACCCGAAACGCAATGCCCCGAGAGGTCTTGGAGAAAGACATTCTGGATTACCGCCGGATGCTCCAGAATCTCGAGCCTCTGGAAGAGCTTTCCCGGAAGATCTACGAAAGCGTGTTCGCCCAGGTCGTTTCCCATCTGGCCGGAACCCGCGTCCTGGGTATTGTCCCTCACGGGCCCCTGCACTATCTGTCTTATGCGACGTTGTCCGACGGCAGAGATTATCTGGTGGACCGATTTCCCATGTTCCATCTGCCCAGCGCCGGTGTGATACGGTACACGATGGATCGGCGCATGGATCGGAAAAATCTCCGGGTTTTGGCCATCGGAAATCCGGACCTGGACAGTGCGGCTATGGATCTGCCTTTCGCCGAACGCGAAGTGGCCACCATCGGGTGGAATTTCCCGGACATTACAATACTGACCCGTGAGCGGGCCACGGAGAGCTGGGTGGTTCGGAACATCGGCGATTTCGGGATCATTCACCTGGCGTCTCACGGAGAGTTCGATCCCATCAATCCGCTGTTTTCGGCGGTGAAGCTTACTCCTGACATCCATGCGGACGGGAACCTGGAGGCTATGGAAGTGTTTGGCCTCCGGATCCGCGCGGATTTGGTGGTGTTGAGCGCATGCCAAACCGGCTTGGGAGAAGTTCGGAGCGGCGATGACGTCATCGGCATGAACCGAGCCTTCCTGTATGCGGGAACGCACGCCATCGTTTCCAGTCTTTGGCGGGTGAGCGACATCTCCACGGGGATTCTGATTAAACACTTCTATCGGGAATATGCTCGGGAAGACAAGTCGGCCAGCCTGCGAAGGGCCATGCTGCATGTGAAGAATCGAAGCCCTCATCCCGGCTATTGGGGGGGATTCGTGCTGGTGGGAGACTACTTGTGAGTTGAAACCTTGTAGAACGAGATGCATAGCAGCCCATTGAAAAACAGCGTTTCGGGCAGGCTGGTGAAAAACGATGAGATGCAAGGCGCGCGAATCCTGAGGAATGAGGCCTACAACCAGTACGCCCCAATGA
>CAZQXK010000079.1:0-16873 GCA_964597345.1 uncultured Thermodesulfobacteriota bacterium | reverse complement strand
AGTCTGGACCGTGTTTCAGTTCCAGTGTGGCTGATCATCCTCTCAGACCAGCTAACCATCACAGCCTTGGTAGGCCGTTACCCTACCAACTAGCTAATGGTACGCGAGCCCATCCTCAAGCGGCAACTTACGTGTAGAGGTCACCTTTGATCATCACTTCCAAAAAAACGATGATGTTATCGGGTATTAGCTGTCCTTTCGGACAGTTATCCCCGTCTCGAGGGTAGGTTACCCACGCGTTACTCACCCGTGCGCCACTTTACTCCCCCAACCGAAGTCGGAGTTTCTCGTTCGACTTGCATGTGTTAAGCACGCCGCCAGCGTTCGTTCTGAGCCAGGATCAAACTCTCCAGTTTAACTCGGACATTGCCGGTTCGACCCACCTCGCATAAGCTCACTATTTAGATTTCAAAGAACAAGCGGATAATTTTATTCTATGCGGTGCTTCCGCTGCTGTCAAGATTCATTTTCATGCGCAGCGAAAAACATCTTATTTCACATCCACGGCCCCATGTCAATGTTTTTTTTCTGAGGCCCTTGCTTTCCCCCCCGCCATCCGGGGCGAGTGCGGATAGTACCGTATCCGTTCCGAATGTCAACGAAAAAATCGTACCGCATTCGGGATACCACCCGCCGGCTCCCCCGCCGACAGAACCCTCGCGGGAACCGCCTCATTCACGGGAAAGAAAAACACCCTGCACCGGGTGTTCGTTTCAAGGAACGTGCTTCGTTATGATTGGAACTTATAACAATTCCGGCGAATCTGTCAAGAAGATTTTCTGAGAAATCCGCCGCTGCACGTCACGAAGGGGTTTCCGGCAATTCCTCCGGCACACGAAACCGCGTCACCTCGGTGCATCTCCCCGTCTGCGGATCCACCTCGACCACCACACCCATGACCGCGGGATGCTTCCGGGCCGGCTCGAACCGTTCTGGAAGTCCCGTGAGAAACCTCCTCAAGGCGATGTCTTTCTTCATTCCCAGCACCGAGTTCAACGAACCCGTCATCCCTACGTCCGTAATATATCCGGTACCGCCAGGAAGTATCCGTTCGTCCGCGGTCTGGACATGCGTGTGCGTTCCCAGCACCGCGGAAACCCGGCCGTCCAGAAACCATCCCATGGCGGCCTTTTCGGACGTAGCCTCCGCGTGAATGTCCACAATGTGAATACGGGCTGAATCCCCTATCTCGGAAAGAGCCGCCTCTACGGCGCGAAAGGGACAATCCACGGGGGACATGAATACACGCCCCTGCACATTGATCACCGCCACCCGGGGTCGGCCGGGGAGATCGAATATGCCCCAACCCCGCCCCGGCGCCCCCGGCGGATAATTACAGGGGCGGAGCAGCAACCGCTGCTCTTCCAGGTAGGAGTAAATCTCCCGTTTCTTCCAGATGTGGTTTCCGGAAGTGAGGACATGAACCCCATAACTCAGGATTTCGTCCGCGATATCGGGGGTGAGTCCGATGCCCCCGGCGGCGTTCTCCGCGTTGGCCACCACGAAATCAACCCGGTTTTCCAGCACGATTCCGGGCAGTCGGCGGGCAAGGACCTGGCGGCCGCTGCGCCCGCAAATATCTCCAATCAGCATGATTCGCAAGATCGCCCTTACTTGGCGTAATCCACGGCCCGAGTTTCCCGGATCACCGTAACCCGGATCTGGCCGGGATAGACGAGTTCATTCTCGATTTTCCTGGAAATGTCCCGGCTGAGCAGTACGGCCTCGTCATCCGAGACCCGATCGCTTTCCACAATAATGCGCAATTCGCGGCCGGCCTGGATGGCATAGGATTTATCCACGCCCTTGAATTGGTTGGCGATGCGTTCCAGATCCGACAGGCGTTTGACATACGTTTCGAGCATCTCCCGGCGAGCCCCCGGCCGGGCCCCGGACAGCGTATCCGCCGCCTGGACCAGGATGTCCACTACGGAGGCCACCGGAACCTCCTCGTGGTGGGCGGCCACGGCCTGCACCACTTTCGGAGATTCGCCGTACTTCTTCAAAAGGTCGGCGCCGATAGCCGCATGCGAGCCTTCCACTTCGTGGTCCACAGCCTTGCCGATGTCGTGAAGCAACCCGATGCGCTTGGCCTGCTTCACGTTCAAATTGAGTTCCGAAGCCATGACACCGCACAGGAAAGCCACTTCAAGCGAATGCTGCAGCACATTCTGCCCATAGCTCGAACGATACTTGAGCTTACCGATAAGCCGTTGAAGTTCCGGATGAATTCCATGAACCCCCACATCGAACGTGGCTTGCTCCCCCGTTTCCCGAATCGTCGTCTCCAGCTCGTCGCCGACTTTCTTGACCACCTCCTCGATGCGGGCGGGGTGGATTCGTCCGTCGTTGATGAGACGTTCCAGCGTCTGCTTGGCGATTTCCCTCCGGATGGGATTGAATCCGCTCAAAATGACCGCTTCCGGGGTGTCGTCTATGATCAGGTCGATTCCTGTGGCCGCTTCAATGGCTCGGATATTACGACCCTCCCTGCCGATGATGCGACCTTTCATTTCTTCATTGGGGAGATGCACCACGGACACGGCCTTCTCCATGATATAATCGCCGGCGTATCGATTCACGGCCAGGGCGAGCACCTCCTTGGATTTCTTGTCCGCCGTCTCCTTGGCCTCATGTTCGATCTGCTTGATGAGCTTGGCCGCTTCATGGCGGGCTTCGTTTTCCATGGTTTGCATGAGCAGGTTCTTCGCTTCCGTGGTGGTGATGCCCGCAAGGTGTTCCAGCGTGGCTCTCTGTTCCTGAAGCAAGGCGTGGTATTCCTTTTCTTTGGCGGCGATATTCTTTTCGCGGTCCCGAAGCGACTGGTCTCTCCGGACCAGTTCCTGCTCCTTCTGCTCAAATAATTCCGTCTTCTTGTCCAGATGCTCTTCCCTCTGGAGAAGCCGCTTTTCCAACTGTTGGAGTTCCTGGCGCCGTTCCTTGCTCTCCTTCTCAAACTCCAGCTTCATCCTGAAAAGCGCATCCTTGGTCTGAAGCATGGCGTCTTTCTTGACGGTTTCGGATTCCCTTCTGGCCTCTTCGATAATCCGTTGCGAAAGCTTGTCGATGGATTCGATCTTCGTTTCCACGACCCGCTTTCGCAGAAGAAACCCCACCAGGACGCCCAAGGCGGACAGGACGACGAATCCAAGAATAACAAGTGGTGACGACATGAAATAATCTCCTTGGCCGGGAGTGTTCAACGAACACGGGGAACCGCCGGGCGCTCGGTAAAGAGGCGCGCAGTTACCATCGTGTTCGGATACCGGGCTGTTCGGTGAAATGGCGCGGCAGGGCGGTGAAGACGACCGTCTTTTCACGGAGTCGGGCGAAAGGACGCGGGGCCGGCGCGAACAAGGGGTGGAGTCTCACCCGAATGCACGGCGCATTCTCAACGTTTCCGGTACAAGAGGGACATCCGCTCACGGAAGGGCATTGGGTATTCCCGATGGACAGATTCTCCCTCCCTTTCCGCCCCTTCGTGTTCAGGCGGCATCGAAATGCTCCCCTCTTTCATGGGGCTGCTGTCGCCACCCATGAGCCGAAGGCTCGGTCAGGAAAAAGGGAACCCGGGCAACGTCATGACTCCGCTCTTACGGAGCCATGGTTTCATCCTCACTCGAAGAGGCTCCGCTTTGCTCGATCTTCTCGATGATCTTTCGGGATCGCGCCTCCAGGGTCCGTTCCAGATTCAGAACCTTGTTCCGGGCCTCGAAATACTCGTTGGCCACATTCAATGCCGCCAGGGCCATCACGTTCGCGCGGGGAGCGTTCGACGAAACGGACTTGATTTCCTCATATTTCTTTTGGAGATACTCGGCCAGCGCAGACACCTGGGACTCATCCGCCTCCGTCATGACGGACAGTTGCAAATCAAAGACCGTGATGTTACGGACGTATTTCACCGAGAACCGTTTTCACTCACATGGACTTAAGCGTTTCAAACTTATTCAACAACTCGCCCACCCTTCGGCTGATGTGTTCCTTCTCTTGCTGCATTTCGGAAATTCGAAACTGCTGCTGCTCGATCTCCTGATCCTTCCGCTGGATGATTTCCATCAACTCCCCGTTCCGTTGGATCACGGATTCATGCTTGGCAAGCAGTTCGTCTATTTTGGCTTCCAGATGATCCAGGTATTCGATATTCATAGAAATTCTCCACCATTCTTTGAAAATTATTCGCCTCGCCGAATCCAAAGTCAAGTCTTTTTGTGAAATACGGGCTATTCCACGGTAACGCTCTTGGCGAGGTTCCGGGGTTGATCCACGTCGGTGCCTCTCAGGACGGCTATGTGATAGGCCAGGAGTTGAAGGGGCACCACCCACAGGATGGGATCCAGCTCTCCCAGGGAAGCGGGAAGGGGAATGACATCCTGAGCCATTTCGAACACGTCCGAACTGCCTTCCCTTGCCACGGCGATAACGATGCCTCCGCGCGCCCGCACTTCCTCGATGTTGGACAGCATTTTGTCGTAGACCGTATCGGGGCTCACAAGAGCCACCACCGGGAGACGCTCATCGATCAGGGCGATGGGACCGTGCTTCATTTCTCCCGCAGGGTATCCTTCTGCATGAATATAGGAAATCTCTTTGAGTTTCAAGGCTCCTTCCAGGGCGATGGGATACAAAAGCCCTCTGCCCAGGTAGAGAAAGTCGGAAGCTTGGAAGTACTTGGCGGCTACTTGGCGGACGATATCCGTAGTCGCCAGGATGTCGCCCACCCGCCCTGGCAGCTGGACCAGGCGGGAAAGACGGGAGACGGCGGCTTCGAGGCTTACCGTACCCACCGCCTGCGCCAGTCGAAGCGCAATGATATAAAGCAGCGCCAACTGGGTGGTGAAGGCCTTGGTGGAAGCCACCCCGATTTCCGGACCCGCATGGGTGTAACAGACCCCGTGGCATTCCCGCGTGAGGGAACTGCCCACCGCGTTGCACACGGCCAGACACCAGGCCCCCTTTTGTCTGGCTTCGCGCACCGCAGCCAACGTATCCGCGGTTTCTCCGGATTGGGAAACGGCCACCAGAAGATCGTCTCCCCGGATGATGGCGTTCCGGTACCGGAACTCGGAACCCAGGTCCACTTCCACGGGAAGGCGCGCCAGGCGCTCGATCCAGAACTTCGCGACGATGCCGGCATGATAGGAGGTGCCGCAGGCCACAATCACCACGCGCCGCACTCGGGACCACAGGTCCGGTTCCAACCCGCAATCATCCAGAAAGACGGCCCCCGTTTCCGGATTGAACCGTCCCCTCAGCGTGTCCACAAGCGCACGGGGCTGCTCGAAAATCTCCTTTTCCATGAAATGACTGAATCCGGTCTTCTCCGCCATGACCGGACTCCATTGAAGGGTCACACTGCCGCGTGTCACCGGGCGGCCTTCCAAATCCATGTACGCGGCGTTGCCCCCGGTGATGTACACCAAGTCTCCGTCATCGATAAATACCACTTCCCGCGTATAATTCATGAATGCGGGGACATCGGAGGCCACGAAGAATTCCCCGTCGCCCAGGCCCAGGACCAGCGGACTCTCATTACGTGAGGCCAACATGGCCGTCGGGTAATCGCTGTGAAGCAGGACAACGGCATACGATCCTTTCAGTTTCTTCAGGGCCTTGCACGCACCGCATACAAAGTCTCCTTCTTCCAGTACATACCGATCCACCAAGTGCGCAATGATCTCGGTGTCGGTCTGGGACGCGTATTCGGATCGGCTCAATCCGAGTTCCTGTTTCAGTTGGACATAGTTTTCGATGATCCCGTTATGAACCACCACCGTCCGGCCCACACGATGCGGATGGGCGTTCGTATCCGAAGGGACTCCGTGAGTCGCCCAGCGTGTATGACCCACCCCGATAGATCCGTCACAGGGTTCCGCCTGAAGCCGCTCCCTTAACTTGGTCAGCTTCCCCTGACTGCGCCGCACTTGAAGGGTATTGTCCCTCCCGATGAGGGCCAGGCCCGCCGAATCGTATCCTCGATACTCGAGCCTCTCCAATCCATGAAGCAGCACATCCACAGCGCTTCTTGGTCCTATGTACCCGATGATCCCACACACCTGAAATCTCCTGTAAGCGGATCCACCGGCAGCCGAAGCCTCAAGAATCCGGACGCCCGATCCTCCGCTGAAATCGCCTCTCTTTCGCACACTCCTTCAGAACGGGCCACTTCTCCAAACAGGGCTGGAGCGGCATGCCGACATCCATGGGGAACCCCACCGTCTGAATCCCGTTCGAGGCGCGTATGGCGAAAACCGCGAGCTTGCACAGGGAAATGTTCAACCTTTGCCACTGTAGCGGCGCAAAAAAGAAAAGGCAAGTCCAAAGACTTGCCTAAAGACTGCGGCTTGCACGGAGGGAACCGCGGGAACGTACGGTATCAGGCGGAAAGACGCCGCTCCGCCACCTTAAGGCGCACAATGGCGCGCCGGAGTTCCGCTTCCACTTGGTAGTAGTCCAAATTCTCCTCTTTGGCCCGCCGGATCCGTTCCTCGGCCCGTTCCCTGGCGCGACGGGCGCGGTCTAAATCGATCTCACGGGCGGCCTCGGCCGATTCGGCAAGAATCGTGACTTTGTCGGGCAACACCTCGGCATACCCGCCGCTTACGGCAAAGTATCGCGTGGTGGATCCGTCCCGGTAATACATTTCACCGATCTGCAACGAGGCGAGAAAGGGTATATGGCCGGGGAGAACGCCGAACTCACCGTCATACCCCGGAGCTACAACGATGTCGACTTCGGTTCGTTCCACGATTCTTTCAGGGGTAACCACTTCCAGCTGAATTTTCTTGGCCATGACGGTTGCCTACTCCTGCTCGCGCATGCGGGCGGCTCGTTCCAGAGCCTCGCCTATGGTTCCCACCATATAAAAGGCCTGTTCGGGAACATCGTCGTGCTTGCCTTCCACGATCTCCTTGAAGCCGCGGACGGTGTCTTCCACCTTGACGTACTTGCCCTTTTGTCCCGTGAAGGCTTCCGCGACGTGGAACGGCTGCGACAGGAAGCGCTGGATTTTACGGGCGCGCGCCACGGTAAGTTTATCTTCATCGGAAAGTTCATCCATGCCCAGAATGGCGATGATATCCTGCAGGTCTTTGTATTTCTGAAGGGTCTTTTGAACGGCGCGGGCCGTCTGATAATGTTCGTCACCCAGGACATTGGGGTCCAGGATCCGCGATGTGGAGTCCAGCGGATCCACCGCGGGATAGATACCCAACTCGACGATCTGTCTGGACAACACCACCGTGCCGTCCAAGTGGGCGAAGGTGGTGGCGGGCGCCGGATCGGTCAAGTCGTCCGCGGGAACATAGACGCATTGCACCGATGTAACGGAACCTTTCGTCGTGGAAGTGATGCGCTCCTGCAACTCCCCCAAGTCCGTACCCAAGGTCGGTTGGTAGCCCACCGCCGACGGCATGCGCCCCAAGAGGGCGGAAACTTCCGACCCCGCCTGCGTAAAGCGGAAGATGTTGTCGACAAAGAGCAGCACGTCCTGGCCTTGTTCATCCCGGAAGTACTCCGCTGCGGTAAGGGCTGAAAGCGCCACCCGGGCACGCGCCCCAGGAGGCTCCGTCATCTGGCCGTATATCAAGGCGGCGCGCGGAAGAACTCCCGAATCCTTCATTTCATGGTAGAGATCGTTGCCCTCGCGGGTCCGCTCCCCCACACCCGCAAATACCGAAATTCCACCGTGCTGCATGGCGATGTTGTGGATCATTTCCATCATGATGACGGTCTTACCCACGCCAGCGCCGCCGAACATCCCCATCTTCCCGCCGCGTGGAAAGGGAACCAGAAGATCGATGACCTTCACGCCCGTTTCGAGCACGTTCACGGAAGTATCCTGCTCCACAAACTCCGGGGCTTTGCGGTGGATGGGGTAAAACATCTTCGCATCCACGGGGCCCAAACCATCCACGGGTCGGCCCACCACATTGAGGACTCGCCCCAGCGTAGCCTCACCTACCGGCATCTGAATGGGGTTACCCGTGTTCTTCACCGTCATTCCACGGACCAGTCCATCCGTAACGTCCATGGCAACGGTCCGCACTACGTTGTCCCCCAAGTGTTGGGCCACTTCCAGGACAAGGTTGTCTTCTTCTTGGCTGATACCCGGGTTCGACACAAGTAAGGCCGTCAAAATCGTGGGAAGCTGTCCTTCCTCGAATTCGACGTCCACGACCGGTCCGATGACCTGGGTGATTCTTCCCGTGTTCATGAGTTTGAAACCTCCTGTGTGCTTATCCTTTCAGTGCCTCGGCGCCGCCGATGATGTCCATAAGCTCCCGGGTGATACCCGCCTGGCGGGCCTTGTTATAGACCAGGGTGAGCCGCTCCAGCATGTCTTTGCAGTTGGACTGGGCGTTGTCCATGGCGGTCATTCGAGCCGCGTGCTCGCTGGCGACCGCCTCCAACAGCACACTCGTAATCTGAACGTCCATATTCTTGGGAAGCAGCTCAAACAAAAGATGCTCCGGGGAAGGTTCGTACAGGTATTCCGTAAGTTGGGCCGATTCCTGCTCCGCTTCATCGAGAACCGGTGACATGGGAAGAAGCTTCCTCATCTTAGGCTTCTGGACACCGACGTTAAGGAATTCGGAATACAGGATGTACACTTCATCCACTTCTTCCGACAAATAGGCGTCGATGCATTTCTGCGCGATTTCATGGGCTACGGCGTAGTCGTAGTTTCCGAAATAATCCACGTATTGATTGCGGAACGTCATTCTTCTGCGGCGGAAGTAATCACGGCCCTTCCGTCCGATGACGGTAAGCTGCGGGTCCTTTCCGGCGCTCTTGGTCTGGCCGAGCCACTTATCAGCCGTCTGGATGACGTTGGTGTTGTAACTGCCGCAAAGGCCGCGGTCGGAAGTCACCACGATGAGTTCCGGGGATTTCACCTCTTCTCTGGAAACCAGCAGGGGATGTATATCCGTATCGGTACGGAGAGCCAGACCCTCGAGAAGTTCCGTAAACTTCTCCGCATAGGGTCTGAATTGCTCCATGCGGGTTTGGGCGCCGCGGAGTTTGGCCGCGGCCACCATATTCATCGCCTTGGTGATCTGCCTCGTCTTCTTGACCGCGCCGATCTTCCGTTTGATGTCTCTCAAAGTCGCCATGGAGAATCCTGCTTACGCTTGCGTCGCCGGCTGAAAGATTTGTTCGAAATCCTTGAGAGCCTGCTTCAGTTTGCCGTCCAAGGAATCGTCGATCGCCTGACGCTCCTTGATTTCATTCAGAATTTCAGGATGCTTGCTCTCCATGAATTCGACCAGCTGATCCTCGTAGGACCTCACGGCGCTCACGGGGAACTTGTCCAGGTATCCCCGGGTGCCGGCATACAGGGACACCACCTCTTTCTCCGCCGACATGGGAGCATACTGAGGCTGTTTCAGAAGCTCCACGAGGCGCATGCCCCGATTCAGCTGCGCCTGCGTGGACTTGTCCAGTTCACTTCCGAACTGGGCAAAGGCCTCCAATTCCCGGTACTGAGCCAGATCGAGACGGAGAGAACCCGCCACCTGCTTCATGGCCTTCGTTTGGGCGGCGCCTCCGACACGGCTTACGCTCAGACCGACGTTGATGGCCGGCCGGATACCGGCGAAGAAAAGTCCCGGCTCCAGGTAAACCTGTCCGTCCGTGATGGAGATGACATTGGTCGGAATATAAGCGGATACGTCGCCGGCCTGCGTTTCGATGATGGGAAGAGCCGTCATGGAACCCGCACCGAGTTCATTGTTCAACTTGGCGGCGCGCTCCAGCAGGCGGGAGTGGTTGTAGAAAATATCGCCGGGAAACGCTTCACGCCCCGGAGGACGCCGGAGAAGAAGAGATACCTGGCGATAGGCGACGGCCTGTTTGCTCAAGTCATCGTAAATGATCAGCGCGTGTTCGCCCCGGTCCCGGTAATATTCGCCCATGGCGCAACCCGCGTAGGCGGCGATGTATTGCATGGTGGCGGGATCCGACGCACAGGCCATGACCACGGTGGTATATTCCATGGCGCCGTTTCTCCGGAACACCTCCACCACCTGGGCCACGGTGGATTTCTTCTGGCCGATGGCCACATAAATACACTTGATACCGGAATCCTTCTGATTCAGGATGGCGTCCACGCAGATAGCCGTCTTACCGATCTGCCGGTCCCCGATGATGAGTTCGCGCTGTCCCCGGCCGATGGGAGTCATGGCGTCGATGGCCTTGATTCCCGTGTACATGGGCTCGTTGACGCTTTGCCGGGCGATGACGCCGGGAGCCACCACTTCGATACGCCGTGTTTCCGTAGTCTGAATGGGACCCTTGCCGTCCACGGGAGTGCCCACGCCATCCACCACACGCCCCAGGACGCCTTCACCCACGGGAACCTCGGCAATGCGCCCCGTTCGCCGAACCGTGTCCCCTTCCTTGATATGCGTGACTTCACCGAGAATGGCCGCACCGACGCTGTCCTGTTCGAGGTTCAAAGCCAGTCCAAGAATGCCTCCGGGAAACTCGAGGAGTTCCATGGCCATGCAATTTTCCACGCCGTAGATCTTGGCCACCCCGTCCCCGACACTGAGTACGGTGCCCGTCTCGGATACGTCTACTTCCTTCGTGTAGCGTTCAATCTGCTCCTTAATCACCTGGCTTATTTCATCTGCTTTGATTTGCATGGCGGCTATTCACCTCTTTTCAAAGATTGCTTTAGACTTAGCAGTTGTGTCCGGACGCTGCCGTCATAACTGAGATCACCCACTCTGGTTATGATCCCGCCGATGATCTCCGGATCCACCCGCGCGCTGATCCAAATCTGTTTCTTGGTGATGTTCGCCAACGCATCCTTGACACGGTCCACCACTTCCTCCGGCAAGGGAGAAGCCGAAATCACGGTGGCTCTTCCGATGTTCTGGATCTCGTCGGTGAGCCTGGAATGAAACGTCGCGATATCCGATAGAAATCGGATCCGATTTTTCTCGAGCAACAAAGCGAGAAAATTTCCGACCACCGGAGAGACATCGGTCTTTTCCAGGACAAACCGCAAGACGGCCTTACGGTTTCTCAAATTGTGTATCGGATTGGCCAGCACATCCGCAAGGGATTTGTTCTCTTTCAGGAGAGCTGCAAGTTGCTCCAGTTCCTCTCCATACCTCAGATACTGGCCGTCTTCCCGCCCGATCGCCAGAAGCGCCCTAGCATATCTCCGTGAAACCGTTTTGCTGATCACGCCCTCTCCACCACCTTTTCTATGTATTCTTCCATTAAGCGTTGCTGATCTTCTTCCCGGATATTCTTACGGATCACATCTTCCGCCATGGCTGAGGCCAAATCGGCTATTTCCGATTGAAGTCTGAGCTTGGCGTCCTTGACTTCTTGGGCGATGGCCCACCCGGCTTGTTCCCGGATACGATTTCCGGCGATACGGGCCTGTTCCAAGATTTTGGCTTTTTCCGCTTCGCCTTCCTTGATGTATTCGGCAATAATGAATTCCCGCTCGCTCTCGATATCGGTGACGCGGCGTCTCAGCTCCTGGAGGAGCTTTTCCGTTTCGCCCTTCTTCGCCTGGAGTTCGGCCAGTTCATTTTGAATCGATGCGCGCCGGTTGGAGAGAAATTTGGGGATCGGTTTGCGCAGTACCCAGAAAAGCACCACGAAGAGGACCGCAAAGGCCATGGCTCGATACAGCAGGTCCCAGAGCTTTTCAGGTGGAGTGCCATGCCCTTCTCCCCCCGCAGCGGCGAATGCGGGCGAGGATCCGCACAGGAACATCCAGCCCAGAAGGACCGTCACACAGAACACCGTTCCGATTACACCAAACCACCGATATGCACGCATCGCCTTCATCCGACCTGTCTCCCTAAAATCTTGGAGGCCAGTTCGCGGGCAAACGCCTGCATCTGAGTCTGGAGAATTCCCCGCGCGGCGGCGACCTCTTGAACAATCGTTTGTTTGACCTCCGCCAGTTTGCTCTCGGATTCCGCGCTCACGTCCGACAGAAGCCGTGCCTCCTGCTCCGCGGCCTCGCGCTTCAAACCCTCTTTTCGGTCGAATCCTTCCTTCCGCGCTCTACTCATCAGCTCCGCGATTTCTTCCTTGTGCCGGTCGATGTCCATGCTGAGCTGTTTGATCTGTTGCTTGAATCCATCAATCCGCTGTTTGCGTTCGGCCAGAATCCTTCGAATGGGGCGATAAAGGATGAGATTCAGGATCCACAGCAGAAACAGGAAGTTAATCATTTGGAGAAATAAAGACTTATCCAGTTCAATCATGAACCCACATCTCCCTGGAAAATGTGAAATAAAGTACGTGCGAAAATGATGAGCCTTTGTACATAATTTTCCTGAGCATGTCAAAAGTTTTTTTCGGCGCCGGCACGATGATTCGGACGGCGCAAACCCCTTGCTACAAGCGGAACGCGGGTTCCATCGCCCTCGTAAGACGCCGTGTCCCATCTTTCACAAGGCGCGACAAACCCGATTCCCGCCGGATACGCCGAGTACGCCGAATTCCCCATACCGAAACCACTCTGTGACCGAACATCTCCCGGAAGAAAGCCGAATCAGCGTGAACCACCGTCGGTTCCCCGATATGCGAGTTCCCTCACCGAAACATGTAACGCCGCATGCTGATGTTCATCAAGAGCGCCACGGCCAACAGGGTGCTTACCGCGCTGGAGCCGCCGTATGAAATTAGGGGCAGAGGAATGCCCACCACGGGAAGGAGTCCCGTGACCATGGCTATGTTGATGACCGCGGGCCAGAACAGCATGGCCGAAATCCCCACCGCCAGAAGCGCACCGAACAGGTCTTTCGATCGCCTGCCGATATTCAGGCCCCACAAGACCAGCGCAACGTACACTCCGATCACCAAAAGAGCGCCCGCAAACCCCCATTCCTCGGCCAGCACCGAAAAGGCGAAATCCGTATGGTGCTCGGGGAGGAAATTCAGATGGCTTTGGGTACTGGCCAGAAACCCTTTCCCCGTGACTCTTCCGGATCCCACGGCAATCTTGGATTGAATGATGTGGTAGCCGGCGCCCAATGGATCTATGTCCGGATTGAAAAAAGTGAGAATCCGCTGCTTCTGATATCCTTTCAAAGTCTGCCAGAACAAGGGAGCCAGGGAGGCTACGGCCAGCAATCCCGCGCATAATACCTGCCATCGGACACGGACAAACATCAACACGGATAAGCCCACAAAACAGATGAGCAGAGCGGTTCCCAGATCCGGTTCCTTGAGAATCAGAAAGGCGGGAAGGAACATGAGCGCCGCCGGGGCGACCAGGTCCTTGAAGCCTAAGTTCTCTACCAGGCTACGCCGGTAAAACAATCGGGACAGCACTACGATGAGTGCGAGCTTCGCCGGTTCCGACGGCTGGAAGGACAAGGGTCCCAGGATCAGCCATCTCCGGGACCCACCTATCGGAGTCCCGATAAGAAGAATCAGGATCAGCAGGACGAGGGTGCACACGTAAATGGGAACAGCATATCGTTCGAGCAGGTGATAATGAAAGAAAAGAGTGAACGCCATCACGGCGAATCCGATTCCAACCCATGTGAGTTGCTTATAGAAGACATCGAGTCCCCCGGAACGGATCGTGGCGCTGTACAGGTTCACCAGGCCCATTCCGCACAGCACAAGGGCCAACAGTAGCAGGAACCAGTCGAAGTGTTGCACCAGTCTACGATCGATCATGAGACGTGTCCTTCCCGGGTTGCGGACTTTCTTCCCCCAAGACGATTCGGCCTCGGCTGGGGGGGGGCGCCAATTCCCGCCATGCCTGCAGGATACGCTGGGCCATGGGTGCGGCCACAGCTCCCCCATGGCCGCCGTGCTCCACCAGAATGGACAACGCGATGCGAGGTTCGTCCACGGGAGCGAAGCACACGAACCATGCGTGATCCCGCAGATGATACGGAATCTCCTCCTTGCTCCGCCGCCGCTTGGGATCCTTGAGGCTAACCACCTGCACCGTCCCCGTCTTTCCCGCTATCGAAAGTCCCTCCACACGGGCGTTGCGTCCTGTGCCGGAAGCATGGCTCACGGCCTGCTGCAACGCGCCCGTAATGAGTTGCAGGCGTTCCGGCGGCGCCGGCAGTTCTTTGCGCACCTCGGGGTTAAATGTCCTGACCACGTTTCCCTGACTCGTTTCAATCCTCCGAACGATGGTCGGGCGCAGTACATCTCCGCCATTGGCAATGGAGGAGATAAACACCGCCGCCTGCAACGGTGTCACCAAGTTGAAGCTCTGGCCGATGGCCATGGACAACTCGAAGTGCTCGTAGCCGAACGAGCCGGCCATGGACAATGTTTCCCCTTTCTGCCACGCCACGCCGAACCTCTGCCTTTTCCATGTCGAAGTGGGGACCAAACCCGGAAGCTCCGGCTCCAACAGAATCCCGGTTCGTTCACCAAAACCGAAGTGCCGGGCGTACTTGGCTATGGTATCCACCCCCAGACGATGTCCCACATGGTAAAAGTATACGTCGCACGATTCGATGAGAGCCCGGGCCAGATCCACACGGCCGTGTCCCCAAGGTTTCCAGCAATGGAACAACCCCGATCCCACCCGATACGAGCCTTTGCATTCCACCACGGTTTCCGGAGTCGCCACTCCTTCGGAAAGCGCCGCCAGCGCCGTAACCATCTTGAATATGGATCCAGGAGGATACTGTCCCTGTGTGGCGCGGTTCTGAAGTGGATTGAGAGGGTTGTCTCGGATGGCTCCCCAGGCTTCGGTGGAGATACCGTCTACAAACCAGTTCGGATTGAAGCCGGGACTGGATGCCAGGGCGAGGATCTCCCCGGTGAAGGGATCCATGGCCACCACCGCCCCCACTTTGTCTCGAAGCTCCTCTTCCACGGCCTGCTGCAACATTAGGTCCATGGTCAGGTACACATTGTCGCCCGGCAATGCATCCACCCGGACCAGAGTCTCCATTTCCCGGCCCCCGGCGTCCACCTCGATGTGTCTGCCTCCCTTTCGCCCGGCGAGAACCGACTGGAGCGACCTCTCGATTCCGCTCTTACCGACAGACTCGCCCGGGCGGCAAGCCGCGTATTCCTCTCTGGCGAGTTCCTCCCTGCTGATTTCACCCAAGTACCCCAGTACGTGACTCGCCGAACCGGGATGAACATACTGCCGCTTGGGTTCAGCCTGGATACCCACCCCCGGAAGCTCGTACCGATACGTTTCCACCGCGGAAAGCTCCGACCAGGATATATTGGACTTGATAAGGGCCCGGTTCGTGTACCTGTCCCGCCTTCCCGTCTTCATCCGTCCCATCACTTCTTCGGGGGCGTACTCCAGGAGCGAACTCAAGGACTGGGACAGGGTTTCCCGGTCTTCCACGTAGTCCAAGTCCACGTAGACCCCGAAGGATGGACGATTGCTCACCAGGAGACGCCCGTGGGTATCAAAGATCAAGCCGCGTAGCGGCATGATGTAACGCATGCGCATACGGTTGTTCTTCGAAAGATCGTAGTACATGTCCCCCCGGTAAACCTGCAGATACCACAGGCGCATAACCAAAATCAGGAAAAGGGCCAGCGCCACCGCCACGAAGGACTTGAAACGCCCCTGCAACTCCTGCGTTTCACCGACCAGGGGTATGGAACCGGGATTGTGTTTCATCCTCTTGCCCTGGGCTTGGCTCTCCCTGCATGCGTCAACATTTCCAAGCGATTGAGGGAAGCGTCGAACACCCAAAAGCAAACCGGGCTCATCAACGCGGTGGCGAGGATGCCGGGCAGCACACGCGTGACATCCGTAACGGGGGCGTCTTCCAGCACCCGGAGGAGATTCAGCAGAAGAAGACGAAATGATACGTCCATCGCCAGGACCGCCCCCACTCGATACAGAACGGACTGAAGATACACTTTCTTTCCCGCCGAAAACCCAACCAGATACGCCAACAGGTACAGAATCAAGAACATTCCGAAACTTCCGCCCGAGAACGTGTCGGTAAGCACTCCCAACAGTAGGGCGGCCGGAAGTCCTGTAGCCGGCTCCTGAGTAATACCCAGATAACATACGAAGATCAGGAAGATGTGGATCGTTCTGTATCCGCTCGCCGGCCCCAGCCAGGACGTTTGAAGGATAAACAGGAGCGCAGCCCAAGCCAGAAACAGAAAGGTCTTACTCATCGGTAATCTGAGGAGCATGCGGGGTGATTCTCAGCGGATCCGCGTGAGGTGGACCCAGGAGCACCATGACTTCCTCCAATGTGTACACATCCACCGCCGGCGCCACCCGGATGGTTTGAAACAGTTCCCCGGGCCTGTAATCCACCCGGACCACGGCGCCGAGCAGTAAGCCTTTCGGAAAAATCCCGTTCAGTCCGGAAGAAATCACGGCGTCTCCCACACGAACATCTTCCGAGGGCGCCACGTATTTCAGCAGGCAGTAATTCTCCCCGGTCCCGGACAGAATGGACCGTGCCCGGGTCCTTTGAATAACGGCGCTTACGGCGCTGTTCCGGTCGAGTATCAGCAGGATCTTGGCATAATTAGGAGAAGCGGAGATCACGCGTCCCACGATTCCTTCATAGGAAACCACCGCCATGTCCTTCCGAACATGGGAACGGGACCCTTTGTCGATGATGATGGACCGATACCAGTCGGAAGGGTCCCGGCCTACCACTTCCGCAGGGATCATGAGCGTGTCGACCCGTCTCTTGAAATCCAGGAGTTCCCTCAGCCGGCGGTTCTCCAAACTCTCTTCCCGATAGCTGTTGATCTCGTGCTTCAACCTTCGGATCTGTTCCCTCAATTCGCGGTTTTCTCGGTCCACGTTGACCAGCATGATGTAGGACTCCCATATCCCCACCAGCTTTCGAGTCAGCCGATCGAAACCCTGCTGAACGGGCGCCGCCGCTTCCATGCTCAGAAACTGAATCAC
>CAZQXK010000078.1:0-17208 GCA_964597345.1 uncultured Thermodesulfobacteriota bacterium | reverse complement strand
TGAAGCTGACCCTGGCCTTGAGTCTGGGCTTGCTTTCTCCGCGCGAGGATGCGATTGTGAGTCTTTCCGCAGGTGGGCAAATAGGCTACACCTTCGCCCCAGGCTGAGACATGCCCTACGATGTTCCGGTGGAACACATGATGCAGGCTATCGAGGCGAAGGACTGGTACTACGAGTATTATGCTCCGTACCCGGATTCCTGGTAATCGGACTCAAGGAGGAATCTAATGGGGGAAAACACCATCTATATTGATATCTTGACACTGGACAGCGTGCAGTGCGCGGCATGCGGCTATATGACGGAAGCCATTGCCGCGTTGCCTGACGACATTCAAAAAATGATCGAGTACACGGAATGGTCCATCAAGACTAAAGAGGGAATCGGCAAATTCCTGGAACTCAAGGGCAAGGTGCTCCCCACCATCTGCATACAGCGGGATCTGGTTTTCCCCAGCATTATCCCTCAGTATGAAGAACTGGTGGATGCCATGGCTGAAAGGGCCCCGACCCCCGAGATCGCGGAGCGGCTGAAATCGCTCCGGGAGAAAGGCTTCGACTTCGCGAGATTGCAGGAGAACCTGGCCAAGGCGGGAGCCGGTCAGAAGACCCGGGCCCAGTGATCCATTGGGATGTTCGGCGAAATCCGGCTTACGGTGGATACCGAAGGGATCCTTTGGTGCGACCTGGAGCAGGATGGAGCCCCGTTTATGACCCGCACCCCCGACCGACCGCTGGGATTACCCGATGGAGGTCGGGGATTGCGGCCAACATGAGGATTCTCGCCGAGAACTCAGAACGCGTGCACGGATTCGGAAAGGCGGGTGGTTTCAGCGTTGCAGGCACTTCACCTGGAAATTATCTATCAAGGCGAACACTGCCCACAGTGTTTTTATATGCGGGAAGCGGTGGAGACGGTGGCTTCACGCTTTGGAGATCGGGTACGATGGACCTTGATCGATTTTGTCAAGAACAAAGTCCACGCCCAGCGTTTCTTCGATTTATCCGTATCGTTGTATGGGACCGACGAGGTGCGGAAGCGGCTGAAATGTGCGCCGATACCCTCATTGTTTTTTGATGGGGAGTTGGTCTTTGATGTCATCCCTCGTCTGGATGAATTGGAAGAAGCCATCAAGAAACATTTGAGCAGAAGTGAGCATACCTGGAAATCGCAGCCATGAACCGGTCACGGGTTCACATTGAAGTGATCTACGAAGGAGACCACTGCATTCCTTGTGTGTACATGGCCCGCGCGGTCGAAGAAGTGGTGGAGGGATTCGGAGGGCAGGTTCAGTGGGAGAAAGTCGTGCTTAAACAGAAGGACGGCGCCCGACGGTTTTTCCAACTGTCCCAGGGTCTTGGAAAACCCGCCCCTATTCCCTCCGTCTTTGTAAACGGTACGCTTTGCTTCAGTCACACCCCTTCCCCTGCACAACTGCAGGCCGTTATCCGAGAGGCTCTGGACAGCCGATAACGCCCGCCGCCGGGCTTCGAGGAAGGCTCGTTCCCGGTTTTCGGGGATCTCTCCCGCGTTACATCGACATGCCGGGCCTTTCTCAAGAAGGGAATGGGACTCCGTGATGCGGAATACACTTACCGGGACGGAGCGGACTCGCAGACAGGTGAACAAGGAGATACAGGACGTCTCCCTTTCACCTTT
This sequence comes from uncultured Thermodesulfobacteriota bacterium, assembly GCA_964597345.1. GTDB lineage: Bacteria > Desulfobacterota > Desulfarculia > JACQYL01 > JACQYL01 > CAZQXK01. Next base: position 15,551 of record CAZQXK010000078.1, on the reverse strand, counting down.
CCGCCTGCGCAGGCCGTTTCTTTATGTGAGGACCGGGCTTCTCGCCGGGGGGATGCCGAGGCGGCGGCCAGGCGCCCGCCGAAGGACGCCGGAGGGTATCACCGAGGCATAGTATGGACAGGCCTCATTCTTCCCTATTCGCCCACCGTCCGTCTCGTTATCTTTCACCCGTTCCAGCGGCCGGCGTGATTCTCGATGCTCTCTTCATACAGGATGGTTCCGTGGGTCTCTGAAATGTATGCATACAAGACAAAGGGCGTGTGTGCCCGGGAAGTGCACTTCGAACTGGCCGGTAACCGGATTCAATGGGTGAGATTCCTGGGCGGCGGCTGTCCCGGAAATGCGGAAGCGGTGGGGAAATTGGCGGCGGGGAAAGGTGTGGGGGAACTCATTGGCCTCATGAAAGGAATTTCCTGCCGAAACGAGACCTCCTGTGCGGATCAATTGGCTCTTGCCTTGCTGGAGGCATTGGAAGGGCGGTTGCCGCCGTCTTCCATATCCGTGATCCAGGATCCTTCTTCTTTTTCGCGTGTTGCGGTAATAGCGGAGATCAACGGCGATGCTCCGGCATTGGGTCGTTTCCTTCGCTGGAGCGCGAATGCTCACCTGGATGCGGTGTTCTGTCTGGGCAACCAGATCGGAGACGGTCCAAACAATGACGAGGTGATCCACAAGATCCACCAACAGGGATGGCGGTGTATTCTGGGACCTCGGGATCACCGGGTCCTATTCGGACGTACTTGCCGGGAGGATCTTCCCGAATCGGACAGCATGTCGGTCGCCCCCTCGTCCAGAGCGATTCTTGAGGAATTACCGCACCTGCGACTGTGTCGCATCGGGAACGGGGACGTTCTCCTGTTTTATGACGGTTATGTACAGGATTTGCACGGCTTTTCTGAATTCGCCCCATTCTCCACCGAGTTGCTGATGGTCAGTAATCTGAGTGATTACCTTCGGGATGAGACCGTATTCCCGGCGTTGGAGGCCATGACGTCTCAGTTCGGCGTCCGGATGGTGCTTTTCGGCCACACCGGAGTGAACAAGCATGTACGGCTTGGAGGCGTGGATTTTATAAACGTGGGATCCTTGAGTGACGAAGGGAACGGTTGGGTCACCCTGTTGGAAAATCGAGGAGACGGGGTGGCCGTTTCATTTGTGCGGTTGGATTCTTGAACGGCTTCTCCGGGACGACAATAGAAAGGAAAATACGATCATGCAGAAGGTTGTGGTGGACGTGCTGCTGACCGACTTTCAGCAATGAACAGCCTGCTTTTATATGGCAGAGTCGGTAAAGGCTTTACCGCAGGATATTTTAGAGGTGATCGATATCCGGGAATGGGATATGCGCACCCGGGAAGGCATCAAGCGCTTCAAGGAATTGAGAGCGCGTAGTCTGCCCAGTATAGCTCTGAACGGAGAACTGGTATTCGTGGCCGCCATCCCTCCCCAGGAGGAGTTGATCCAGGCCATAAAGGATAGGTACGGAGACTGACTCGGGTTTCTTCTTTTTGGGGCAACCGGGTGGGGATCGTATGGAGGGGCAGGACTGGGCGATTTGACGGAACGTCCGGTTCCCATGTCTAAACGACCGGGTGAATAGGCGCCTCTGCCGATAGGGTGTGGAGAGATTGAAGGAGCCGTCGACAATCGGGAGCCGAAAAAGGGGTTCGAACTCACGGGATAGGGGAGTGCATCATGCTTTTCCTGGAGGAGGTTTCCGCAAACGGATTCAAGTCGTACGCGGAAGAAGTGACCGTAAACTTCAATCCCGGAATCGGGGTGATCATCGGCAACAACGGTGTGGGCAAATCGAACATTCTGGATGCGATCACCTGGGCTTTGGGAGAAGAGAGCCTGAAGAAGCTGCGCTGTTATGCCGTGAAAGATCTACTGTATTTTGGAGGCAAGGATCATCCCCCCGCCGATTGCGCTCGGGTCCGGTTACGTTTTAAACAGGGTACCGGAAAAGAGGCGGAATCGGTTACGGTTTCCCGTGAATTGCTGAGGTCCGGCGAGGAACGCTACCGAATCAACGACGACCTGACGGATGTTCGATCGTATCGGCTGAAGCTTTATGAGCTGGGGCTGGGAGACGCATTGAAGACGCTGGTGCGGCAGGAACAGTTGAACGACATTCTGGAGATGTCTCCCGAAGACCGGTACGAGCATTTTTTTCGGTTTACCGGAGTGTCGCCGGGAGATCCTTCCACCGAACAGAGGCTCCTGAAGTTGGCCGAGGAGTTTCGGTTCTTGCTTCGGGGATTGATGCCGGAAGGTGGAGATGCACGATTATACGTCGAACAGTTCAATGGAAGTCCGGGGATAGAAATAGAGATTCTTTTCCGCGATAAAGGGTCCAAGTTGGCCCGCTTCATCTCCGGGGGCGAGAAGACCGTCGCATCCCTGGCATTGAAGCTTTCTTTGTTCAATCAACTCCAGAGCCCCTTCTATCTCCTGGATGAAGTGGAGCCCTCGCTGGACTGGACGAATCATCGAAACATGTCCAATGTTCTCCGAACCCTGGCACAGAAAAGACAGCTGATCATGATTACGCATTTGAGGAGCACTGTCGAGGTCGCGGACACGGTTCACGGAGTGCGCACGCACTTTGACGGGAGTTCCTGGATGAAATTTCATTTTGTCATGGATAAGCGTTTGCTTCGTCTCTACAAGTGTTGTTGACTCGTTGAAGTGCTTCGCATTGGGGATATGGTGAGAGTGAATCGGAAGAGGAGTCCGCAACCATGGATCGATTTGCTGCAGCGGAATCGTTGAAGTCGGTGGTCTTGGAGAAGGAATTGCCGGACATGGAGTATGCGTTGTTCGGTGTCCGTTGTCCCTATTGTGGCAAAATGGATCGGATTCGTCCGTTGGAGCCTCCGGACCGAGTGGATCGCATACGCCTGGGAGCATCCTTCGAGGCCTATGAATCCGCATGGGGCCGGCTGGGATCCTCGGGTCATGGAGTGGGCGTCTGTTGGTTTTGCCGCAACGTGGTGGTGCTGCCTCCAGGAATGTCTTCGGCGGAACCCGTGTTCCCCTGATAAGCGGATGAACCCGTGCAACCTGAGGCGCGCCATGTGTGCTTCATTTCGGAGGTTTCATGCACGTTCGGCGCCGCCGCTCGGCCGGCTTGTGGGTGGCTCGTTTCGCAGTGGGCTGTAAGGGAATCCTCTCATGACCGAAGTTATACAACCGGATGGATCTTCGAGAACAAAGACCGTGGTGTTGGCTGGTTTCTTGGGCGCCGGAAAGACAACGCTGCTGAAACGCATTCTTTCCTGGGAGACCGACCTCTCGGATACGGTAGTGATGGTCAATGAGTTCGGGGAGGTGGGCATCGACGGATCCCTGCTTCAGGATGCGGGGTCCGATGTGGTGGAACTGGCCAGCGGGTGCGTGTGTTGCACCCTCAAGGCGGATATGGTGGAGTCCCTCAAGGGGATTCTGAGTCGGTTTGAGCCGGGCAGGCTTCTCCTGGAAGCTACAGGAGTGGCCGATCCTGAAGGCGTCATCGAAGCGCTGACTCACCCGGACCTGGTACATCGCCTGGAAATTCACAAGATAGTTACCGTGCTGGACGCCGAATACTGGGAAGCCCGCGACGTGTTCGGCCCTTTGTTTTTCAATCAACTCCGGAAAGCGGATCTGATTCTTCTGAACAAGGTCGACCTGCTGGAATCTCACAAGGTTCCGGAGCTGTTGAAAGAGATTCATGAAATGTTTCCGGGTTGCCGAGTGCTGCCTACCGTCCAGTGCGCCGTGGATCCCGAAAGCCTCTGGAATGTTTCCGGGACAAAGGAGTTCGGTCTCAGGCCGGATGCTTTTTTCCGTGTTATCGCTCCGCCTGCTCCGGGCGTTGGAGCGCAGGATCCATCCATGGCTTCGAGGATGCCGGAGGCGGCTTCGGAACGAAACAGCACATCGGGATTTACGGCCTTTTCGTTCAGCGAGTCTCGTCCTCTCGACGAGCCGTGTTTCCGGCGCTTCCTGGAGGAACTGCCCTGGGAGGTGTTTCGAATCAAGGGGAGCGTGCGGTTTCCCGACCGGACGGTCATGCTGAATTTGGTGGGAGGCAAAGGGGATTGGATGGATTGGAAAGGCTCCCAGGAAACCCGGCTGGCTTTCGTGAGTTTCAAGGTTGGGGGAGAAGCCTTCGTCCAAAAATTGAAGGCCTGTGTCTTTCGCTCTTGAGTGGCCTGCGTTTGGAAAACCGAACACTGCGGAAGGAGGGTCGCCGACATGAAAATACAAGTCCTGGGACCGGGATGCAAACGTTGTGAACAACTTTACGAGAATGCACTTGAAGCCGTTTCCGAGTTGAAGGAGGGGGAAAGGCCTGAAGTCGTAAAGGTCAAAGATTTGGACGCATTTGCCAAGTATGGCGTGTTCGTCACACCCGCCCTGGTGGTGGACGAGAATGTGATTTCCGTTGGAAAGGTTTTGAGCAAAGAAGAGATCCGTCAGGAACTTCAGAAAAGGATGTAAGTTTATGAGCGGAACGACCAAAGTGTACCTGATCACCGGTTTCCTGGGATCCGGGAAGACCACATTGCTCAACCGGTTCATCAAGCAGTTTCCCCCGGACAGGAAATTGATGATCCTCATGAACGAGTTCGGTGAGGTCGGAGTGGATGGAACCCTTGTCGAAAACGAGGACCTCGAGATGCTGGAGATCAGCAAAGGATCCATCTTCTGCGCCTGCGTGAAGACCGACTTCGTCAAAGGCCTTTACGCCATTTCCAAAGAGATCCGGCCTGATATTCTGTTCATTGAGTCCACGGGAGTGGCCAATCCCTCGGACCTCAAGAAAGATTTGAAGTTACCCATCTTCAGTAATAGGTTTGAATTCAAAGAGCAGATCTGCATGATCGATGCCGCGCATTTCCTGGGAGCGTACGGAGCGTTTCAGTCCATTGACAAGCAGCTTGCTTCCTCCACGTTGTTTCTCTTGAACAAGATCGATCAGGCGGACCGTCCCACCATTGAGCGTATCAAGGATGTGGTGAAGCAGCATCGTCCCGATCCGGTCATTTATGAGACCACCTATGCGAATATCGACTTGTCCGGTCTGGTGTTCTCGGAAGAAGTCCAGGAGGCCGCATCGGACTTGGTTTCCGAAGTTCTCATGACTCCCGAGGAAGTGGAGGCCTATGCTGAGAGTCTTTTGAGCGATCCCGCCTCGGAAGTCACGCCTCCGGATCGACTTCTCTCCGCCGTATACCGTTGGGAAGGGAACACCGTGGAGCAGTTCAAGGAATTGGTGGCGCGGATTCCCAAGGCCGTTGTGCGTTCCAAGGGCTTCTTGGAGAGTCAAGGGGAAACCCTGCTGTTCAGCTACGTTATGGGCGACTGGGAACTGGCGCCCCGGAAAATACCGCCGGAACGAAGCTACCAGAAGAACCTCATCGTTTTCATAGGTCCCCCGGAGGCCATGCAGGATTTGGAGAAGATGGTCCCACAGGCGGGTATGTCTCCTTCGCCGGTGCTGGTACAATGAATCGGAGTGCACGTGATTCGGACTCGATTCAGAAGCACGACCCAACTGTTTGAACCGGATCGAGCGGCACGTTTTTCCTCGTGGTTCTTGTGAGCCGCCCGAATCCCGTATCATGTCGGCGCGTCCTCGTTTTACGCCGTTTCGGCGTTTCCACCGGAATCAGAGAATCCATTTACGCTGAATGTTCCAGAGGCTGGCCGCGAACAGAAGCACGCAGAATGCGCCCAGGGCGGAGAAATCGAGAGCGTAAGGCATGGTATTGCCGGCGTGAACGGCCCCATGGAGCACGTCGGCTCCGTAAGTCAACGGCATGAAATAAGATAGCGGCCGGATGAACACGGGAAGCTTCTCCACAGGGAAGAACAGTCCGCACAGGAAAATCATGGGGAAGCGGAAGAAGTTGGAAAAGGTCTGGGCTTCGAACACCTCACTCACGGCAACGGCGATGAAAAGGCCCAGGAAGGTCGACGCCGCGGCGATCAGAAAAATGGCGGGTAAGATCGCGATCCATCTCACGTGAGAGAGATCCACCAAGAACGCAGCCATGAAAATAGGGACGAAAGCGTTGGCCGTACCGAAGAGAATGGCGCCGCCGGTCTTTGCCAGCATCAGAAGGTTGAGGGGAATAGGGGCGAGCAGCAGGCGTTCGAAGGAGCGGTTCTTCTTCTCGAAGGTGACCGTTACGGCCAACATGGACGTGGTCCCGAACAAGATTGATACGGCAACCAATCCCGGGAGCAGTGTCAGAATGGTTTCCAATCCACTGCCGGACTTGATGAAGAACATGCCGGTCCATGCGAGCGGAAAGATCAGGCCCCAACTGATGTTCGGCGGCTTTAAGTAATACGTCCGCATGTCCTTGAGAACGATGTTCCAGAAGGCGATCCAGCGTTTCATGCAGCGCCTCCTCCCGCTTTCTCCCTTTCTTTTCGCATGGCGTCCGCTTCGATCCCTGTGATTTGCACGAAGACGTCTTCCAGTGAGGGCCGGATTTTTCGGGCCTCGCTTACCTCGATGCCGTGATCTTCCAGAATGCGCACCAGCGCCCCGACCCGTACGGGCTGACGCGCCTCCACCCGAATCGATCCGTGGCCGAAGCTCTGAAATTGGACATTCGGAAAGGATTTCAAGAGGTCAGCAGGGATTTCATCCATTGGATTCGCACAGGAAATCTGCACGATGTGTTGATCCTGAATCGGTTGCAGGAGACTCTCTACCGTGTCGATGCCCACGATCCGACCTGACACGAGAAACGCGATGCGGTCGCATAGGCGCTCGGCTTCTTCGATATAGTGGGTGGTGAGAAAGATGGTCGCTCCGGCTCGATGCAACTCTCCAATGAGTTGACGGATGTGTCTTGCGCTGACCACGTCGATTCCCGTAGTGGGCTCGTCCAGGAAAAGGATTTCCGGCCGGTGAATGATCCCTGCGGCGATGGTGAGCTTGCGCTTCATGCCTTTGGAATATCCTCCGAACTTCCGATCCGCCGCGTCGACAAGACCGAATGTATCCATCAGACTCCTAGCCCGCGCCCGGCGCTCGCTCTTGGATATGCCGTAGAGCGCCGCGCAAAAACAAAGGTTCTCGAAGCCCGTCAATTCCGGATAGAGAGTGCTTTCATCGGGAACGACACCGATCAGATGTTGGGCGGCCTTGGGATCCTGCGTGCAGTCGATGCCGCCGATTCGAACGGTCCCGGCATCCGGACGGGCCAAACCGGTCAGCACGTGGATCGTGGTTGTCTTGCCTGCCCCGTTCGGACCCAGAAAGCCGAACATCTCCCCCCGATGGACATCGAACGAGATACCGGCAACCGCGTGGATTTTTCCAAAGCTTTTTTCCAAGCCGTTAACCGAGATAGCCATCTGCAGGTCACATCTCCAATGGATTCGGGACAAATACCATGAGGAAATTCCGTGTCTACTCACTCGCTTAATGCCGGATCCCTGAATTCAGGATAGCCCGGACTCCAATCCGCCATGAAGTCATAACTCGACGGTCAGGAAGTCATTGCAGAATCGGCCTCGGCAACGACTCGTCGCCCGCTGCGGGCATACGTCAAGAACGCACCTCGGCGTCTTCGAAACATGGGATGCAGAGAAACTTTGTATCCCACCGCCGAATACGACTCTCCATGACCGATTCACCACAGTGTTCGCAAATCAGACTGGACATGATCCGAGCTTTCTTGGGTACCGGTTGAGTCGGGATCCTCATCTCAAAGAGCGTCTCAAGTTCCTGTTCCATGATCCATCGGGAAATGTTCTCACGGGTTTCCTCCCGGATGGTTTCTTCTTCCCGTGTCAATCCCTCAACGTGCATTTTTCTGTTAAGCCGCGCCATCATCTGTCCTGCTTCTCCGTGAAGCCCGGGCCGGGCGACAAGGCGGGAAACCTTGCCGTCCCTGCGCCGATAAAAGGAAAAGGCGTTCTTGCCGTAATCCCTGTGAATCAGATTTCCTTTACCGAAGGTACAGCCCACCAGGAACTGGACAGCGTCCACGCCGCACATATCGGTTTCCACAACCGCGACGATTTCCTCGTCGGGCGATTTGCCCATCTCATTCAATGCCCATTCGGCGGCACGGATACCGATGGCCAAGCCCGGACACCAATGTCCATGAAAGTCGGTCGCTTGTTGAATGAGGCGTGAACTCAAGCGGCAACCACTCATGACATCCTCCTGAAAATGCTCGTTGAGGCTCACGGAGATGAAGGCTTTTATCCTCTGCCGGTCTATACGAACCACGCTCGAAGGACCACGTGGGAATATCGATAGATACCCGGAAAGCTGGACAAAATCAAGATATCCGTGACAGTCTGTTCATCAACGATCGGGTAACATACCGAAAGGAAAAGAGAAAGGTGCGTGCCCCGGGGGAAAGATTCCGATGGACGATTGACTTGCCGTCCAAGCGCAATTAGAGTGGTTCTAATACGCCGACTTCGGCCGCTGGATCGTTGCGGACGAGGCGAATACGGATTCGGTGGATGGAAGTTCCAGATAACATTCCTGCCTGCGACGGGTCGAGATGTGGGTGTTTACTATTCGGCCTGCTACCCTGAAGAGACGGTTTCATGAGTTCCCACATTGCCGCTCGTGACTTCTCCGATGTATGTCCGACGCAAAGGCGTAAGTGGATCGAATCCATGCCGGGACGGTCAATAGGTTGCGATAAAAGCCGTCCGTGGGATTTCCCGGGAGAGTTCCGGGGCGTTTGCTTTCGAGACGGTTGACCCAATAACCATCACCCAAGGAATTGAGAAAGAAAGGATGCACGCATGAGACAACCGATTTCCAGATCAAGTCGGCTGTGGGCGCCGGTCCTCACGGCGGTCGTTGCCCTATTGGGTGTGACTGCGGTGGGGCATTCCGGAATGAAAACATCGAGCTACGCACCGGTGGTTATTCAGGAAGACTTCGCCGACGTCATGGCGCGGATGAAAGCCGCGAAGCCGGAAGTGATGCAGCGTCAGATGGATTTGCTCAACGAACGTTACGATATGAGCAACCGCCCTGCCCAGGGCGTAACCATGTCGAGGGGAAAGGCGATTCAGGAGGGCGTTCGTGCAAAGCTTCCCGAGGGTGTGACCTGGGAAAGGCTCTCCGCCATGACTCCCGATGAAATCCGCGAAAAAGATCTATTTCCGGCAGGGTTCTTCCCACTTCCGCATCCAAATCATCCCGAGGGCGGGATGGTTTTTCCCACGTTTCATATTGACGAAATCAAGAAGCAGGAAGGACGGGACCTGACACGCTTTGATCTGGATTTCGACCTGCCGGATCATTTCCTGCCTGAGTTCCCCGCGCCGATTTTTCTGACTACGCGGCCGGATCTTGGAGATGTTTCACAGGGACAGTTGGTCACCGTCCAGAATTTTTTCGAGCTTTTCAACGGGATACTGAATCCCAAGCAATTGGAAGGGCTCCGTTTGCTGGTGACTCCTTTTCCGCAGCAGCAGTTCAACTTGACCGAAGATCGCCGTTCGGAACGCCCGAGTCTGGGTGTGTCCTGTCTTGACTGCCATGCCAATGGGCACACAAACGCCTCGACCCATCTGGTGGGGGACATCCGCCCACAGGAATTTCGGCATCGGATCGATACCCCACCCCTCCGCGGAGTGAATGTTCAGCGTCTGTTCGGATCACAGCGAGCCCTGAAGAGTGTGGAGGACTTCACGGAGTTCGAGCAGAGAGCCGCCTATTTCGACGGCGATCCGGTGATTGCCGCCAAGAAGGGCCTCAATATCCTGGACCGCGGTCACCAGGTGCACGCGATGGCGGAGTTCCAGGCGCTGTTGGACTTTCCGCCGGCGCCGAAGCTGGGTATCCTGGGAAAACTGGACCCCGGAAAGGCCAGTGAGTCCGAGATGCGGGGGCAGGAAGTTTTCTTCGGCAAGGGCACTTGCGGCGAGTGCCATCCTGCTCCGTATTATACCGACAACCTAATGCACAATCTGAAAGTGGAGCGGTTTTTTTCCCCCCGAATGATCAACGGGCGCAAAGCGAGTGCCGACGGTCCGATCAAAACCTTTCCCTTGCGGGGCATCAAGGATTCACCGCCCTACCTTCACGATGGCCGGTTGCTGACCCTTGAGGATACTGTGGAATTCTTCAATCTGGTTCTGCAACTCAATTTGACCGAGCAGGAAAAAACGGATCTTGTGTCCTTCATGCGGCAGCTGTGATTGGATGGGATGATTCGCCCGAACTGATTGACAACGTGTAGTTCTTAGGCGCAGGATCCTAGCAGTCCGTTGATAAACAGCAGTTCGGGCAGGCTGTTCAAAAACGATGAGATGCAAGGCGCGCAAATCCTGAGGAATGAGGCGTACATAGAGTACGCCGCAATAACGAAGGGTGAAGCGCAACGCACCAGATCGCGTTTTTGAACAGCCTGCTAGAGTCCAAAAATGTGGGCTTTGGGTTCTGCGCCGTCCTCACCGTCTTCGATGGGAACGAGTTCCAATCCGTCGCCTGGCCCGCGGTTTACCGGAACAGGTGCTGTGGGGTCACGCGTCCGGGTCCGGCCTTTACTCTTCCTGCAAGTCCCTTCCAAAGACACGGAAATGCGGTATTTCGTCGGGCTGTTACACGCCTTTGTCCGCAGTGAGTTTCTCTTGTGAGTTTCTTGACTCCGGCTGCATATCCGTGCAAGATTAAGGTACCGGGAGCAAGGAAAACCGTTGTCCCCGGCACAACCTTCCACGAAGTCCCGCTATCGAGGATCTGGAGAGCGCTATGCTGACCGTAGTGGCCGTACTGGAGGCGAAACCCGGCAAGGAGCAGGAACTGGAGCGCACGCTGATGGAGTTGGTCCCTCCGACCAGACAGGAAGCGGGATGCATCAACTACGATCTGCACCGATCCAGGGACGATTCCAGGATGTTCATGTTTTACGAAAACTGGGTGGATCGGAAATCATTGGATGCGCATTTGGCCACGCCGCACCTCACCGCCTTCAAAGAAAAGGCGGCGGATCTGCTTGCCGGCCCCCTGGAGATCACTCTGTACGAAATGATTTCCGAGCCCCGTTGACTCAATCGTGCCGCCACTCGGGATTCCTTTTTTCCAGGAAAGCAGTGATTCCTTCCACAGCGTCGTGATTCAACAAGTCGTGGGCAATGACTTCTCGGGTATAGAATAGCGCCTCGTGCTCACCCATCTCGATTTGTCGGTAGAAGGCGGCCTTGCCGGATCGGAGAGCCGAGCGGCTATACCCTGCAATGGTTTCCGCCAGTGCGCGGGTCTCTTCTTCCAGGCGGTCGTCGGTTACCACCCGGCTCACCAGGCCATGAGCCAGAGCCTCGGCAGCGGAGAGAACTCGGCCCGAAATGAGCATATCCAAAGCCACCTTTCGTCCCACACATCGAGTGAGAGGCACCATGGGCGTAGCGCAAAAAAGCCCGATTCGGACTCCTGGCGTGGCAAAACGTGCGGTTTCCGAGGCTACGGCCAAATCGCAGGCGGCCACCAATTGGCATCCCGCCGCAAACGCCGCTCCTCGCACGGATGCGATGACCGGAACGGGCAGCCGATGGATGGTTTCCATCATTTCGGAACACCGAGCGAATACTTGTCGGTAAGTCCTGGGATCCCCTTGGACCAGTTCCCTGAGGAAATGACCCGAGGAGAAATTCTTGCCGGAACTGTTGAATACGAGAGCGGATACATCGTCTCTGGCCTGTTGGTCCTTAAGTATGGACATGATTTCTTCGATGGTTTCCAGGGACAAGGCATTGATTGAATCCGGACGATTGAGAGTTACTGTGGCGATTGACCCTTTTTCCTGGTAAAGGATAGTGCTAAAATTCATAAAAGCCCTCTTGTGTTTTCAGTGGAGACCGCGCCGCCTTTACGGAAAGGCCGGAGGAAAAACTTGCCAAAGACGATTTTCGAGTTTTCAACCCCACGCCTCACACGAGGGATGGGGCTGTGATTTCTATAAGTTACGGATAGGCTACTTGCTGCGACATGCGGAGTAAAGGAGTTTCTGATCGACTCCTGTTTCAGAATGCCCGAAGTGTGAGCGGGATTCACCCGAAACGGGCGCTTTCGGGTTCGAGGCCCGCCCTGTCTCTTCCTGACCCCCGACGGGGCGCGGGTTACCGGCTTCTTGGCAGCCGAATTTTTCAACGAAGGCGCTAAATCGACTTATTTGAGGATACCGAGCATGAATTCTGTAGGCGACGCATACTTGAAAGACACCGGATACCGTCGGAACCGTCTTCCGGGTGGAGGCCTGGATTGGCTGAATCGGCCCTCCACGTTCCGAGAATATCCGAATGAACCCATCATTCAGATTTCGGAGAACAGCCGAACTCCAGAGCATTCCGCGGGCGATGTGATGCTGGGCCGCGTTCCGGAACGCACAGGGGTTACCCCGGACTTGGAGCTTCTGGGTTCCGTTCTGGACCTGGCTGCGGGTATTACGGCGGAGATCCGGCAAGGAGAAGGCGCCTTTTATTTTCGAGCGTACCCTTCGGCCGGGGCCTTGTACCCTCTAGAGGTGTATTGTGTTACCTATGGGGTGCGGGGGATTGAGGACGGACTCCACCATTATACACTGGCCCGACAAGCCCTGACCCCTCTCAGAAAGGGAGATTTGTCTTCTTTTTTGAGGGAGGAGGTCCTGAAATCCGCCCAGTCGCGCATTCCTCGAATAACCTTCCTGGTGTCCTCCGTGTTCTTCCGGAGCGCCTGGAAATACAAAGCAAGAGCCTACCGTTACTGCCTTCTGGACGGAGGCCATTTGCTGGAGAACTTGTTGCTCGCCATGCATGCACATGGGATCCCGGCCGGTTGGTGGGTAGACTTCGAGGATACGGCCGCGGATACCCTCATCGGGGGGGGGCCTGATGAGGAGGCCACCATAGCCGTCGTTGGAGCATTATCGGCCCAGAGTGAGGTGGATGCAGGCGCATCTCCGGACCCGATTCCCGCTATTCGAGCCAAGCCGTCCCCACTGGCTCCCGAGGTGGAAACGTATGCCCGCATTCAGGCGGTTCACCAGGAAACCGGTAAGGCATTGGCGGTAACCCACCGGAATGATGCGCCCCTCGCCCGCGCCCCCGAATCGGAAGGATTGGATTTCCCGCGGGCGGGCGGGAACTCGAAACAGGTTTCTTTCCGCGACGTGGTTCGAAGCCGTCGCTCGAAGCGGAATTACGTGGACACCTCTCTGGGTGAAGGACTACTGGGTGAGTTGCTATACTTGGCGTTCTCCGCCGACGGCAACGGATTATTCGATGCGCCCGGACCCGAGGTGGAACTGGTGCTGGGTGGTGGGACGGAACTGGAAGCGGGTATCTATCGACTTTATGCGCACACGGGCAAGATGATTCGGATGCGGCAGGGGGATTTTCGGGACGCCCTGAGCCGTGTATGTCTTAACCAGACCTGGGTACGAAAGGCCTCCATGGTCTTCGCGTTCCACGCGGATCTGACGGATCTTGAAGACAGATATGGACCCAGGGTATTTCGGTACGTGATGATCAAATCGGGACGTATGGCTCAACGTATCTATCTTGCCGCGTCGGCCCTGAATCTCGGCGCCTGCGGTATCGGCGCTTTCTACGACGAGGAAGGCGAACAGTTGTTGGGCTTGAGCCGACCAAGCGCTCTGCTGTACCTTGTTTCTGTCGGCCCGGTGAAGGAGTAGTTCCGCAAGCTTCGAAAACGCATCCGGAGTTGAGGGTTTTGGTAAGGGGGCGTCACGATCATTGCGATTCTACGATCCTTTCGTCGGAGGGACCCCTGTTGAAAGAGGGGGCGAAATCCGATAGGTCCGGGAGGGATAGCGCCGATGTTGGATACCTTCGAACGGCTTCGATATGAGCGGCAAATCATGCTGCCGGCCTTCGGGGAGGAAGGGCAGGAACGAATCAAGAATTCCCGGGTGATGATTGCGGGAATGGGGGGACTGGGATGTCCTGCGGCGCTTTATCTCGCTGCAGCGGGCGTCGGTGAGATTATGGCGGTGGATTTCGATCGGGTGGAACCGACCAATTTGAACCGTCAGATATTGCACTGGGAGGAGGATATCGACCGTTTTAAGGTAGACTCCGTTGTGGACAAGCTGGTCCGGGTGAACTCTCGGGTCCGGATCACAGCGGTTCGAGAACGTCTCGAAGCCGACGATCTGCCCGTACTGATCAGCGATTGCGATCTTATTCTGGACGCGCTGGACAATCTCGAAACCCGTCACCACTTGAACCGATCCGTGGTGGAGCTCGGAATCCCTTTGATCTATGGTGGAATTCATGGAATGGACGGCATGGTCACGTGCGTTGTGCCTGGAAAGACGCCGTGTCTGAACTGTATCTTTCCTCAGTCTTCCGAGAAAGCGCCGTTTCCCGTCCTGGGAACCACGCCGGGGATCATTGCACTGATCCAGGTTACGGAAGCGTTGAAATACCTCACGGGAATGGGGGAACTTCTGATGGGTCGCCTGTTGGTATACGACGGCAACGCCATGCGCTTCTCAGAAACAGAAGCGGCCCGAGATCCCGGTTGCGAAGTGTGCGGAAAACTGGGGGGAGACTCTTGAACCGGATGTAAGAAAAAGGAGCAAAATTCGTGAAATATCCGCGACTCTTTGAACCCATTTCTGTCGGAAAGCTGGACCTGCCCAACCGGATGGTGATGCCCGCGGTACATCTGAATCATACCCCTTCTGGAGCCGTGACAGACCAGATCGTTGAGTTTTACAGGACACGCGCTCGTGGAGGAGTGGGTTTGATCATCGCAGGAGGTTGCGCCATCGATGCCTGGGCGGGCGGGTTCCACATGATCGGCATCGAAGACGATAGCCGAATACCCGGTCTTCGGCGGTTGGCATCCGCATGCAAGGAAGAAGGCTCCAAGGTGGCCGTTCAGTTATACATGGCGGGTGCGTACGCTCATTCCGCCTTCATCGGCCGCCAGGCTATAAGTTCGTCGACGCACGTCTCCGCGTTCACCAAAGAAGAAGCGCGTGAAATGACCCCGGAGGAAATCCGGATGGTGATCCGGGATTACGCCGATGCCGCGCAACGGGCTAAAGAGGCGGGATTTGATATGGTGGAGATTCTGGCGGCGGCCGGGTATCTGATTCCCCAATTTCTTTCGCCCGTGATAAACCGCCGAACCGATGAATATGGAGGCTCTATCGAGAATCGTATGCGTTTCGGAGTGGAGGTGATCCAGGCGGTTCGGAGTCGGGTCGGAGCGGACTTTTGTATCGGGGTGAGGGTGGCGGGAAATGATTTTGTGCCTGGAAGCCACACCAATGTTGAAAGCGCCCGGTTCGCCAAGGCGGCTCAGGATGCGGGAGCGGACTGGATCAATGTTACGGGCGGCTGGCACGAGACCCGTGTGCCGCAGATCACCCACGATCTTCCTCCGGGAGGGTATGCCTATCTGGCCAAAGGGATTCGCCAAGCGGTAAGTATTCCAGTGGCGGCATCCAATCGCATCAATACGCCGGAACTTGCCGAACGGATTCTTCGTTACTCCATGGCGGATTTGGTGTGCATGGCTCGAGCCTTGATAGCCGATCCGGGGGTCGCGA
>CAZQXK010000077.1:667-17522 GCA_964597345.1 uncultured Thermodesulfobacteriota bacterium | reverse complement strand
GGCTTCTTGTTGCGGAGACACGAACCCCCGGGCCGGAAATCCGAAGGGCGTCGCGCCTCATTTCCAGCCCCTGGTCACGGGACTGAACGCCTTCCAGCCGGAACACGTGGTGTTCCTGTGCCCCACCTGCAACGCGTTTTTTGATATGCACGAGCCGGAAACCTCCTGGTCCTGGAGCTTTGTCACCCGGTATCTGGCGGATCGTGTGGACGAACTGGGACCCTTTTCGGAAGTGCGGGCCACCGTGGCCCTGCATGACGCGTGTCATCTGGTCCGGGGAGAACACCCCGAGTCCGATTCCCCCCGCACGCTGCTCCAAGCGGTCCCCGGCATCCAGATCGTCGAGTTGAGCCACTCCCGGGAAAACGCGCTGTGCTGCGGGGGCTCCGCCATGGCCGCCGTGGGGAAACCCGGGGCGGACTTTCGCGGCGTCCGGCTTCAGGAAGTCCGGGAATCCGGCGCCGAGTACATGGGCCTGTATTGTCCCGGATGCCAATCCGTATTCGCCCCGGAAGGCCCCAACGCTCCCTTCCGCATCGTGTCCATTCTGTCGCTCCTGGGAAGGTCGTTGGGGATTCGCCACGACGACGTCCTTTCCCGCTATCTGGGCTACGGCGACGCCGCCCGGGTTCTCGAAGAAGCGGCGCCGATCCTGGAGGAAACCGAACTGCCCAAAGATAAACTCCTGGCTTTCCTGTCCAAGTACTTCCGGGGACCGGGCGGGAAATGATTTGCGGTCCGTGGTTGAAAAACTGGGCAGCCGGCAGGTTGCTAAAAAGCGATGAACTGCAACGTGCCCAATTCCTGGGGAATGCGGCGTAGACACGATGCGCCGCAGTGACGAAAAGTAAAGCGCGACCCCGCACATCGCATCTCTTCACTGGCCCGAAAAAGGGACCTGAAAACGCTTCTGCTCTTTTTTCTTGACCTTAGTTCGTTCTCGGGAGTAGACTAGAGATGTTATAGTTATCTGATTTTTATTCTATCTATATCCCAAGTATGATACAGCATTCCGTATGGATTATGCGGATTTCTCACCTTCACCATATCTCACCGCGGTTATTGCATGAATTCTTTCAGCTGAGTTACTAACAGTATAAGTACTTCTTCATTCGACAGCCTACAATAAAAGTGAGGTGCATAACCTGATTGGTTTGTCTCAGCTACTTCGCCACTGCGGAGTGCAGTATACAAGAACCCAAAGAAGGAGGTAGGCACAATGAAAAGAGCGTACTTTTCACTGGTATTTTGTATCTTCCTAACTTCGGCAAGTGTTTCCGCATTCGATCTTACCGGTACATGGGAAGGTACCATGTATTGCAGTCACTATGCTTTTGCTGACCCACCTGAAGATGGTGAATATTTTATGGTAGAAATCGAACAAAGAGGGTACTTTATAAGAGCCTTAAATATTAAGCCGAATCCTGGTCAAATATGTCAAGGCGTAATAGATGGAACTAATATTTCTATAACATGCGACGATGGCACGTTCTCCTATGGTATGATCAAGGGTAAGAAAATATTTGTGATAAATCATATTCCAGAAGAACCCTCAACATGTAAAGCAACAGTACAAAGAGTCCCCTGACAGCTGGCAAAGAACGTGACCCAGGCCACGCCTGCGGCGTGGCCGCTCTTTTTGACCCAATTCGACATACCGTATCTACACCTTATTATTAGGAATTCGGGTGCTCTGCATCTCACTGCTTTTCGACGGTCCGCTCTCGGCCCTCTTCTTTATCCGCCAAGTGTATCCGTTTACGTCGTCGAACTCCGTTCCTTTGGCCGTCTCCGTCCCCCCCGCGGACTTACGCCCACGAGCCCAAATTCACCATCCTTCGGTCCAGTTCTCCCCCCTTGCGGATTCCGGCATCATATTTGCTTGACCGAAGGCAGGATTCATTGTGCGTTGTTTCGGCGACCCAAACAACCTATTATAGGCCGCGAAACACCCGATACGGAGAAGGGCTGAGACTTCTTGTTTCAGTATGAAACACAGCCCGGGGACGATATCCACGCATTGTTTCAAACAGATCGGGTAAGAAGAGGAAAAGTCTGTTTCAGTATGAAACTGCTTCCATCCATGGGCCGACACCACTCGGCTCTGCGCTCCCGTGCTCCTGGGGACCGGCCTTGGCGCCCGTGGTCAGACAGCATTGCGGGCGGCTGCTACAAGACAACGTGGTTCAAGCCACGACGTTGGCCCGACCGCGGATCGAGTGTTTCATCAGCCCGCTGTCAGCCCGTTGAGAAACAGCTATCCGGGCAGGATGGTGAAAAACGATGAGATGCCAGGCGCGCGAATCCTGAGGAATGAGGCGTACAACCCGTACGCCGCAAGGACGAAGGATGAAGCGCAACGACGCAGATCGCGTTTTTCAACGGCCTGCCATGAAAGAACGCCCAACGACAAGGAGTCCCTATGCACCCCGTAGTCATGGTCGTCGACGATGAAGAGTACGTCCGCAAGTACCTGACCCGACTGCTGGAAAAGCGAGGCTACCGGGTTTCGACGGCGGCGGACGGCTTGGCGGCTCTTGAATTGCTGGAACAAATGGATTTCGACATCGTGTTATTGGATGTTCTCATGCCCGGCATAGACGGTATTTCGGTGCTGAAAGAGATCAAGAAACGCAAACCGCTGACGGAGGTCATCATCCTCACCGGCGCCACTTCCGTGAACACCGGCCTGGAAGGAATTCAGCTCGGGGCCGTGCACTTTTTGCTGAAACCGATCCACTTGGACACCCTGATGGTCTGTATGCATGACGCGCTCGAGCAAAGGCGTTTCAAAACGGAACACCCTGAGCCCAAAGACTCCCGTTCGAGACCTTCGAAACATCTCAAATGAGAAAGCCGTTCCCCATGGCGCGCCCCTTCCGTTTCCTTCCGAAACGAAACAATGACGCTCCGAGAACGTTCAGTATCATATTGAAACATCACTCCATCCGCCGCATTCCCGCCCGCCGCTAAGACCCCCCATCCAACAGCCGTTGATACGCCGTATTGCGGGCAGGCCGATGCAAAACGACATACAAAGCGCGCGAATCCTGAGGAATGAGGCGTACAACCAGTACGCCGCAATGACGAAGGCGCAAGCGTCACGCCGTTGGCGTGACAGCAGATCGCGTTTTTCAACGGCTAAGGAAAAATAATGAATGGAACGCTTCTTGTAAGCTGCAATTTCCGTCGATGGACGTGACCGGTAAGTACGTTCAGTGATTGCATTCAGGAGATAATGTGGCGGGTTTTCTGATACCCATCAAAGAATTGACGAGAACCGCTTTGGCGGCCGTTCGCTTCGCCCTGGAATTCGGCAAGCGTAACGGAGGCAGTTTCTTCTTCCTTTTTGTGCAAGATCCGACGGTTGCTCCTGCCGCTGAATCCGCCGATTTCAGCGAACAGGCGGAAACGGAGAATCCGTCGTTGCAGGCAACCATCCGGCAAATCGTCGAATCCCAGATTGCCCAAGCAGGGACGACGGCCGGACTGCACATTCACACGGACTGCCGGAGTGGTGATTTTATTCAAGAAGTCCGGCAGTTTGTCCGGGAATACCACATCGACCAGATTATCCTCGGGGTTTCCGATGACTCTGACGACACCGCCCATGCAAAGACTCTTCAGGATGCAAAGCTGCTGCTTCAGTTGACCCATTGTCGCATCTTGGCCGTCAAACCCAAAGCAAAGGAACATGACCCGCTATGGAACCTATCGAGCTGAACACTGAGATTCTCATGGTTTTAGGAATTATCGGGCTGGCTGTTTTCCTGTTCATTGTGGAATGGATTCGTGTGGACATGGTGGCTATCCTAATGACCGTGCTCCTGCCCGTCCTGAGCCTGGTGACCCCCAAGGAAGCCTTTTCGGGATTCAGCAGTAACGCGGTGATTTCCATTATCGCCGTGATCATTATCGGCGCCGGTTTGGACAAGACCGGCCTCATCAATCGTGTAGTGACACCGGTCGTGCGGATTGCCGGCAACAGCGCTTCCCGGGTGATCATCGCCATGGGAGCCACCGTGGCGGGAATTTCGAGTTTCATGCAGAATATCGGCGCGGCCGCTTTGTTCCTCCCCGCCATCCGGCGGGTCAGCAGTTCCATGAGGCTGCCGCTGCCCCAGATGCTGATGCCCATCGGATTCTGCGCCATTCTGGGAGGAACCCTCACCCTCGTGGGCTCCAGCCCGCTGATCCTGCTCAATGACCTGTTGATTCCCTTTAACCTGAAACCCTTCGGCCTGTTCGACGTCACTCCTATCGGCGCGGCGCTGGTCATTGGGGGCATCGCCTCTTTCATTGTTTTCGGCCGTCTGGTCCTCCCTAAAGCCGCCGCCGGGGATCAGAAAGCACCCCAGCCCACCGCCGCAACCGCCTATGAGGACCTGGGAGAGGTCTACGAATTACGCACGCCGCCCGATTTCAGCGCCTTCCGTGATCCCATCTCGGTCAAACATTTGCGGGACACGTATCATGTCAACGTGGTGGCCTTCTGCGGCAGGGACCATTTGAAAATGATGACGCTGCCGCCGGATTTCGAAATTCGCGACAACGCCGACCTGGCGGTTTTCGGCAAGAAAGAAAATGTCGAAGCCCTGGCGACCGACTACGGTATGGAAATCAAGGAGGCATTAAAAATATTCAAAGACGATTTTGCTCAGGAGCGTTTTGGGATCCTGGAAGCCGTGGTGGCGCCGCGTTCGGAACTGATCGGTAAAACGCTGAGGGAAGTCCATTTTTGGGAGCAGTATCAAGTCAACCCGGTGGCCCTGTACCGAGCCGACCAGGTGTTCCTGAGCGGCTTGTCCAGTATGGTGTTGCGCTCCGGCGACTCGCTGGTGCTCGAGGGCGGCTGGGATCGATTCAAGATCCTGGAAGAAAAGCACAATTTCATCTTCACCACTCCCGTGGGAGAAGTGATGAAGCCTGAAAAAGCCATGGCGGCGGGTCTCTGGTTCGGAGTGGCGCTGATCATGATCATTGTATTCAAGATTCAACTGTCCGTAAGCCTCATGACCGGGGCCTTCGGCATGATCCTGTTCCGGGTCCTCACCATCGACGAAGCGTACCAGGCCGTGGACTGGAGGACGGTTTTCCTGCTCGCCGGCCTGATTCCCTTAGGTATCGCCACGCAAAAATCAGGAGCCGCCGGCTGGATCGCCCAGACGATCCTCGGCATGATCGGCCAGGTGTCCCCCGTGGGTCTTCTGACGGCCGTCGCCCTTCTGGCCACATTTTTTACTCTGGTCATATCCAATGTGGGAGCCACCGTTCTGCTCGTCCCCCTAGTGGTCAACATGGCTCTGGCCAGCGGAACGGACCCCCGCATGGCCGCGCTGGTCGTCGGTCTGGCGACGTCCAACTCGTTCATATTGCCCACCCACCAAGTGAACGCTTTATACATGGGACCAGGCCGCTACCGAAGCATTGATTTCATGAAGGCCGGGGGATTGATGTCCGTCATCTTTATCGTGATACTTATAGCAATGCTGGTACTATTTTATGGAATATGAGTCCAAGACAAGAGAGGTATATCCATGTCAATTGTTGCCATATTATCACAACATAGCAAGGAAAGCGAAGTCATAGCCGAACACACGGCGAACCAGCTGGGATATCGCCTGGTACTTATGGACGACTTGGTGAAAGCCACCGCGGATACGTTTAACACGTCTAAGTCGGATTTGTCTCGTGCGCTGCAGGATCGCACACTGAGGCACCGGCTCTTTCCGAAGGAGAAGATGAAACACATTGCCTTGTTGGAGCAGAAGCTCTGTGAACTCATGAAGGGCAATGAACTTGTATTCTGCGGATATTTGGGCTATCCTATTTTCCATGAAATATCTCATGTCTTAAAGGTCCTGGTTTTGCTCCATCACGGGTACGGCGCCGAGCCTCCTTCTCCAACCCGGTCCGGCAATCAGGTTCTCAAGTGGTTCAAGCAAGTGTACCATGCGGGAATGGAGGATCCCAACCTGTATGATCTGACACTGAATCTGGCCCACATGGATACCAAAGAAGGATCCGACATTATTCGGAGCACATTGCAGCAGAAACGGTTCAAACCCATGACCTATTCCGTGAACTCCATGAGCAACCTGGAATTGGCCTCCAGGATTAAGACCGCCCTGGTGGACGACGTACCGGACGTGGAGATAAAAGCCCATGACGGTCTGGTTTATCTGTATTCGCGGGCGCTCAAAAAGAGCCAACAGAAAAAGGCTTTGGCCCTCAAGGAATCGGTTATGCGGATGGAGGGCGTCGACTATGTCGAGGTGTGCGAAGACAGAACTCATTTCAACAGCGTGTAAGTATTACTGTGGCTTGTACGAAACCATTCGGTCACGCAGATAGGGGGACGGAAATGATCTATCCCGAAATACTATTGATCGATGACGAGCCCATTGTAGGGCAACGTCTTAAAGGCGGGCTGGAAAAGCTGGGATGCCGCGTGGAGGTATACCAGGACCCGCTGAAGGCTCTGGACCGAATCAAGGAAAAGAACTTTGATATCATCATCACGGATGTTATGATGCCCGAGGTAAGCGGCATTCAGGTGCTGGAAGCGTCCAAAGCCGCCCGTCCGGACACTCGGGTGATCATCATCACCGGCTTTGCCACCGCTGCACTGGCCAGGGAATGCATGGAAAAAGGCGCCTTCGATATGATCGCCAAGCCTTTCAGGCCCAGCGATCTCCGATCGCTGGTGGCCAACGCCGCCCACGATATGGGGTTTACGTCGCTAAAGGGCGAGCCGGGCGATCAGCGCAACGCCGAAGTGGAACACTGACGATCGTGTGGTTTGCAACCGTCGAAACATCCCGCACAGGGCCTGAAGAAGAACTTCTCGGCAGGCCCATTTTCAATTTCCGCCTTCAGATCATTCTCGGCTTCTTCACTTTCTTTATTCTATCCGTTCTGATCACCGCTGCCGCCATGTTCGCCATCAACCGAATCGAAAAGAAGATCAGTTCCATCCAGGCATGGGAGCAGTTCCTGTTCAACATCGAACAGGCCCGTCGCTGGGAGAAAAATTACTTTCTATATGGAACCAACTTGCAGGACGCGCTTCAAAGTACGGAGAAAGCCCGAACGATCCTGAGCGAGAACGCCGCGGATTTGCAAGTGATATCCATGCCCTGGCAAAAGGAAGAAACCATCCGCAACATGGAGCTCTACCATGCCGGCCTGAAAAAGCTGGAGCGGCTCGTTGAACATGAGGACAATCCACCAGGGGTTCAGGGCGAAATCGAGGTGGACCTGCGGCGTTATGGATCGAAAATGGTGTCGGACGCGGCGGCTCTGGCCGCCAAAGAGCATGAACTGGTCTCCAGGTGGTTGGATCTGGTACAGAGAGTGCCCCTTTACTGTCTGGTCTTTCTCTTTTTTCTGATGCTGTATATGGCCCGCTTCTTGTCCACCCGGTTCATGCAGCCGCTGAAAGACTTCGTGCAACAGACCCGGCGCATCGCCAAAGGCGACTTCACGCCGCTCAAACCGGTGCGCAAGTACAGGGATGAATTCACCACGGTGGAGGTGGCCATCAACCGCATGCTGAAGGAACTCGAAAGACGCCAGATGTCCCTCATCGAATCCCACAAACTCAGGGCCGTGGGCATCTTAACCGCCGGCGTGGCTCACGAACTGAACAATCCACTGAACAACATCATGCTGACCGCCCATTCGCTGCTCGAGGAATACGATCATCTGCCTCCGGAAGAACATACACAGATGATCCAGGACATCATCCAGGAAACGGACCGCTCACGGGCTATTGTCCACAATCTTCTCGATTTCACGCGGGAAAACAAATCCATAATGCATTCCCTGGATCTCGGCCGACTTCTGGAAGAAACCACCAAACTGGCCTTCAACCAGGCACGGGTTCGCGGGGTACCCATTGAACTGCACATTGAACCCCAACTGCCCCGTATTGTTGGAGACCGGCAGCAATTAAAACAGGTTTTCTTGAACCTGGTGCTGAACGCGCTGGATGCCGTGGAAAAGGGAGGCCGGATAGCGGTGAAGGCAAGAAGCGCCGATCACGGTTGGGTTTCGGTGCATATCGAAGACAACGGTTGCGGCATCCCCCCCGACGTCATGCCCCATATATTCGACCCCTTTTTCACAACGAAATCGGTAGGCAAAGGAACCGGACTGGGACTCTCGGTTTCTCACGGAATCATCCGAAATCACGGCGGACGCATCGAAGTAGCCAGCCGGCCGGGAAAAGGCAGCGTATTCACCGTCACCTTGCCCCGGGGCGCCGTGGACGACCCCTCGCCGAACTCGAACCATAATCGCTGGATGGGGGAAAACCGCCCGTGAAATCCATCCCGGCGCCCGCCACCGCCTTGAAGGTAGCCGTCGTCGACGACGAATCCGTCGCACTCCGGCAAATCGGCCGAATCCTGAATCGCCATGGATACCGCGTGGAACTGTTCGAAAATCCCGCTCAGGTGCTCCAGCGTATGGCCGCGGGCGCTTTCAACATCGTGATGAGCGACATCCGCATGCCTCAATTGACCGGTATGGAGCTGCTGGAACGCATCAAGTCGCGCTTTCCCGAAACCGAGGTCATTTTGTTCACCGGCTACGCGGCGATAGACGATGCGGTTAACGCCATCAAACTCGGGGCCTTTGATTATATCGAAAAGCCGCTTACCCCCGAAAAGATCCTGTCCACCCTGCAACGGGTCGCGGAGAAAATCGCCCTGCTCACCGAAAACAAGCAGCTTAAACAGGAACTGCTCAAAAAGGATCACACCCGGGAAATTCTGGGCATCAGTCCCCACATTCGGGAACTGATCAAAGCCATCAATAAGGTGGCGAAAATCGATTGCAACGTGCTGATTCACGGTGAGAGCGGTACAGGCAAGGAACTGGTGGCCCGGGCCATTCATAATGGAAGCCCCCGGAAAAACAGCCCGTTCGTAGGATTCAACTGCGGCGGCTTTGCGGAAGATCTCATCGCCAACGAGCTGTTCGGACACGAGAAAGGGGCCTTTACCGGCGCCGACGGCTTCAAGCCCGGGCTGCTGGAGGTGGCTCAAGGCGGCACGGTTTTCCTGGATGAAATCGGCGAAATGGCCCTCGCCACACAGGTCAAGTTACTTCGCGTGCTCCAGGAAAGAAAACTGCTGCGCGTGGGCGGGAACAAGCCGGTACCCCTGGATATCCGGCTAATCTCAGCCACCAACAAAGACCTGGAACATGAGGTGCGCGCCGGCCGCTTCCGTGAGGACCTGTTTTTTCGACTCAAGGTGGTGGTGATCCGCACCCCGCCGTTGCGCGAACGCAGACAGGACATCCCTCTGTTGGCCGAGCATTTCCTGCGCTTTTACAATCAGTTGTATCATAAAGCCTTCGAAGGTTTTACCCGGCAGGCCATGGACATCCTGATGCGCTATCCCTTTCCGGGCAATGTTCGAGAGTTGGACCACATGATCTGCAGCGCCGTCGCCATGGGTGAAAAGAAGCATATTGGAGCGGACGATCTGCCCGATGACCTGAGATTACTGGAGGTGGACTCCATTTCGCAGGATACCCTGAGCAGTATGGCGGAGCAGGAAAAAGCGCATATCATCAGGGTGCTGGAGGCCACTAATTACAACAAGGTTCGCGCCGCCAAGATCTTGGGCATTCCCCGGACCAGCCTCTGGCGTAAACTCAAGAAATACGAGATAGACGAACTCAAGGTGAAATGATTCCGGCGTTTAACCATTCCAGGGGCTGATGGCGCGGGTAGATCGGGGACCCTTCGGAAGAAGGGTCCCCAACGCGTTACTGGATTACGGGAGGGGTATGGCAGCCCTGGAAAGTCACGGACGTCGGCGGCAATCCCGGGCACTGAAACAGAATCAGCCCACTCGTAGGATAATCGCACACCTCCGCGGTCGCCAGGATAACGTCCTCCATGGTCACGACGGCATTGCCCCAGATGCTGGTCGGACCGGGAGTGGTGTTCAGAATCGCCTCAGTCGGCGACTGCAACAGCGTCATGTACACCTGGATGGGCCTGGATCCGGCGGCATCCGTGCCGGTGGCTTCCATCGCTAGATCCAGAGTGCTCGTGGATCCTAACGTTCCCTGGACGGTTCCCGTTCCGTTCAACATCAAATCCGGGGATCCGAAGTGGTCGAACGTCAGGTCCAGGTCGATGTAACTCTCTTCCTCCGAAATCTCCTCGATCGAACCGTCGAGGCCGAGGCTGCCCGAAACCGGCTTGCCGTCAAAAACCAACGAAGAAGAGGTTATTAGCGCCGAAACCTGCCCCGCTCCGGTCAGGGAGGACAGAGAAAACGAAATCGTGCTGCCTCCCGTGAGGGTGTGGTTGCCTAAAGTCACGTCCGAGGATGTAATGTCGATGAGGGCCGTGACCCCTCCGACCCCGGATTCGCTCAGTTCCTCCAGCCCCATCTGAAGATTCCCGGACACGGTCCCATTAAGCGCATGGGTCGCGGATTCCCCTTTCAAGTCGGTGAACGCGGCCGAAAAAGCGCCGGTCATTTCGACGGTGGGTTCAAACGCGATGCCGAATCCCGTTATCTGAAGGATCATGGAACCGGAATAGGTTTCGTCCTGGAACGTGCATCCCGACCCGAAGTCCACCGAAACATCGATGACGGACGGAGGAAAGAGCAACCACGACAGATCGAAGGGGGGAGCAACGGTCATCAGAGGGCAGGAGGTCTCTTCCCCACCGCCCAGGAGACCCTGAACAACCGCCAGCATGATGTCCAACACGCTGTTCGGCATACCCGTCAACACGTCTAACGGCCCCCCTATGCTTTCGAGCCATTGTTCGACCGTGTCGGCATCCACATCGCATGCATCAGGTGTCCAGGAGACCAGGGAAGCGTATCCCGTCAGACCGCCGGCCGTCGTACCATAGGGCGCGGCAAAACACCGGGCCATGGGCTGGGCGTCGGGAGGAGGTAGCGCGTCGAAACCCAACATCAGGCGGTACGGCTTGCCGGAAAGCTCTGGTGCATCGAATCCGGAAGCCATGTCGGATTCCAGGAACACCCGGATCTCCTCCAGATTTTCGGTGACGATGGCGATGGCGGAACCGGTGCCGTACGTCTGCACGTAGTAATTCATCGCGGGAAATTCGCACGAGGGCGACTTCCAGATGCCGTCATACAGAACTTCGGTCCATATGCCGAATTCCTGGGTAATGGAGTATTCCTGGGCGGGAAGCCCCGCCGGGGTCATGACGGCCGAAGCCTGGGTCTCCGAAAGGAACGTCATGGTCAAATGATGCCCCCGGCCCGCCAGGTCGAACGCGTCTATCCCGTCCGAGACATCGTCGTCCAGAAATACGTAGAACGTCCCCAGATCCGGCGTGGCGATCACCAGAACCGATCCCGGCGCATAGGTCTGCACATAAAAATTCATGGTGGGACCGGCGTCCTTCCAGATGCCGTCCACGGCTCCGGAATCCAAGAGGCCGTTCATTGGAGTGGCGTTTCCGCCGGACAGGCTGAAAACGTTATCGTAGAAAAATAGACCATCCATGCCCCGGGCCCCCGGTATCGAAAAACACCAGAACGCCAGGAGCCCCATCAACGCCGCAAGGATACCGTGTTTCCGCATGACGGATTCCCCCTTCGGTGGTGTGATGGTTCATGGTTTCCCGCCAACACGGCCATTACCCGCCGGGGTCCCGGCCCTGCAAAAAAGTCGAGACGGCGCGGAACCCTCTTCCTGCACGCCTCTTTCCAGAATAGCCGGTGGCTCCTCCCACCGTCAACGTTGATTCCCGTCCCTCCGCTGCGCCGACGCGAAAAAGCCCGCTCTTGCCGGCAGGCGGTCCGGAACGCCGGGAAACCGAAAGCGAGGAAAGGCCGAGGAAGAAATCCTGCAGTGGATAGACCTCACCGACCCCGGACGTAAGGCATGGTTCCGGATCCCGCTCCGGAAGACCGGATGAAACGAACGGCGCATCAGGTCTCCCGCGCCCGTAACTCGCCCAGGCTGTCGTCGGGCCCAAAGAGAATCAACAGGTCCCCGGATTCCACCCGGTATTGGGCCTTGGGCGCCATGAGGACATCTTCCGGGACGGTCTTCTTGACGGCGATGACCTGGATCCCGTACCGATTGGTCAAATCCAGTTCCCGCAAGGTCTTACCCGCGAATTCCTCAGGAGGTGTGATCTCCACAATACCATAGCCGGTGATCAAGGGCAGATAATCCAGCAGATTCGGGTTGTGAAGCCGCTCTCCCAGCGACAACGCCAGGTCCTTTTCCGGAAAGAAGACCTCGTCGGCCCCGATCCTTTTCAGAATGCGGCCGTGTGCTTCCGTGGTGGCCCGAGCCAGGACCCGCTTTACACCGATCTCCTTGAGATTGAGCGTGGTGAGAATGGAGTGGCCCATATCGGCGCCGATACACACCACCGCGGCATCCATCCCGCCCGCGCCGAGAGCTTCCAGCACGGCCCGGTCCGTCCCGTCGGCCACGGCGGCCCGGGTGACCCGATCTTTGACGGCCTGCACCCGAGCCGGATTGGAATCCACGGCCAGAACCTCATGACCTTTTTCGTACAGGTGGGTGGCCAGATAAGCACCGAACAACCCCACGCCCACTACGGCAAACTGTTTCATACATCCCTCATCCGATCATGATGCTCTCTTCCGCATAGTAGAAGTCTTCCGCCTTGTCGTGCATCAGGGCCACGGCCACCATAAGAGGACCCAGGCGGCCCACGAACATGACGCCGCTGAGCAGGAACTTCCCCATGGGGGTCAGGTCCCCCGTCATGCCCGTGGACAGCCCCACGGTGCAGTAGGCGCTCACCACCTCGAACAGCGTCTCCAGGAAACGCCCGGCGTTCTGCGGGTGCGGAATTCCTTCGAATTCGGACATGAGCAAACCCAGGGTGGCCGCCGCCACGAGGACGAAACTCATCATGACCACGCCCGCCGCACGCCCCACGTTTTCATCCGGAATGGATCGGGCGAACACCTGGGCCCGTCGAAACCCGAGGTATCGGGAACGCCCCAACACAAAAAGCGTCGCAAAGGTGGTGGTCTTGATTCCTCCACCGCAGGATCCGGGTGAAGCACCGATGAACATGAGCAGAATCAGCAGGAAAAGCGTTTCGTCCGTCAGTGAACCCGTGGGCAGGGTGTTGAATCCCGCCGTCCGCGCCGTCATGGATTGATAGAAGGCGGCCAGGATCCGTTCGGGCCAACGCATGGAAACCAGGGTGTTCCGCCATTCCATCAGGAGGATCAACGCGGTTCCCCCCAACAGGAGAATGGCCGTGGTGGTGAGCACCAACCGGGAATGCAGGCTGAGCCGGGACCAGGCCCTCCGGTCCAAGGGCTTCTTTCGGCGCAGTTCCGAAAGAACCAGAAAGCCCAACCCCCCCGCTACAATCAGCAGGGCCGAAACCAGATTCACGATCCAGTTCCCGCGGAATTGCTCGAAACTCGTTGAAAACAGGCTGAACCCGGCATTGCAGAAGGCGCTCACGGAATGGAACACGGAATAGTACGCCGCTTCTCCAACGGTACGCCCGGGCAGAAACGCCGCAAACAGCAGGCAGGCGCCCAAAGCTTCCAGCAGGAACGTGAATCGTACGATGTCCAGCAGCAATTCCCGGAGCCCGGTTTCTCCGCTGTGCGTGAACGTGTCCAGAAGAACGTACCGGCCGGACATGCTCAGCCGCCGCCCGGTCAGGAGTAAGAACACCGTGGATAGGGTCATGATCCCTAAACCGCCCGCTTGAATGAGGCATAAGACCACCCATTGACCGAACCGGCTGAGATCCGTTCCCGTGTCCACCACCACGAGACCCGTGACGCAGGAAGCGGAAGTGGACGTGAACAGAGCGTCCGCAAACCCCAGCGGGCGGCCCCCGGACGCCGCGGGCAGCATCAGAAGGCCCGTACCCACCGAAATCAGGACAGCGAACGCCAGGATCGTCCAGGTAGTGGGTTTCAAACGGGCATGCAGGCGTCTCATACGGAACCGGACCTATTTCCCGAGGAGTATACAGAAGACACGAAACCCCGCGCGCCATGGCCGACGGGCCGCAACCGCTCTTCTCGTATCCAATGTACCGCAACTCTGCGGGAACTCCAACGAAATATCCTCCCGGCGGTTCTTGCCGGCGCCGAGCGCCGCGTCATTCAGGATGGACCGGGTACGCAGTCCCGAAGACAGGGAAAATCTAAATATTAAGCCATTCGACCCACCGACCGATAAAAAACGAAGGTGTTTCCGCATTTGAATCGGGCTTTACATCGTTAACCCTCGACATGAATCGCCGGAAGGGACCCGCCCGCGACTTCACACGACCGGATCCCGGAAAGGAACACGCAGCGCCCATGGGTACAAACAACGTGGTATTCCTGGAAGTCATCGAATGGTTCGACGAGTCGGGCCGGGAAATCGTACATCGTATTCCGGAAGAAGGTTCCGGAGAAATCAAGTTCGGCGCCCAGCTCATCGTGCGGGAAAGTCAGGCGGCCGTCTTCTTTTACAACGGCAAGGCCATTCATGCCTTCCGGCCGGGCCGACACACCCTGATCACGGCGAACATTCCGATTCTCACCAAGATCCTCGCCATTCCGTGGGGAGCCACCAGCCCCCTCCGGGCGGAAACCTGGTTCGCCAACCTGAAGACCTTTACCAACCTGAAATGGGGAACCCGGGACCCTGTGGCGTTCAGGGATCAGGAACTGGGCCTCTTGCGGCTGCGGGCTTTCGGAGTCTTCAATATCCGCATCGTGCAACCCCTGCTGCTGATCAACCGTCTGGTGGGCACCCAGGGTATGTTCACCACGGATGAGATCGAAGAATACCTGAGCCAGGTCATCGTATCCCGGTTCAATGACCATATGGGCGAACATCTGGACACGTTGACAAACCTCCCCGGCCGGTACGACGATCTTTCCCGGGGACTTCAAACACGACTCCAGCAGGACTTCTCCCATTTCGGCCTGGCCCTTACCGGCCTGTACATCAATGCCGTCACCCCTCCCCCCGAAGTCCAGAAAGCCATTGACGACAAGAGCCGGATGAGCGTATTCGACGACCTGAACCGCCTGCTCAAGATGAAGGCGGCCATGGCCCTGGAGAAGAGTTCTGAAAGCCCCGACGGAGCGGGGTCCGCCCTGGGTATGGGACTCGGCTTCATGATGCCCGCACTGTTTGCGGACTATTTCAAACCGGACCGGGCTTCGGCTCCCGACTCCTTGAAATGCCCGGAATGCGGCGGGACCGTTTCCCGAGACGACACGTTTTGTCCTCAATGCGGCCACCAATTGATCGTATTCAGCCAGTGCCTCCAATGCGGGAAAAACCTGCCCCCCAACGCCCGGTTCTGCTCCCGATGCGGTCTTCGGGTGGAGGAAGTTCCCCCGGCCAAGAGGTGCGCCGCATGCGGCGTCGAAAATCTGTTCGATGCCGTATACTGCAATCATTGCGGTGAAAAGCTCTAGCTGGCGCATCCACGGGCGGTGCCGCCAGTGCGGCGCCCCCATCGTCCTCCGGGAAACGGACCGGGTGCTTTCGTGCGCCTACTGCCGGGTGACGCTGGTGGTGACTTCCAAGAGTTTCTTCCGCATGCACCTTTCCCCGGCCCCGTCCCTTAAAGAAGCGCCTGTCTACGTTCCCTACTGGCGGTTCAAAGGAGTTCGATTCGACGCCCGAACGCGCAGCGGCGTCACCCACCGAATCGTGGACACCAGCCGATACGCCGGACCTTTGGGGGGCTTTCCCTCTTCTCTGGGATTACGACCCGGGACCTTGAAACTCACCTTCGCCACGCCGCAGACGCCCGGACATTTTCTGAAACCAGAGCAGTCGTTTCGGGAGGCTCTCGACGTCTACGCCCAACCTTCGCCGGATTCGGACATCTTGGATCCCTTGCTGTGCAGCGTGCTGGTAGGCGAAACCTTGAGTCTCATTTATGCGCCGTTCACGCTCAAGCAGAATCGTGTGTTCGACGCCGTCACGGACACTCCCATAGGGGCATCCCCGTCCGAACTCGAGGAGACGCAGGCATCCGCCGAAGACCGGAGCCGGTGGGATATCCGCTTTTTGCCGGCCCTCTGCCCCCGGTGCGGGGGCGACCTGCAAGGAGCATCCGATAGTTGCGTGCTTCTGTGCAGCCATTGCCGATCCGCCTGGGAAGCCCACCGCGAAAACCTGCTTCCAATCTCCGTGGGTGCTTCTCCCGGGGGCGCTTCCCGGGGCGCCGCGTTGCCTTTCTGGAGAATCGAAGCGGACATCCGGAACCCGGAAGTCCGGACCCAGGGGGACCTGGTTCGTCGGCTGAACCTGACGCGCAGGGTGGAAGCCTTGTGGGACGAACAACCGGTCTGCTTTTACGTTCCGGCGTTCAAAGCACCCCCTCACGTATTCCTGCGATTGTCCCGGCGCCTCACCGCGTTTCAGCCCGAACCCGGTCCTGAGAACACATGGCCCGCCTCTCCTCCCAAGCCCGTGACGTTGCCCCTTTCGGAGGCGGTGGAATCCTTGAAGATCATCCTGGCCTCCATGGCGGTGGCCAAAAGAACCGTCTTTCCCCTCCTGCCCGACATGCAAATAAAGACCACGAACACCGCGCTGCTGTTCATCCCCTTCGAGCCCGTGGGGAGGGACTTGTACCACGCGGAAAGCCTGGCGGGGCTTCCCCTGGCCTCCCTCCGGTTGGGGAAGGGACTGTGACGTCGTCTTCGCCTCCCGACGGATCTCCCCGACGGATCTCCTTGACGCGAGGACCATGGCTCCATACACTGATTCATAGGAGGCTTCGGGGAAGATCCCGGCAACTCAATACGCGTACTTTCCGGAGGCAATGAGATGGATTTGAAGGAAACCGAGCGCCGGGTACACG
>CAZQXK010000077.1:0-657 GCA_964597345.1 uncultured Thermodesulfobacteriota bacterium | reverse complement strand
CCTTCGAACCCGTGGGGAGGGACTTGTACCACGCGGAAAGCTTGGCGGGGCTTCCCCTGGCCTCCCTCCGGTTGGGTAAAACACTGTGAGCGAGTCGGAATATCCTGCGCCGTTCCGGATACATGGGACCGAGGAGGATAAAGGGACCGGAAATTCTCTCTTGACCCCGGAATTCCAAGAACAAACCACGGCCTGTCAGCGGTAAGATCTCCCAACAGACGGGTGGCCGCTCAACGGCTCCAAGACCGCTTGCGGCTTTCTAGGATCAACCGGGGATGGGCGCCCCTTTACAACGAGGCAGCGCATTGGATATACTTAAGTATGAGCATCTGCCCAAATGTGCATACACTTCCTCTGCCGACTCCGGATCGTGCGTCCCCAATTCGAACGGACCTTATCACCCCGTTGATAAGCGGTATTGCGGGCCGGCTGGTCCAAAACGATGAGATGCAAGCCACGCCTTCGACGTGGCGATTTCTGAGGAATGAGGCGTACCCTACAGTACGCCGCAATGACGAAAAAGGAAGGGGAACGCAGTAGATCGCGTTTTTCAACAGCCTGATGGGCGCCGCCCATGGCCCGAAAATCGGTCCCCCGGAGGCTATCTCCCGTGGCGGTCCTACCTGTAAATGCAAGTATCGGCCGGATCACGTATCA
>CAZQXK010000076.1:0-17920 GCA_964597345.1 uncultured Thermodesulfobacteriota bacterium | reverse complement strand
ATGCCTCCAACACCCTTTCTCGAGCCTGTCCGACGCGCTGCGTCAAATGCGGGTGCTCACTTTCGTCCGGCTGTATCCGATCCAGGGCCTCAAGCGATTCCTCATATCTGCCCAGCCGGTAGTAACAAGAAGCCATCCCGAAATGAGAAGCACGTACATGAGATGGATCTTGTGTATCCATCAGCACCAATTCATAATGAGCGAGGGCCTTTTCCCAAAGGCCCCATTCTTCCAGGACTCGGGCGCGCTCATAGTAAACCCGGGCGCGATCCCGGGGATCCGTGCTGACGCTGGGAAGAGGCCTTTCGTCATGCTCCGACGGCGCTTCCGCCCTGAGCGGGACCGTCAAGAATACCAGCAGGAGAAAGACTA
The DNA here is from genome assembly GCA_964597345.1 of uncultured Thermodesulfobacteriota bacterium. Lineage (GTDB taxonomy): Bacteria > Desulfobacterota > Desulfarculia > JACQYL01 > JACQYL01 > CAZQXK01. The sequence goes on along the minus strand of CAZQXK010000076.1, from coordinate 17,548 downwards.
TGACTAACCTCGCGATTGGGTACATGGGAGAACACCTTGGATCGCGGATCGCGGTTCGTCCCGCGGCATGCAACTGACGGGGCCGCTTCCGGCATCCTGACAGGCCGTTGAAAAACGCGATTTCGGCGTTGGGGTTCGTCTTTCGTCATTGCGGCGTACTGCATGCAGGCCTCAATCCCCAGGATTTACCCGCTTGCATCTCATCGTTTTGCATCGGCCTGCCCGCACTACCGCCTGTCAATGGGCCGCTAAGCACTTGCCTGTTCTCTGCAGGAGCATTAAAGTAAGAACAAGGTTTTCACGAATCCTTGAAATCCCACATAAACATCCTTTCGTCAACAACCTGAATTCGGGATGAAAGGCAAGGGGTATCCCTCTAAGCAGACATCCTGACAGCGTCTTGACGAAGACGGATTGAGTGGCGGAAAATGATGATAGGGGCTCGCGCGAATTATGAAGACACGGGCGTAGCCAACAAACCGGGGGTTCTCGTTCGGGCGAACCCTTAACCACGGGAGGACCTTTCAGAGGCTGTTCCGTGAAGAAAGGAATCATCCATAAGCAGAGTATATGGCAACACAAACGGTCTTAAGGCAAATCAAATCAACCGTCTGAATCGGATGTATCAGAGAAGAATCCTGCCCGCCGAAGTGGTTTCGTTGCAGGTGGGCCGGGAAGTGGTGGAGCTTTCCACGGAAACAGGCCGGAGGACGGGCATCCTCATAAATCGAAAGGGAACCGTGGAACTGGTTGCGGTCGGTGATCCCGGCTCCCTGATGCTTCCGAACCTCGAGCATTTTCGATATGGTCGCAGCCGATTGAAAGGATTACGTTTCATCCATTCACTCCGGTGCGGAGAGTCCTTATCCAGCGACGACTACAGCGACCTCGCTCTTCTTCGGTTGGATTTTATTGCGGGTATCGAGGCGGACGAAACCGGAGAAGCCATGCGGTTTCACGGCATTCACTTGTTGCCCCGACCCAGAAACGGTTCCAGCATTGAGGCGATCGGTCCCATATCTTTCGGGCGGTCGGTTCATGAAATCGATTTCAGCGTTCTCATCCGTTCGCTGGAGGAAGAGTTTTCGCAGATCCGGCCCTTGCTTGAGGTTGGAGACGCACATGAACGGGCGCTGCTGGTCAGTGTCGGTTCCATGCCCCGATCCCTGCTGCAGGAACGAATGGTGGAGCTGGCCGAACTTGCGGGCTCCTCCGGCATGGAAGTCGTGGGGAGCGTGATCCAGTCCAGGAAGAAACAGGATCAGCGCACGTTGCTGGGCAAGGGAAAGCTGGGTGAAATCGTAATCCTGGCCCTGCAGTCGGGAGCCGAAGTGCTCCTTTTCGACCAGGATTTGAATCCCAGTCAGGTGAAGGGGTTGACAGACGCCACGGAACTCAAGATCGTCGACCGCACTCAGGTTATTCTGGACATTTTCGCCCAGCGCGCCAAGAGCCGGGAGGGAAAGATCCAGGTGGAACTCGCCCAATTGAATTATATGCTTCCCAGGCTGGTAACCAAGAACACGGCCATGAGCCGTCTGACAGGGGGCATAGGAGGCCGGGGGCCCGGAGAAACCAAGCTGGAGATCAACCGTCGTCGCGCTCGGGAGCGTATCCTCCGGCTTCAGGGGGAACTGAATCGCATACGAACACAACGTAAAAGCCAACTCAAGCGCCGCCGGCGACGCGATTTGCCTGTTGTAGCCATCATCGGGTATACGAACGCTGGAAAATCCACCCTATTGAATACGTTGACCAAGAGTGACACTTTCGTCCAGAATCGGTTGTTCGCCACATTGGACCCGGCCAGCCGGCGCCTTAGGTTCCCCAAGGACAGAGAAATCATCATTACAGATACGGTGGGATTCATCCACGACTTGCCGAAAGACTTGATGGAAGCCTTTCAGGCCACCTTGGAACAACTGGAGGATGCCCATCTGCTTCTGCACGTGGTGGACATCAGCAATGCCCGATTCGAACATCACATCCAGGTCGTAAACACGGTCTTGGACAAGCTGAAGCTTTCCGATATCCCGCAACTCATGATCTTCAACAAGGAAGATTTGGCGGAGGCTTCCATGGTGGCCCAAGAATGCGTGCGCCACCACGCACTCAGCATTACCGCGGTGGACGAACGCACCTTGCCCCCACTCGTCCGGGAAATCGAACGGCGTTTATGGCCGGAAAGCGCCTCTTCCGGTGTCCACCCGTCTTTTGAACGGTCTGAGGGCACAGGCATCCACCAAGACTCAGGGGTCTCCCAAGGCTCCGAGTGAGTTCCGGGCAGTCCTCGACACGCAGGACGTTCCGCAAGGAAAAAGCCTATCAGCCCGTTGATAAACCGTACTGCGCGGGTAGGCCGGCAACACACGATGAGAGGCAAGGCGCGCCCTCGTCGGCGTGGCGGTTCTTGAGGAATGAGACGTACACAATACCTCGCAATGACGAAGGATGAAGCGTCACGCCGGATGCGTGACAGCAGATAGCGTTTTTCAACGGCCTGCTATTCCCCCGAAATTTCTTTGCGGATATCTTCCACAAGGCATTCCACGATCCGATCCATCTGCAACCGCATGGCATACAGGGTATCCCGCAGGCGCAGAGCCACCTCCACTCCTTCCAGGTTAACTCCCATCTGGAACACCAGAATACTTGCGAATCGAATCTTTTCGGCTTCTTCCCTGGGATACCGTCTCTCCATTCCCGGCTCGCACATAGACCGGACGATCTCTTCCGCCTCAAGATCATCCAGGAACCGATCGGTCACATGGAGTACGGCTTTGACTTCCGTCGCCGTGAAGTATTTTCTTTCGGCCATCAGAACCTCAATCCGGACCGTACATCTTCCCTGTAAAAGCCGGAAAGGACTTTAGCCGCCCGGAGCGCATCCTCGTCCTCCGTTTGGGGTACCCGGACATCCAGCTTAACCATTAAGTCGCCACGGACTTTGGTCCTGGGGTTGGCGGCGCCCTTTCCTTTGAGACGGAGCATCTGCCCGCTCTGACTTTTGGCGGGAATTTTCAGGTTCACAAACCCGTCGGGAGTAGGAACCGTCACCGTTTTGCCCGCCACCACTTCCTCCACGGTTACGGGCAGCTCGAAGATCAAGTCGTCCCCCTTTCGAGTCAATAGGGGATGAGGCAGGACACGCACTTTGAGATACAGGTCGCCGGACGATCCACCCGATCGGCCGGGTTCTCCCTTACCGGGCACCCGAACCCTATACCCATCCCGTACCCCCTCGGGAATCGTCACCTTGATGGTCTCTGTACCCATTATTTTCCCTTGTCCGTGGCAAACGGGACAAGGTCTGCCCGTTCGTCCGCTGCCTCGACACTGGGGACATTCCCGGGAAAACTGGATGGGGCCCTCGGCAACAGCCAGCCGTCCAGAGCCCCGGCATGAAGGACACACCTCCAGCGTCGTCGAAGGATCCATACCGGATCCCGAGCAATTCGTACATTCTTTCAGTTTTTCCATGGATAGCAACGTTTCCACTCCCCTCAGAGCGGACATGAAGTCAATTTCCATGGAGTGTTCCAGGTCCCGGCCTTTGACGGGTGCGCTGCGGGCGAAATCCTTGCGGCGTCCCCCGAACAGGTCTTCGAAAATGTCTTCATACTGCCGATACCGGCCACTCTGTTGTCCTTCGAAGAAATCGTCCGAGCTTCCTGCTCGGAAGTTGTGACCGGCCCATGACTTGTAACGCCGCGCCTGCTCGGGGTCGAATCCCTGCGCCAATCCTTGTTCCCCGAACTCATCATAAAGCTTGCGCTTTTCGGGATCCCCCAGCACGTCGAAAGCCGAAGACATATCCTTGAATTTGTCCTCCGCCTCCCTGTTCCCGGGATTGATATCCGGGTGCCACTTTCGGGCCAGTTTGCGGTATGCCTTCTTGATCTCTTCCTGAGAGGCGCTTCGCGAAACACCCAAAATCTTGTAATAGTCCCTATCGTCTGCCATACCACCATCTCAAAGTCCGTTGACCGAGGGTTCTTGGCCATACATCCAAAGCTTTTGGGGAAAATCCATCACCACCCGGAGTTTCGAAATCTCGGCATGAATCCATCCAATCTTGTCCGCCGGGACTCGGAATCACTTCCTTGACTTGGGCCTTCCCGGTTTGCCTTTCCGCTCCTTGTCGGGTTTGGTTTCCTCTTCCTTGCCGAACGCAGCCAATCCCTCGGCCAGATTCAACAGCTTGCGATCCACCAGGCAGTTAACGGAACCTTCGGGAAATTTCCCGTCTTTGTCCCTCTTTCCGGCTGGCAGGCCCGTCAAGACCTCGATGCCCTCATCGATGTTGTTCACCGGATAAATGGAGAATTTCTTGTCCTTCACCGCTTGAACCACCTCATCCCGAAGCTGCAGGTCCTCGATGTTTCTGGAAGGGATGAGCACTCCCTGTTTCCCGGTCAGCCCCTTGGCTTTGCAGCATTGATAGAACCCTTCGATTTTCCAGTTGACCCCACCGATAGGTTGGATGTCTCCATGCTGATTAACCGAACCCGTCACCGCAAGATCCTGGCGAATGGGTACTCCTGCGAGGCTGCTCAGCAGAGCATAGATTTCGGTGGAGGAGGCGCTGTCTCCGTCCACTCCGCCATAGGATTGCTCGAAAGCGAGGCTGGCACTCATAGTCAGCGGTTTATCCTGAGCATACTGATTTCTCAGGTAACCCGACAGAATCAGCACTCCCTTATTGTGTGTACTGCCCGAGAGATCCGCCTCTCTCTCTATATTGATGATACCCGCCCGCCCCATGCTGGTGGTGGCGGTAATCCGGGCGGGCTTGGCGAACGCATAATCCCCCATGTCATACACCGAGAGGCCGTTCACCTGCCCCACCACGGCGCCGTCCGTGTCGATCAGCAGGGTGCCCCGGGTGACGAGTTCCTGGAGTTTCTCCTCAATCATATTGCCGCGATAAATACGCCCTTCCAACGCCCCATCCACGTGCTTTCCCAAAATGATAGGCGAATTGTCCCGGGCCGCCCACACGTCCGCTTCCTCAAGAATCCCGGTGAGATCGTCGAACTCCGCGGACAGCTTCTCCCTGCGCCCGGCCATGCGAACCGAATGTTCTAGAAGCGCGGCGACACCCGTGCGGTCCACGTGCCTCAATCTATTCTCCTCCAACTTTCCCCGGATGAGGCGGACATATTCGTCAATGGACTTGTCTTCCCTCTTCATCACGGAGTCGAAATCCGCCCTGACTTTGAAAATATTCTTCATATCCGGATCGTAGGTAAGGAGTATATGGTAAGATCGCAGATCCCCCACCATGACCACTTTCACTTCGATGTCTATGGGCTCCGGCTTCAATCCCGACGTGGTGAACAGGAAAAAGGGATCGTAGGATTGCACTTCATACTTGGAGGCTTTCAGGGCACGTTTCAAGGACTGCCACACGCCGGGTTCGACAACCGCATCCATAAGGTCCAAGACCAAGTATCCGCCGTTAGCCTGGATAAACGATCCCGCTTTCATTCGGCTGTAATCCGTACGCCATACCCCGGTCCGATCGACGACCCGCTCGATACTCCCGAAAAGGTTTCGAAACGTGGGGAAGTTCTCGACAATGATCGGAGGTTGACTGCATTCCGCATTATCGATGAATAGATTAACCCGATACGGCTGATACTGATCCTGCTCCACAGTCATCCCGAAAGGCATCATCATTTGCTGCTGTGTTTTGGGCTTGAATATATCTAGATGGTCGGCCATGTCCTGGATCATGGCGTCAATATATTCCTGAACCTTATCCGACTTAAATTTGACCTTCAATTCGTTGATAGGTTCCGAGACACTCTTCAAGAAGACATACCGATCCATCTCCTCGAGCTTTTTCCGGACGTCACGGTCCATGTCCCGCATCTCCAGGAAAACCCGATCAATCTGGTCCGTTAATTCAGCCTGCTTGCGTTTGATACGTTCAAACTTTTCTCTAGGAAAGTTACCGGCTTCCACCATGGCTTCCAATTGATCGATGTGCACCGGTTTTTCATCGATGATGGGCATCACCATGGGTCTTTTCAATTGCCCCATCTGTATTTCCACCATGGCGAAACCTTCTTCCTTCACCCTGTTCCCGATCTCCTTGAAAAACTTCTTTCCCTGTTCTTCATACTTCTCGAGAATGTCTTTCTTCATATTGAGATAGTCTTCACTCTCGAAAAGCTGGGGCACACTGGTTTTCAGTCCTTCGATCAGATGGTCCACATCTTCCTTGAACTCACGGCCCAGCCCGGCAGGTAATCGAATCAGTTTGGGTTCCTCAGGCTTCTGAAAGTTGTTCACATAACAGAGATCATCGGGAATAGCGTGTTTCTTGACCAAGTCCCGTATCATCCGCTCGAGCACCTTCATTCTGTTCGAGCCCGAAAGGCCGGTGACAAAGATGTTGTATCCTCCCTTTTCGATCTCTACACCGAAGCGAAACGCTTCCAAGGCCCGATCCTGCCCGATGACTCCTTGTAACGGTTCGACCTGTTCCGTGGTTTCAAAAGGTAATGTATCGGGATCCAAACGCCATTTGAGTTCTTCAGCGGAAAGTTCTCTGGGTTTCATTTCTTGAGCCATGCAGTGTCTCCTTGTTTACGTTTCGAATTCGATTATGGCTTCGGGACCCTGCCACTTCTCTGAGATCGGTTAACGCTACAAACCGTACCAAGCTGTTGAAAAACGCGATCTGCTTCGTTGCTGTATGTACCCTCATTCCTCAGGATTCGCGCGCCTTGCATCTTATCGTCTTCTACCAGCCTGCCCGAATAGCTGTTTATCAACTGTTCGGCTCCCCCTTGTCATCGAATTCTTCCAGTGTAAAAATAAATGTTCAACTTGGGAATCGCGCCAAACGGAAACACCCGCGTACCGCCCAAGCATTCCCTCAGTGACTCTCCAGAAACCCGTTTTCGGGGTCCTGAGCGTCCCGTTGAAAAAACAGGCTTGCCGACAGGCTGACGAAATGCGATGAAATAGTCGGTGCGCCGGTCCCGAGCAAAAGAATGGACAGTCTGTGCACCACAGCGAAAAAAGAAAAAGCGTCCTCCCACGGTTCGCACTCTTCAAAAGCCGATTAGTAACGTTTATACCTTAGGAGAATCTGCATGGCAACTAGGCTCATCGTAGTAGGCGGCGGCGCCGGCGGACCCAGCGCCGCGGCAAAAGCAAAACGGGTCAATGGCAACCTGGATGTGCACATGTTTGAACGGGGACCTCACGTCTCCTACGCCGCGTGTCCTACCCCTTACTACATCGCAGACCGCATCGAGAACCCGCTTTCCCTGATCGCCCGCACCCCGGAAGCCTTTGAGGCATCCGGGGTTCAGGTACATTTAGGTACCGCCATAGAGGACATGGACCTTAATGGCATGACGGTCAGGGATTCGGCGGGAAAGAGTTGGGGGTTTGATCATCTGGTCTACGCCACGGGCGCCCGCCCCCTACTTCCCGGCATTCCCGGTGAGACGTCGACCCGTGTATTCACGTTGAAGAACCTGGAGGACGCCATCCATATTAAGAGCTTTGCGCGGAACCACGCTGCTCGAAAGGTTGTAATCCTAGGCGCCGGTTTTATCGCCATGGAAATGTGCGAGGCATTCCGGGACTTGGGCATGGAGACCACGGTGCTGTATCGAGGCAAAGTCCCGGTGAAACAGATGGGACAAGGACTCTCCGAACTCGTTCTGGAGGAACTCGAACGACAGGGAGTCCGGTTTGTATCCGAATGTCGGCTCGCAGCCATTCACGAGGACGGGAACGAGGTACAGGTCGAGACGAACCAGGGAATCTTCCACGGCGATCTGGTCCTCGTTGCCTTGGGCATCCGTCCAAACGTCCACCTCGCCGAAGCGTCCGGAATCCGGCTGGGGGAAACGGGAGCCGTATGGACCGACGCCTCCCAGCGAACGAATGTTCCGAACATATACTCAGCAGGAGACTGCACGGAATCTCATCACCTGGTATCCAGGAAACCCGTCTACCTTCCCCTGGGAGACGTAGCCAACAAGCAGGGTCGTATCGCCGGGGCCAACATCGGGGGAGAAGCCGCCCTGTTTCCCGGGGTCGTGGGCTCTTGGTGCTGCAAGATCTTCGACCTCGAGGCGGCCTCTACCGGTTTGAACGAGCAGCAAGCCTTGGAAGCCGGGCTCCATCCGGTTTCCGCGTTGGTCCAGGGCCGTTCCCGGGCCCATGTTTACCCCGGATCCGAACCTATCCATATCCGGTTGGTGGCCGAACGATCCACCGGATTGCTTCTGGGAGCCCAAATGGTCGGCAAAGAGGGCGCCGTGGGGCGGACGAACGTGGTGGCGGCATGTTTGCAGCGACAGGGATCCCTGGAACATTTGGCTTATATGGATCTCTGTTATGCTCCGCCCTATTCCCCGGTGTGGGATCCGCTGCACATTGCCGCCCAGGAATGCCAGAAGAAACTATAGGGCCCACGTTACGAGAGAGACGACTCTCCGTCGGTTTGATGAAGGCGCATCCGGATGGGGCTTTCGTCCGGATGCGTTATTATTAAGACACCATACCAATAAGGCGCCATTCCAAGGATCGGCGTCATATCCAGCCTTTGACTTTCCAGGAATCCAGATGGCGCACATCGGGCCGACACCGAGCCGGATCAAAATCGGCGCTTTCCTCCGGCCAGATCCGTGGACCGTTCTCTTCCGTCCATCCAAATTCGATTTCCCGTTCGCAGAGTTCGCAAAAGACGTAAAATTCATGGGATCCCGAATCATCATACCGATCCAGAGACACCCACAGAGCATCGGAAGACACATCCTCCGCGCATCTCTGGCAGAATACGGTTTCGGCTTCCCGGCTTTTCCCCAGTTCCTCCAGATTGCATGCGAGGTAATCCCACCCATGATCCTCTCTGAGAGGACCCCACTCCCAAACTTCCTCGGCGGATATCTCGGTCCGCTGAGCCGCTAAAGCATCGAGTGCGCACCCGCAGCGGCATGGCAGCATCTGCAAGTCATGGGTAAGCACCCGGTACCTATGGACCACGATGAATACCTTCCCGCCGCACTCTCTGCATAGGAACTGCGAACCACTCACAATCCGTGAAGATCCTTTCTCCGAGCACTGGCCGCGGTTGGAACATTCCCTCTGCCCCTCCGAATGGAAGCGGTGCGCACGTACATCACGAAACGGAGCACCCCATTTCCCTGCAACGAATGGTTCATCTGCGGAAGAGCCACAGCAACACGGTCAGCACCACACTGACCAGGAGACAGGTTCCCAGTGGAAAAAAGAAACGAAAACCTTCCCTTTTCAGCAGGATATCGCCCGGTAGCCGACCCAGCCAGGGAATCTTAGGAGCCGCCATCAAAATCAATCCAATTACGGCCGCCGCCGCTCCAAAGATCAACAGTGCTTTCCCCAACTCATAAAAAGGCGTCATACCCGGCTTGCATTCCTGAAATCAACTACCCCCACGTATCAGGCAACGGATCCCTCCCGTCGAGACCGGAATGAACGGTGACTTTCGTGTCGGGCGAAAACGCCGTTCCTTCGTGATCAACCCTAAGACCGCGCCGCGGTCCCGTCATCCCGACCGGACCCTGGGAGAAGATTATCCATGGAAATGGAGTTCCTCACGGCGGGTGGCCGTTTCCGAACCAGTCCCTCTACGGCGCAACATTCTATCTTGAAGTCGATATGGGTTCCTCGTTCTCGAAGGGTTCGAAGCAATGCTTCCGAAGGAAACGCCACGCCGTCCAGCTCCGCCTCAAGCGCCATCAGATCCGTACGGTCCCGGTGCTTCCCCAAAGGCCGTTCACAACCCAGCAACACGGGAATATCGGGAAACTTGAGTCGGGCTTCCCGGAACACGCTCCCCGCCGTTTCCGGGTCCGCCGGATCGCATCGGCCCATGGATGTGAAAGGGACCGGCCGGAAAAGAACCAATACCAAAGCTCGAGCCTGGTGCCGCCGAATCAGATCCAGAGCCATCGACTCCCCCCGAATCCGGCCGTAGTGGAGACCGATAATCACATGGGGAACAGCGGGCACGTCATGCTCCTCCAAGAGACCCAAGGCCCGTTCGAAATCCGTGGTCCGTGCATCCAAATGCAGTACCGACCGGATAGTGGCGTCATATCCCACTACGTCCATAAGCGCTCCGTCCACCTGAGCGTCCCGCAGAGCTCTCGCGCCGGCGCGTTTCACCAGTCCTGTGTGTACCAAAACGCGGAGCCCCAGTTCCTCCCGGATACGACGCATCGTCCCGGTGAAAGGCTCGATGGGGACGGATCCGTCCCTTTGGGAACCGCCGCTTACCAGGATGCCGGTGCCTCCCTTTCGAGACCATGCCCGGGCATACTCCAGAAGGGCGTCTGGGGAGAGGACTTCGGGCAGGTGCCTGAGTACGCTCCCTTCACAGTGGGCGCACCGGGGAACGCATCGGGAACCCGTCACGCTTACGCATCCCATACCGCAAGAAATCCGATTCGTGAATTCTTCCGTGTCGAATCGCTTGAACGACGGGGCGAAGAAGGACATGGGTCTACTCATTGTGTCAGGAACTCCACGAACCCATATTCAGGGACGGCCATTTTTCGATTCACCTTGATCCCGGTTCTCCGAAGCGGACGTGTCGGACTTTTCCTCACTGGGAAGGAACCGGGCGGCGACCCGATTCCAGGCGTCCATCGTCAGAGAAAACAAGGAAGGTACCAAAAAGAGCGTAAATATGGTGGAAACCGCCAATCCTCCCACTACCACGCTGCCCAGACCGCGGTAAAGCTCCGAACCGGCGCCTGGAAACAGCACCAGCGGCAGCATGGCGCAAATGGAGGTCGTGGCGCTCATGAATATGGGACGGATACGTACCTGCACGGCATATCGGATGGCTTCTCTGGGCGCAAGCCCTTCTTGCCGCATGGTAGTCAGGCTCTGGTACACAATGAGGATGGAATTGTTCACCACTACGCCTACGAGGATGACGAACCCCAACATGGTAAGGACATCCAACGCGCTGTATTCGATGAAGGTCGAGGTGAGGAAAAGGCCCAGGAAGCCCCCGGCTGTTGCCAGGGGAACACTGAACATGATCACCAGCGGAAAGAGAAAATTCTCGAACAACGCACTCATCAACAGAAAGGTGATGAGAAGGGCCAAAAGAAAGTTCCATTGAAGCGCCTTGCGCGTCCGGGTGAGGTCGTCGGCGGTTCCGGACAGAGAGACCCGGTACGGTGGTCGAAGGTCTTCGCTTTCCAACAAAGGTTGCACCACTCGATCCTGGATGATCTCCATGGCCTCCTGGAGGGGCAACATGTCGGGAGGAGTCACCCGAATGGTTATGGCGCGCTGTCTTTCCAGATGGTTGATCTGGCTGGGCCCTTCCACGAGTTGGACATCCGAGACGGAGGACAGGCTGACTCGTTCTCCCGCAGGAGTGTTTATCAGCAGATTCTCAAAATCCTGCACTCCTCGGATGGGTTGAGATCCGCCCATGAGGGTCAGATCCTTTCGCCGTCCATGCAAGCGGACTTCACTGACCTTGGTCCCGTCCAGGAGAGCATCCACGTTGAGACCCAGTTCCTCGGCGATGAGCCCTACTCTGGCGGACCGAAGCCGCCCCGGAATCACCTGGATCTCCGGGTTTCCCAGATCAAGACTGGGAATCGGGTATAACTGGGCCTCGGGCATATGTGCGCTGACTTCGCCGAAAATGCGCTGCCCCAGTTGGACCAGTCGGGTGAGATCCGGCCCGCTGATGTCCACATCGATACTTCGTCCCTGGCCCACCCCTTGGGCAAAGAGGCTGGTTTGGAGCACGACGGGGATCATCCCCGGAATCTGGCGCAAGACCCCCTGCATAACCGGTATCAGCTCCCGGGCACGGTTGGGATCTTCGCTGGCGGCGCCCATGAACAATTGTTTTTGCCAAGCCACGAAAAAGAAGTGTTCGATCTTGAGTCCGTTCATCATGGGGCTTGTTTCCGAACCGGCGCCTTCCCAATAAGGTCTCAATCCGGCCTCCACGGTCTGGGCCACTCTCCGGTACTCATCCAGATTGTATCCGGGAGGAGGGATCACGATGCTCAGGATGAGATTCCGGTTGCCCGACGGAAGGTACTCGGCTTTGGGAGCCAGGAAAAAGGCCAGGGAAAACGCCAGGCCGGTCAGGCAGATTGCCACCAGGACGCGCATAACCACGCTGCCGCAGATCCGGTACACCAAGCCGGATATGCCTCGGGCTACAGCCTCGCCCACGGAGGTAAGGCCGAAAAGATTGCGAAACGTCCGGCGGCCTTTTCTCCGGTCTTCCTTGCCGTGGGCGCGACGAATGGTACGGGCGGAAAGCGTCGGGATCACGGTGATGGAAACCATGAGGCTCAGAAACACGGAACAACTGATGGCAATGGCGATGTCCCGGAAGAGCTGACCGGCCTCCTCCTGCACGTAGATGACGGGTAGGAATACGGCGATGGTGGTAAGGGTGCTCGCCAGCACGGCCCCCCAAACCTCCACCGTGCCTTGGTACGCCGCCTGGAACCGGCTCTTGCCCTCCTGGTAATGGCGGTATATGTTTTCCAGCACCACGATGGAATTGTCCACCACCATGCCCGCCGCAAACGCCATGCCCGCCAGCGAGATCACGTTGATATTCCGCCCCAGGGATACCATCATGATGAACGTGCCTACGATGGAGATACGGATGGCGGTGGCAATAATCAGAGTGGTGGAAAAGGTCCTGAGGAAGAGCAGGAGCACAATAACGGCAAAGGAACCGCCCACCCACAGGTTCTGCCGGACCAAGTCGATGGAGCGGTCGATATAATCCGTTTCGTCATAGACTTGTTCCAGACGGAGCCCTCTCGCATCCAGAATGTCCCCGTTCAACTCCGCGATGGCCTGCTTCAGGCCTCTCATGACTTCGAGTACGTTGGTCCCTGAACGGCGTATAGCGTTGATGGCCAGCGTGGGATCTCCCTTCTGGCGCACCTCGGAAACCACCTTCTTATATCCCCAGCGTGTTTCGGCCACATCGCGGATCATCACCGGCGCCCCGTTTTGGAACTTCACGGTGACCCGATCCGCATCCTCCGGCCGGAGAAATTCCCCTTCGGTGCGGGCAATGTATCTCCGCTTTCCCTCGTCGAAATCCCCCCCCCCGGAAATGTTCCTGTTGGCCGCGGCCAGCGCGGAGGCCATTTCTTTAATGGTCAGTCGGCGAGCCGCCACGGCATCGCCGTCGAAGACCACCTGCATTTCCTGCTCCTGCCCGCCGTACACGTTGATCTTGGCGATTCCCGGAACCCTCTCCAAACGCGTTTGGATCTCGTCTTCGGCAAAGTCCTTGAGAGTATGAATGGGAGGAGCATCTTCCCGCACTCGCTTCAAAATGATCCATGCAATGGGAGGCGCGTTTTCACTGGCGGACACGATCACCGGCTTTTCCGCATCCGGTGGATAGGAAGGAACCTGGTCCAATTTGTGGGAAACCCTCAGGAGAGCCGAGTCGATGTCCGTGCCCACGGAGAATTCCAGAGTCACTGTGGACATGGAGTCCAGAGATTCGCTGGTCATGCGTAGAACGCCTTCCACGCTCTTCAGAAACTCTTCCTGGCGTTCGACAATTTCTCTTTCCATCTCCTGGGGTGAAGCACCGGGCCAGAGTGTGGTCACGGTGATGGTGGGCCGTATCACATCCGGGGTCAGCTGCACCGGGATGCGGATCAGCGAAATGACTCCGAACAGGACCAGAAAGAACACGCCTACCGTCACTGTAACAGGATATCGTATGGCCGCATCGACAAGTTTCATAACATCCAGCTCATGTCCGTAAGTGGACCAACGAAAAACAGGGCCTCTTCAATCATCCGGACCCGCATTCATAGACCAGGGATCTCGGCAACATGATATCTCCCGAGGGAAGCGATTTCACGGGATGGTGTTCAGGTGGACGGTGACTCAGGCGGCTTCCCCAGGATCCGCACTTTCTGCCCCGGAAACAGACGTTCGTTACCCCGCACCACGACGAGGTCCCCTTTCCGCAGATCCCCGGTTACCTCCATCCGTGCGCCGAATTCTCCTACGATCTGGACCGGGACGGCTACCGCGACATCGTCCACGATCTTGTATACCGTCCGCCCCCGCCGCTCAAGACGATGGCGTCCCTGGGAACCAAGAGGGTTTCCTTGGGCTCACCCACGCTGAATAGAGCACGCGTCAGCATTCCCGGTTTCAAAGGGCCGTTGGTGTTTTCCAATCGGACGTGCACGGGAAACGTGCGCGACGCCTCGTTCCCCATGGGAATCACGGCAATGACTTCACCCTTGAAGAGTCGGTTGCCCAGAGCATCGAACCTGAGGTCGATCCGATCTCCCGTGGAAATCCCACCAATATGTCGTTCCGGGACGGGAACGATCACCTTGACGGGGTCCGTGACGAACAGTCGCGCCACTGGCCCGCCTTCGGCGATCCACTGTCCCACCTCCGTGTTGGTTTCCACCACAAATCCTGCGAACGGTGCAACCACGGTTTTCTTGGCAAACTGATCCTTCAGGCGCAGCAAGACGGCTTCCAGGCGGATCGTTTCCTGGCTGAGCGCCTTGAATTCGAAGAAGGCGTCCTCGTAAGCCTTCTGGGCGACGCTTTGTGTGGCCGCCAGCGACTCCTGGCGCTTCATTTCCCGATCCGCGCGCTCCCGGCGCGCCTCGGCTTGTCGCAGGGCCGCCTGGGCTTCCCGGATCTGGAACTGCAGGGTGGACGCATCCAGTTTGCACAAGGCGTCTCCTTTTCGCACACGGTCCCCTTCCCGTACCCCGAGCCACGTAACCAAGCCGGCCGTCTCGGAGGCCGTAAGCGTTTCGATCCAGGGTCGTACACTCCCCACCATGGGAATTCTGGAAATTACCGTGTCCAGCGTCACCCGTTCCACTTCCACAGGAACGGCGGGCATACCTTCTTCCCCTGCGGGAGGCTGAGCCCACGCAGTCAGGCATGCCCACGGAGTCAGCAAGATGGCTCCGATCAGAACCCATGCCGCCATGTATCGCAGATATCGATTCATAGGCTTGTCCTTGTCCCGTACAGCTACCGTTAAATCATTATATATTAGTCCGGAATCCCAATGGATTTCAAATTTCTTTTCAGGATGGGATAAGATGAGGAAAACTCAGCTCTCGTTTTGCCGGCTTTCCGGTTGGGTTCTCGGACGAACGCCGCCGAATTTATCGGCTCGCCGGCACGTCTTCGGATAACCGATGGTTTCCTCGATTGACAGGATTCCTCCGGATAGGTTAGTTAGCGACTCAATGGATAAAATAGAACAACAAGGTGGTTGCATGCGTAAGAAGGAATCATCCGGTTTTCTGCGCGACCCTTCTCGATCATCGGGAATGCAAGCGGGTTGTTCCCCAAGCATTTCGAGATACGTATAGGAAACAACATCGCTCGCATGGACTACCGTATCAGTCGCAACAGGATGGTGGACCGGCAGCTTCGGGCCCGAGGAATCACTTCCGAACGGGTGATTCAAGCCATGCGAAAAGTCCCGCGTCACGACTTCGTCGATGAAGGCCTGCGGCATAAAGCGTATTCGGACAGTCCGCTCCCTATCGGAGAAGGGCAGACCATCTCTCAACCGTACACCGTTGCGTGTATGATCCAGGCCATGGAAGTGGATTCCGGAGACACCGTCTTGGAGATCGGCGCGGGGTCCGGATACCAAACCGCGCTTCTTGCGGAAATCGCCTGCAAGGTGTTTTCGCTGGAACGGATCCCTTTCCTCCTGAATCGAGCCCGGAAGATACTGGACCGCCTGGGCTATCTCAATGTAGTATTGTGGCAATCCGACGGTACCCGTGGATGGAAGGAGTACGCCCCTTACGACGCCATAGTGGTATCCGCATCGGCGCCTGAGATTCCCCGGCCCCTTCTGGAACAGCTGGCGGACGGCGGCAGATTGGTTCTCCCCGTGGGAAGGGACCACACCCAAACGCTCGTCAAGATCGTTCGTCAAGGGGATGACTTCCACCGAACCGAATTCGGGAATTGCCGTTTCGTAAAACTTATGGGGCAGTTCGGATGGTCCGAATGATACGATGGAAAATCGGTCTGATCGGCGCCGCGGAGTGCAGCAGAGCGGGGTGGAGCGCCGCCCGTCATATCGGCTCGGAAGTGGCCCGCCGAGGAGGAATATTGGTTTGCGGAGGGCTGGGCGGAGTAATGGAAGCGGGAGCCAAAGGGGCTTCCGAGGCCGGAGGGCTCACCGTGGGGATATTGCCCGGCGCCGCAGACAGCGACGCCAATCCGTATATTTCCATTCCTATCCCCACCGGTCTGATGCAGGCGCGCAACGTTCTGGTCGTTCGAGCATCTCACGTGCTCATCGCCGTGGAAGGGGGTTTCGGCACGCTGTCGGAAATCGCCCTGGCGCTGAACATGGGAAAGCCTGTCGTCGGGTTACGTACGTGGCCCGGCATACCCGGTGTTCATTACGTGAACACACCCGAGGAAGCCGTAAACAGCGCGTTCGAACGATTGATCCCGCATCCCCTTTCAAAACGACCCGAGGCTGGAAACCCGCCGGATCCTCACGGCAACTGAGATACCTCATCCCTAAGCAGCCCGTTGATACAGACCATTGCGGGCAGGCCGGTGAAAAACGATGCGATGCAAGGCGCGAATCCTGATGAAATGAGGTGTGCATACAGTACGCCGCAATGACGAAGGATGAAGTGCAACGCCGCAGATCGCGTTCTTCAGCAGCCTGTCAAGACATAGTCCCCTTCCGAGTCTTTCTTTACGCAAAACCCATACATGATCAACGTATCCATCAACGAACGCCCGAAAAGGAATTCCAACTCGTCCGGAGCAATGTCCTCCTTTTCCACCACGAATCTTCTGAAGGCATACTCGTATCTCAATATGTCCAGCAAAGGCGCCGGATCCCTCTTGCCGCTATCTTTCAGCTTCCGAACGGCGTCTTCCAGGGTTGCGTAGGAAAAGCGCTCTTCATGAAGTCGAACCAGTGTCAGACAAGCAGGTCGCTCCGCCAAGAGAGATTCCCGCGTCAATCGCGGCATCCGGTTACGCTTCTCGATGGCTTCGGTGTCCCAACACCGGAGTTCACGGCACTGGATGGGTCGTAATTCATAGATTCCACAGGATCTTTTAGACGGGTCAAAAAAGATACAGGCCCCCTCGGCGCCTTGTTTGACTTTGACCATTTCCCTCACCAGGACAGCCAACACACCATTTACGTTGTCCGCCACCATCTCTCCGACTCGTAAGGTCACCAAATGCCTCGGGAGAAGCGCACCCGCCTGGACGGCGCACAAATCCTCCTCGTGCAGCGTGGGGGAGGTGGTCCCACAACAGGTTCCGCAGCGGATGCATTGAGTACGCGTGCTCACGGATACCCCAATCCCCCGATAACACCTATACGCTCATCACGACCGTCACGCGGTCGAGCGCAAGGATGTGTTCGGCTTGCGGAAACGGGTTTATTGGGAAGACGGTCCAGGAATTAAAATAGGGCGGTCAATCGTTCCGTGGCCCCTCGAAGCCGGACCGAAATCAC
>CAZQXK010000075.1:0-19559 GCA_964597345.1 uncultured Thermodesulfobacteriota bacterium | reverse complement strand
AGGTCTGGACGTTCCCGAAGAAGTGCCCGTACAGAGCCCGACGTTCACCCTGATTCACGAGTATCCGGGCCGAATGGCCATGCACCACCTCGATTTGTATCGTCTGGAACCGGGTCCGGCTCTGGAAGAACTGGGAATGGAGGAGTATCTCTACCCGGACGGCGTCAGCGTCATAGAATGGGCCGAGAAGTTGGGCTCCGAGATGCCCGAGGGGGCGCTTCGCGTGCTCTTCCTGTATTTGGATGAGCGGGAGCGGCGCATCGAATGCTCCGGGACGGGAGGGCGTGTGCGAAGGCTTCTGGATGCCCTGTCGCGATGGATGCCTCCTGGAAGCCGGGAGATGAGCCAGCCGGGGACATCGGCGGACGAGGGTGGATTCTGTTGAGCAGAGTGCGGGATTTCGGAAGAAGCGTGCGTAGATCTTAGCAGGCCCTTGAAAAACGCGATCTGCTGCGTTGGGCTTCATCCTTCGTCATTGCGGCGTACGGGTTGTACGCCTCATTCCTCAGGATTCGCCCCACGCCCAAGGCGTGGCTTGCATTTCATCGTTTTGGACCGGCCTGCCCGCAATACGGTGGTTCAACGGGCTGTTGGGAAGTGGCATTGCAGAGGAGGAACAGGATTTGGCTTTGATTGTGCAAAAATTCGGTGGGAGTTCCGTTGCCGATCTGGAAAAGATCCGAAACGTGGCTCAGAAGGTACTGGCAAGCCGGCAGGCCGGAAATCGGATGGTGGTGGTGCTGTCGGCCATGCAGGGGGAAACGGACCGGCTGATTCAGTTGGCCCAATCCATGACTCCGGACGTGGACGCCCGGGAATTGGACTGTCTGCTGGCCACCGGCGAGCAGACCACGGTCTCTCTGATGGCCATGTGCCTGATATCCATGGGGCAGCCGGCCGTATCCCTCTTGGGTTTCCAGGCGGGGATTCAGACGGACGACGTGTATGGAAAGGCGCGCATCGAAGACGTGGACACCACACGGCTCCAGCAGGAACTGGATCTGGGAAAAGTCGTGGTGGCGGCCGGTTTTCAGGGGCTGGATTCCCATTCCAACGTGACCACGCTGGGACGAGGGGGGTCGGATACGACGGCGGTGGCCCTGGCGGCGGCTTTGAAAGCGGACGTCTGTGAAATCTATACGGATGTGACGGGCGTCTTCACCACGGACCCCAACGTGGAGCACAGGGCTCGTAAGCTGTCCAAGATCAGCTACGACGAAATGATGGAAATGGCCAGCCTGGGAGCCAAGGTGCTCGAGATTCGATCCGTGGAGTATGCCAGGAACTATGAAGTGCCGCTTCATGTGCGGAGTACGTTCTCCGATGAAGAAGGGACCATGGTGATGAAGGAGGATGAGGAGATGGAGAAACAAGTGGTGTCCGGAGTGGCGTACAACAAGAATGAAGCCAGGGTCACCATCACCAAGGTTCCGGACAAGCCGGGAATAGCCTACAGGATTCTGAAACCGGTGTCGGACGCCAATATCGTGGTGGACATGATCATTCAGAATACCCGGGCCGAAGCCATGACCGATTTAACATTCACGGTTCCGAGGAAGGATTTCAAGAGAACCATGGACCTGGTCCAGGGGGTGGCGCGGGAAATCGGAGCGGAGCGGGTGACGGGAGACGCGAACATCGCCAAGGTGTCCATTGTAGGCGTAGGCATGCGGAACCATCCGGGTGTGGCCTGCACCATGTTCGGTGCGTTGGCCGCGGAGAACATCAACATCATGTTGATCAGTACCAGTGAGATCAAGATTTCCTGTCTGATCGACGAAAAGTACACCGAGTTGGCGGTGAGGACGTTACACAGGACTTTCGGATTGGATCGGGGAGCGGAATCGGAGAACGCGGCTCATCCGGAATGAACGGGCCGCCGGAAACGCATTTTTCAGCAGGCTGTTGAAAAACGCGATCTGCTGTGTTGCGCTTCATCCTTCGTCATTGCGACGTACTGGGTGTGCGCCTCATTCCTCAGGATTCGCGCGCCTTGCATCTCATCGTTTTTGAACAGCCTGTCCGAAATGCTGTTTTTCAACGGGCTGTCAGGAGGAGGATTTCACACGGAGGAATCCGCCGCTCTCACCATGGCCCCCATTTCCTGCACCATCTGCACCAAACGGAATACGGCGTTGTTGATGGCTTCGATGGAGCGGTACCGGGGGTCATTGGGGTCCATATCCAGCATGAGCAATTGGGCCTTACCGGAAATTATGGTGAGGGGTTGGTTCAAATCGTGGGCCGCGCGACGCAACTTTTTGAACACTTCAGAGAGACTTCCCGAAGAATCCTCGCAGTGGGAAGATGCGGATCGTCGCTGGATGATATGAACGTTCATGCCTCCATCTCCCAAGGACAGGCGCCCGGTGCGCACCGCCACGGGGATTCGTTCGCCGTTCAGGCTTTGGGCCATGGACGTGAAGGCGAAAGAAGTTCCTTCCGGGACGTGGGCGGGAAGATCCGGCAGGAGTTCGGATACCGGCAACTGTTTGATGATGTGCCTGGATTCACACCCGAAGAGGATCAGAGCCGGCTGGTTGGCAAAGGCCGGTTTCCCGGAGGATTCGACGATGACCGCCGCGGGGAGTTCGTCCAGAAGAGTCGCCAGGGTTGCTTCGGTGGTCTGAAATTCCGCCATGACGTTTTCCTCCTTGAATCGGAGAAGGGGAAGGGGAAACCGTGTACACCGAGTTCTTCGTTCCTTCCTTTCCAGGCATGGCCCGGTTGTGAAGTTTCCGGATGCGAGGGAAGAAACCGTATGATCTCCAAAGGCGCGCTCAAACCGTATCGTTCGCCCAAACCGTTGTCAAGAAATAGATGGGAGTTTATCCGGATCCGGGGATGCGGGGATGCTGCGGGTTCCGGACGCTTCGATGTCAACGGGCCGCCGCCATATATCCCGGGATATGCGGATCCGGAGCCAAGCCGGCTTCGGCGCTTCTTTCTCTCCGCCCGTGAGCCGCATCCGTCTGCGCGCCGGCGCGTTCGGAGAGGCGCGGACAGGCGTCACTGCGACCCGCCGCGGCTGTGTCTCGTTTCTCAGGGGTTGCGTAATCCGTATCTCAAGGCCGGCCATCGAGCGGCGCCCCGGTTCTTCAACCGTACAGGGGGCGAGAGCGACGGCCTGTAGGAGTGTGCAGGGATGACCGCATGGAACTGATTCGTACAAGACTGGCTGAAGGGGCTCGTTCGGCCCGGGGTATCGCCGTGATCATCGACGTATTCCGAGCGTTCACCTGTGAACCCGTGTTGGTTTCCCTGGGCGTTCAGAAACTGATTCTGGAGCCGGATCCGGAACGATGCAGAGCCATGAAGACCAGTGACCGGGTGCTGCTCCTGGGGGAAGTGGATGAGCGTCCCGTCCCGGGTTTCGATGCGGGCAATTCTCCGCATGAGATCCTGTCGTTGGGAAGGGCGTTTTTCCAGGGGACGACGGTGGCGCACCGGACCACGGCCGGAGTCACGGGAGCCGCCCACGCCGTAAGGAACGCGGAAGAAGTGCTGCTGTGTTCCTACGTAACGGCCGGAGCCGTGGCTCGGTATATCCGGCGGAAGAATCCTTCCCTGGTTACCCTGGTGGCCATGGGAACGCGCACCGTCGAACCCGCACCCGAGGACGAGGCCTGTGCGGATTATCTAGAGCATCTTCTGACGGGTGCCGCGTACGACCATTTTCAGGCCGTGACTCGGGTGCTGGCCCATGAACAGGCACGGAAATTTCTTTACGGCGGGATTCCGTACCTGCCTCGAGAAGATCCGGTATACTGCCTGCAGCGGGATGTATTCGACTTTGTGCTCCGCGCCCGGCGGGAAGGCGACCGGATCGTGGCCGAGGCCGAAGGAGTCAAACCGTAGCAGGCCGGTGAACAACGCGATGTGCGTCGTTGGGCTTCATCTCTTGTCATTGCGGCATACTGTAGTTACGCCTGATTTCTCAGGATTCGCCCCACGCCCAAGGCGTGGCTTGCATCTCATCGTGTTGCACCGGCCTGCGCGCAATAGGGTTTATCAACGGGCTTATAGAGAGATCCCCAGCATTGAGGAGGGGGCCTGAATAGTGTCTCAGGAGTCGAAGAAACGACCGGCCCTTTTTGAACTGGAGCGTGTATCCCTGAGCTTGAATCATGGCCGGTGTCTCTTTCGAAATGTGTCACTGGTCATAGGAAAGGGCGAGTTCCTGGTGCTGCGGGGACCCTCGGGGGCGGGCAAATCGAGTTTCCTCCGGTTGTTCAATCGGTTGGATGAACCTTCCGAGGGCAGGATCCTGATCGAGGGGACGGATGCGGCGCGCCTTCCCGTCACCGAACTTCGGAGGCGTGTGGTATATCTCCACCAGGTTCCCGTCCTGCTGGAGGGATCCATCCGGGAAAATCTATCGGTCCCGTTCCGCTTCAAATCGGCGAGAGGACAGATTCCCCCCGATGATTCCGTTCTGGAAGCTTGGCTGACCCGGTTTTCACTCACGGCTCTCGCCCTCGGGGACGATGCAAAGTCCTGTTCCGTGGGCGAAAAACAGCGAGTGTGTTTGATCCGCGCCTTGATGCTGAATCCGGACATGCTGTTGCTGGATGAGCCCACATCCGCCCTGGATCCGCCCTCGGCTCGTATTGTGGAGGGAGAGATCCTTCGCGCGAACCGGGATCAGGGAATTACAATACTGATGGTGACTCACCGTGAAACGGAAGGCAACGGGGGGAGCATTCGCCGTCGGCTGTATCTATCCGATGGAGAACTCAGGGAGGTATAGGCATGGCCCCTGTGGATATGGGAATATTTCAGCTGGGCCTGTGCCTCTTGTTCGTGCTTGTGACGGGAATTTGTTCCCTGCTGCTGAAGCTGGACTTGGAACGGGAGCTGCTGTGGGGAACCGTGCGGACCTTCGGCCAATTGTATCTCATGGGATACCTGCTGAGGTTCTTGTTCGCCGTGGATTCCATGTGGCTGGTGCTGAGCGTCTTTTCCGGGATGATCGGCTTTGCCGCGTGGATCATCCGCGGCCGCGTCCGGGAGCGGTCGGTCTCCTTTTTCCGATCCACGCTTCTGTCCATGCTGGTTTCGTATATGGCGGTCACCGTGGTGGTCACGGCGGTGATCGTTCAGGTGAATCCCTGGTACCTGCCCCGGTATTTCATTCCCCTGGGCGGCATGGTCATCGGAAACTCGATGAACGCCGTGGCCTTGTCCCTGGAGCGCCTGTTTTCGGAACTCAGGACACGCCGGGACCAGGTGGAGATGATGCTTTCTCTGGGCGCGGATTATCGGGAAGCCACGGGCGCCATGTTTCGAAGCGCCGTGGGGGCCGGCATGATACCTTCCATCAATGCCATGATGGGGGTGGGAGTAGTATTCGTGCCGGGCATGATGACCGGACAGATATTGGCCGGAGCCGATCCGCTGTTGGCCGTAAAATACCAAATCGTGGTCATGCTCATGCTCACATCGTCCACGGCGATGGGAAGCATACTGGTGGTGAGCCTCGTAAGGAAGAAGTGTTTCACGGCGGCTCAGCAGCTTCGCCTGGGCCTGCCGTCTCATCGAAGCGGCCTATCGGAGCGGTGATGCGAGGAGTATATCCCTCGTTCCCGCGGCGGTCTACAGCGCCCGCATCCACTCGGGTCTCAGCGGCGCTTGACCGTCCAGAGCCCGGTCGATGAGTTCCAGGGCTTGGGTCTGTTCCCTGGGAAGACGGGCTTTCACCGGAAGGTAGTTGGATGCGTGATTCGAGAAGAACAGGCCGCCGCTCAGGTGGGTGTGAGCGATCATCTCGCGGAGTTCCAGCAGTATTTCCCGAATTTTGGGGACCTGGAATTCGCCCCGATCCCGTTCTTTCTCGAGTTCCGTGCCCGGCATCACCATGACGGTGAGGGCTCCCACATAATCCGGGTCCATGCGGCTCAAAACGTCTCCCGTGGCCCGGGCATGTTCCAGGGAGTGTTCCGTCCCCGCAATCCCTAACAACACCGTGACGCTCAGCTTGAAGCCGGCCTCTTTCAGCCTGCGGCCCTGCAGCACCAACTGATCCGGAGCGGCTCCCTTCCGAATGCGCCGCAGGGTTTCCGAATCCCCGCTTTCCACGCCGTAATATACGATCCCCAGGCCTTTATTTTTAAGTACGGCCAGTTCGTCGTCCGTTTTCATCCGGACCGACTTGGCGTTGGCGTACAGGCCCACTCTTCGCACCCAGGGAAGCATTTCCCGGATGGAGTCGAGAAGATGAACCAGACGTTGCTGGGGCAGGATCAACGCGTCGCCGTCCATGATAAACAGACGGTCCTGTCGGGTGCAGTATCGGGCCGCGAAACGGAGGTCGCTCAGAATGGTTTCCTCGTCTTTGATACGAAACCGTTTGTCCTTATACGTTCCACAAAACGTGCATTTGTTATGGCTGCACCCGAGCGTTGCTTGCAGCAGAATGCTGAAAGCCTCGCTGGGAGGGCGAATGATCATGCCTTCGTAATGCATGCCGTCGTCGGGTGAATGCATTGGGGAATTCTCCTGTGTTCGCGATGTGAGGGCCGATTTTTTGCGCTCGTTGTTTGTCCGGCCCCTGGGGCCTAAGATAACGGTTTTCCCCCGGTGGTTCAAGAGGAAGCGCCGAGGTCGAGGCGTTGGTCATGGCGGAATCGGCGGGAAAAGCGCGGAATCGGGTCTGCGTGGGGCGTAAGCCGGCGGGGTCAAGAGTCCAGAATGTCACGGAGCTTCTGGGAGAATGCACAGAGATCGAAGGGCTTCTGGATGAACCCATTGCACCCCTTGGAAAAAAGCTCCTGCATTTCTTCGTCCGTACATCCTCCGCTGGCGATCAAAACACGCAGCCCCGGCTCGATGTTCTTGAGATGGTTGAAGGTTTCACGGCCGTTCATTTTGGGCATAATCATGTCCAGTATTACGAGATCGATCTCCCGGCCCCGCCGCCGGTAAATCTCGAGGCCTTCCTCTCCTCCCCGGGCCGGCAGTACCTGATATCCTAAAGCTCGGAGCATTTCTTCCCCGGCACGGATGATCATTTCTTCGTCGTCGATGAGCAGGACGGTTTCGCGGCCTCGCAGGATACGGGCGGAGAGAGGCTCTTTGCCTGCAACCGTGTCCGTGGATGCGGGCAGATACAGATTGAAGGTGCTCCCTTCGCCCTGTCTGCTGGTTACTTCGATGAACCCCGAATGATTTTGAATGGTGCGATAGGCCGAAGTCAAACCGAGTCCTGTTCCCCGGTCGGGATCCTTGGTGGTGAAAAAGGGCTCGAAGATACGACTACGGGTGGCTTCGTCCATACCGACGCCGGTATCTTGAACGGATAAGTGCACGTACGCACCGGGTTTCAGACCCCGAGACCCGCCTTGCATCGAGTCCAGGATGACATTCCGGGTTTTCAGGTACAGGCTGCCCCCGCCGGGCATGGCGTGCCACGCGTTTACGTAGAGATTCAGCAGTACCTGCTCCATTTGACCCGCATCGATGTTGACGGGCGACAGAGAAGGTTCATAGGACTCGAAGATTTCAATTTCCTTCTTGGCCGACGCGAACATCCGGCAGGTCCTGCGCACCAGTTCGTTCAAATCCCCCGGTTTCAGATTGGGCGACCGCTTGCGGGCCAGTCCCAGCAACTGGCCGGTTAGTTCCTTGGCGCTCCGCACCTGCTCTTCGATGCTTTGGATTCGCTGAGAGGAAGGATCCATGGGGTGCGCGTTCAAACTCAATAAAGACAGGTTTGCCTGGATGCTCATGAGGATGTTATTGAAATTATGGGCCAATCCGCCCGCCATGGCGCCGATGGATTCCATTCGTTGCGCCTGCTGGAGTTGGCTTTCCAGCTGTTTCCGATACGTGATGTCTCGGGCCACCCAATGGATGGAACCCGTGTCGTGAACCGACTCCGAATCCTGGTTTTCCTTGTGTTCAGAATCGTTGGATTCCCCGCTGGCGCAGCGGATTTCAAAATACCTGGGCGAGTCTCCGTTACGGAAGGGTTTGAAACGCAGTCGCCTTTCCAGGCCCGGCGTCCGGCAACCGTTCTGCAGGTTCAAGAGTCGGTATGCCTCCTCGCGATCCTCGTCCCATACGATGTCCAGGAAGGATCTTCCCAGAAGGTCAGGGGGCTGGTAACCCAGAAGGCGTTCCACGGCTGAGTTGATGAACGTAAACTCGCCCTGGGGATTCAAGGTATAGATGACGTCCGGAGAATTCTCCACCAGATGCCGGTATTTCCGTTGCGAATGTTCCAGCATACCGGTCAATCGGCGGGTCTGGGCCTTCAATCGTTCTTGGTCCAGGGCGTTCTGGACGGTGCAGACCAGTTCCTCGTATTCGAACGGTTTCCGAAGGTAATCGTACGCCCCGCCTTTCAAGGCGCTTAGAGCGGAGTCCACGGTGACGAATCCGGTCATGATAATCACCGGGATTTCCGGGTGCCGCGCCCGCATAAGATCCAGTACCTTGAAACCATCCACCTCGGGCATGATTACGTCCAGCAGAACCGCGTCGGGAGGTCCGGCGTCCAATGCCTCCAGTGCGTCCCGGCCGTTGTGCACCGTGGCGATCTCATACTGCTGCCGTTCAAGCAGGAGCCTGATGCTTTCCGCCATGCGTTGATCATCGTCCACAACGAGAATTCGGGGCGGTGAAGACATAGTGTTTATCTCCCGAAGGCGGCCTATGTCACCTTGATGGGCAGCAGAATCCGGAACGTGGTTCCGGCGCCCGACTCGCTTTCACACTCGATGCTTCCCTCATTTTCACGGATGATGTTGTGTACGATGGATAACCCGAGTCCACGGCTCTCCGGATCCTTGGTACTCACATAAGGCTCGAAGAGGGTCGCGCGGATGGATTCCGGGATACCCGGTCCGTCGTCCGAGAACAGGATCTCGACGGTGGTGGGGGAAGTTGAAAATTCCTGCCGGCCTTGGATTTGGGGCGGCATCAGGGCCCTGGAGCGAATGGTCAGATTACCGCCCTTGGGCATGGCCTCCATGGAGTTCTTGAGAAGATTGACGAAGACCTGCTTGAGGCCGTCCTTGTCCGTATAGAGGCTTGGAATGGATTCATCCAGGTCCAGATGGAATTGCAGTTTGTGGGTGTCCTTGAAGGATTCCGTGGCGAATCGGACCAGGCTCGACAGAAGCGCGTTGAGATCCACACGCTCCAGCTGGCGGGACCGGGATTCGGAGAAATTGGACAGCTGCGTGATGATTCGGGTCACCCGGTTGATTTCTTCGTGAATCAACCGGAGATCGCCTTGAACCGCATCCTGCTCCGGGAGCTTCATCCCGAGGATTCTCAAGTAGTTCTTGATGATACCCAGCGGATTGTTGACCTCGTGCACCACTTTTCGCGCCACGGCCGAGGCCGCAGCCAATCGTTCGGATTGCACCAGGCGCATCCGGGATACGTGCAGGCGATGGACATACAGCGCCAGCGCCGCCTGGGCCGCAAACAGGGAAAGAATTTTGGTTCTCGACATCAAATCGGTCCGCTCCATTTCGTCGACGCCCAGAACCAGTACGCCCACGGGTTCTTTTCGGATCTTCATGGGAAGGCAGATCATGCCGCCTTTCACCATGAGTCTCAAGATCTGTTCATCCTGAATGCTGAGCGGTGCGTCCTGCGGCCGGTTGAAGGAATCCACCGGATTTTCGGAAATCAGGCCGTCGAGCAGCAGACTGTTACCGTCCGTCACGGGAATGACGAGGTTGGATTCCGCCCCCCGAAGATCACCGAAAGACGGCCGCACTCGCAGGCAGTCGCACTCCTCGTCGTACAGGAAAATCAACACGTCGGTGACTTCAAAAACAGCCTGCATTCCCTGATGCACGGCCCTGAGAAGCTCCGCCTCGTTTGCGGCGCCGAGGAGATCTCGGGCGGTCGAATAGAGCAACGACAGGTTCTCTATTTCCTGAGCCAGCGCCAACGCGTGCTTTTCATCGGAACGGCTCAGTGATTCCTGCGCACCGGCAGGAGGTTCCACATCGATTTCCAGGGATTGGGCAACGTGCCGTGTTTCTGCGACGCTTCGGGCCAGCAGGTCCTCCACCTCGCCGCGGGAAAGGTTCAGGAGCAGCTTGGCCGCCTCATAGGCTTTCTCACGATCCGGGTGTCCGGTGGGATCGAGAAGGTTGGCGGAGTAAACGATGCGCGTCAGAGGCAACGCGTGGCGGATCCGATCCAGGCTTTCGTGATGATAGAGCACCGCGTCGGCCATGAATGATTTCAGCTTCCAACGGCGGAGCAGCCAAGCTCCCGCTTCGGCATGCCCGGCTCCCAGACGGGCCTCGGCGGCCGGGAGAGTCTCGGGATCGTGTTCCGCTTCCTGGAGAACCGCCGCGTATTCGTCCGGCAAGCTCGTCCATAACACGAGCTTGCCCAAGTCGTGGAGCAATCCGCAGAGAAACGCCTCATCCGGAGCCGCGTATCGAATCCTTTGAGCAATTAGCCGGGTCAAGACGGCGCAAGAAAGAGAATGCCACCAAAACACTTTCATCTTGAATACCGAATTGCCCTTTACCTGACCGAATACCTGGTGAACCCCGCTGCAAATGGCGATGTTCTTTACGGCATCGATTCCCAGCAGAACCACGGCGCCTTCGACGCCTTCCACGGGCTGCGCAAGGCCCACATGGACGGAATTCACCATTCTAAGCACTTTTGCGGTGAGGACCGGGTCCTTTTCGATGATGCGACTCACCTCCCGGAACGTGGTTTCATCGCGGTTGCACACTTCGATGAGTCGAACCAGGACCCCCGGCAGCGAGGGAAGTCTTCGGGATGCTTCGATATGGTTCAGAAAGGGTCGGTTGGCGTAGGCTTGAGACAGGCCCATGGGCGTTACATCCTGTGCTGAAGGTTGAACCGGACGGCGCCGGGATCGTGATCTCACAAATCGTATAGATACTACCCCTGATTAAATCGTCCGATTTCCCTTATAACGTGAGCGGATGTTTGAAAAAATGAACGACGTTTAGCGTCTGTAAGGATTTTCTTGTGGAGAGCGAGCTGTTCGTTTTCCGAAAAAACGCCGGGAACCGAAATTGTAGGGCATCTTTACCGCACCGGCCGGGGTGACCGTGGATCAAACCGGCCAAGACACGGACAGGCACATTGTTTTTTGAACTCCCCGCTCCAGTGGTGTGCTCATGGGCGGCGTGGAGCCTGCCCTGATGTGGGCTCATCACCACGGGCCGCGGACATCAAAGAACTCGGGGTGTTCCTCGAATCCGCTGCGGGACCTTCCTGCAGCGGGGACAAGAATCCCGGGAACGAGTCGCCACAGGGGTTCCTGATTTCCGTTTAGGTCGGACCGGCGGATTTGTCAATAGGGATATGA
Source organism: uncultured Thermodesulfobacteriota bacterium (assembly GCA_964597345.1). Lineage (GTDB taxonomy): Bacteria > Desulfobacterota > Desulfarculia > JACQYL01 > JACQYL01 > CAZQXK01. The sequence continues at coordinate 8,236 of CAZQXK010000075.1, read as the reverse complement.
CGCCAACGTTGTGTTTTCCTTAGCACAACGGTCCCCCAGCGGCCCAAGATGACCCCCTGGAGGGTCCGCGGGGGCTCAGACACACGGAAACCCTCGAAGATGCACGCCCCGGCGTGTCAGGGTACCTGCTCTTTCAGTTTTCCGGCTTCGTCCAGGAGTCCCCTGAGCACAGCGCCGGAGTTCCGGCCTTGGGAACCTGCATTCCAGTTGAGAAGAATTTTCCAGGTATCCTGTTCCCGGATGAGGTCCAGGGTGCGAACCACGGTTTTCCGGGGTACATCCTTACCCTGGGATTTTTCGGCCAGCCATTGTTGGATCTGAAGGTCCAAAGGCTCGCCGAGAAGGGTCGCCGTGAGGGCCAGGGCCGCGACGTCGGAAAGCAGCCGAATGAGATCCGGCACGTGAAAAAACACGGGTACCTTGGCGTAGGTATCCAAAACGGACACTTCGCGGATTTCATAGGAGATCTGAGTGGATAGAATCCGGAATACCAGATTGAATTCGCCGGAGCGTTCTTCCAGATAGGTTTCGAGCGATTTGGCCTTCTTGTCGAGTGCGGACACGTACTGATAGGCTTCGGCATGTCGGCCCTGGAACGCGGCGTCCAGGAAGGATTGCACGGTTTCCTCGGGAGAGGCTCCGTAGGAGTGTGAACAGGGGAATACCGACAGGATGAGCAGGGCGGCTATACATAAAGCCCCGGTGCGGGTATGCATGGATTTCTCCCTGTTTCAGAGGGTTGGAGCGCCCGTCGAAGAGGCGGAGACGGCGCGGACCGGGAATTCAACCCCGTCGTGTGTGGAGGGATCCTCGATTCGGATCCAAAGGCGGAACACCCTGTCCAGGTTCCGGAAAAGCTCGGATCCCGTGTGAAAGACAGTCCGGGAGCGGCAAGAAAAAAGGGACGTGCGACACGTCCCTTCCCCAGGTCAAACAATGTCGGGTCCGCCCGGACCGATGTTTCCGGGCTAACCCGCCGCGACGTTCAAAATCCCCGCCGCGAGCACCAGCGCGAATCCTACCATCAGCACCCGATACATCCGGGCCATGAACTTCGGCCCTTCCCCCAGATCCCGCGAAGGCTGATGGTGAGTACGCCGAGGGAGGTTACCACTGCCCATAGGACCTCCTGTTACGATTAATCCCCGTGTTCGGCTCAAGGTTTTCCATACACCCGGGTCGAACAACCCACCATACACTTAACCGTATTTTATACTTAACGCGTACCCGAAAAGCAAGAAAAAAATGCGTGCGTGGAGGCGGTGGAGCCGTAGGTTGTATTGACAAGCGGCGGAATTATGCCTAATATCGCATATAGCGATGATGGAAACTTCCGATCTTAGAAATGAGCAGATGAGGCTCTTCCGCTTGAAGGCGCGGGTGGCCAAAGCTCTGGCCCACGAAAGCCGTCTGCTGATTCTGGATGCCCTCAAGCGAGGAGATCTCTGCGTAAGCGATTTGAGCGCCCTCTTGGAAGCCGAACAATCCACCATTTCCAAGCACCTGTCGTTGCTTAAGAACGCCGGCATCGTAAGCGATCGGAGGGAAGGAAACAAGATTTTTTATCACCTGGAAACCCCTTGTGTCCTGGATTTTTTCACGTGCGCCCTGGAAGTGATCCAGAAACACGGCCGGGCGATTCGGGTGGCGGAATAGGCGCCGGTCTCCGGCGGTTTTTTTGTGACCATAACATGCTAATATGCGCATATAGGATAACTTTCCATGAAAGAACGCACCAAACTCCTGTGGATCCTTCTTCTCTTCCTGGCCGCCTATTATGTCCCCTGGACCCATCCCGTTATCCGGCAGTCCGGGCTGGAAGCCTTCCTCATGCTCCAGGAATACGCCCGGGAACATGTCTTGACCTGCCTCGTGCCCGCGTTCTTTATCGCGGGGGCCATCGCCGTGTTCATTTCCCAGGCCTCCGTGCTGAAATATTTCGGGGCCCAGGCCAACAAATGCCTGTCCTATTCCGTAGCCTCCGTTTCCGGCGCCATCCTCGCCGTCTGTTCCTGCACGGTGCTTCCGCTGTTTGCGGGTATCTTTACCCGAGGAGCGGGAATCGGCCCGGCCACGGCGTTTCTGTATTCCGGCCCCGCCATCAATGTCCTGGCCATAATCCTTACCGCACGCGTGCTGGGATGGGAACTAGGCCTGGCCCGGGCCATAGGAGCCGTGGTGTTTGCCGTGGTTACGGGACTGACCATGGCCTTCCTGTTTCGCCGCGAGGACGCTTCCCGGGCTGCGGGTGAATTCCATCTCCCGGACGAAGAGGGTGAGGGAAGAACTCTGCTCCAAAACGCCGTGTTCCTGGGGAACCTCGTGCTGATCCTGGTGTTCGCCGCGTTCGCCCGGCCCGCGCCTGGAAGCACGGGCTTCTGGCCCATGATCTTTTCGGTGAAATGGCCTGTGACCGTCCTGCTTCTTGTACTCATGGCCGTCCTGCTTCTAAAATGGTTTCGAAAGGAGGAGCGGACGGCGTGGGTGGATTCGTCCTGGGGATTCATGAAACAGATTTTCCCCCTCTTGGCGGCCGGGGTGTTGGCGGCGGGATTCCTTCTGGGACGGCCGGGTCATCCGGCCCTGATTCCGGAAGCCTACGTGCAGGTCCTGGTGGGCGGCAATTCCCTATGGGCCAATGCCTTTGCGGCCGTCTCCGGCGCCTTCATGTATTTCGCCACCCTCACCGAGGTGCCCATCCTTCAGGGTCTCTTGGGCGCCGGGATGGGTAAAGGACCTGCTCTGGCGTTGCTTTTGGCGGGACCGGCCCTTTCGCTGCCCAACATGCTCGTCATCGGCGGCGTGATGGGGGTTCGGAAAACGGCCGCCTTTTGCGGCATTATCGTGGTCCTTTCCACGTTGGCGGGCTGGATCTACGGGTCCCTGTAGCAGCCCGTTGGTAAACCGTATTTCGCGCCGCCTGGTGCAAAATACGATGAGATGCCAGGCGCGCGAATCCCGAGGAAGCGTACCTACACAGTACGCCGCAATGACGAAGGATTGAATTCACGCCTAAGGCGTGCCGGCAGGTCGCGTTTTTCAACAGCCTGCCAGGAGAGGATTATGGCCGAGGAGAACCTCAGCATGAAGCGCATCCGGGTCGGAGACGGCGTGGTGGCGGTCTTAGGATTGGACGAGGTGATTCAGGCCTTGGCATCCACCCATAGTGACGCATCCGATTCCGAGGCGGCTTCCGCCTTGTTGGAATACTTGTCCCAGAAAAACTACATCCCGGACCGGGCGCGTTCGGAATACGGCAAGGCGTTTGTGCGGGAATTTCGTCGTTTCCTGGGACAACCCTTCGAGGAACCCGGACCGAAAACCATGGAGGTGAAGATCCTGGGCGCCGGATGCGTTCGGTGCCACCAATTGGAGCAGGCGGTTCTGAGAGTTCTGGAAGGGTTGGGGATGGCGGCGTGCGTGGAGCACGTGAAAGAAATCCGGGAAATCGCACGGTACGGCGTGGCGGGGACCCCGGCGTTGGTCATCAATGACAAGGTGATATCCGTGGGGCGGACGCCTTCGGAAGAGCAGATGAAGAAGTGGTTTCTGGAGACTTCGGGAGGCGCGATTTCCTGAGGAATATCCGCAGGAACGGTTTTCAGGTCGCTGCCGGGCCGGTTGTTATTGTAACAAAACTTTTGGTACAGTTCGTAGAGTCGGTTGTGTTAGTGTGCATTCCGTGTCGGGTTGCCTTTGCAGCCCGGGTTTTCTGAACGAGGAGGAAGCTCGTATGAGTGACGTATGTTGCGCCACGGGATCCCCGGTGATGCTCCTGGCCTGTTCCGGAGGCTCCAACGTGGGCCAATTGTCCAATCAGGCCGCCGTGGAACTGACCCAGGAAGGATGGGGCAAGATGTTCTGTCTGGCGGGAATCGCCGGACACCTGAGCGGCTTCGTGCAATCCGCCCGGGATGTGCCCGACCTGGTGGTCATCGACGGCTGTTCTTTGGGGTGCGGAAAAGCCATTCTGGAACACCTGGACCTCCCCTTGAAGCGATACGTGGTCCTTACGGATCTGGGAATCGAAAAGAACAAGGACTTCCATCTGAAACAGGAGGAGATCGACCGGGTGAAGGATGCGGTGAAAAAAACTACGGGAGCATCTTCTACAGGAGGCGGGCAGGAGCCTTCTTGCTGCTGTACCTGACGCGGAGGCGGGGGCCTTCCGACTTTTCTTGATATCGCACCCTGTCCCCGCACTGAGAAGCCGCGGTCCTGTGTGACACAAGGAGACCCGCTTTATGGCCGAGCGTCGAAAGCTCAGGATTCTGTTTCTATGTACCGGGAATTCCTGCCGGAGCCAGATGGCCGAGGGTTGGACGCGAATCCTCAAGGGGGATCACATCGAACCCTATTCCGCCGGAGTGGAAACCAAGGCGGTGGATCCTCGCGCCGTGCGGGCCATGGCGGAAGCCGGGGTGGATATTTCCCGGCAGGAGTCCAAACATGTGTCATTCCTGAAAGGCCTCGAATTCGATTACGTGGTGACGTTATGTGATCACGCGCAGCAAACCTGTCCGGTGTTCCCCGGAAAGACCCGGATGGTTCACCGGAGATTCGAGGATCCTCCGAGACTCGCCGCGGGGGCGTCCGGCGAAGAAGAAGCCATGGTGCATTACCGGCGCGTACGGGACGCCATTCGATCCTTCGTGGAGCAATTGCCCGAATCTCTGGAGGAAGGCCGCGAGGCGCCGTTGCCCGATTATGGGGACACATTGCAAACGCTGCTACGGAGTCTGCCCAAGAACCCCGGGGATCCAGGAAGCCGATCCGATACTTAGCAGGCCGTTGAAGAATGCGATCTGCTGCGTCGGGCTTCATCCTTCGTTATTGCGGCGTACTGTATGCCTCATTCCGCAGGATGCACCCGCCTCGCATCTCATCGTTTTGACCGGCCTGCCCGTAATACTGTTTATCAACGGTAGTGTCCGCGTCCCCCGGTGCGAGTCGGAGTGGAGTGCACACCTCGGAAGCATCTGTCGGGCGGGAGGAGGCAAGTCCATGCTGCTTAAGGGGTATCAAAAAGAGATATTCCGTCCCAAGTGTAACCCGGGATTTCAATCCGTGCATTGTATCGCGCATTTGGACCAGGACGTGTCGGAAGCCCTGCCTTACTTGAATACCGTTCTGGGTGGATTCGAGTACTTTCGCGATCCCCCTGCCGTCACGTTTCGAGTCCACGGAAAACTCGTGACGGTGCACGGTCGCCGCATCGCCGTCAACGCCCTGGAGGACGAAGCGGAGGCCGAGCGGATCCTCCGGTGGATGCAACGTGAAATCAATGAAGCCTGGGAGAAGCGGGACCGGATCCCGCCGAGCTATGAGGGCAGAACCAAGCCCAAGGTTCTGGAGGTCCTGAAACGTCTTCCCAAAAGCAACTGCGGCCAATGCGGCCAACCCACCTGTATGGTGTTTGCCGTACTGGTCACCGAAGGCGTCAAGACCGCCGACGAATGTCCGGCCCTGGAGGACGATGGACGGCGGAGCCTGAACGAATACCTGGCGCCTTTCGTGTTCGAGGATTGATTCCCGGCGCCCGTGGTGCGCGACGCGTTTCCGAAAGTACGCCTGGTACTTGCATGACGCCGAGTCCGGCTCCATGAAGCGTGGTTTTGCGCTGAAGGTTCCGTGTTGCCCGGCGCTTTCGAAAAAAACATAAGGGCGGAAGGACGAAGTCTCATGGTCGAGCGGGGACCCGGTGCGGAATCCAAAGGCAAAGGACTCAGTAGTTTTGAAAGGTACCTCTACGTTTGGGTCATCCTGTGCATACTGGCCGGTATTCTTTTAGGGAAGACGGCGCCCGGCGTGGCCCATTTTCTGGATGGATTGGCCATTTATGTAGGGGAAGCTCCCGTGGTGTCCATTCCCATTGCCGTGTGCCTGTTTTTCATGATGTATCCCATCATGGTGAAAATCGACTTCGGCGAGGTCATTAAGGCGGGCAAAAGCGTGAAGCCGGTGGGATTGACGCTTTTCGTCAACTGGCTCGTGAAGCCGTTTACCATGTATGCCATTTCGGTTTTCTTTCTCGGTACATTGTTCCTGGGATTCATAGGCTCCGAAGCGGTAGATTACGTGAAGATGCCTTTGGGGTTGGATTTGCCCGTGGGGAGCAGCCACGGCGAAGGTACCGTGGTATTGGTCGAAGGTGTCAAAATGCTCGAAGTACCGTTATGGCGGAGTTACCTCGCGGGTTGCATTCTTCTGGGCATCGCTCCGTGTACGGCCATGGTCCTGGTTTGGGGCTTTCTCGCGCGGGGCAACGACGGCCACACCTTGGTGATGGTGGCCATCAATTCCCTGACCATGCTCTTTCTTTACGGTCCCTTGGGCGGATTCCTGTTGGGTGTCGGGCGGCTGCCCGTACCGTGGCAGGCATTGTTGCTGTCCATCGGCATTTACGTGGCCCTGCCCCTGGCGGCGGGATATCTCACCCGGAAGTGGGTGATCCGTTCTAAAGGGGAGACCTGGTTTCGGGAGAAGTTCCTTCATGTGCTGACGCCCATAACGATCACGGCCCTCCTGATTACCCTGGTGCTTCTGTTCTCTTTCAAAGGAGAGGTCATCGTAGGGAATCCGTTGACCATACTGTGGATCGCCATACCGCTGTTCATTCAAACCAATTTCATTTTCTGGCTGGCGTATGGACTGGCCCGTTGGATGCGTCTGTCTTACGAGGATGCGGCGCCCTCGGCCATGATCGGTGCGTCCAATCATTTCGAAGTGGCCATCGCCACGGCCACCATGCTTTTTGGTCTTTCCTCCGGCGCGGCGCTGGCCACCGTAGTAGGGGTGCTGATCGAAGTGCCCGTCATGCTCATGCTGGTGAAAATCTGCCTGCGATCCGGTCACTGGTTCCGTCCCCGCTGAACGGTTGGGGACGGGGTCGTGTCGACGGGATATCCGGGAGGTTCTCGGGGGAGTCCACGCGCCGGGAGAGTGAGATCCGGCATCCGTATCCGGGGCCCACATGGTAACAGTGATGAAAAACAGCCTTTCGGACAGGCTGTTCAAAAGCGTGAGATGCAAGGCGCGCGAAGCCTGAGGAATGAGGCGTACCAACCGTACGCCGCAATGACGAAGGATGAAGCGCAACACAGCAGATCGCGTTTTTCAACAGCCTGGTAAGGAACGGTTCCAAAGCGCACCTGTGGCCGCGTGATGTTACGAGGCGCGCCACCAGAGGGGTGTTCTTGCTTTCGACGGTTCAATATCCGATGATAGAAGGGATGTCCCCGGCGGAGGCGGCTTCGGGCTTTTGGGCATCTATTTCCCGCTAAACCGTTTCCGCCGGACTTTGTCCGAACGGTGCAGATGCATCTGCCGATGCGGGAAGAATCCCCGGAGAGAGAGGATGGTATGATCAAGAAATGGCTTGTATTGGGGCTGGTTGTGGCGGCGCTGAGCGGAATGTTCACGCTGCATGCGGAGGCCAGTAAAGATGATTTCTCGGCAGTGCCCACGAAAGGCAAAGTGACTTTACTGGACTTCGGGGCCAAAAACTGTATGCCCTGCATTATGCTGGCTCCCATCATCGAGCAGTTGAAAAAGCAGTACGACGGCAAGGCGGAAATCCATTTTGTGGATGTCCGAAAGCATCGAGATCTCACTCAGAAGCATCGGATCCGTTCCATTCCCACTCTGGTGTTTTTCGATGAGAAAGGAAATGAAGCCTATCGCCACATCGGTTTCCTGGACAAGTATTTTATCGAGAAGAAGCTGAAAGACCTTGGAGTGGAATAATACGGAAGGGTCGCTTTTGAACTCCGTTCTCCCGGTAGAGGAAGGCGGGACCCTCTACCGACCGCTGCGTTGATTTCGAGTCCCCGCTCCGACGAATTTTCGATCCACCGGGAAGGGATGGGCGGATGTACCGGATCCGTTCCCGGATACTTCTTGTGCTCACGTTTCGGAATTCCTGCTTGCAGCCCTATTTCGCGGCGGCTTTCCCCTACCAGGCTGTTGAAAAACGCGATCTGCTGTCACGCCAACGGCGTGACGCCGCATCCCTCGTCATTGCGGCGTACTCTATGTACGCCGCAATGACGAGGGATGCGCGCACCTTGCATCTCATCGTTTTTGAACAGCCTGCTCGAAACGGTGTTTATCACCGGCTGCTACCTGTTCGAAGGATGTTTTAGGGCGGCCTCCCAGAGGAAGGACACCCGAACCCTTCCGCAAAACAAGGGGCGCCGAGGTCGCGGGGCTTCCACAAAAGGCCCGGGGCATCGTT
>CAZQXK010000074.1:0-19570 GCA_964597345.1 uncultured Thermodesulfobacteriota bacterium | reverse complement strand
CGTAAAACATGGAGGTCCCATTGGGGGAGTGGATCACCAGGTATCCCGTCGTAGGACCCGTGGGATTCACGCCGCCTCCGTCGCCGTCGGATCCCCCGCCCCCACATCCGCACACCACCAGAAGCATTGCAAACACACACAAAAAACCGGTCGCAGACATGCCGCACTTCATTGCTTCCCTCATACGCCGTTCAGGTCTTGGACAGCCGGCGCCGCCCAGGTGATTGGGTTGCGGTCTATTCCGTCCCCTAACCTCCGGACGGTGTGATTTCCACGTCCACCGCAGCCTTGAGGCCGCCCACGTCGTATATCTCGACCACCTGAACCCAGAGCTTGGGCTCCAAGCCGGCGCCGACATTCACGGTGAATTCGTGCTGGCCTGAACCCGTGTTGAACAGAGGCTGAGTAACGCTCCCGAAGCTATAGTCTTTCAGGAACGCAGAGTAGGGTGGAATACCGCCTTGGACGGCAAACATCAGGCCTGTCGTTCCTTGCGGGGCCGTGACCTTTCCGGGAAGTATTTTCAGCGACTGGGCTATGGTCACCCGCACCACGGCCTGCACCTGGCGACTGTCCTCCACCACCAGCGTAGCAATCCCGCCCTGTCCGCCCGCGTAAAAAATGGCCGTGGCGTTTTCCGAACCGCTAACGATCAGATCTCCCAATTCCGTGTTCTCATTGGTCCAGAAGAAAGGACTCAGACCGTATTTCACCGTGAAGGATGCGAAACCGCCCGGCTCCAACACGGCGCCCGAGGGACTCACGCCGATTTCATCCTGAAGATCCGTAACCACCAGATGAGCCAACGTCTTTTCCCCGGCGCTGTCCTCCAGGATCACATCGGCCTGACCCACATTAAAGACGGATACGGACAGAAGATCGGAGACTCCGTCATATTCCAGGATCCCTGCAATGTTGGGATCCGACACATAGACCGTATAGGGAGGAGTTCCTCCCGACACGCGGAACTCCACCGTACTGTCCGTAGAAGCCGTAACCATGGCGGGCATGATGGAGGGAACCCGGTCCACGATATGTAATACCGCCGCGCCTTCCCTGTTCCGGTTGTCGGTCACGGTCAGAGTCAGAGTCCCCGCCAACTGGGGAAGCACTGTGAGAATACTGCCGTCTCCGTTGGGAACCAAATTTCCCAGGTACGGTTTGTCCGCAAACCAGAAATAGGGTGATTCTCCCCCCTTCACAAAGAAACGAATACTGGGCGTGCCTGGAACATCCAAGGCCACGGAAGCCTCACTGGGGCTGACCAGAATCAGGAATTCCACCAGGGTTATGCTGGACTGGGCCACCCGTCCTTCCGCATCCATCACCTGAACCTGCGCGGTAACATTGTCTCCGTCGATTTCAGGACGCTTCGTATTGGCTACGAATACGGCGGTTACGCCGTTGGCGGAAGTCCGACTCGCATCGATGGCGCCCACCGTCAGGTTCGTCGAAGACCAACTGTAAGGCAGGACACCGCCGGATGCGGTCAAAATAAGTTCGTCCCCATAATAGAGAGAAGCCTGGGAGGGATTGATCTTCAATCCTTTCACGGTGACGGATATGGAACCGCCGTCACCTCCCCCGCCGCAACCCGGAATCATGCTTCCCAGGAATACGACGAGACCTACCGCGATCCAGCGAAAACATCTCATCATCGGTCCCCGTCAACTGCCCAAAGTCCGGTAGAATTCCACACTGACCCATACCTGGATGGTTCCGAAAGTGGCCGTAACCACGGCGTTGCCCACCGTAACCTGATCTGCGGGTGAGAGGGTGGTCACCGCACTCGCGGTAGCCCCATCCGCATTGGCCTCGGTGGCAAGGCTCGTGGCGCTCAGCTTTCCCAATGTGGTAGTCACGTTGACCACTCCCTCGAGGGGTTGACCGTTTTCATCCCACAATACCACCTTCACCGCGCAATTCCCGCCGCCGGAAATATTCAAGCGGTCCGGAATCACCGTAAGTTGAAGCGTATTCAGGCCGTCGTCGCCCACCTGCGCCGTAGCCCCGCCTCCGCCGCATCCCGAGCCCAGCGCCAGAAGACAGAACATCACCGCGAATCCCGCCATCCCAACCCCATCGAGTCGCACTGTACGCCACCGACGTTTCATTTCCATTCCCTCGTTCTTAAAAGGGCCATACCCAATCCAGGATCCGGGCCAACCATCCGGGACTCTCCTTGTCCACCATGATGCCTTCTCCGTAGTACTCAATACGGGCGTCTGCAACGCGATCCGATCGGATCCGATTTAAAGCGTCGATGTCCTCTTGGCGAATAACCCCGCTCAGAACCAGGATCTGTTTCTCCCGGTTCACCGAGACTTCCCTGGAACCTCGAATTTCCAGGTTTGCATTGGGAAACACCCGGATCACCCGGCAAGTGATGGTCGCCTGCAGGGAACCTGTTCGGTTCGTTTTTCCCTTGCTCTCGAAGTCGTTCTTGCTCTTGGCCCCGACCGAAGGTTGGAACGGCTCGCCGAGTCCTAAGAAATTGGACATACCGAGCGACTGGGGAAGACCGAACAGACTGCCTACGGACAGATCCACGTCGGTTTCCTTCTCGAACTTGGAATCCGAAACGCCGATTCCCGATGAGGACTCCACAATCAACACCGTGACGATATCATTGACTTGACTCGCCTTGTGATCCATGAACAGGAGGCTTTCCGAGTTCCGTTCCCGCCAGAGGGATCCAGGATAGGTCTTTTGGGGAACAAACTCCACGGGATCGGGAATCTGCCCGAAATAGCTGTCCCGATCCGGCATCCGGACCTTCGGGGAACACGCCGGCGTGATGGCCAACCAGAACACGCATAGCCCGCAAAGCAGCACACAGGCCCATCGAGTCATCAGAATTCCACCTCCACCGTGTCCAAAGCCACCACCTTCCCGGACACGTCCTTTTGGGAAGACGAATTCCGGATCCGGACCCATTGCCCTTCCGTTCCCCCTTCCTGCGCCACACCTCTGGCCGAAACAGAAAGAGCACCCGATCGGGCCACCAGAATCACCGGCTCCCCTCTTCTTACCAGCAACGGAGGACCGAGATCCGAGGGTGTAAGAATGGACCCCGAAGCGATGCGGCGCGTGGCCCGGTTTCCCACCGCCTCCTCCAAGGCCGACACGGGCGGTCGCCTCAGCTCAGCCCGATCCACTGCTTCCAGCACCACGTCTTCGGGACCGATAACCTGGTTCAAACCGATGCCGCGGGCCGCGCGGACCACCGGTTCGAACACGGAGACTCTTCCGCGCCAACGCACCCGCCGCAGGGTTTCACCCCCACTCACCAATCCGATCTCCAGAGAAACCATCCCGAGGAACACCTCACCCGGGGAAGCCGTCACTTGAAAGGAAACAGGGCCTTCCGGCAGATCCACACCCGTGGTTCGGATGTCGGAAATCTCCACCTGTTCCTGCGGCCATGCCATTTGATCACGAATGAAACGAGTCCCCGCCTCCGCCAACTCCCCGTCCGGAATTCGGACACACCCACGGCTCACCCGGACCGTTGAGGCGCCTTGCATCAGAATTCGAGAATCCGCCACAACCTGACGGATTCGATCCCGAATACCGTCGGCATGAAGTATCGTTTCCAGACACAAAGCAGGCGCAACTCCCACCATCAGAGATTCCAGTACCGCGCCCAGGTGTTCTGGCGCTCCGTCCACTCGGGCCACGTCGGACAATCGAACCATGTGTTCCCGCACCGTCGCTTCAGGCCTGAGGCTGATGAGAACGGCATCCGGATCCTTCGAAGAGCCCCATGCACCGCCGCACAAACCCCATGTCACGGCCAAGATCCACAGAACGTGCGCCATCCGATGTGTGGGTCCCCTGGAAATCACCGGTTCACCCATCCCCTCATCGATTACCGCCGCAGGTTATTGGCGAGCTGGAGAAGTTGATCCCCCGCCTGAATCGCTTTGCTGTTCGCTTCATATGCGCGCTGGGCCACGATCATGGCCACCATCTCGTCCACGACGGACACATTGGACAGCTCCAGGTAACCCTGTTGAATCTGCCCATTGCCATCCTCCCCCGGCGTTCCTTCCACCGGGTCACCGGAAGCGTCCGTGGGACGGAAATTGTTTCTCCCCGTGGATTCCAGGCCGTTGGGATTCGGGAACAAAACCAATTGAACCTCACCCACCTGGGTCGCCGCCGTATTGCCCGCCTGCCGCACGCTTACGGTGCCGTCGGGAGCCACGCTGATCTGCTCGGCATCCTGGGGAATGGTGATCTCGGGTAGCAACAGCCAGCCGTCGGAGTTTACGATGCGACCGTCCGAATCCAACTTGAACGCTCCCGAACGGCTGTACAGGGTTTCACCGTTGGGATGCTGAATCTGAAAGAACCCCTGGCCCTCGATGGCCAAGTCCAGGGAATTGTCCGTTTTCACCAAGTCTCCCTGCAAGAAGAGCTTTTGCAACGCCGCGGGCCGGACTCCGAGCCCCACTTCCAGGCCGGCGGGAACCTGCGTGGTAGCCGAACTGGGCATACCCGCCAGCTGGAGGTTCTGATAAATCAGATCCTGGAAATCAGGACGACTCTTCTTGAACCCCGTTGTATTCACATTCGACAGATTGTTGGAAATTACATCCATGTTCAATTGCTGAGCCTGCATTCCCGTAGCCGCGGAATAAAGGGTCCGTATCATGTAAAGTCCTCCGTGGAGATGCGATTCGAATCATCGGCTCAGACTTTGAATCAGCCTGCCCTTGAGATCGTCCAGAATCTGCAGGGATTTTTGATACGCCTCGAAGGTCCGCGTCGCCGAGATCATCTCCGTCATTTCCTTGACGACATCCACGTTGCTCAGTTCGACGTACCCCTGACGAAGTCCGACCGCTTCCGCAGGGAAAAGGATTTCGCCCTCTTCCCCTGCAACGAACGAGGTTCCCTCCAGTTTACCCAGCTGTGCTTCCGGCGAGAACTGCACGATCTTGAACTGCCCAATGCGCTGCGCCCCATTAAATACGGTCCCGTCTTCCTCGATTCGCACCTGGATCGGTTCGTTGGGGGACGCCGGGGCAATCACCAGAGGACCGTCCACCCCCAAAACGGCGTATCCCTCCCTGGATACCAGGTTGCCCTGGGCATCCAGAGAGAAACGACCCAGCCGGGTGTATGCGGGCACTCCATTGCGGTCCAGCACAAAGAACCCCGGACCTTCAATAGCCACGTCCAATGGATCCCCCGTATGTTGCAGAGGTCCGGCTTCCAGGATGGGGCGCGCCTGAACCAGCGTGCCATCCTGTTCCCGGTTTTCCAGCAGTCCGGCGAGCTTGAGAGCATCCCGGGCCGCCGGATCGGGATGGCTCCGCGCATTCATTAGAAACACGCTCATCCAATCACTGAACACCTCATCCCGCTTGAAACCCGGAGTGTTCACATTGGCCAGGTTATTCGATGTGATATCCAGTTTTTTGACCTCCGACAGCAAACCCGCTGTCAGAGCACTCATGGCGCGATCCATACGGCAAACCCCTTCTGCGTGTCATACCGACTCGGAGCAAGTATTGTGCCACGTCACGAACGCCATCCCGCTCATCAAGCGGAGCAACGGGCGGGGTTCCCTTCCCCTGCTTTCCATCGAAAACATGCCTCGCGGTTCTCATGGGGCAGTTACTGCCCATCCAGAACAATTTGCCTATTCATGTCCCAACGACCTCTCCGGCGGGACATCTCCGCACCATCTTTGACAGCTCGTTGTTATCCTTAATAATTCCTTGCCCGATTTCCAGGAAAGACCGCTCTTGGACCGTACCCCTGAACCAGCCGACCATGCTAAGGAGGGATGGCCGCTTCTTTCCGTACAGGCTTACACATCAAATAATACATTTAATATAAGGGAGTTACGGGTGCGTCAAGATCCCGGCACGCTTGTTGCCTCTATAGAGGATACCCGAGAACCGTAGATCGGCTCGATGAAGCGAAGACGGCCTCCCGCCGGAAATCGGAATGGAGCGGTGACCGGCGGGATCCACTCTGATGTCAAGCTGGAAACGAAAGAGGAATTACCATGATTTCTTCGTTATGGACGGCGTTCAACGGATTGGACACATACACAAAGAGCATGGCGGTAATCGGTAACAACATCGCCAATTCGTCCACCAACGGATTCAAATACGACACCGCCTACTTCGGTGAACTGCTCAAAGGATCGCAGAAGACCAAGGAAGATACGGCCTCCACTCCCCAAGGCCAAGGCAGCCAGGTCCTCCATTATCAGACCGTTTACCTCCAGGGTCCCCTGTTGTCCTCGGACTCGCTCACCGATTTAGCCATATCGGGGAATGGTTTCTTCCAGGTCAACGACGCTCAGGGTAACTCGTATTTCACTCGAAACGGCAATCTTATCCTGGATACTTTCGGGTTCTTCGCAACCCCCGATGGAATGCGATTACAGGGTTTCGTCTTCGATCCCGACTCCAATTCGTTCCTTACGGAACTGAGTGACCTTAATATTCCTTCCATAGATCCGAGCAAGCGCACCACCAGCTTTTATCTGGATGCCGTCCGACTCAACTTCGAAACGGGGGAAGCGCCTTTTCACACGCTGGAGGTTTATGAGGACGGGGCCGGCAAAGTGGCGGAACTCGGAATCGAATTCTCCATACTCCCGGGCTTAGGAACCGGCGATGATCCATGGCGCTGTGTACTGAGTCCTTCCGCCGGCATTCTGTCGAATCTGAACGTTCCCCCGGCCTCCGATCCTCCGGTGGACCCCCCCCTTGCATCCGGGGAAATCGCCGTGGACTTCTTCTTCGAGAACGGCGCATTGACCGGAGTGGGCTCGCCCGGCTTGGTGCAGGATATTCAGTTCGAACTTACGTTGAACGGCGAACCCTTTGTCATAACGTGGGAACTGGTCGACCCGGACGACCCGGAACGGTTTCTTCCCAACGAGATTATTTCCACGACCCTGCCCATATTCAGCGGCGGCGTTTTTCAGGACGGATACGCGACGGGGGAACTGGTGGGCTTCACGGTGGACTCCAACGGCATCATCTTTGCGGACTACGGCAACAACAAGCCCGATGCCACCATGACCGGACAGATCGCCCTGATTCAGTTTCCGAGCACCTACGGCCTCCAGAAATTGGGGGAAACCCTGTTTCTGGCCACACCGGAATCGGGTGCTCCCGTAGCGGGAATCCCTAAACAGGGGGCCCGCGGCTCCATCATGCAGGCCAGTCTCGAGCAATCCAACGTGCAGCTGGCGGACGAACTCGTTCGTTTGATCGTCACCCAACAGGCGTTCAACGCCAACTCCCTCGCCATTCGCACCAGCAGCGCCCTATTGGAAACGGCGATTCAGATGAAAAGGACTTAACGGATGGATTGGGAAGTCTTGGGAAAGTCGCGGTTAAGGCTGTAGACAAAGGCAAAAATCTCCGCAACCGCCCGATAGAGCGGCGGCGGAATCTCCTGGTCGATATCCAGTTTGGACAGAACCCGGACCAGGTCGGGTTCCTCCTTGATAGGAATTCCATGAGCCCGGGCGATTTCGATAATTCTCTCGGCCAGCAGCCCTCGGCCCTTGGCCCGCACCCTGGGCGAATGGTCCTTCGCGGGTTCGTACTTAAGAGCCACCGCCTCCTTGGCTGTATGTTTGTCATGGGACTCTTCGGCCACTGCTCACCTCATCAGGCCACCACATGAATACGGCCGTCTTCTTGAATCAAATCGTTCTGGAAAACGGGATCTCTTGACATGCCTTCCCTCCGCACCCGGATACACATCAGACGTTCAATCCGAAGACCGCATCGCTCCAGACCCGCCTGCAGCAATGGAAGCCGATCCCGAACGTAAGACTCCACATCAGGACGCTCGACCATAACGGTAACCGCGATCCGTTCCAGTTGTTTCAGCCGCGCATCCACCCTCACAGGCCCCATGCGTTCCAGATCCAGCAGGAAGACAACCAGCACATCCGACAAAGCACCTTTTCCATCCCGATCTTCGCTCCGATCCTCGTACTCGAATCGAAGCAACAGGCGCCCTCCTTCTGTTCCGCCGGCCCACGCAAACGGAAGATCGTACACCAACTGATGCTCCTGGGGAAACCGGAAGGCATTGGTCGTCCACTGGAGAAGCAAATGCCGGAGGACATTTTGAATCGCCTCCAAGGACGCGGACAGCATCGGGGTTTGCGGCGCCGCACCTGAACTCTTCCCATCCGGTCGCACCTCATGCTCCAATTCGGTTTCCAGCAGGAGCAACGCGGAAACCAAGCCGTGAGGCGGAGAAGATCGAGGTTCCTGTCCCCACTCCGCAACGGAGCGAAACAGGGTCTCCGAAGGGATTCCGGAATGTTGAATGAAGCGGCGGAGAAAGTCCGGCCGCCCCACGTCCGTCTCCTTGTGAATCAGGTCCGGCAGGCGGCCGATCATTTCCTCGACCCGTTGCCGCAAAGGAGAACCTTCCTTCAGGGTTGCCTCCAAGCCGTGCAGCGCCTCCAGAACACCTCGAAAAAGGCTCCCGGAGACTGGGGGAGACAGATTCCACGAGAGCCTGTGCTCCGATCCATGCCTATGGACGCCGTCCGTCTCTTCGGAAACGAGAGCAAGCACCGGCGCCGCTCCCGCCCGCTCTACCCGGAACAGGCCCGTTTGACCCGGCTCCACGCCCTCTTTGACCTGCGCTTCAACCCTCAATCCCCCGATCTCCAGCCATGCCCGCCGCATCTCCGAATCTGCGGCGCCTCCGGGGGGCATGGCCCGAACCTCCAGCACTCGGGCAAACACCAAGCTCCCTTTGGGCAGCTCCATGCGTTCCCCGGGAGCACGGGAGTCCCATCCTTCCGATCCGATCTTTTCCCCACTCAGAAGGATGCCCGGAATGGTGCGCAGGACGCGAAACGGTCTTAGAACGCCCACATCCACAACTCCATCCGTCCAAACGGAAACCAGCCGACCGTTCCATTGAAGCAATCCGCGGTGTCCTCCGGGGGAAGACGAAGAGGATGGTTCAGGCGTTTCCTGAAGAGCAACGAGTTTGCCCCGGATCCACCGGCCGGGCGACGCAGTGCCCTCGGTATCCGGGACAGAAGCTTGAGCCGGTGGACCTCCCCGCGCTGCAGAGTCTCCGGAAACGGGGACATCGCCGGATTTCGAGTCGGAGAGCATTGGTTCCAGCACGGCTAAGACCAGCTGAGGCTTGACCGCCAGAACCCGAAATACCGCGGCTTGTCCCGCATCCAACCGCAAGGACGCATCACCGCGCGCCGATGGAACATCATTTCGAACGACGGCGCTCCGGCGTTCCCCCAGGATTTCCGCCACGATCCTCCCGGAACCATGAACCTCCAAGAGACGTCCCTCGATGCGGAGGTTCGCGGCTAGCAGAATCCCCGCGGGCGCCCGGGCGGAAGCCCGATCCCCCGCACCCTTGTGGGGGGGAGACGCCGCGCGGCTCACCTCATCCATGGAACTCACCTGCGCACGTCGAGCAGAAGCTGAATTTCATTCATCGGAACTCCCGTTTGCTCCGATATATCCGCCACCGACATCCCTTTTTCCAAAAGCGTCAGAACCTCTTCATAGGTCCCGGAACCCGGACGGGATCCGGATTGGATCAGCAGAAGCCGTTCTCTTTCGATGCGTTCCAGAAGCGTTTCCGCGTCACGGATAAGATTGCGCATGCGCTCTTCATGCTGCTCCTGCTGCCGGATGAGCTTCTTGATATCGGCCTGGTCCCGCTTCAGGGAGTCTTCAAAGCGGCGTACAGCCGCATCGGAGGATGTTACCAGTGTTTCGAGGTGTTCGAAGAGTGTGGACAGCGTTTTTTCCCGCCTGGGCGCACGGTAATAAAACCAGTACACCACCAGCGTGATCAGCAACAGATCCACCACAACCTGTACGATGAAGAAAATCGCTGTGGGAGAAGCATCCATGAGCACTAGACCCGGATGTCGATTAATCGCGATCGGTTGACGGGCTTCTCCGTCGAGTCGGATTCCCCCGCATCTTCGGGGATCTCGCGCCGTTCACCGCTCTGTCTTTCCCGCCGCTCTCTCTCATCTCTTTCCCGGAGCACAGGGGATTGTGTCGGATTCTTGACCCTGGATTGAGCCAACTGACGCTCTTGCTGCTGCTGGAGGGAAAAGCGGTGGGCATTCTGATCGGGGCCTTCCTGAGCGGCGTGATTCACCTTCTCCACGTTGGGAGACTGGGATACCAGGTTTTGCAGATCTATCCCCCGAATCATGAAAACCCATCCCCTGTCCACCGACCAAAGGTTTCCTTCAACCCGAGCGACACCTCGGAAGCATTGGGAACCGCACCTCTTCTCCACCCGAAAGGTTCATCGATTCCTCACACCCTCAGCACAGGATCCGAAACGCTTTTGACGGCATGGCCCAATCCGGTTCGAACGCAACGACGCCCGGTCCCTGCGTTATTACATCGACCTGAACTCCTTGCAACTTTAGCCCGCTCCGGAACTCGAGCAGTGATCACACTCGCATAGTCAAGGCGTTTTCACTGCGGGAACTCGTATCTCTTCTGTTTGGCCCGAAGAACCAGCTCCTGGATGGCCCAAGCGATTTTTCGCTGAGTCTCCTCACCGCCTTGGGACAACAGGGGAGTCATCCAGTCGACGGCTTCCGCCACCTTCAGATTCGCCAGTGCCGAGCAGGCCGCACCCTTGACTTGCGCCGCGGGATCCTCAAGGGCTCCCCTGAGTGCGACCACGATTTCCGGCGCCGGATGCAGCGTGTTCCCCAAGGCTACCGCCGCCACCGTCCGAACGTCGCTGTTGGCGTCTTTAAGGGCGCGGATAAACAGAGGAACCGCTCGGATATCCTTGATGTGGTTCAAAGCGATGATCGCCTCTCTTCGGAGAGCCGGATCGGACTCCTCCATCAGATCCATAATGCCCTTTGCAGCATCATCACACGTCAGAACACCCAGGCATACTACGGCCGTCTTCCGGATTTCCCGATCCGTGTGGGCGAGAAAAGGCAAGAACCGCGTAGCTGACCGGGTACTGCCCAATTGAGCGAGTCCACCCATGCCCGCGATGAGCATTTGCCTGTTGTCCGTATCGAGGGATGCCAGGAGCACATCTTCAACGATATGGGGATTGATTCGATTCAAAGCCAGCGCCGCCGCTTTCTTGACCTGCCACGCCACATCGTCCTGACCGCCTCGCGCACCGCCTTTCTTGTCCCCATCTTCCGCATCGTCTTTCATCGAAGCACACGCCAGGATATTCCTTCGCAGATTGGCTTCGTCTCCACGAGACACGATTCGAACAAGATGCGGCTCCGCGGGCTTGAATTCCAATTCCCCCAACGTTTCCGCGGCGGCCTTCCCTACCTGCCAGGCTTTGTGAAACAATAAGGGCGCGATTTTGGTACCGGCCTCGGTAAGCTTGTAATAGGATACCAACAAGATCCCGGAACGAATCACATTGGGATCTCTCGAATCCAGACACGACTGAATCCACTCTAATTGCGGCTCCGACACTCTAGTACTCCTCGAGTCTATCCATACAGTAAGGAAACAGGATACGAAGCGTTAGCAGGCCGTCAGGCACGGTCCCTCCCGCAGCGTATCCCGTCCGCAGGTGGTTCTCCCGGCCACTCGGTGGGAATGTATCTTTAGTATCAGGAATTTCTTCCGATAGGAAGACAAGAGTTCTTTCCTTGCCGTTCAACTTCGAGGAGAGAGACATACAGCGGAACGGGGATCGCCCATAACTGCGTTCAGTGTTTGCTTCGCAACGGTGCGGCGGAACCGTCGTTTCTTCTTTATCCGGGCGTAACAGCCCGTTGATAAACCGCATTGCGGGCAGGCCGGCGAAAGTCGATGAGCTGCAAGGCGCGCGAATCCTGAAAAATGAGGCGTACGTACAGTACGTTGCACTGACGAAGGATGAAGCGGAATGCAGCGGATCGCGTTTTTCACCAGCCTGGTAACCAGCAGGGTTGAATCACCCGAAACCTGTCCCGGCCCAATAGACCCGGTACATCAAGGAAGAGACATCAATGACATCGGAACACCTCGAATCGATTTCTTCATGGGTGGACGAACTGGCGCTGAAATCAATCATGCTGGAACCTAACGACGTGGGCGCCATGGGAGATCTTCTGAATCTCCTCGATCGCATCCGAAAACACGATACATCGAGCGCCGTCATAGGGGAACTGTGCTGCTGTCTCACGGCTCTACTGGAGGCCATCATCCTCCGGCAGGACACCGATCTCTCCCGCCACATGCCCGCCGTGCCCCACGGAGTCACGTTGCTTCAAAACGCGCTCCGCGCAATTAAGTCCGGGGAATCGCCTGCGCCGGATCTGGTATCCGGATTCATGGAGAAACTTGACCCATTGGCCGTCGACGTAGATTTTGGAGACAACCGGTATGGAGAACCCGGAGAAACCGTTTCGGAACCGTCCCTGACTTTGCAGACGGATTCGGACCGGCCGTCCGATTCACCCGGCTCACCCGAGGAACCCAAGAATGTCATCATCGACGCGGAAACCTGCTACGAATTCATCGCCGAGACGTTGGGCAATCTGGAAAACGTCGAACCGCTGGTGGTGGAATTGGAGGAAGATCCCGGCAACAAAGAGATCATCAATGCCATATTTCGATGTTTTCACACGGCCAAGGGCGTCTCGGGCTTTCTGAACCTCCAGCGCATGAACCGGTACACACACGAGCTGGAGAATCTTTTGGACGAGGTTCGTAATGACCGAATTTCTTTCGACCGCCGTATCGCGGACTTCGTCCTGGAATCCTTTGACTTTCTGCGCAATTTGCTGGAACAGGTGCGCGCCCTCATGGATCAGGGACTTCTGTACGAACCGGACTACGCCATAGAAGAGGCCGTCGCTTCCATCCAAAGCCTCTTGGCCTCCGATACAACCCTCGGGGGCCCGAGCGTCGCCCAGGATGAACCTTCCCTTCTGGGAGAAATCCTGGTGGATATGAAGCGCACCACCCAGGAGGACGTAGACGAGGCATTGGCTCTCCAAAATGAAAGACCGGAAAGCAAACTGGGCGAAATCCTGACAGAATCGGGAAGAGTGTCCCCAAGAGACGTGGAAGACGCCCTGCGAAAACAACGGACCATCGAAACCACCATACGTGTCTCTACCGAGAAGCTGGATCAGATGGTGGATATGGTCGGAGAACTCGTGATCGCCCAAACCCTCGTGGCCGAACATTCCCTGATTCAACAAACCAAGGACCAGAAATTCGTCAAGGACTTCTCTCAACTTCACAGAATAACCTCTGAACTTCAGAAGACCGCCATGAGCATGCGTATGGTCCTCATCCGGCAAACGTTTCAGAAAATGGTTCGACTGGTTCGTGATCTATCGCGGAAATCGGGGAAACAGGTTGAGCTTCAGATGTTCGGCGAAGACACGGAGATCGACCGCAATATGGTGGATGAGATCTACGATCCATTGGTTCACATGGTTCGCAATGCCATGGACCATGGTCTGGAAACTTCCGAGGAACGGATTGCGGCAGGGAAGCCTCCCGTGGGACAACTCCAGTTAAGAGCCTACCATCAAGGGGGCAGCCTGTTCATCGACATCACCGATGATGGTCGAGGACTGAACCGGGATAGAATCCTGAAGAAAGCTCTGGACCGGGGATTGGTCGCTCCCAAGACGGATTACACGGACCATGAGATATACAACTTCATCTTCCTGCCGGGTTTTTCCACCGCGGAAGCCATTACAGACATTTCCGGGCGGGGTGTGGGGATGGACGTGGTAAAGAAGTTCGTCGAAAAAATCCGGGGTTCGGTGGAGATCAAATCCCGGCCCGGAAAAGGTTCCACGTTCACCATCAAGCTCCCTCTGACCCTGGCGATCATTGACGGCATCGTGGCTCTTGTGGGCGTGGAACGGTACATCATTCCGGCTCAGTCCGTCCGAGAGTCCCTGCAGGCCGCCAGAGAGCAGTTCGTCACCGTGTCCGGTCGAGGAGAAGCGGTGAATATGCGCGGAAAGATTCTCCCACTCATCCGCCTGCACAAGATATTCGGAATCCCCACAGAAAGGATCAGGCCTGAGGAGACCATTCTGATCGTGGTGGAACATGAAGGAAAGGAAGCTGGTCTCATGGTAGACGACTTGGTAGGAAAGCAGGAGGTGGTGATCAAGAGTCTCGGACATCGTCTTCGTCACGTTCCGGGATTCAGCGGTGGAACCATTCTCGGAGACGGGCGGGTCGGTCTTATCCTGGACATCAGCGGGCTCTTCCAGATCTTTTCGGCTTCATGAATCCTGAGACGACAGCCTATAGCAGCCCGTTGATACACCGTATTGCGGGCAGGCCGATGCAAAACGATGGGATCCAAGGCGGTCAAATCCTGAGGAATGAGGCGTACATTCATTACGCCGCAATGACGCCTGTCTGCGTGACACGCACAGGCGGAAAAGATGAAGCCCAACGCCGCAGATCGCGTTTTGCACCGGCCTGACAGAACTTCCCTCCCCCTGTTTCCGGGGCCTCAATTCGCGTGGGCAGAGTATTACGGCTATGGATATTTCGGACAAAGAATTCAAGGAACTTGCATCGTTCGTGTACTCCCATTGCGGGATCTATCTACACGAAGGCAAGAGAGAAATGGTGAAAGCCCGGTTAAGCAAGCAGATGCGGCTTAAGGGCTTCACCACCTATAGAAAGTACATCCATCATGTAACGACGGACACGACAGGAAACGAGGTCGTCGAACTCATCAACGCCATCTCAACCAATCTGACCAGTTTCTTCAGGGAGTCCAGACACTTCGACTATCTCAAGGACACGCTCATTCCTGAACTCAATCGCAGAAGCTTGGCCAATCCCCGATTGCGCGCATGGAGTGCGGGTTGTTCCACCGGTGAAGAACCGTACACGCTCGCCATGGTATTCCTGGAGAATTTGTCTTCATCTGTCAAGGACTTTAAAATACTTGCCACGGATATATCAACCAGAGTATTGCATCAGGCCATGACTGGAGTATATTCGGAGGAGCGCATCAACACGATTCCCTCCCATCTCGCCGGCAAATACTTCTCGAAAGAGTCCGCATCCATGGGGCAGGCGTACAGAGCGAACGAATCCCTCAGAAGAGTGGTTCATTTCGCCCGGCTCAATCTCATGGAGCCTTTTCCGCTGAAGGGACCGTTCCAGGTGATCTTTTGCCGCAACGTGATGATCTATTTCGATCAACGCTCTCGGGAAGATCTCGTCCGGAGATTTCACCATCTGCTTTCACCGGGAGGACACTTTTTCGTAGGCCATTCCGAAAGCCTGACCGGAATCGCACATCCATTCAACTATGTGGCCCCGAGCATTTACCGAAAGTGACTTTGACCTTGAAGGCGACAGGTAATGATTAAAGTTCTTGTTGTGGACGATTCAGCAGTTGTGCGGAAAATCATTTCCGACCAGTTGTCCAAAGAGCCCGACATCGAAGTGGTGGGAACCGCCCCGGATCCTTACGTGGCAAGAGACAAGATCGTGAAGTTGAGACCTCACGTCGTGACTCTGGACATCGAAATGCCCCGAATGGATGGATTGACCTTCCTGAAAAAGCTCATGAAGTACTTTCCCCTGCCGGTGGTGATCCTCAGTTCATTGACCCCGGCCGGCAGCCAAACCGCTTTGGAGGCGTTGGCCGCAGGGGCCGTGGAAGTGCTTTCCAAGCCGGGCTCTTCCTTCTCCGTCGCCGACATGAGCGAACTGCTGGCCGAAAAAGTCAGGGCGGCGTCTCGCGCCAGGATCAAGCCCCCTTCTTCGCCGCCGGCACAGGCGGATATTCCATCGAAGCCCCTTTCTTACAACAGAGCCATGAGCGAGACCACCCTCAAGGTGGTGGCCATCGGTGCTTCCACCGGCGGCACCGAAGCCATCAAACAGGTCCTCACCCTCCTGCCCCCCACGGCGCCGGGTATCGTGATTGTGCAACACATGCCTCCCAACTTCACCACAGCCTTCGCGGAACGGCTGAACTCCATCTGCCACATTCAGGTGCGCGAAGCCCGGGACGGAGACTCCGTTCTTCCCGGTTTGGCCTTGATTGCTCCGGGGAATTTTCATATGTTGCTCAGACGTAGTGGCGCACGGTATTATGTGGAAGTAAAAGACGGTCCCAGGGTGCATCACCAGCGCCCCGCAGTGGATGTCTTGTTCCGGTCTACGGCCAAATACGCCGGCCGCAATGCGGTGGGTATTTTGCTGACGGGAATGGGCGCGGACGGCGCCCAGGGGCTTCTGGAAATGAAGCAGGCGGGAGCTTCCACCATTGCCCAGGACGAACAAAGCTGCGTCGTTTACGGCATGCCCAAGGAAGCCGTAAAGATCGGGGCGGTGGACGAAGTGGTTCCACTCGACAAGATCGGTCAGCGATTACTTTCTTTGACCTGAGAAGCGGACTGTTATGATGGGGTATCTGAACATGAAAGCAGAAATGATCAACCCGTTCCTGAATGCCGCCATTCATGTATTGCATACCATGGCATCCGTGGAAGCGAAACCTGGAAAACCCTTTCTGAAGAACGATAAGAAAGCCACGGGGGATATCACGGGCATTATCGGAATAACGGGTCAAATCAGCGGATCCTTATCCATTACGTTCACTCTAAGCTGTATCGAGCAGATTGTCGGCAGTATGTTCGGCGAGGAAGTTCACGGAATGACCGACGAAATTCGGGACGCCGTGGGCGAACTGACCAACATGATCTCCGGCGACGCCCGGAACAAACTATCCGAAATGGGCATCAACCTCAAGGCGGCGTTGCCCACCGTAATCTCCGGAATGGGACACGTGGTGAAACACATCAATGCGGGACCTTGCATCGCCATACCCTTTGAGACCCTTCACGGATCGTTTGTCGTCGAAGTCAACTTTGAAGGCTGAAGCCGGTCACCGCTCCGGATGCAAACACATTCTGAGTTCCGTGAGCGTCCGCTCCATCCGCGCCAACCCTCTGCTCACCTTGTCCATGTCCAGCTCAGAGCGAAAGCCCGACGTGTACAAATCCACGAGGCCTTTCACCCCGGAGAGATCGTTGGCTAACCGATGGACGATCCTGCGCGCCTCTTGAATTCTTTCTTCGCTCATTAGAGACCTCTTCCGGGAATCCATTCCTCAGAATACCGAGTAGCGGGGAAAAAAGGGTTTATATCGGTCAAGTTTGACGTCTGCCGGTCGATTGGGTATTGTAGAAGAAGGCGTCGCAGGGTTCCATCCCGAAAAAAGACCCCTTATCCACCCGTTGCTAAATAGTATTGCGGGCAGAACCGGTTAACCGCATTCCTCCTGGTGGAGGAATCGATCCGTGGGAGTAACCCAGTGAAAATCGATCAGGACCTTCACCGAGTATCCAGCCAGGGGAAACTTGCCAAGGAACAGCCCCGGGAAAGGACGGAAGAAAGCTTTGCACAAGCCCTCACCGAAGAAACATCCCAGGGCGTCACCCAGTCCAAGAAGCCGGACTCCGTTGGAGCATCGGTTCCCCCGTTGAATGCACAGGTCTTCCTTCCCCTTTCATCCGTCCATTCGGCGACGACGCCCGATCGGTCTCGTTCCGAAACACTGGGCCGCCTGGAGCACGTTCTGGACCTGCTGGATCAGTACCGAGAGGACTTACTGGACCCGGCGAAATCATTCAAATCCATGGACACCCTCATGGGGGAACTGGAACGCCAGGTCGGCAGACTGCACGAGCTGCTCGGAAGTTATCCGGAATCGGATGAGTTGGCCCAGATTATCAACCAAACGGCGATTCAAACTCAAGTGGAAATCATGAAGTTCCGGCAGGGAGCCCTGCTGTGACCCTGCGCCGGATATTCCCTTGACGCCGTGATTCGTGGATCAGCGAAACTTCGAAACTCCGGTCCTGGGACAGTCCGAGAGAAGAGGGCATCGGCTGCACCATGGCGAAAGAGGCTTGCATATCGTCTGACCGAACTTGACGAGAAGTTCGTTGATTTCCAACCAATACTGAGCGGGCAGCCGCCTCCTGAGCATCATTTCCGTGGCATCCGGATTCTTGGTGCTCACGTAACCCCAGCGGTTCATAATCCGGTGAACGTGCGTATCCACGCAGATGCCGGGCAACCCGTAACCCAATGTAAGCACCAGATTTGCGGTCTTCCGGCCCACTCCCGTCAAGGAGAGGAGATCTTCCAGGTTCTGAGGAACGCCGCCCCGGAAACGGTCCAGAAGCTCCTGACTGACGCGGCGGACCACAAACGCCTTCCGTCTGTAAAACCCCACCGGATAAATAATGGTTCGAATTTCATCTTCCGTCAGGGCGAGCATTTCCGTCGGCGTGCCCGCTCGTTGCAGGAGATCCCTGCTGGCCTTGTACGTGGTCTTGTCCTGCGTTCTCAGGCTGAGCAGACACGAAACCAATACATGAAACGGATCTCTCTCCCGGCGGGCCACTCGACTCACGGAGGGCATGCCCGCATCCTGGACGGATTTCCTGACGTGATCGACCGTCGAGTGAATATCCGAGATCATCCGAACTCCTAAAACGGGTAGGACTTGTAACCCGCCCGATATTTCTCTATCTTCATGCATCCATCGAACCCTTTATTCGGAAGCCAAAGGATCCGGAACATGACCCCAATTTTCCGCAACATTTGGATATTCTTGGTTATCTTGCTCTTTCTGTGCGCAACCGGCCTTCGTAGCGCCGAAGCGGAGATCACATGGCGGGAGTATAAGACGGGAATGGCCCAGGGCAAGAAAGAAAACAAGAAAATCCTGGTCAAATTCTCCGCCCAGTGGTGTACCTACTGCAAGCAAATGGATCGCACCACCTTCTCGGATCCCCATGTAACGGCCTATATCAAGAAGTATTTTGTTCCCATAGAAGTGGACACGGATAAGCAAAAAGGACTGGCCGTCAATTACCGTGTATCGAGCCTTCCCCTCACCTGGTTCCTGACCCCGGACGGCGATAGGCTCTATGCCGTGCCCGGTTATGTCGCCCCCAAGATGTTCCTGTACCTGTTGGAGTATGTGGGGGAGGACAACTACGAGAAAGGAAGCCTGCAGGATTTTCTCGAGCGCAGGAAGTGAACGGAACGCCGGGCTTCGCGTCTTTCTCTAAGCTGCTGCAAATCCCGTCCTTTCCATGCGGGAGCAAAGCCTTTTTCCAAGTGCTCACGCGGGCGGAACTCGAAGGCCGCCGGTGAGCAAACTCCCGTGCCTGCGGACGCCCACTTACGCCGGCCGGAGAAGCGGAGCCCCGTCACAGTTTGTCCGAAAACCACGTGGGAGTCATTCTGATCAGGTAATCGTTGATTTGAGCCAACCGGTCGGTAAAGATGAGAATTCCCACGAAGATCAGCAAAATCCCGGCGAAAACGTTGAAGATCGGCAGCCAGTGTTTGAGACGGTTCAGCAAGGGCAGGAAATGGCCCACGGCCAGCGAAGCTCCAAAAAACGGCAGCGCCATCCCCAGGGAATAAGCGCACAGCAGCACGATTCCCTGACCCGGATTCTGTTGAGTTCCCGCAATCATTAAAACGGAGCCCAATATGGGCCCCACGCAAGGCGTCCAACCCACGGCGAACGTGATGCCCACCAGTGTCGT